>DATCDN010000096.1:0-61401 GCA_036510675.1 Allostellaceae bacterium
CGAGTGGGCGAAGTCTGTCCTTCGGACTGGATGACGAAAGTCAGACAGGGAGAAGGCAGAAAAAGACAATGGGTCGTGGCGTGAGCCCGACGGACTGTGTGGCGGAACCCGTTGAACTGTAAGGGTTTGTGGGCGCGATCGGGGCGCGCCGCCTGGGGATACAGTATACATATCTGTATCCCCCCCCGTATCCACAGGCGGGGAGCAAGAAAAAGGCCGGGGAATCGCTTCCCCGACCTGAAGTGCGGGAATGTCCCGGAGGCTGTTGAAAATGTGAGGTAGGCGTTGCTCGCCTTGAGCCGGTAGGCTCGGGGTGCTGAATCCAACGAAGGAAAGCAACGCCATGAAGGAATCTGCCACAGTGGCTGCCGTTGTGCCGGCGGCAATCGTCGATGAAGCTTGGCAGGAGGTTGGGGCGAGCTTTGATCGCTTCTGCCTGACGGCGGGCATCGCCACGTTGACCGGCATGATGGAGGAGGATGCGACCCGGTTGTGCGGTCCCCGTTATGGCCGTGCCGACGGCAAGGCGGGGCACCGCTGGGGGAAGGCGAAGGGCAAGGTCGGCTTCCATGGCGGCAAGATCGAGATCGAACGCCCCCGGGTGCGCGCCCGCATCGGCGGCGAGGTCGCCTTGCCGAGCTGGGAGACCGCCCAGGCCGAGGACTTGCTAGGCAAGTGGGCGCTGAACCTGATGCTGATCAACGTCTCGACGCGTAAGTTCGGTCGGGCGGTCCGCCTGCCGGAGGGCGACGTGCCCGCCCCCCGGCGAGCGTGGCTGTCCAAGTCGGCGGTGTCGCGCCGGTTCGTGGCGCTGTCCGCGGAGCGCATGAGGGAATGGATGGCGGCCGACCTGTCCAAGCTGGACCTGCCGATCATCCAGATCGACGGCATCCACATCGAGGCGGAGTTGATGCTGCTGGCCGCCGTCGGCATTGACGGCGACGGCGGGAAGCACCCCCTCGGCGTGATCGAGGGCGCCACCGAGAATGCCGCCGTGGTGCAGGCCCTCCTGGACAATTTGGTCGGGCGTGGCCTCGATCCAAAGGTCTGCCGTCTGTTCGTCGTCGATGGCGCCAAGGCGCTGTCCAAGGCAATCCGCAAGACCTTCGGCCGCAACACGCCAATCCAGCGCTGCCAAGTCCACAAGGCCCGCAACATCACCGAGCGTTTGCCCAAGCCCTTGCATGCCAGCGTGCGCAAGACGCTGCGTCAGGCGTGGCAACTGGACGACGCTGACAAGGCGGAAAAGCTGATCCGCAATCTCGCCCGCCGCCTCGAACTTGACGCGCCCGGTGTCTCGGCCAGCATTCTGGAGGGCCTCGACGAGATCCTCACCGTCAATCGCCTCGGCCTGCCGCTTGAATTGCGCCGGTCGCTGGCCTGTACCAACATCATCGAGAATATGAACGGCACCATCCGGCAGGTCTGCCGCAACGTTAAACGCTGGCGGGATGCCAGAATGGCGCTGCGCTGGACCGGCGCTGCCATGCTGGAGGCCACCAAGGGCTTCCGCCGGCTCAAGGCCCACAAGCAACTGCCGATTCTGCGCGCGGCACTCCTGGCCCATCACGCCAAGTTCGCCGTCAACCCCGACCTTGAACAGCCGGCCAAGGCCGCTTAGCCTGCTCAACCGGCAATGCCTGCTAAGCAAATTTCAACAGAGATCGGGACATCCCCCTGAAGTGCAGCTCCACGTCGGAGACGTTAGAGCGTGCTGTAATCGAGTGTCAGACCGTAGCGCCCGGCCCAATCGGAAACATCCGCAACGACCCACACGATCCGCGAGGAGCGGTCGTCCCCGAGCTTGAGGGCTCTAGGAAAACGGCCGGCTGCCATCAGCCGATACGTATGTTGCCGCGAATACGGATACCCGATGCGAACCAGTGTTCTCCAGTCGATCCACTGACGTTTAACATTCATCGCTGCTGACTCCTGAGATAGGAGCCATCGCGATGGCCCTGGGGGTTAGTCCCTGGGACGAACGAAGACTATCAGTTCTCGCATAAGGCGACTAGATGGGCTTCATATGCCTCAACCGCCTGGCGCATTTCGTCCAGGTATTCGTACCGGTCGTAGATCGCCTCGACCTCCGAGACAACGCCGGAGCGATGGTCGAGGATGCGTTCGCCGATGTGCGGCGGAACCTTGAGCTTCGCGAAATGGGTCCGCATCGTTCGCCGTAAATCGTGAAGCGTCCAATTGGTTACGCCGCACTCTTTATCGAACCCCGTCTTGGATTTACTGAAGGCACTGAAGGGATTGTCGGTATCGCCCCCTGGAAACAGTAAACCGTCCTCGGAAAGCGTGGCTAAGACCGATGCCGTAAGGTCGCCAAACGGCGTAACATGATCGCGATTCCCTTTCATGATTTCGGCCGGGAATGTAAATAGCCGGGTGTTGTGCCCTATCCATTTACGCTCTAAGGCCGCGATCTGCGAGCGTCGCTGGCCGGTCAAAAGCAAGAGCGCGACCAGCTTATGGAACGGCGTCGCGCCGTTGAGCGCGGTGCGTAAGACGATGATGAGTTCCGCATCGCTTAAGACCCTGCTGCGGCTTTTACCCAGCTTCGGGGCATCAAGGCCATGAAGCGGGGAACGGTCGATATAGCGGCGCTTTTCGCACCAGTTGAAGAAGAGCCGGGCTGCGGCGAAGGCATGGCCCTGTTCGGACGGCGTGTGCTTCAGCCGATCTACAATGTCAGCTACGTCGTCGGTGGTGATGTCCGCGACCTTTTCGTTTCGCCATTTCGGCAGGAAGTGGCGGTCGAGCGCCCGCTTGGTTTCCTTCTTCGTGGACTCTTTGGCTGCGCGGGTGGTGTGAAAGAGCTGCTGCGCCGTCTCGAACGAAACGGCTTTGAGGTCTTTCTTACCGAGCGTCCGCTCCGCCAATAACTCCCTTGCCTTGAGCCGGGCATCCTTGAGGCTGATAACGCCGACGCGGCCGATGGTGACGCGCTTGCGCGCGACGCCGTAGGTGAGCACAAAGGATGCGGTACCTTGGAAACTAACGCGCACGCCGAACCCTACCAGCGTGTCGTCAGCATAGACTTTTGCCCCGGAAACCGGGGCTTTGAGCTGGCGCAAACTGAGGTCGGTGAGTCGCAACTGTTGCTCCTATTTGTCTCAGCATTGTCTCGCCAATGATAAGCGAAGCCAGGTGCCGTGAGGTGCTACTAGGAGCAGTATATCAGGGAAAAAACTTAATTAGAACATAGCGTTGGGTGACAGCATGAGACATGGGGTGAAAGTGCCAAATCGAGTTTAGGAAACTGTTGCTCTATCCACCTGAGCTACGGGGACTTATCAATGGCTTAGGTATATCATCGCATGCGCTCGCCGCGCCCGCCGGAGAAATTCAGAATTCGGGAGCCGACCGCCCGGCAGCGCCCCCCTTACCGTCCCGGCGTGATTCCCCGGTCAAGCCGGGGGAGGGACCCATGATGCAACGGCACGATGGATACCGGCGTTCGCCGGTAAGTGAAAAAATGTTTCAATTTTGGTACACCGGACTCTAGTAGCCGGTCAGCGACGCTCCCGAAATCAGCGGGCCGAAATTGCTACCGTTGGTGTTGATGACGGCGCTGCCGTTTTGGCCAACGAAATTGCTACCGTCGGTGTTGATGACGGCGCTGCCATTTTGGCCGACGAAATTGCTGCCATTGGTGTTGACAATTCCGTTGCCCCCTTCGTTGAGCAATCCCCCGCCGCCTTCCGATAGCAGGCTGCCGCCATCGTTGGAGATCACCCCCGAGGCGACCAGCAGGCTGCCGCCATCGTTCGAGATGACCGTGCCGCCCGACGGACCGACCAGGGACCCGCCATCGTTCGAGATGACCGTGCCGCCCGAGGGGCCGACCAGGGAGCCGCCATCATTCGAGATCACACTACCGCCATCGTTCGAAATGACCGGCGCGCCATTATCCATCCGCAACGCGCTGCCGTTTTGGCCGACGAAGTTGCTGCCATTGGTGTTGATGACGTTGCCGCTGGCGGTCGCGGTGATCTTGCCGTTGGCGTTCTGGATGGTGACGGCCGTGCCGTTGAACGACAGATCGAGCGTGCCGCTGGTATTGGCCTGGGCCGTGATCCGGGCGGTGCCGTCGCCCTGGGGCGCGATGGTGAAGCCGCCGGGCATGGTGAAGCTGCCCGAACCGCCCGGAACCCGGACGATCAGATGGCCGGGATTCTTCGGGTCGGTCCTGCCCTTCAGATATGTCACCATCGAGCTATAGCTGTCGCCATAGCTGACATTGTGCGCGAGGCCGTCATTCAATTCGGCCTGGCTGGGATAGCGGGTATAGACCGCGAGATAGGCCCGCACGATGGCGGCCGCATCTTCCGGCGGATCGGAAATCGGCGAGATCGCGGTGAAGAGATCCGACAATTTCTTGCCGCTGGCGAACATCTGATCGGCCTTGGCGAGCTCTTGCGGCGACGGATCGCGGCCCAGCGTCGAATTATATTCGGCGAGGATGGACTGCGTGCGCTGGGCGGTCAGCGTGGCGGTGAAATCGGAGAAATTCGCCAGTGCGCCGTTGGCGTCCTTCTTGCCGGTATATTGCGCCAGTTCCTGCGCGGTCGGCTGGCGGCCATAGACCGTGACGAAGGCATTCCTGATCGCGAGCCCCTGGCCGCCGGGCTGCACGATGGCGGCCAGCCGGGTCTCGAGATCCTGGAAATTGGCGAACGGGTGCTTGCCGTTTTGCGTCAGTTCGTTCTGGATCGTCGGCCAGCCGACATTCGCCGGCGTGGTGCCGAAGATGGCGTAGACGGCGCTGTTGATGGCGTTGGTCTGCGACGTCGAATCGGCCGCGTAATATTTCTGCCCGTCCGACACCATCTGGGCATCGGTGTATTGCCCGGTCAGCAGCCGGTTGTCCCATAGATTAAACTCGGCCTGGGTCGGCGCGCGGCCGAAATTTTGCAGATAGGACCGGATGATCATGTCGGCCCGTAGGGCGGCGCCGGTGCTGGCGTCGCCCGTCGTGGGCCCGGCATGGACCTCCTCCTGCAGCGAGGCCACCATGTCCGCATAGCTGCAATGGGATTGGGATTCCATTTTCGTGAAGAGCGCGAGCTCGCTCGGCGTCGGATTGCGCCCCAGCACGGTGGCGAAGGCGCGGTCGATCATGGTGTCGAGTTCGGGCAACGCCGCGGCGTTGGTCAGTTCCCCCGTCAGGCTGGCCGCGACCTTCGCCTCGGTCCAGCCGGGACGCGCCACCACGCCCAGCCAGGCGCTTTGCTCGGCGGCGGTCGGCGCGCGGCCGAACGCCTGCTGATAGGCGGCCTGGACCAGTTGAACATTGCTGGAGCCGAGCGATTCCAGCGAATAGCCGCCACCGGTCGCCGGCGGCGGTGCCGGCAGGTTCGCCGCCGCCTGATCCTGCGCCGCGAGACTAACCAGCGTGGTCTGGACATGGCTCGCCGCCGGCGAGTCGCCCTGGCCAGCGCTGTCGATGCTGGCGAGCGCGGTGGCGAGGTCGCCAGATGACAGCTTCGCCAGCAATGTTTCCTGCTGGTCGGTGGTCATGCCCTGAAGCTGATCGAGCAGCGCCGGGAGCTGGCTCGGCGGCACGTTGGGCATAATGGCGATGATGTCGGAGCGCAGCACCCGGTCGGTCGAATCCTGCAGCGCGTTGAGGGTCGATGCCTCGGCCGCGTTGAGGCCGGTGGCGGCAATGGTACCGCCGCCATTCCCGCCGGTGCCGGAACCGCCGGCATTCCCGCCCGTACCGCCCGTCCCCGTCCCGCCGCCGGTCCCACCTGTACCGGTCCCACCTGTACCGGTTCCACCGGTGCCGGTCCCACCGCCTCCGGTCCCGCCACAGGCGGCGAAGCACACGCCATCGAATGTATAGGTCGCATTGGCGAGCACCGTGCCGACCACCATGGGCAAATGCGCGGTATCGCTGGGCCCGGTGGGTTGTGTGGTGCCGATCGCGCTGCTGAGAATGGTTGCCGGATTGGCGCCCGACCCAGCGGGCGGCGGCCCGATGGTGATGCTGGGCGCCGTGACCATGCCGGTGATTCCGACGCCGGATGGGGTGTTGCCGACCGCCGATAGCGTGACCGGCCCCGCCGCTGTCATCGTGCCGAGGGCGATGTTGCTGGCCGAAATACTGACCGCGTTGAGCGGCGCGCCGTCGCCGACCAGGTTGAAGCTGGCGAGACCGTTGGCGGAGACCGCGAAATTATGGGCGGGATCACCGGAAACGGTGGCGATTTCGTTGAAGACCACGTCGCCGCCGGCGGGGAATGTCCCGGCGCAGCTCGCGCCGGTCGAGCATACCTTAACGGCGTCGTTCATGACCTGAACCTCGCCGGCGAAACTGATGTTCCCGCCGCTGGTCGCGACCAGGCCGCCGAGATAGGCGAGCCCGCTGCCGCGTTGGGTGAAGGTGCCGTTGCCCACCACGACGCGGCTGCCATTGTAAAAAATCAGCCGGCCGGCCGCGCCGATGTCGATCGTGACATTACCGATGGCGAACAGCGTCTTATCGGGATTGAGCTCGATATCCGTGCCGGTCAGGTTGACGGAATCGGCCTGGTTGGTCTCGACATCCACATTGCCGAGAAACAGGAGCTGCTTGCCGCCGGCATCCTGTTGCAGATGCCGGGTGAAGAGGTCGGTCGAAAACTCGGCCGACGCCGCCGACTCGATTTCGATACTGTCGATCGGTGCGGCGGCGGTCCCGACCTGGCCATTGAAATTGATCGAGCCGTTGCCGCCTCGGAGCAATAGGCCGCTGCCCACGCCCGCCGAGGTCACCGCGCCGCTGAAGGTCAGGACGCCATCGCCGCCCGTGCCGCGCACATCGACGATGTTGGTCCGCTGGCCAATGATGGCCGGGCCCCCCAGGCTGATATTGCCGCCGAGGCTGACCAAGTCGCCGTTGAGCGTGATGGTGCCATTGGTGGGCTCGAACGCCATCGCCAATTTGCCGGTGGTACTGGAGATGCCAGCGTTGATGACGATGGAATTGTCCGCCTGCAGCAATAGGAAACTGTCGCCGCCGCTGCTTTTGGCAATGGCGGAATTGACCGTGATGTTGCCTTCCTGGGTGCCGCCGGTATTGGTCTTGATCGTGACCTGGGTGGCGTGCGACAGCGCATCGTCGATGACGCTGGCGGAAACGAAGGAATTATCCTGGGTCGGCGTCACGGTGCAGAAGCCGGCGCCCGAACATGCTGTGTTGCTGCCGATATTGTTGGTCGCGATCTCGATATTGTGGGGATCGAGCAGCCATTGTCCGCCCGCGCCGGCATTGACCTTGCCGTCGACCACGAGTTGCGCGCCGGACGACGTCTCGATGAAGCCGCCCTGACCGCCGCCCGCGCCGATGGCGGAGATGGTGCCCGACGCGACGGTCTTCTGGTTGGACCACAGGATGACGCGGCCGCCAGCGCCCGATCCAGTCGCATCGGCGGCGACGATCGAGCCGGCATCGGCCATCACCGTCGCGGCGTCGGGCTCGGGTCCCTTGCCCTGATAATTGCCGCCTACCAGAACCTGGCCGCCGCCCGCGCGCCCGGTGGCCGTAACCGTCGCGCCGGGCCGCAGATGGATCGTGTCGCCGAGCAGCTTGATCGTGCCGCCGGCCTGATTGGCGGCATTGCCCGCCGCCGCGATCTCGCCGCCGACGGTCACCTGAGACGCCGTCAGGGTGATGGTGCCCCCCTGTTGCGCCACGGTATCGGCGCGCACCACGCCATCGAGATTGATGACCGATTCGACCAGCGACTTCGCCTGGCTTGCGGTCAGCAGCACGGTGCCGCCGGCGGCGAGGATCTTGCCGCTTTGATGGATCATCGCCGCCTTGGAATTGCCGCCCAGCACCAGCGAGATCAGCCCGTCGCCATAGAGGTCGAGCGTCGCCGCGTCGCCGGCGGCCAGCGCCACGGTGCCGAGCCGGGCACTGATCACGCCGGAATTGACGACGTTGGGGGCGATGAAGGCGACCAGTCCGCCTTGCTTCGCGGTGATCTGGCCGGCATTGGCGATGGTCGCGTCGGGCTGGCCGGGAATGGTGAAATTCAGCCGCCCGGCCGCGAAATCGGCCGAGCTGACATTGGCGGTGCTGGCGATGAGGCGCGCCACCGCGGCGCGGGCATCGGGCCCGAACAGAATGCCGTGCGCGTTGATCAGGATGAGCGTGCCGTCGGCAATCAGCCGGCCGTCGATGATTGTCTTGCCGCCGCCGATCTCGTTCAGCGCCTGGTTGGCGGCGCCGCGCTGAAGAAAGATGACGGTCTGGCCCTTGGCGATGTCGAAGGACTGCCAGTCGATCTCGGCCTTGGGCGAGGTTTGCAGAATCTCGAGCTTGTTCGGCGTCAGTTGAATGATCCGGGCGCCGCCCGCGACCACGGTGCCGCCCTTCGGCAGGGCCAGCGCCGTCAGCGGGATCAGCGTCGCGATCATCGCGACGGCCGCGACCGTGCTGCGCAGCCGCCGGGCGCAAATACGCGTCGTGCCGTGCGAGCGTCCAAGAGAACGCAGCATCGAATTTCCTCCAGCCATGCCGGTATCCTTAAAACTGTGCCGCGAGCGAGAAGAAGACGCGCGGATCCTTGTCGCCGGTCGCCTGGACCACGCGATCGAGCGGGAAGTCGAGTTCGGCCGCCGCGACGAAACCATGCGTCAGGCTCAGCCGAGCGCCGAAGCCGGTCGAGGTTTCCGCGGCATGGCGATAAAGCCCCGGCTGCAACGCGCCGTTATTGTAGACGGCGCCGCCATCGACGAAGCCGAACAGCTGATAGCGGCGCACAAGCTGGCCATCGCCGCTGCCGGTGAACCGCAATTCCGCCGATCCGGCCAAGCCGCTGTCGCCGAGAATCTCGGAGGGATCGTAGGCGCGGCCGAATTGCGGCCCGCCGACGCCGAACGCCTCGGAAAAGAACAGCGGCCCATTGGCGAGCTGTGCCGCGCCGGCCAGCGCCAGGGAAAAGGGGCCGGCGATCGGCTGGTCGCGCGAGACGAAGAGATTGACCTTGGTGAAATCCGGCCGGCCGTCGGTGCGGGTGCGCGTCGGCCCCGGATCGCTGGCGCCGAGAAAGTCGAGGCCCTGGCTGAGCTGCACCGAGACGAGGTTGAGCGCCGACAGGCCGGTCAGCGTGTCGGTGCGATCATAGGTGGTGCCGACCCGCAGCGCGCGGATCGCATCATCCTGGCGGGTCAGCAGCGCGTCGGAGGTGCTGTCCGCCTCCCGCACGTCGAACGACGCCGCGACGCGCCAGTTCTCCAGCCGGCTGCGAATAATCGGATAATCCCCGCCGGCAGACACCAGATAGGAGGAATCGTGGAGCTCGAACGGCGCCAGCGCCGCGCCCGGATGATCGGCGCCGAACAGGCCGCGCAGTTGCAATTTAAGCCCTTCGGTACCGACCGGCAGCGAAAATGCTAAGTCCGTGTAGTGGGTTTGATACGTTGTTGATGCCAGAAAGCGAGCGCTGAACCGCTCATATTCGCCCAGCAGCGAATTGACGCCGAACCCGGCATAAGCCTCATAATTGCCGAAATACTCGCTGGCGCGATTGTCGAACCCAAGCTCGCCGTCGAGCGTCTTCTGGCTCACCGTCACCACCAGATCGGCGGCGCCGATGCCGGCCCGCGCCGGCGCCAGCGCCCCGGTCGCGGTCACCCCGGCCAAATCATTGATCAGCAATAGATAACGCTCGATGGTGGCGGCGCGCAGCGGCCGGTCGCGGGTGATCTTGCCGGCGATCCGCCGGATCAGGTCGGACTGGCCGGCCGGTACGCCGCTGATCACGATCCGCCGGACATAGCCCTCGACGATGCGGATGCGCACGATGCCGTCGCGAATCTGCTGCGGCGGTACCAGCGCCTGGCTGAGCAGATAGCCGTCATTGCGGTATTTGGCGGAGATCGCCTCCGCCACGCCATAGACATCCGCGACCGTGACCTGCTGGCCGATCAGGCGCGCATAGAGGGGTTGCAAATCGCCTTGCGGATAGACCGTATCGCCTTGAAATTCGATGCGGCGCAGGATGAACCGCGCATTGGCCGCGCCCGCCGGCGGCGCCACCGGGCCGGGCGCGGATGGCACCAGGACCGGCGCCCCGCGCGACAGCGGCGCGGGAATTTGCTGAAACGGCGCCGGGGTGCGGCCCGGCTGGGCGGTCCCGGGAACCGCGGGCTGCGCATCGGCGGGCGTGCAAAGCAGCGACGTGAGCGCGCCGAGCGCGAGCGCGGCAACAGCGGACTGACCTAACATCTTATCTTAATTCCCCTCAACCTATGCTTGCGCCGTTTTATTCTGCTTGTCAATCAAAGGACCGCTCGGCAACGTAGGGGCGATAACAAAAGCGACGATTTCCGCTTACGGTGCGCAGTCCTCGTGCCCTCGGAATGGTCGATATTTGATCACTCCGCCCTTTTGTTAGCGCTGACTTCTTCTTCATCACCGCCGCCTGACAGTCCGGTGCGCTCTGGCCCGAATTTTGCTGCTTGTTTTGGGGGCGTATCACGCCGCCAAGACAAAGAGAGCGAGAAGGTGGCACATGAAGGCTAAGGCAAAATTGGGGGCGATCGCCGTCGCGGGCGCGATCGCGGCGATGGTGGCGGGGGCGCCGGCACAAGCCGAAGACACCATAAAGATCGGCGTGTTGCATTCGCTGTCGGGCACCATGGCGATCAGCGAGACCACGCTGAAGGACACCATTCTGATGATGGTGGCCGACCTCAACAGCAAGGGCGGCCTGCTTGGCAAGAAAGTCGAGGCCGTGGTGGTCGATCCGGCCTCGAACTGGCCGCTGTTCGCCGAGAAAGCGGCGGAGTTGCTGGAAAAGGACAAGGTCGCGGCGGTATTCGGCTGCTGGACGTCGGTGTCGCGCAAATCGGTGCTGCCGGTGTTTGCCAAGGACAATGGTCTGTTGTTCTACCCGGTCCAGTACGAGGGCGAGGAATCACAAAAGGGCGTGTTCTATACCGGCGCCGCGCCCAACCAGCAGGCGATCCCCGCCGTCGAGTATCTGATGAACAGGGAAGGCGGCTCGGCCAAGCGGTGGGTGCTCGAAGGCACCGACTATGTCTATCCGCGCACCACCAACAAGATTCTTCGCGCGTTCCTGCATTTGAAGGGCGTAACCGACGCCGACATCATGGAGAACTATACCCCATTCGGTTTCAGCGATTGGCAGACCGAGGTCGCGGCCATCAAGAAATTCGGCTCGGCCGGGAAGAAGACGGCGGTGGTCTCGACCATCAACGGCGACGCCAACGTGCCGTTCTACAAAGAACTCGCCAATGAAGGCGTTAAGGCGACCGACATTCCGGTGGTGGCGTTCTCGGTCGGCGAGGAAGAACTCTCCGGCATGGACACCAAGAACCTGCTCGGCCATCTCGCGGCATGGAACTATTTCGAGTCGGTCAAGACGCCGCGGAACACGGCCTTCATCAAAGAGTGGCATACCTTCATCAAGAACGACAAGCGCACCACCAACGACCCGATGGAGGCGCATTACATCGGCTTCAAGATGTGGACCCAGGCGGTGCTGCAGGCCGGCACCACCGATGTCGACGCGGTGCGCCAGGCGATGATCGGCCAGCGGGTCAAGAACCTGACCGGAAGCTGGGCCGAGATGCTGCCGAACCACCATTTGACCAAGCCGGTGCTGATCGGCGAAATCCGCCCGGACGGCCAGTTCAACGTGGTGTGGAGGACGCCGAAGCCGGTGCCGGGCGAAGCGTGGGCCTCGAAGTACCTGGCCGAGGACAAGGGCAAGATCGCGAACTGGGCCTTCCCCTGGGTCTGCGAGAGCTGCAAGGCGCCGACTTACAAGATGTACGAATAATCGTGCGTGCAAGGCCGGCTTCCGTCGAGGCCGGCCTCGTCGCGATACGGCATACCCCGTGAAAGAATTTTAATGACATCGAGATATTTCCCGCAGCCCGAGGAGCGCGCGTCTCGAATCCCGCGCGCGCGGGATTCGGTTGTTCTTGTGTTCCTCGCGTTCCTGGCATGCCTCCTTCCCGCCGACATGGCCGCGGCGGCGGATCAGGCGCAACTCAGCGCCTTGGTCCAACAGCTCGGCGCCGACGATTTCGACGCCAAGGTCAAATCGCTCGGCGCTCTCGCCGCCTCGACCGATCCGCGCGTCGGCAAGATCCTCAAATCGCTGGAGGATGGCGAATTCTACGTCACCGAGGACAAAAACGTGGTTCGCGCCGAGGCGGATGGCGACAATCTCAACCTGTTCGATCCGCTGAGCGGCGGCGGACGATGCCGATCAGATCATCGTCAATAATTTGATGCGGACCGCGATCGATGCCGCGCTCGGCACGCTCAATCTGTTCAGCCCCGATCGCGGCATCCGGCTCGCCGCCGTGCTCGATCTGATCAAGCATCCCGCGGCGGGCAACATTCCGGCGCTGCGACGCGCGCTGGCGGCGGAGCCGGACGCCGCCGTGAAGCGCGACCTGAATTTTGCCCTTGCAGGGGCGAGGCTCACTTCGTCCAACAAGAAAACGCAGATCGCCGCCATCGCGGAATTGTCCGGCTCGACCGAGCCCGACATTTTCAACATCCTTTCGGCGCTCCACGACACGCCGAGCCTCGATCCCGAGGTCCGCAAGGCCGATGATGACGCGCTGCGGTCGATTTCGGGCCGCCTGAAAATCGTCCGGTTCGGCGTCACCATTTTCGAGGGGCTGAGTCTCGGCTCGATCCTGCTGCTGGCGGCGATCGGCCTCGCCATCACCTTCGGCGTGATGGGCGTCATCAACATGGCGCATGGCGAGATGATCATGCTCGGCGCCTACGCCACCTATGTGGTGCAGGAATTGTTTCAGGCGTTCCTGCCCCCCGCCTGGCTCGATGCCTATCTCGTCGTGTCGCTGCCGGCCGCCTTCATCGTCACCGCCCTGGTGGGCATCGTGCTGGAGCGCGGCATCATCCGTTTTCTCTATCACCGGCCGATCGAGACCCTGCTCGCCACCTGGGGCGTCAGCCTGATCCTGCAGCAATTCGTGCGCACGATTTTCGGCGCGCCGAATAAGGCGGTAGCCAACCCGTCCTGGATGACCGGCGGCTTCGAGCTGTTCGGCGGCGCCTTCATCACCTGGAACCGCCTGGTGATCCTGATCTTCTGCTTTGTCGTGCTGGGGGTACTGGGCCTGGTGCTGAAGCGCACCAGCTTCGGCCTGCACATGCGCGCGGTAATCCAGAACCGCGACATGGCGGCGGCGATGGGCATCGCCACGGCGCGGGTCGACGCGCTGACCTTCGGCCTCGGCTCCGGCATCGCCGGCATCGCCGGAGTGGCGCTGTCGCAAATCGGCAATGTCAGCCCCAATCTCGGCACCCTCTACATCGTCGACAGTTTCATGGTGGTCGTGTTCGGCGGCGTCGGCAGCCTGTTCGGGACGCTGGCTGGCGCCATGTCGCTCGGCATCGTCAACAAGCTGCTGGAGCCGATCTCCGGCGCGGTGCTGGGCAAGGTCGTGGTGCTGGTCGCCATCATTCTCTTCATTCAGCGGCGCCCGCGCGGCCTGTTCGCACTGCGCGGCCGCGCGGCCGAGAATTGACGATGTCCGCCTACCTCCCCATCCCCGCTTTGCGCGGGCTTGACCCGCGCATCGACGAATTTTCCACACGGGCGGACAAGAAAATTCGTGGATGGCCGGGCCAAGCCCGGCCACCGCGGACGGCGGGAGCTCCGGTCTAACGATGCCCAACGGTCATCTCATGGATCGCCGCGGCTGGGCCGCGTTTCTGTTGGTCGGGCTGGTGCTGATCGTCGGCGTGCCGTTCCTGAACACGCTTCCGGTCACGTCGTCGGCGCATCTCGCCGATTATCTGGTGCCGCTGTTCGGCAAATATGCCTGTTACGCGCTGCTGGCGCTCGCGCTCGATCTGGTGTGGGGCTATGCCGGCATTCTATCGCTCGGCCACGGCGCGTTTTTCGCGCTCGGCGGCTATGTCATGGGCATGTATCTGATGCGCCAGATCGGCACCCGCGGCGTCTATCAGAATCCGATCCTGCCGGACTTCATGGTGTTCCTGAATTGGAAGGAACTGCCTTGGTACTGGTACGGCTTCGATCATTTCGCCTTCGCCGCGCTGATGATCGTAGCGGTGCCGGGCATTCTGGCGTTCGTGTTCGGCTGGCTGGCATTCCGCTCGCGCGTCACCGGCGTCTATCTGTCGATCATCACCCAGGCGCTAACCTATGCGCTGTGGCTGGCGTTTTTCCGCAACGATATGGGGTTCGGCGGCAATAACGGCATGACCGATTTCAAGGATCTGCTCGGCTTCCCGCTGCAGACCGGCGCCACCCGTCGCGGCCTCTATATCGCGTCGGTGGTGGCGCTCGGTCTCGGCTTTATGCTGTGCCGGTGGATCGTCACCTCGAAGCTTGGCCGCCTGCTGCTGGCGGTGCGCGACGCGCAAAGCCGGGTGCGGTTTCTCGGCTACTCCGTGGCGCGGGCCCGGGTCTTCGTCTTCACCATTTCCGCGACGCTGGCCGGCATCGCGGGCGCGCTCTATGTGCCGCAGGTCGGCATTATCTATGTGCTGGGCGCGCTGTTCGTCCTGGTGACGCTCGTCTTTCCCAAGGGCATTGTTGGGCTGGCCGCGCAGCTTCGCGGGTTTCGCCGGCCGCCCCCGGAAGCCAACCGTCTCGTCGGCGAGAAAGGCATGCCATGACCGACGCGCCCTCGCCGGAATATAGCCGGTCGCTGCTCTATCTCGACGGCGTCACCGTCAGCTTTGACGGGTTCAAGGCGCTCAACGCCTTGTCCTTCGTCATCGATCGCGGCGAGCTGCGCTGCATCATCGGCCCGAACGGCGCCGGCAAGACCACGATGATGGACGTGGTCACCGGCAAGACCCGGCCCGACGAAGGCCAGATCATATTCGACGGCACGGTCGATCTGACGCGGCTCGACGAGGCGGCGATCGCCAATCTCGGCATCGGGCGTAAATTCCAGAAGCCGACCGTGTTCGAGAATCTGTCGGTATTCGACAATCTGGAACTGGCGCGCAAGACGGCGCGTGGCATCACCCGCACCCTGTTCGCCCGGCTGCTCGCGAACGAGCGCGACGCGATCGACGCCATGATCCGCCGTATCGGCCTTGCCGGCCGCGAATGGGCGCTGGCGGGTGCGCTGAGCCACGGCCAGAAGCAATGGCTCGAAATCGGGATGCTGCTGATGCAGGACGCCCAGCTTCTGCTGCTCGACGAGCCGGTCGCCGGCATGACCGACCGCGAGACCGAGGCGACGGCGGAATTGGTGCGCTCGCTCGCCGGCGAGCACACCATTGTCGTGGTGGAGCACGACATGGAATTCGTGCGCAGCCTCGCCTCGCGCGTCACGGTGTTGCATGAAGGGTCGGTGCTGGCCGACGGCTCGATCGATTTCGTCCAGGCCCATCAAGGCGTCATCGACGTCTATCTGGGGCGCTAAACATGCTCGCGGCGGAAAACATCCAGCTCTATTACGGCCCCAGCCATATCCTGCGCGACGTCAGCATCACCGCCGAGCCCGGCGGCATCACCTGCGTGCTTGGCCGCAACGGCGTCGGCAAGACCAGCCTGATGCGCGCGGTGATGGGGTTGCAGCCGATCCGCTCCGGCCGGATCATGTGGGAGGGACAGGACATCGCCGGCCTCAAGCCGTATGAGCGCGCGCGGCGCGGCGTCGCGCTGGTGCCGCAGGGCCGCGAGATTTTCCCGCGCCTCACGGTCCATGAGAATCTGCTGACCGGCCTGGCGCCGGTGCCGCGCGACCAGCGCTCGATACCGGACGAGATTTTTACTTTGTTCCCGGTGCTGAAGGAAATGCTGGGGCGACGCGGCGGCGATCTCTCGGGCGGTCAGCAGCAGCAATTGGCGATCGCCCGCGCGCTGGTGACGCGGCCGCGCCTCCTCATCCTTGACGAGCCGACCGAAGGCATTCAGCCCTCGATCATCAAGGATATCGAGCGCGTGATCCGCGCGCTGGCGCGGCGCGGCACCATGACGATCCTGCTGGTTGAGCAATATTTCGAATTCGCCCAGGCGCTGGCCGATCGCTATGTCGTGATGGAGCGCGGCGAGATAGTATTGTCCGGTCTGTCCCGCGACATGATGGAAGACGATGTCCGCCGCTACCTCACGGTTTGAACAATTTTCCACCGCCTCCGACGCGGCTGATGCACGAGGGTTGCAGCGCGGCGACGGCGCGGCGGAGATCGCATTCGCGCGGCACGGGACCGCGACGCGAATCCGCCACCTCTATCAGCGCACGCCGTGTCGGGTGCGGTTTCCGCGTGCCGAGGCGGGTCAGCCCGCCCTCGCCATGCTGCTCAACACCGCCGGCGGTTTGACCGGCGGCGACCGGGTAGCGCTGTCCGTAACGGCGGACGCGGCCGCTTCCGTCACGGTCACCGGCGCCGCCGCTGAAAAAATCTATCGCTCGCTCGGCGCCGATTGCGCTATCGCGGTCACGCTCGATGTCGGCGACGGCGCCTGGCTCGAATGGCTACCGCAAGAGACCATCCTGTTCGATGGCGCGCGGCTGCGGCGCGACCTTGTCGCGCGCGTCGCCGCCACCGGGCGATTGCTGGCAAGCGAAATGTTGGTGTTCGGTCGGGTCGCGCGGGGCGAGCGCTGGACGAACGGTGCCATGCGCGAGCGGTGGCGTGTCGAGCGCGGCGGCGCGCTCGCCTGGTACGATGCGCTGCGGCTCGGCGGCGACACCGTCGCGAAGCCCGCCGGGTTCGCCGGGGCCGAGGCCTTCGCCACCGCCGCCTATATCGGCGCCGACGCCGCGATTCATCTGCCGCTGGCGCGGGAATTGACCGATGGCCTATCGTGCCGCGCCGGAGCGACGCTGGTGAACGGCATTCTGCTGGCACGCTTCATCGGCGCCGCCGGCGCGGTACGCGCCGGGCTCGCGACGTATGTTGGCGCGCTGCGCCACGCCGCCGCCGGCCTGCCGGCGACGCCGCCGCGCGCGTGGAGCATCTGAAGGGGAACCCATGAATCTGACGCCACGGGAAAAGGACAAATTGCTGATCGCGATGGCGGCCAATGTCGCGCGGCGGCGACTGGAGCGCGGCGTCAAGCTCAACCACCCCGAGGCGGTCGCGCTGATCACCGATTTCGTCGTCGAGGGCGCGCGCGACGGCCGCCGCGTCGCGGATTTGATGCGCGACGGGGCGACGGTATTGCGCCGCGACCAAGTGATGGACGGCATCGCCGAGATGATCCACGACATTCAGGTGGAGGCGACCTTCCCCGACGGTACCAAGCTCGTCACCGTTCATCAGCCGATCCGGTGATGCGATGATCCCCGGTGAAATCATGCCGCGCGACGGCGAGATCGAGTTGAACGCGGGCCGCGCCACCGTGACGCTGGAGGTCGCCAACACCGGCGACCGGCCGATCCAAGTCGGCTCGCATTATCACTTCTTCGAAACCAACGCCGCCTTGCGCTTCGATCGTGAGCAAGCGCGCGGCTTCCGGCTCGATATTCCCGCTGGCACCGCGACCCGGTTCGAGCCTGGACAAACCCGCGACGTGCGCCTCGTCGCCTATGCGGGTGCGCGCATCGTCCACGGTTTCAAAGGCAAGGTTGGAGGCGCGCTATGAGCACGCGTATCTCCCGCGCGCTCTACGCCGACATGTTCGGCCCGACGGTGGGCGACAAGGTGCGCCTCGCCGATACCGAACTGATCATCGAGGTCGAGGAAGACCGCACGATCTATGGCGAAGAGGTCAAGTTCGGCGGCGGCAAAGTGATCCGCGACGGCATGGGCCAGAGCCAGATGACGCGCGCGCAAGGCGCTGTCGATACCATCATCACCAACGCACTAATCCTCGATCATTGGGGTATCATCAAGGCCGATATCGGTATCAAGGACGGCCGCATCGCCGCCATCGGCAAGGCCGGCAATCCCGATGTGCAGCCCGGCATCGATATCGTCATCGGCCCCGGCACCGAGGCGATCGCCGGCGAGGGCAAGATCGTTACCGCCGGCGGCGTCGACGTGCATATCCATTTCATCGCCCCGCAGCAGATCGAGGAAGCGCTGTACTCCGGCATCACCACCATGCTCGGCGGCGGCACCGGCCCGGCCGCCGGCACGGCCGCGACCACCTGCACCCCTGGCCCGTGGCACCTCGCCCGCATGATCGAGGCGTCAGAAGCGTTTCCGATGAATCTCGGCTTCTTCGGCAAGGGCAATACATCGCTGCCGGGCGCGCTGATCGAGCAGATCGAGGCTGGCGCGTGCGGCCTGAAGCTGCATGAGGATTGGGGCACCACCCCCGCCGCCATCGACAATTGCCTCACGGTGGCGGACCGGTACGACGTGCCGGTGGCGATCCACACCGACACGCTGAACGAATCCGGCTTCGTCGAGGACACGATCGCGGCGTTCAAGGGCCGCACCATCCACGCCTTCCATACCGAGGGTGCCGGCGGCGGCCACGCGCCCGACATCATCCGCGTCTGCGGCGAGCCGAACGTGCTGCCGTCATCGACCAACCCGACGCGGCCCTACACGGTGAACACGCTCGACGAGCATCTGGACATGCTGATGGTGTGCCACCATCTCGATCCGAACATCGTCGAGGATGTCGCCTTCGCCGAGAGCCGCATCCGCCGCGAGACCATCGCCGCCGAGGATATTCTGCACGATCTCGGCGCGTTCTCGATGATCTCGTCCGACAGCCAGGCGATGGGCCGCGTCGGCGAGGTCATCATTCGCTGCTGGCAGACCGCCGACAAGATGAAACGCCAGCGCGGCGCGCTCCCCGGCGAGATCGGCGACAACGACAATCTGCGCGCCAAGCGCTACATCGCGAAATACACCATCAACCCCGCGATCGCGCAGGGCATCGCGGCCCATGTCGGCTCGGTGGAGAAGGGCAAGCTCGCCGATCTCGTGGTCTGGTCACCGGCGTTTTTCGGCGTGAAGCCCGACCTGGTGTTGAAAGGCGGCAGTATCGCGGCGGCGCCGATGGGTGACCCCAACGCCTCGATCCCGACGCCGCAGCCGGTGCATTACCGCCCGATGTTCGCCGCCTTCGGCCGCGCCACCGCCTCGTCGTCGGTGACCTTCGTCAGCCAGGCGGCGGCGGATGGCGGCTTGGCGCGGGCGCTTGGCTCGGTGCGGCCGCTGGTGCCGGTCGGCAACACGCGGGGCGGCATCGGCAAGCGCAGCATGATTCACAACGCGACCATGCCGAGGATCGAAGTCGATCCCGAGACCTATGAGGTGCGCGCCGACGGCATGCTGCTGACGTGCGAACCCGCGGAGGTGCTGCCGATGGCGCAGCGCTATTTTCTGTTCTGATGCGCCGCGCCACGCGATGCGAGAAGGCGGGTCACTGGCCGGCGCGCGAAGCTGGGGGCAGCGTGACGCTGGCCTTCGACGACCGCCATCGCCGCCGCATCCGGCTGAAGAGCGATGACGGCGCCGATTTCCTGCTCGATCTCGCCGAGGCGCGGGTGCTCGAGGAGGGCGACGGGCTGGCGCTTGACGATGGCGGCTGGCTAACGGTGCGCGCCGCGCCCGAGGCACTGATGGAGGTGATGGCGCATTCGCCCGAGCAACTGGCGCGGCTCGCCTGGCATATCGGCAATCGCCACCTTCAGGCGCGGATTGAGCGCACGCGCATTCTCATTCGCGAGGATGCCGTGATCGGGGACATGCTGGTCGGCCTCGGCGCCCATGTGCATCGCGTGATGGCGCCGTTCTCGCCCGAGGGTGGCGCCTATGACGGAAACATGCCCGGCTATGGACACGACCCCGACGGCAAACCGCACTCGCACCACGACCATGAGCATCCGCACGGCCACGATTCATGACCACTGATGCCGCGCTCTATCGGCTGATGACGTGGCTATCACCCGCCTATCCCGTGGGCGCCTACAGCTACAGCCACGGCATCGAATACGCGGTCGAGGCCGGGCTGGTGCGCGACCGCGATACGCTCGCCGACTGGATCGCCCAGGCGGTGCGGCATGGCGCCGGCCTGACTGACGCGGCGCTGCTCGCGGCCGCGTGGCGCGTGAGTAGTTCCCCCTCTCCGCCCCCGGGGGCGGAGAGGGTTGGGGTGAGGTGGGGGATGGCTCGGAACGAGCCCACCTCACCCTCCCATCGCTTTAGCGATGGGCCCCTCCCTCTCCCCCCATTGGGGGGAGAGGGAATAGAGGGCGATCTTGATTCGATTTGCGCCCTCGCCGATGCGTGGCGCGGCAGCGCGGAGATGGCGCTGGAATCGCGCACGCAAGGCGCCGCGTTTCTCATGGCGACGCGCGCCGCCTGGCCGCATCCTGCGCTCGATGAATTCGCGCTGCGCTGGCGCGGTGACGCGGTGCTGCCGGTGATCGTGGGCGTCGCCGCCGCGGCGCATGGCATCGCGCTGGAACCGGCGCTGATCGCCTATCTCCACGGCTTCGCCAGCAATCTCGTCTCCGCCGGCGTGCGGCTCATTCCGCTCGGGCAGACTGACGGGCAGCGCGCCATCGCCGCGCTGGAACCCGCGATTGCCGCGACAACATTCGCGGCGGTCCACACGCCGCTCGACGAGATCGGCACCGCCGCGCCGATGATCGACTGGTGCTCGATGAGGCACGAAACCCAATATACGAGGCTGTTCCGCTCATGAATGCTTCACCCCATGGCCCGCTGCGCGTCGGCGTCGGCGGTCCGGTCGGCTCCGGGAAGACGGCGCTGATCGATCGGCTCTGCAAATCGATGCGCGACCGCTATGACATCGCGGTCGTCACCAACGACATCTACACCAAGGAGGACGCCGAGTTCCTGATGCGCTCCGGCGCGCTGGCGACCGAGCGCATCATGGGCGTCGAGACCGGCGGCTGCCCGCACACCGCCATCCGCGAGGATGCGTCGATCAATCTCGCCGCCGTGGCGGAGATCGGACGGCGCTTTCCCGCTCTCGACCTCGTCTTCATCGAATCCGGCGGTGACAATCTCGCCGCGACCTTCAGCCCCGAGCTGGCGGACATCACGCTCTATGTCATCGACGTCGCGGCCGGCGACAAGATTCCCCGCAAGGGCGGGCCGGGAATCACGCGCTCCGACCTCCTCATCATCAACAAGATCGATCTGGCGCCGATGGTCGGCGCCAGTCTCGAGGTGATGGACCGCGACGCGCGGAAGATGCGCGGCGCGCGCCCGTTCCTGTTCACCAACCTCAAGGAAAACCAAGGCGTCGCCGATATCGCCGGCTTCATCGTCGATAGTGGCGGGTTGGATACGCGGCCCTGATCGCCCTTATACCTGGCCGCCGAGATAGCTTGCCAGGACATGCGGATTGTCACGCAGGGCCGCCGGCGGCCCCTCCACCGTGATGCGGCCGTTTTCCATCACATAGCCGTAATCGGCGATGGCGAGCGTGCCGATCAGGTCCTGCTCGACGATCAGGATGGAATGGCCCTCCGCGCGAATTTGTTTGACGGTATCGAACATCCGCGCCGCGACCTGGGGCGCGAGACCGAGGCTGGGTTCGTCGAGCAGCAGCAATGTCGGCTCCGACATCATGCCACGCGCCAGCGCCAGCATCTGCTGCTCACCGCCGGAGAGGGCGCCGGCAGCCTGACGGCGGCGTTGGCGCAGCGGCGGAAACATCGTATACATCTTCTCGAACCGCGCGGCGCGGCCGGCGCGCGCGCGAGGGGTATAGGCACCGAGGCGCAGATTGTCCTCGACCGACAGATCGGGAAAGACCAGGCGCCCTTCCGGCACCAGCGCCAGACCGGCGGCGACCCGCGCGGCGGGCGTGGTACCGTCGAGCGGCCGGCCGGCGAAGCCGATGGTGCCGCGCCAATGCGGCAGCAGGCCGGCGATCGTGCGCATCAAGGTGGATTTGCCGGCGCCGTTGCTGCCCAACAGCGCGGTGATCGAGCCGGGGCGCACGCCGAGGCTGAGCCCGTGCAGCACCTCGATCTCGCCATAGCCCGAGACGATGTCGCGGCACTCCATCAGATAGTCGCTCATGATTTCGCGGGCGCGGTAACGCCGAGATAGGCGCGCAAGGTCTCGGGGTCGGCGGCGACCGCGCTCGGCGCGCCCTCGGCGATCTTCTGGCCGTGATGCAGCACGATAATACGCTGGCATAAAGTCATCAGCGCCCGCGTGACATGCTCGATCATCACGATGGTAACCTGGTGGCTTTTGTGAAAATCGCGGATGATCTCCATTGCCGAGGCCACCTCGGTCGGAGTCAGTCCCGCCAGCACTTCGTCGAGCAGCAGAAGGCGCGGCTCGGTGGCGAGGCTGCGCGCGATCTCCAGCCGCTTGCGGCCCGCCAAGGTCAGATGCCGCGCCAGCAGATCGGCCCGGTCGGCGAGGCCGAGCCGCCCCAGAATCTCCCGCGCGCGCGCCTGCGCGGCGGCGGCCGACCGCTCGCGCCGGCGGCCATAGAGCGCGCCCAGCGCGACATTCTCCAGCACCGTCAGATTGCCGAATGGGCGCACGATCTGAAACGTGCGGGCGATGCCGCGGCGGCTGATCCGGTCGGGGCGCAGCCCGTCGATGCGGCGATCGTCGAAGGTGATCGCGCCGCGATTGGGCCGCAAATTTCCGGCGATGATACTGAACAGCGTCGTCTTGCCGGCGCCGTTCGCGCCCATGATGCCGACGATCTCGCCCTCGCCGACCGAGAAGGAAATATCGTTGAGGGCGACCACGCCGCTGAACGATTTGCCGATCCCCTCGACCCGCAGCAGGCTCATCGCGCGTTCGCGGCCATCAGCCGCTGGATGCGGCCGTAAACCCCGCCCGGCATGCCGATGACGACGCCGACCAGCAGCACGCCGACGATGATCATGTAGAGCTGCGGCAGGCTGGCCCACAGCACTTCCTGAAGCGCCACCAAGAGGACGACACCGAGCAGCGGGCCGACCGGCCGGTCACTGCCGCCGATCACCGCCATGGTGACGATCAGCACCGAGGTTTGGGGGTTGAAGATCTGCATCGGCTCGAAATAGGTCGAGCGCATGATCAGCAGCGCGCCGACCATGCCGGGCACGATCGCCGACAGCACGAAGGCCGCGAGCTTCAGGAGACCGACCGAGATGCCGATGGTCTCCGCCGCCTCCTCGTTCTCGCGGATGGCGCGCAGGCCGGCGCCAAACCGCGAATGACTGACGATGAGGGCGCCGACGAAGCTGAGCCACGCCAGCCCCAGGCCGATGAAGAAGAGATCGTCGATATCGGGGGCGGCGAACAGCACGCGGCCCGACATCGACAAGCCCGCCTCGATGTTGATGACGATGAACTTCACCAGTTCCGAGACGCCGAAGGTCAAGATGACGAAATAGGGGCCGCGCACACGCAGGCACGGATAGCCGACCACCGCCGCCAGTGCCGCCGCGGCGAGGCCGGTCAGCGGCACGATCGCCCAGATCGGCAAGACCATCCAGGTCAGCGCCGCGACATAGGCGCCGATGCCGATGAACACGACATGGCCAAGCGAGACATAGCCGGTCATGCCGGAAATGACGATCCAGCTTTCGGTCAGCGCGATCCACGTCACCAGGGTGAAGGCGAAGCCGGTGTAATACTCGTTGCCGACCCACGGCAGGCCGATGGCGAGCAGCGCGACGATGCTGGCGATGCCGATCTGGCGCCGCAGGATCGGAATCATGTGCGCGCCCTGCCGGCGCCGAACAGGCCCTGGGGGCGGAGCAGCAGGACGGCGATGAAGACGCCGTAGATCATGATGGAGCGATAGCTCGGCGCGGTGAGCGCGACGCCGAATGTTTCGAGGACGCCCAACAACAGGCCGCCGAACAGGCTGCCGAAGACATTCCCAAGACCGCCCAGGATGACGACGACGAACGCGGTGACGGTGAACGGGAAACCCATATAGGGCGAGATTTCCTCGGTCATGCTGACCAGTACGCCGGCGAGGCCGGCAATGGCGAAGCCGAGGCAGAAGCAAAGCAAGTCGATGCGCGCCACCGGAATGCCGACCAGCGCCGCCGCCTCGCGCTGCTGGATCAGCGCCTTGATCGCGATGCCCAGGGTGGAGAGGCGGAAGAAGGCGACGGCACCGATGCAGACGGCGCCAGCGATGCCGAGCACGATCAGCTTGTTGACCGGGACCCGCGCATCGAGGATGTGAACGATCTGGTCGGCATAGCGATAGTCGCGCTGATTAGGCGTGAACAGCAGCGCCACCGCGTTCTGCAAGATCACCGAGGTGCCGAAGAACACCAGCAGCGAGTTGGCCTCGATCCGCTCCATGAACTCGGCCGAGCGCATCGCGGTGCGGAAGATGCCGAAGTAGAAGCCGATGGCGATGAGGGTGGTCAGCGGCACCGCGATCAGGATCGAGACCAGCGGATTGATGCCCAGGAGCTCAAAGCCCCAATAGGCGCAATAGGCGCCGATCATCACGAACTCGCCGTGCGCCACGTTCAGCAGCCGCATGGTGCCGTAGACGAGGTTCAGCCCCAGCGCGATCAGCGCGTAGACGGAGCCCGAGACCAGGGCGGCGATCAACAACTGGCTGGACATGCGCGCCTGTCCTGCCTCCGGCCCGTTGAGTCAATCCAAAGCGACGGTACGCGCCGGCGCGCCGGCGCGAAACCCTTATCTCTGCTCGAGCTTGGCGGTCGCGACCGACGCCGGCCAGACGATCTCGTAGACGCCCTTCTGGAACTGCAGGAACATGGTCGGGGTCGTCACGTTGACCACGCCCTTGAACTTCACCGGACCGTCGATGGTCTGGAACGTGTCGGTGGCGAATTCGTGGCGCAGCTTCTGATGGTCGAGACCGACCTTGGCCACCGCCTGTTGCAGAATCTGGCATGATTCATAGGACAGCGCGGAGTCGAGATAATCGGGCGGCTCCTTGTACTTGGCCTCATAGGCATCGAAGAACGGCTTCGCCTCCGGCCACGCCTTTTGCGACGGGCTCCAATGCCCCATCGTCACCAGCCCTTCGAGCTGATTGCCGAAAATCTTGGTGAAGAAGGTCGCGGTCGGCCCCACCAGCATGAATTGAACCTTCGGCTTGAAGCCCAATTCTTTCGACTGGCGCATGTACAGCACCGAATCGCCCGGCATCGACAGCGAGATTTCGGCGTCGGGATGCGAGTCCTTGACCTTGGTAATCAGCGCCGTCATGTCGCGGATATCGACCGGATATTCGGCGTCGGAGACGATCTCGATGCCGTTCGCCTTGAGACCCGCCTCGATATATTTCTTGTTCTCGAGCGAGAAGGAATATTGCGCGGTGGTGATCGCCACCGTCTTGACGCCCTGCGATTTCAGCAGCAGCGGCAATTGCTTGCCCATCTCATCGGGCATCGCCGAGGTCGGGAACCAGATATAGCCCGGCTTCATGCTGCGCAGGATGACCGAGGCGGCGGTGTCGCCGACCATCGGGAATTTATGCCGCTCCAGCACGCCGGCGACCGCGACATGATGCGGCGTACCCCACGGCCCCAACAGCAAATCGACCTTGTCCTGCACGATCAGCTTTTCATAGATCTTCGCCGCTTCGGCGGGGTCGGAGCGATCGTCATACATGACGAACTCCACCGGGCGCTTGCCGCCGCCCGCGATAGCGAGGCCGCCCGAGGCATTGACCTGATCGCGCCACAGCTCATAGGCGTTTTGCTGCGACGGCGCGGCCGGCGCGTAGATGCCGGTCTTCGGCAGCGAAAAGCCGATCTTCACCGGATCGGCCGCGTGCGCGCCGCCGACGCCAAACGCCGCGAGACCAGCGGCCGCCACGAGTGCCAGAAATTGCTTCATCATCCGCCCCCCGATTGCAATTCCGCCGTGCAAGGATCATCGGCCCGATTTTAGGAATATCGTTTTGCGGCCTGGCGGAGTCGAATTACCGAACGATTATCACGGGATATTTTACATGTCAAACATCGCCCGAGGCGGGATAGCGTCCTGATTTGGGTTGGCCTAATCAGGGATTCCAAGCCCGTTCACCAGCTAGTGACCATCGAAAAATATGAAGGCAAAGGTCAACAAAGAAAATGATGGTTCTATGCGGAAAAAGGCGAGTGGAACTCACCGTTTAGTTTTATCGCCCGTTAGTTTTGCCGCTCGCTACTCCGCGCCGTCCGGCCTTTATCGGCCGCCCGCATAAAATCGGCGGCGACCTTGTTGAAGTCAGCTGGATTGGACTGCTGAATGAAATGGTTAGGCGAGCGAACGATGACATGACGACCGTGAGTCAACCTCGCGATAACCTCGCCGGTTTTATCTTGGCCAGAATTATAGCCTCCTGAAATCACCAATACCGGGATGTGAGCGCGCGCCACGGTGTCCGCCGCGTCGCGCATCACCCAGGGCGCGGCTATATTCGCCTGTAGAACGGCGCAGCCGAGGGCCGCGGCTGTTTCAGGATGGGCGTCGAGCGCCGCAACGGCGATATTTTCTCCGCCATAAACCCCGCGGCCAAGGCTTACCGAGAAGAGTCTCGCCAACTCACCCGGCGTTCGAGCCGTGATAAAGAACTTGCCGACAATCAGCATGGCATCCTTGGCCACCGGGTCGTTGAAACTTTCCGCCTCGGTCGCGAGGACCGGTTGAAGCGCGGGCTCAACGAGGATCAGTGACCGGACGGCCTGCGGACGACGTGCCGCCGCGAGCAGCGCTTCCGCGCCGCCAAAGGAATGACCGACCAAATGCGCGCTATCGCCGAGTTCGCGCGCAATCCAGATAGCATCGGCTTCCTCGTCGTCGGGACCGCGTGTCGGGCTCTGACCGAAGCCGGGACGGTCGACCAATTTCAGCCGCCAACCTTGTTCCGAGAGCGGCTTTTGCTCGGCGAAGTTGCTCGGTCCATCGCCGGCGAAGGTCCCTTGTACGCCGCCATGAACGAAGAGAACCGTCGGTCCTGACGTTCCCCATTCCGTGACATGGATGGGAAGCGAGTTGGCGTTGGGCGGGCGGGTGACCGGCGGACACTGTGCGGTTAGAACCGCGCCTGCCGTCATCATCTCCTCGACCCACCGGGGCGGTCCTGCCGGCGCCGCGACCGCTGTAATAATGGGCGCGGTGACAAGCATTGCGGTCAGATAGGCAATAGCAGTCTTTCTCATCGGAACTTTGCTCCGGTGCGTCGTCGGGTCCGGCGATCATCCAATTTAACGCAAAAGTAACGTCACTTTACGATACTTTCTCGTCAACACCCTTTCCCCTGCTCCCGCTCAAATGAGGACACTACCCCGGAGCGGCGCGCTGGCCCCATCGGGCGAGATGCTCGGTGCCGGTCGGGATGTGGTTGGCGGCGCGAAACACCTGCGCCGCGACCCAGGGATTTCCCATCGCGCCCCGCACCGCCATGGCCCTCACATCGTCGGGCAGGAACGTGACCTCGCCATAGAGCTGGGACCATTTCTGGCAATGCTCGACCAGCGGCCGCTCACGCTGCTCCCATGCCTCGAGCGCGGCGGGGATGTCGCGCGCATCCGCGGCGCCTTCGAGCGCGACCGCCAGCGCCAGGCCGTTCTGCATCGCCATGCCGCCGCCCTGGCCGAGATTGGGCGGCTGGGCATGCGCGGCGTCGCCGAGAATGGCGCCATGGCCCACCGACCAGGTCTTGGTCTTGGTGGTGCTGTAGACGCCCCAGCTGACCTCGGTGGTGCCGATGCGGTCGATCAAATGCGCCCATTGCGGAAACGCGGCGCGCCACAGCGCTTTATCCACCCTGGTGTCGCTGGCGGCGCGGTCGGTCGCGGGACAGGTCAGTGCCAGATAGATTTCGTCGCGATTGATCGGCGTCACCAGGAAGCGCCGCTCGCCATTCCAATTCTCGATATATTTGCCGGCATCGGCCGCGGCGACGTCACCGGCCTTGCCGTCGATGAGGGTGCGCAGCGCGCCCTCCACCGTCTGCTCGTGCAGCAATTCGAGGCCCAGCGCCTGGCGCACCCGCGACCAGATGCCGTCGACGCCGACCGCGAGATCGGCGCGCACCGTCTGGCCGCCGGCCAGCATCAACTCGCCGCGCGCCGACGCGCCCACCACTTCGGTGCCGGTGACGATGGTGACGCCGGCCCCGAGGCAGGCATCGCGCAACGCCGCCAGCAACTGGCTGCGCTTGACGGTGATCAGCCGCTTGTCGGCGGGGATCGGCGCCGATTCGATGATAGCGCCCCGATTGTCGCGCTGCTCGAAGAAGCGGCCATGGAAGGCGCCGCGCACGGCATCGTCATAGGCGCCGAGCGCCTCCAGCACCCGCAGCCCGTTTTCCCAGATATAGATGCCGGCGCCGGTGGCACGCAGCTCGGTCTGCCGCTCATAGACCGTGACCGCCCAGCCGCGCTGAGCCAGTGCCGCACCGGTCGCGAGGCCACCCAATCCGCCGCCCGCGATGGCGGCCGTCAGCCCGCGTCCCATGATCCCGTCACACCACCCAGGCCAGGGGCAGGTCGCCGGGCACCGGGTCCGGCGCCGCGTTCCGGCGCACATACCATTCGCTGTACTGGCCGTCGGGGTCGGCGAGGAAGATCGACCGTTTCCATGGCCGCTCGACGGTGCGGACCGGCTGGATACCGCGCGCCGCCAGTGATGCGATGGCGGCATCGAGTTCATCGTCGCCCGCCAACTCGAACGCGGCATGGTGATAGGCGGGGGCATCGCCGCGCAGGATCACGAGATTATAGGGATAGGCGGCGTGGCTTCCGCCCAGATAGGTCACGCCATCGCGCGCCGCAACGATGCGCAGCCCGGCGACTCGGCGGTAGAAATCGATCAGCGCATCGGGCTGGACCGTGACCAGCACGGCATGCGTAATGCGATAGGGATGCAGCGCCGCGCCCTCGACCCGGCGCAGCGCGGGCGCATCCTCATACAGCCCTTCGGTCGCCGGCGCTGGCACGTCGGGGTCCCAGGCGCTGGTGATCAGCTCCATCGCGCCATGCAGTACCGAGCGCCACTGCTTTACCGTGTCGCAATAGAATTCGTTATAATTGCCGTCGGGATCGAACATATAGACGCTGTGCGCCACCTGATGATCGACGGTGATGTCGGTCGGCACGCCATCCGCCTTCAGGCGCCGCCACGCCGCCACCAGCGCCGCCTCGTTCTCCATCTCCCACGCCATGTGATTGAGGCCGGGCGTCAGCCCGATGCTGCCGGGCAATTGCAAGAGGCCATTGCGGCCGTAACGGTCCACGCCGCGCGTCGTCTGCATCATGCCGAGATCGTGCGGCGTGTGGCCGGTGCCGAGAAAGGTCGCGATCAGGTCGGGCTCGGTGAACTCGACCGTCAGGCCGCAGGTCTCGTTGTAGAACCGCTCCGACACCGCGAGGTCATCGACCCACAGATTGACATGGCCCAGCCGGCGCGGCTTGAAATAGGCCGCCGGCGCGGCCGGCATCGGTGCATTCATCGGTCCCTCCCGGCTCGACGTTTTAGACTTAAAGCACGGCGCCGGCGCATTGCTCAAGCCCAGAGGCGGCGCGACGCGATCCGCGCGCCCTCGCCCATCGCCCGCAATTTCGCCCACGCCACGGTGATCGGAATTTCGGTGTTGCCCGCCGTCGATTGAAACCCGCAATCGTTGCCGACCAGCAGATTCTCGCGCCCCACGGCACTGGCCCAGCGTTCGATGCGATCGGCAATCGCCTCGGGATGTTCGATCATGACATTGGAATGGGTTATCACTCCAGGGATCAGGATCTTGCCGTCCGGCAGCTTCATTTTCTTCGCCACCCGCCATTCATGTTCATGGCGCGGGTTGGCGGCCTCGAACGAATAGGCGCCGGCCTTGATCGTGAAGAACAGGTCGAGGACGTGCTCAAGCTGCAGATCGCTCATCCGCGGCCCGAAATTCACCCCATAGCAGGTATGGAAGCGAATGCGCTCCTCGGGCAGGCCGCGCAGCGCGTGGTTCAGATAGGCGATCCGGCTTTCGATCCATTTGCGATATTCCGGCAGCGTCGCATCGCGCAGCCCGTCCCAGGCGCTGACCAATTGCGGAAAATCGATCTGCAGCAACAGCCCGGCATCGAGGATCGCCTGATATTCCACGCGCAGCGCATCGCCATAGGCGATGATGAATTCCTCCTCGGTCGGGTAATACTCGTTCTTCATCTGCGGCACCGGGGCGGCGGCGGGCAGAAATCCTTCATCGGCGCCGGCGGCCGCCATCGCCGCCTTGAGATTGGCGATGTCGCGCCGGTTCTGCGCCTGGCCGACATAGCGGATGGGTCCGACGCACACCCGGGGCGCGATCCGAATGACATTGGCGAAGGGATTGTGCTCCATCACGTTTCGATAGAAATCGGGGAACATCGTGGCGTCGCGGCCATCGAGGCCGATCGGGCCGGTCGGCGTCGGCAGGCCGCCGGGCGGGACCCGCGCCTCGAACCCGTCGATGCGCTCGGCGAGGTAATTGTTGAAGCTGGGCTTGCTGCACTCGCCGTCATTCACCGTATCGACGCCGGCCTCGACTTGACGGCGCACGATGCCGTCGATCTCGTCAGTCAACGCCGCCTCGTACGTCGCGCGGTCGTAGGGTTGGCCGGCGTTGATCGCCCGCATGGTTTCGAGAATCGCCGGCGGGCGCGGCAGGCTGCCGGTGTGCGTCGTCCGGATGCGATCCATGCTTCGTTTCATTGGCAATCCCCATCGCGCGCGTCTGTCGGTTTTCGGCGCCAGCCTAAACCGTCCGCGCGCGCCATGCACCACCGGCGCGCAGCGGTAGTGTCCTAATTTGGTCAACCGTTGGCGGTTTCCATTGCGGGGGCCGCCGCTAGCGGTGGGGGATGCATTTGTGGTTGAGCGCCGCGAAAACCATAGCCACTTCGCCGCCGCTCTTTGCCGAAATGACCGCCCCATCGCTGAAATTGGTTTGGTATCGCCGGCCGTCCCGCACATAGTCCAGTGAAACATCCTTGGTTGACCAGCTTCCGTCTGGCAGCCGACTGAATTGGTCGCACTTGATGGCTTGTTCCAATGTTTGCTTGGTTCCGCACGCCCCAAGTGCAAGAACGACTGGAACCAAAACGCAAGCCAAACGACACCATCGCCGGGCCATCGTCATCCGCCTGGATTGCGAATCCCTCATGATCGCCGATGCTCCGCCACTATCGCAGCCCTTATCGCCTCACTTGGCGAATTGATCCTATCCGTATGCAAGGGTCAAGAATTAGAGCGCCGATGCCGAGACGGTGGCGGGGACTCCTGATCGGATACCCGTCACATGAGATTTGAATTCCAAATTAGGATACTACCCGCGCGGCAATCCCGTGGCGCATGGCTCGACGAATCCGCCTGGCACCCCATATGCCAAGCGTTATGCCGGTTGACGCCATCCGCCTGCCCCGGCAAGGTGCAACTCGTTCGCAAAGATCGCCCCCCATGAGCACTGCCCCCGATACCACCGTCGCCAAAACCGCGCCGCCGCTGCCGAAGCCGAGCGATCCGAAGCTTCGCCACATGGCCAACGCCATTCGCGCGCTGGCCATGGATGCGGTGGAAAAGGCCAACAGCGGCCATCCCGGCCTGCCCATGGGCATGGCCGATGTCGCGACCGTGCTGTGGAGCAAATTCCTCAAATTCGACGCCGCCGATCCGGCTTGGCCCGACCGTGACCGCTTCGTCCTGTCGGCCGGGCACGGCTCGATGCTGCTTTATGCGCTGACCTGCCTGACCGGCTATCCCGGCGTCACCATCGACGATCTGAAGCAGTTTCGTCAGGTCGGCAGCACCACGCCCGGCCATCCCGAGCATCGCGTCGAACACGGCATCGAGACCACCACCGGCCCGCTGTCGCAGGGCCTCGGCAATTCGGTCGGCATGGCGATCGCGGAGCGGGTCCTGGCGGCGCGGTTCGGCGCCGATATGGTCGCTCACTATACCTATGTCATCGCCAGCGACGGCGACCTGATGGAGGGCCATAGTCACGAATCGGTTGCGCTCGCGGGGCACCTGCGGCTCGGCAAGCTGATCGTATTCTGGGACCATAACAGCATCACCATCGACGGCTCGACCGAGCTGTCGACCTCCGACGCTCAGCTCGAACGCTTCGCCGCCGCCGGCTGGGATGTCGCGGCGGTCGATGGGCATGACGCGGTTGCCGTGGAAGCCGCCATCACCCACGCGCAAAAATCGCCGCTGCCCTCGTTCATCGCGTGCCGCACCATCATCGGGTTCGGCGCACCGACCAAGGCCGGCACCGCCGCCGCCCATGGCACGCCGCTCGGCGCCACCGAAATCGCGGGCGCGAAGCAGCGGCTCGATTGGCCCTATCCCGCCTTCGTCATTCCCGACGATGTCGCGGCGTGGTGGCTCGCGGTCGGCAAACGCGGCATTTCGGCACATGCCGCGTGGCACGAGCGGATGGCCACGAAAACGCCGCAAGAGCGCACCGTGTTCGAGCATCGCTATGGCGGCGTGCTGAAAAGCGGCTGGCGCGAAAAGCTGAATGAGGTGAAGGCGAAATTCGCCGTCGACAAGCCCAAGATCGCGACGCGGCAAGCCTCGGGCGACGCGCTGGGTGCGCTGGTGCCGGCGATCCCGACGCTGGTCGGCGGCTCGGCCGATCTGACACCGTCCAACAATACTTACGTCAAAGGCCAGAAGGTGATCACGCCGGACGATTTCTCCGGCAGCTATATCCATTATGGCATCCGCGAGCATGCCATGGTCTCGGCGATGTCGGGCATGGCGCTGCATGGTGGGATCGTGCCCTATGGCGGCACCTTCCTGATCTTCTCCGACTATGCGCGCCCGGCGATTCGCCTCGCGGCGCTGATGAAGCAGCGAATCGTCTATGTCTTCACCCATGATTCGATCGGCCTGGGCGAGGACGGCCCGACCCATCAGCCGGTGGAGATTCTGGCCGGCCTGCGCGCGATCCCCCAGCTTCAAGTGTTCCGGCCCGCCGATGCGATGGAAACCGCCGAGTGCTGGGAACTGGCGCTGACCAAGGAAGATGGACCGTCGGTGCTGGCGCTGTCGCGGCAAGGGCTGCCGGCGCTGCGCGACCAGGTCGGCGAGAATCTTTCGGCGCGCGGCGCCTATGTCCTGGCCGAGGCCGAGGGCGCGCGCCAGGTGACGCTGCTCGCCACCGGCTCCGAAGTGTCGCTGGCGATGGACGCGCGCAAGCTACTCGCCGCGCGCGGGGTCAAGGCGGCGGTGGTGTCGATGCCGTGCTGGGAATTGTTCGACGCGCAGGATCATGCCTATCGCGATCAGGTACTGGGCACGGCGCCCCGGGTCGGGGTGGAGGCGGCGGTGCGGTTCGGCTGGGATCGCTATATCGGCGCCGATGGCGCCTTCATCGGCATGACCGGGTTCGGCGGCTCGGGGCCGGGGCCGGAATTGTTTAAGCATTTCGGAATAACATCCGCGGCGGTCGCCGACGCGGCGGTCGCACAGCTTTCTGGGGGGAAGAAACAGTGACGATTCGGGTCGCCATTAACGGCTTCGGTCGCATCGGCCGCTTGGTCATGCGCGCGGCGCACGAGGCGCGGCGCGACGATATCGAGGTGGTCGCCATCAACGATCTCGGCTCGGTCCATGCCAACGCGCATCTTCTGAAGCATGACAGCGTGCATGGCCACTTCCCCGGCACCATCACCACCGGGCCGGATTGGATGGATGTCGGCCACGGCAAGATCCGCGTCGTCGCCGAGCGCGACCCGGCGAAACTGCCGTGGAAGGAATTGAAGGTCGATGTCGCGCTGGAATGCACCGGCCTCTTCACCAAGCGCGAGGCGGCGGCGAAGCACCTCGAGGCGGGCGCCAAGCGGGTCATCGTCTCGGCCCCGGCCGATGGCGTCGATTTCACTCTGGTGCTCGGCGTCAACAGCGACCAGCTCACCGCCCAGCACACCGTGATCTCCAACGGCTCCTGCACCACCAATTGCCTGGCGCCGGTGGTCTATGTGCTGAACGAGAATATCGGCATCGAGCATGGCTTCATGACCACCATCCATTCCTTCACCGGCGATCAGAGTACGGTCGATACGCTGCACAAGGATTTGCGCCGCGCCCGCGCCGCGTCGCTGTCCATGATCCCGACCTCGACCGGCGCCGCCAAGGCGATGGGCCTGGTGATGCCGGCGCTGCAAGGCAAGCTCGACGGCACTTCGGTGCGCGTGCCGACCGCGGATGTGTCGCTGATCGACCTCGTCGTCACCACTCAGCGCAAGACCAGCAAGGACGAGATCAACAAACTGATGGCCGATGCAGCCGGCTCCAACCGCTTCAAGGGCATTCTCGGCGTCACCGACGAGGAGCTGGTCTCGGTCGATTTCGTCCATGACCCGCGCAGCTCGATCTTCGATCTGACCCAGACCGCGATGATGGGCGACCGCTTCGCCCGCGTGCTGTCCTGGTACGACAATGAATGGGGCTTCTCCAACCGCATGGTCGAGGCGGCGGCGCTGGTCGGCAAGCTCGCCGCTTAGAATGAGAACCGGCCGCGACTGCGGCCGCGCGCCGAATGGCGCGAAGCCAAGGCCCGCGGACGCGGGCCGCGCGGCGTTTGAGCGCCAAATGAAACGCATTATCGTTTATTCGCTGGAGCAGGCGCGGGCCGCGGCGATGGCGGCGGCGGAGTGTGACATTCCCATCATCCTGGCGAGCGCGCCCGGCATGGCGAGCTTCATGGGGCCGATGTGGTTCAAGGCTTTGGTCGACGAAGCCGCCGCCGCGCATCCCGGCGCGGCGGTCACGGCGATGTTGGATTGCGGCGACGAGGCCGGCACCGTGCTGGCGGCGCTACGCTGTGGGTTCAGGCTGGTGCGGTTCTCGGGACCCGAGGCGTCACGCGCGCGGCTCGACGACATCGCCCAGCAAATGGGTGCGGCGGTCATGGATGGCGTGCCGGTCGCGACACTCGATTTACTCGATTGTAAGGATATGATGTCGGCATGCCGGGCCTTTTGCTTATCGAATGATACCATCGTGACACCCGATTGAGACCCCAATCGACATTTGCTATACCCGTCTCGCCCGCGACCGGAGATCTTCATGCAGCTCACCGATACCGTCAAAACTATTCTCGGCCATTACGAAAGCGACAATCCGGGCACCAAGGCCAATCTCGCGCGCATCCTGATGCAGGGCCGGCTGGGCGGTACCGGAAAACTGGTGATTCTCCCGGTGGATCAAGGGTTTGAGCATGGTCCGGCACGCAGCTTCGCGCCCAACCCGCCGGCCTACGACCCGCACTATCATTTCCAGCTGGCGCTGGATGCCGGCCTCTCGGCCTATGCCGCGCCGCTCGGGATGATCGAGGCGGGGGCCGCCAGCTATGCCGGCTCGATTCCGCTGATCCTCAAACTCAATTCCGCCAACAGCCTCGCGCGCGCCAAGGAGAACCCGTCGCAGGCGGTCACGGCCAGCGTCAAGGACGCGCTACGCCTCGGCTGCTCCGCCATCGGCTTCACCATCTATCCCGGCTCCGACCTTGCCTATGACATGATGCAGGAGATCGCCGAACTGGGCCGCGAGGCGAAATCCCATGGTCTCGCCGTGGTGGTATGGTCCTATCCGCGCGGCGGCAATCTCTCCAAGGCGGGCGAGACCGCCGTCGATATCTGCGCCTATGGCGCCCACATGGCGGCGCTGCTGGGCGCCCACATCATCAAGGTCAAGCCGCCGACCGAAATGGTCGAGTTGGAGGCCGCCAAAAAAGCCTATGCCACGATCGACATTTCGACGCCGGCGAAACGCATCGCCCATGTCGTGCAATGCTGCTTTGACGGCCGGCGCATCGTGATCTTCTCCGGCGGCGAGGCAAAGGATACGGATGGCGTCTATGCCGAAGTCCGCGCCATCCGCGACGGCGGCGGCAATGGCTCGATCATCGGCCGCAACACCTTCCAGCGCCCGCGCGCCGAGGCCTTGAAGATGCTCGATACCGTAATCCGCATCTACAAGAACGAGGCGTGACCCGCCTCTATCTCATCACGCCGCCTCAAATCGACCTCGCGCGCTTTCCCGATCTGCTGGCGGCGGCGCTCGATGCCGGCGATGTCGGCTCGGTGCAATTGCGCCTCAAGGATTGCGATGACGACACCATCCGCCGCGCCGCCGATGCGCTGCGCCCGGTGGTACAGAGCCGGGACCGCGCGCTCATCCTCAACGACCGGCCCGATCTCGCCCTCGCCACCGGCTGCGACGGGGTCCATCTCGGCCAGGACGATATGGCTTACGCGGCGGCGCGGCGGATTCTCGGCCTCGGCCGCATCGTCGGCGTGACCTGCCACGCCAGCCAGCATCTCGCGATGGAGGCCGCCGAGGCCGGCGCCGACTATGTCGCGTTCGGCGCCTTCTTCCCGACCCGCACCAAGGCAGCCAAGGGCAACGCCAACCCGGCGATTCTCGAATGGTGGAGCGAGATCTTCACCGTGCCCTGCGTCGCCATCGGCGGCATCACGCCGGAAAATTGCGCCCCGTTGGTCGAGGCCGGCGCCGATTTCCTCGCGGTGATTTCCGCCGTGTGGAATCACCCCGACGGCCCCGCCGCGGCGGTAAAGGATTTCGAGCGCGTTATCGCGGCATGCGCTAGCTGACCGGCGCCCACAGCACCTCGTCGATATGCGTGGCGCCGGTGGCGAGCATCGCCAATCGATCCACCCCAAGCGCAATACCCGCACTCTCCGGCATGTCACCGAGGGCAGCGATGAAATCCTCGTCGATCGGATACGTCATGCCGTAAAGCCGCAGCTTCTTCTCCTGATCGGCGATGAAGCGCGCGCGCTGCAATCCGGGATCGGTCAACTCGCCGAACGCGTTGGCGAGCTCGAGGCCCGCGACATAGAGCTCGAACCGTTCGGCGAGGCGTGTATCCTCGGGCTTGGCGCGCGCCAGCGCCGCCATCGCAATCGGATAATCATAGAGGATGGTCGGCACGCCGATGCCGAGATGCGGCTCGATCTTTTCGAGGAAGAGGCGGAAGAACAAATCCTCCCATTCGTCGCCGGCATGCGGCGCGATGCCCAGCGGCCGCGCCGCCTCGGCAAGCAATTCGAGCGACGGCGCCGCGGGATCGGGCGCGGTCGCCAGCACATCAATGCCGCAATGGCGGTGAAACGCGTCGGCGACGCTCAGCCGCTCGAACGGCCCGGCGGGATCACAGGTCCGGTCCGCCCAGCGCAACCGATCCGCGCCCGCCGCCGCGAGCGCGGTGCGCAGCAACCCCTCGCAATCCGCCATCAGGTCGCGATAGCCGGCCCCGGCGCGATACCATTCCAGCATGGTGAATTCGGGATGGTGGGTGCGCGAGCGCTCGCCGTTGCGGAACACTCGGGCGAGCTGGAAAATCCGCGGCATGCCGGCCGCCAACAGCTTCTTCATCGCGAATTCGGGCGAGGTGTGGAGATAGCGGGTCCGCGCCGGTTCGCCCGGCGCCCGCAGCTCGGTCGCGAACGCATCGAGATGCGGTTCCATTCCGGGACTGACTTGCAGGGCGGGGGTCTCGACTTCGGCGAAGCCGCGCGCCGCAAAAAAACCGCGAATCGCGGCGACTATTCGTGCCCGTGCCGCGAGTTTGTCACGGCGCCGCTCGAATTGTTCACGCCGCCACCACGCTTCAGCCATCCCGCGATCCGATCCTCGTTGGCTATTCGCTCATTACCGATGATCTTCTAAGCTGTGACCGCTATGTCCGTGAAGCTGGCCCCGAACGAGCCGCCCCAGTCCCAACCGGCCCGCCATCACTGGCTGGGGCCGTTGCGCGGCCTGGGCGTATGGCAGATCCTCGGCCATCTGTGGCGCGAGATGGGCCAGACCAACGTCTCGCTGCTGGCGTCGGCGCTGGCGTTTTATGGGCTGCTGGCGACGTTTCCGGCGCTGATCGTGGTGATCACCAGCTTCGCGCTGATGGCCGAGCCCTCCTATGTCGCGTGGCTGATGTCGGGCTTGCGCGAATTCTTGCCGGCCGAAGCCTGGGGGCTGGTATCGGCTGAATTGAAGGCGCTGGTCAGCGCACCCAACCCCCAGATCGGCGCTGGGCTGATCATCGGCCTTGCCATTGCTTTGTGGTCGGCGCATTCGGCCTCGGCCTCGGTGATGGAGGCGCTGAACCGCATTTACGGCACCGAGGAGAAGCGCGGCATCCTGACGTATCACGGCTTGGCCTTCGCCCTGACCCTGGGCGGGCTGTGTTTCGGCCTGGTCGCCCTCGCGGCGGTCGCGATCATTCCCGCGGTGATCGCCCTCTTACCATTTAGCCCGCCTTTCGCGCAGCTTCTGTCCTTCATCCGCTGGCCGGTGCTGGCGCTGTTCATGATGGCCGCCTTCGTCGTGCTCTATCGCTATGCGCCGTGCCGCAAGGAAGTGATGTGGAGCCGCGTCCTGGTCGGCGCCGGAGTCGCGACCCTGCTATGGCTGATCGGCTCGGCGCTGTTCTCGATCTATGTCGGGCGCTTCGGCAGCTACGACAAGACCTATGGCTCCCTCGGCGCCGTCATCGTGCTGCTGATGTGGTTTTATGTCTGCGCGCATGCCACCTTGCTGGGGGCGTTGGTCGATGCCGAGATGAGTCGGCGGGCGCGGCACCTGCCGCGCGGCGTCTAAACGCATTTCGCTTGCCCCGTCCGGGGCCAAGCTGATAGGAAACAGCGCCTTCCCATTCAATCTATCGTCCGCCGTCCCCGGCCAAGGTTTGCGCCATGAAGATCAATGCCATCGACATCAAGCCGGGCAACGTGCTCGAACAGAACGGCAAACTGTGGGTCGTGCTCAAGCGGGACCTGATTCAGCCCGGCAAGGGCGGCGCCTTTGCCCAGGTCGAGATGCGCGACATGAAGACCGGCACCAAGACCAACGAGCGCTACCGCACCCAGGAAACCGTGGAGCGCGTCCAACTCGACGAGAAGGACATGCAGTTCCTGTTTCTCGACGGCGATCTCGCGACCTTCATGGACAATGAGAATTTCGAGCAGGTGACGGTCGATCGCGATCTGATCGGCGAGCCTGCGGATTTTCTGGTCGAGGGCATGATCTGCGCCGTCAAGCTCTATGAGGGCGCGCCGCTCGGGGTCGAGTTGCCGCAGAGCGTCACCGTGACCGTGCTGGAGGCCGATCCGGTGGTGAAGGGCCAGACCGCGTCGTCCTCTTATAAGCCGGGCAAGATCGACAATGGCCGCCGCGTGATGATCCCGCCGCATGTCGAGGCCGGCACCCGCATCGTCGTCAACACCGCCGACGGCAGCTATATCGAACGCGCCAAGGATTAGGGCGGAACGCGGCCGATGGCGGTCCGCTCCGCTCTCTTCAATGTCATGTCAGCGGCCGCGCTAAAGGCGGCGCGCGGGCTGAAGCGCGATTTCGGCGAGGTCGAGCAGCTTCAAGTCTCGGTCAAGGGACCGGGCGATTTTGTCTCCACCGCCGATTTCAAGGCCGAGAAGACGCTGCGCGTCGAATTGGAAAAGGCGCGGCCGGGGTTCGGCTTCCTGATGGAGGAAAGCGGCGCCAGTCCGGCCCGCGACGGCCGCCATCGCTGGATCGTCGATCCCCTGGACGGCACCACCAACTTCCTCCACGGCATTCCGCATTGGGCGATCTCGATCGGGCTGGAGCGCGATGGCGAGATCATCGCCGGGCTGATCTATCACCCGATCACCGATGAAATGTTCTGGGCGGAGAAAGGCGCCGGTGCCTATCTCAACGACCGCCGGCTGCGCGTCTCGGCCCGCCGCAAGCTGGAGGAATCGCTGATCGGCACCGGCATACCGTTCAGCGGCCATGGCGACCATGAGCGCTATCTGCGTACCTTGGGCGCGGTGATGGGCATCACCACCGGCGCGCGGCGGATGGGCGCCGCCTCGCTCGATCTCGCCTATGTCGCCGCCGGCCGGTTCGACGGCTATTGGGAATTCGGCCTCAAGCCCTGGGATATGGCGGCGGGGCTGATCCTGGTGCGCGAGGCCGGCGGCACCATCGGCGGCCTGACCGAGGGCGAGCCGTTCGCGACCGGCGATATCCTCGCCGCCAACGGCGCGCTCTATCCGCCGCTGCGTCAACTCCTGACCCAGGCGATGTGAGCGGTTCCTTGGACATTCGCGGAACAACAAGGTAGCGCTAGCGGGCCAAGGCCGAGATGCGGTATTTTCCGGCGGGGTAACCCTGCCACCGGGTGTGGCGTGCCATGGAATAGGACGAGATGTTGTCGCGGTCGGTCAATTCACGGAAAAAATGGAATTTGCGCGCGCTGGCGATCGCCGGCGCGCCGATCTTGTGGCTGGGCATGGCGGCGCCGGTGGCGGCCGCGCCGAACGACGGCACCGCGCCCGAAGTGACGATCGATCTCGGCGTCCTCAATTCCCTCGACAGCGGCGGACCGGCGCCAAAGCACCGGCTGAAGCTGCATCCACCCACCGCCGGCACCGGCGACAAGGCGAAGACGACGCCGGCCGACTCCACCAAGAAACCGGCCGCGAGCCCGGCGCGGAGCGCGCATAAGACGGCGGCGCCGGCGACCGGAACCGCCGAGGCGCCCGAAACCAAGGCCGAAACCAAGGTCGATCGGCAAGCCCAGGCCAAGGCCGAGCGGGACCGAAAGGCGGCGGAGACCAAGGTCGAGCAGCAGAAACAAGCCCAAGCCGAGCGGGACCGCAAGGCCGCCGAGCGCAAAGAGGCGCAGGCGGAGCGTGAGCGGAAGGCCACCGAGCGCAAGGCCGCCGAGGTCGAACGCAAGCGTGTCGCGGCGGAGCGCAAGGAGGCGGAGGCAGCACGCCGGCGCGCTCAGGCGGAAGAGGCCGCGCGCGACCGCGCCGCCGAGGATGAGATGGCGCGCAAGCGCGACGCCGACGCCCGCGCGGCCAAAGCCGACGCCGCCGCGCCCCAGCCAACTTCCCAGCCAACCATCGTCGAGTCGGGGCCGATCAGCCCCAAACGGCCGTCCGAGCCGCCCGCCCCACCGGCGCCGAAGGTGGCGGCCGAGCCCACCCCGCCAAAATCCGCGCCGCCGGAGAAGTCGGGTCAGATGGCGACGCTCGAAAAGCCCCACGGCGCCGTGTCGGGCGCGGTCGCACCGCTCCATGTCGACTTCGCGGCCGGCGCCGCCGATCTCTCGCCGCCCGCGAAGAGCGAACTCGATGCCATCGCCAAATCGCTCGCCACCGACGAGGACCGCCGGGTGCAGCTGGTCGCCTATGCCAGCGGCGGCAGCGACGAGGCGAACCAGGCGCGGCGCCTCTCCTTGTCGCGCGCGCTCAATGTCCGGGCCTATCTGATCGATCACGGCGTGCGCAATACGCGCATGGATGTGCGTGCCTTGGGCAATCGGCCCGACGGCGGCAAGCAGGTCGACCGCGTCGATATTCTGTTCGTCGCGAAATGACCATGAGGGAAGCGAGCGGCCGATGACGCGCCCCGGAGGGTATCTGATTCGCATGGGGATATTCATCCTCGTGGTGATCGCCGCCTCGGCGTTCGCCGAACCGGTGCTGGGGCGTTTCTTCATGGGCAACCCCGCCGTCAATGGTGTGATCCTCGGTATTCTGGTGCTGGGGGTGCTCTATATTTTCCGCCAGGTGATGCTGATCAACCCCGAGGTCAACTGGATCGAGAATTTCCGCCGCAATCAGGCGTCGGTCTCGACCGATCGCATGCCGCGCCTGCTATCGCCGATGGCGACCATGCTGGGCGACCGTCGCGGCGGCCGGGTCAATCTCTCTCCCGTCGGGATGCGCACGCTGTTGGACGGCATCGGGACCCGGCTCGACGAGACGCGCGAGACCTCGCGCTATCTCATCGGCCTCTTGGTGTTTCTCGGCTTGCTCGGCACCTTCTATGGCTTGCTTGAGACGGTCGGCTCGGTCAGCGGCGTCATCAGCGGCCTGACCGCGGGCGGCGGCGATCCCGCCGCGGCGTTCGCCGATCTCAAATCGCGGCTGGCGGCGCCGCTGGGTGGCATGAGCACCGCGTTCAGCGCGTCTCTGTTCGGCCTCGCCGGCTCCCTGGTGCTGGGCTTTCTCGACCTGCAGGCCGGGCTGGCGCAGAACCGCTTCTATCAGGACCTTGAGGAATGGCTCTCGGGCTTCACCCGGCTGTCGGGCGGCGGCTCGGGCGGTGAATTCGGCGAGGCGCCGATCCCGGCCTATATCCAGGCGCTGTTGGAGCAGACCGCCGACGGCCTCGAAAACCTGCAACGCATCATGTCGCGGGGCGAAGAGGGCCGCATCGCCTCCAACACCAGCCTGCAATCGCTGACCGACCGGCTGTCGCAACTGACCGATCATATGCGGGGGGAGCAGCCGGTATTGCTCCGCCTCGCCGAACAGCAGACCGCCCTGCGCCCGGTGCTGGAAAAACTTGCCGGCGGTGGCGGCACGCAAATTCAGGACGAATCGCGCAACCATCTGCGCAATATCGAGGTCCAGCTTGCCCGCCTCAACGAGGAGGTGGCGCAGGGCCGCAGCGAGGCGGTGCACGAAATCCGCAATGAAATCCGCCTGATCGCGCGGACCCTCGCCGCCCTCGCCGAAGCGCCGGAGCGGAGCTAGCGCGATGGCGCGGCGCTCGCGCCCGGCAACCATCAATATCTGGCCGGGCTTCGTCGATGCCCTGACCCAGCTGGTGATGATCATCATCTTCGTGGTGCTGGTCTTCACCGCAGGGCAATTCTATCTCTCCAACGCGCTGTCCGGCCGCGATGCCCAGCTCGCCAAGCTGACCGAGCAGATCAACGCGCTGTCGAACCTGCTCTCGATGGAGCGCAAGACCAGCGCCGATCTGCAATTGCAGCTCGGCACCCTGTCGGACCAGCTGACCGAGACCAAATCGGCGCTGACGAAATCGCAATCCGCGCTGGCCGAGTCGCGCGCCGATCTGGCGCGGGCCAATGCCGGGCTGGCCACCGCCACAACCGAAGCCGCCAAGCAGAAACAGGCGCTGCTCGATCAGACGGCCATGCAGACGCAACTCACCAACGAGATGGCCCGGCGCAAGGCGGCCGAGGAAGACATCGCCCAGCGCGACGACAAGCTTCACGGCCAGCAATCGGCGATCGACCTGCTGAACCAGCAATTGGCCGCCCTGCAGAAACAGCTCGCGCAGATCCAGGCGGCGCTCGATCTCGCCGACGCCAAGAGCAAGAACGACAATGTCCAGATCGCCGATCTCGGCCGCCGCCTCAACGCCGCGCTCGCCACCAAGGTCGCCGAGCTGGCGGGCTACCGGTCGGAATTTTTCGGGCGGCTGCGCCAGTTGCTGGGTAACCGCTCCGACATTCGCGTGGTCGGCGACCGCTTCGTCTTCCAATCCGAGGTACTGTTTCCCAAAGCCAGCGCCGACCTGACCTCGAGCGCGGTCGGACAGCTGACGCCGCTCGCCAACGCGCTCAAGGAAATCGCCGCCAAGATTCCGCCGGAGGTGAATTGGGTGCTGCAGGTCGAGGGGCATACCGACCGTCAGCCGATCAGCACGCCGCAATTCAAATCGAATTGGGAACTATCGACGGCACGCGCGGTATCGGTGGTGAAATTCCTGATCGATCAGGGCATCCCGGCGAACCGTCTGTCCGCCGCTGGGTTCGGCGAGTTTCAGCCGATTGATTCCGGCACCTCGCCCGACGCCTATAAGCGCAATCGCCGCATTGAGCTGAAGCTGACCGCGCGCTGACGCGCGCGGGGCATGCCCCAGACAGCAAGAAGCCGCGGTGCATAAGCAGCCGCGGCTTCGGAAGGTTCCGGAAACGACCGGAGCTATTTCTTTTTCGCGGCCTTCTTCGCCGCGGGTTTCTTTTTTGCTGCTGCTGCGGTTGCTTTCTTCTTCGCTGCCATGATCATCAACCCCTGTGCCGACTGAACGCAATCGTCATACTCGAAAACGCGTCGAAAGTCGAAAAGAAATGCGTCGCGTGACTTGCGATTCAAAAAAATCGCGCGCGAATTTTTCCGCCGCGATTCAAAAACTCACTTTCACGCCACCATAGAAGGCGCGACCGACGGCGGGACTGAAGGTGCGCGCGTCGCTGAGATTGAAATTGGACGGCAAGCCATCAAGCGCCGTGAAGGTGCCGTAGGTGAAATAATGCTCGTCGGACACATTGTCGATTTCGCCGAACAGCGTGATGCGATCCGTCACCTTATAGGATGTGTGCAGATTGACGGTGGCGAACGCCGGCATCTTTGGTTCCTGGTTCGATTCGTCGCCGACGAGATACTGGCTCGACACGACCCGGAGATCGGCGCCGACTTTCCATTTCGGCGTGACGCCGTATTCGGCGTTGAGGACGAAGCGATGCGACGGCGCCAGCGGCAGGTGGTTCCCAGGATGGACGAAGATCAGGCCGTTGGCATCGGCGGCCGGACTGTTCGACGACAGGGCCAGATTTTCGAGAAAGGTGGCGTCGAGAAAACTGTAATTGGCCGAGATCAGCAGATTTTTCCAGCGCCATGCCAGGCCGGCCTCGATGCCTTGCCGCCGCGTCGTGCCGACATTGTTGAAGAAGCCGAAGCCGTTGATATTGGTCGCCAACAGCATGATGTCGTTGTCGCTGTCGGTGCGATAGACACCGAGATTCCACAGGAATTGCCCGGGCATGATCGCGGTCGTGAAGTGGCCGCGCGCCCCGAACTCGACGGTCCGCGACACCACCTGCTTCAGGGGCGGATCGGCGACCAGAAACGCATCGAGCAAACAGGGGTTGTTCGGGTTCGCGCAACTCAGTTCGGCCGGCGTCGGCGCCCGGTTGGCCTCCGACCAGCCGCCATAGAGCGTGACGGTCGGCGCGACTTTATAGGTCAGGCCGACGCCCGGATTGAAATGGACGTAGGTGTGGTCGCCATTGAGTGCCGGCGCGGCGCCGGTCCGGTCGCCGATGCCGATATCCGCGACGTTGAGCCGGCCGCTCGCGGTAACGGCGAGCTCCGGCGTGACATCGAAGGTGTCGGTGGCAAAAAGCCCATAGTAATTGTTGGTGCCGTTGACGCTGACCGGCTGTTCGATTGGCGGGGACGCGGTCGGGCTGAGGCCCTGATCGATGACGATGCCGCCATTGGTCACGTCGAGATTAGGCAGAAGCGCGCCGAGCACGCCGCGCGCGGTGTAGTCGGTCGAGCTGTGGTCGATGGTGGCGCCGGCGACGAAATTGTTGGGATGATCCCACAGCGGATGGGTGAACTTCGCCTGCAAGCCGGCGCCGATCGTGTTGGTGTCGGTGGTGGTGAAATCGGTCTCGCCCAGGGCGGCGCCGGCCGGCAAGGCAAGCGCGCTGGTCGGGACCATGTTGCCGTGCGCGTCGAACAGCACGTCGGCGGGAAAGGCGTTGCTGCCCTCGAGACAGAAGAACGCGGGGTTGTCGCACGCGGTAACGTCGGTCGTGTTGCCGTCGGTCAGGTTTTGACGATAGTGCCGATAATAGATGTCGCCGCTGAGCGAGAGATCGTCGGTCGCCCGGTAGGTCGAGGTCAGCTGCACGAGCTGCGCCTGGTTCTCGATCAGCTGCGGCAAGGTGAAGACGCTTCTGCGGTTCGCGTCGAGCAGCGCGATCGGCGTCGGACCGGTGGCGCCGAGGCTGCTGTCGGCGGCCGAGACCGACAGATGGATGGTGAAATCGTTCTTTTCCCAGCCGAGATCGAAATAGCCCTGCCCGATGCCGGTCCGGTTCAGATTGCGAAAGCCATCGTCATGAACGCCGCCGATGGCGCCGTAGAGGCCGAAATTGCCAATCTGCTGTCCGCTTTCGGCGAACCCGGTGATGTTGCCGTAGGAGCCGCCGGCGGCTTGCACGTTGGTGCCGTGAAAATTGAAGCCGTTCTTCATCTCCATCGTCACCGCGCCGCCCAGCGCATTGAGGCCGAAGACCGGGTTGTTGCTCTGGATCGTCATCTGGTTCACCGCGAATTGCGGGATGAGTTCCCAATTGACGATGTCGCCGAACGCCTCGTTGATGCGCACCCCGTTCTGATAGACCGCGATGCCCTGGGGAATGCCGGAGATCGGCGACGCCTCGAAGCCGCGATAGACGAAGTCGGACTGAAACGAGCTGCCCTGCTGGCTGGTGAGATTGACGCTGGAGAGCCGGCGCGCGGCGGCGCCCGGCAACAGATCGTCCTCGCCATCGCGCCGCATCGAGGCGCCGCTCAGTATCTGCACGTTGGCCGGCACCTTGTCGATATCGACGCCGCTGCCGGGCAGTGGCGTATTGCCGATGATCACCATGCTCGGCAGGAAGATCGGGGCGGACGCGGCGCCATTGTCGGCGGGCACCGCCGGGGCGGCGGTCTGCGCCCGCGCAAGAGGAACGGCGGCCACCACCAGACACGCCGCCACGAGCAATTCGCCCTTCAGACCGACCATATTTCCCCGCCACAGCATCCCCGCGCCCATGCCGGCGCCGCCCGATTAGGAACAGACCCTGCCCCATATTGCCATGGCCGGACTTCTTTTTTTACCCGGGAATTTTTCCCGATCCGCGCGGCGGGCATTGCGCGATGCCGCGAAATGCGATGATTGCGTCGGGATCGGCGGTACAGGTGAAGGGCTTTGGGTTGTCGTTGGTTTCGGCGAGGTATCGGTTGATGGCGGCCTGGAGACGGCGATGCCCTTGAACACGCCACGCTTAAGACGCTGCTTGGTCAATTTGGCGAAGAAGCCCTCGACGGCATTGAGCCAGGAGGCCGAGGTCGGGGTGAAGTGGAAATGGAACCTCGGATGCCGTTCGAGCCAGGCCCGGGCCCCCGCCTTCGCGGGGGCAGGCTCTCGGGATGCTTGTGCGTCGCGTAATTATCGCATTGGCCGATGACCTTGCCTTCCAGCACATCGAGCGCGGCGAACAGCGTGGTCGTGCCGTGGCGCTTGTAATCGTGCGTCATCGTTCCGCATCGACTGCGCTTCATGGGCAAGCCCGGCTGCGTGCGATCAAGCGCCTGAAGCTGGCTCTTCTCGTCCACCGACAGCACCAGCGCGTGCTCCGGCGGATCGACATAGAGGCCAACGACATCCTGAACCTTGGCGGCGAATTTTGGGTCGTTCGACAATTTGCCCTACGAATTCATCGCCAAAACGTGGACAAAAGAGCCAAAACGACTCAGACTAAGTCCAGTCCATCAAATGCCGAGACTAAACACCTAGCCTGTGCCGACGAGGACACCCATGGGGCTATTCGATCTTGGCGGCAAGACCGCGGTGATCACTGGATCGACCAAGGGCATCGGCCGGGCCATCGCCGAACAGATGGCGCTGGCCGGTGCCAATGTCGTGATCTCAAGCCGCAAGGCGGACGCCTGTGCGAGTGTTGCCGCCGAAATCGTGGCGGCGGGCGGCAAGGCGGCCGCGATTCCTTGTCATATCGGTGAAGCGAAGCAGCGCCAGGAATTGATCGACCGCACGCGCGCGCAATTCGGGGCGGTCGATATTCTCGTCTGCAATGCGGCGATCAATCCCTATTACGGACCGATCGAGAATCTGCCCGACGATGTGTTCGACCGCATGCTGACGGTGAATGTGCGCTGCAATCTTAACCTGGCGACTCTGGTCCGGCCGGAAATGGCGGCGCGCAAATCGGGCGCGATCATCATCATTTCCAGCATCGCCGGGCTGATGGGCAGCACCGCGCTCGGTGCCTATGCCGTTACCAAGGCGGCCGATATGCAACTGGTGCGCAATCTCGCCGTGTCGTGGGGCCCCGACGGCATCCGCGTCAACGGTATCGCCCCTGGGCTGGTGAAGACCGACTTTGCCAAGGCGCTGTGGGACAATCCCGATTATCTGGCGGCGACCCTGCAGCAGGCGCCGCTGCGCCGCATTGGCGAGCCCGTCGATATCGCGGGCGCGGCGGTGATGCTGGCTTCCGATGCCGGCAAATTCATCACCGGCACGACCATCGTCATCGACGGGGGCGTTACGATCGCCGGCCGCGGTTGAGCCGGTTCAGCGCCCTGCCACCATCATGCCGTCGATGCGCACGCTGGGGGCATCGATCCCGGTTTTGAACTGCAGATCGCTGGCCGGGGTGAGCGCCAGGAACATGTCCTTGAGATTGCCGGCGATGGTGATCTCATGCACCGGGTAGGCGATCTTGCCGTTCTCGATCCAAAAGCCCGAGGCGCCGCGGCTGTAATCGCCGGTGACGCCGTTCACGCCCATGCCCATCATCTCGGTGACGAGCAGCCCTTCCTGCACGTCGCCGATCAATTCCTCGCGGGTCACCGCGCCGCGCTCCAGCCACATGTTGCTGGGCGAGGGGCCGGGTGGCGATGAGATGCCGCGGCTGGCATGGCCCGTTGTCCGCAAGCCGAGTTGCCGGGCCGAGCCCAGATCCAGCAGCCAGGTTTCCAGAACGCCGTCCGCGATGATGGCGCGGCGCCGATTGGCGACGCCTTCGCCGTCGAACGGCTTGGAGCGCAGGCCGCGCGGCAGATGCGGATCGTCGACGATGCTGATGCCGCGTGAAAAAATCTGCTGCCCCAGTTTGTCCTTGAGGAAACTGGTACCGCGCGTGACCGACGGACCTGAGATCGCGCCAACGAGATGGCGCAGCATGCCGCCGGCGACGCGGCGGTCGAATACCACCGGATATTTTCCGGTCGCGACCTTGCGCGCATTAAGCCGCTCCACCGCGCGGGTTCCGGCAGTGCGGCCGATTTCGGCGGCGGCGGTCAGATCGGCGGCATGGACCGCGCTGGAATAATCGTAATCGCGCTCCATCGCGGTGCCGTCACCCGCCAGCACCGAGACGCTGATGCTGTGGCCGCTGGCGGCGTAGGCGCCGGCGAAGCCGTTCGAGGCGACGAGGGCCACCCGCGCGTGGCTCCAACCGGCTTCGGCGCCCTCGGAATTGGTGACACCGGCAACGGCGCGCGCCGCCTCTTCGGCGGTCTTGGCGCGCTCGATCAGTGTTTCCGGTGCCGGCTCGGCGGCATCGAATAGATCGAGATCGGGCCAGGTTCGTGCGAGTTCATCCGGATCGGCGAGGCCGATATAGGGGTCCTCGGGCACCGCCTTGGCCATGGCGATGGCGCGGGTCACGAGCTCGGCAAGGCCGCCCGGATCGCGATCATTGGCCGAAACGATCGCCTGGCGCTTGCCGACGATGACCCGCAGACCCACGTCGAAATTCTCCGACCGCTCCAGCTTTTCGGTCTTGCCCAGGCGCTGGGCGTGGCTCAGCGAGGCGCCTTCCGCCAACAGGGCGTCGGCCTGGTCAGCGCCGGCCTTCCGGGCCTGGGCAACGAGGTCGCCGAGGAGAGAGAGATCGTCCATCAACATCCTAGAACGCTGGGATCACACGATAGCGATCGGCATCATAACCGATATACAGGCGATATTCATTTGGTATGCAAGCCGGTATCGCGGCCTAGGCAGTGCAGCCGCACAGGCCGGGGGTGAGATCGCGATTCGCTAGGTGCCGCGCCGGCGCCGGCCGCGCGCGGGATGGCGGAAATTGCGGCATGGTATCGCGCCCCAGGAGGGCGGCGGCGGCGGGCACGGCGCTGAAGACGGAGCCGGTCGGCTGAACGCCGGCGGCGGTCATCGCGGTCATCGGCCCCAGAAATTGGGGGCCCCAAAATGATTGGCATTCCATTCTCGTATTCCTTTCGTAAAAGCGCCTCCAACATTCCTGATCCGGGGGGCGGCCCGGAAGCCGGTGCCCGAAGGCGCCGGCCTCCCAAGCGGGCCGAGGGTTACGGGCCGAATACCGGCTGTTGCGGGTATTGCGGAATGAGGGGGTTGGTGAACGGCTGGTAATATTGCGGCACGTCATTCCCACTCGACGGGCCGCCATTGGCCGAAGCGGCAAGGGCGGACGATGCCGACATCGCCGACAGCGCCGAGGTTCCGGCGATCGCGACGGCAAGGGCCAGACCGGCCAACAATTTAGGCACACGCATGATTAGTCTCCACTCAGATGCCGGCCCTACAGGGGTCGCGGCGGTTACGAGAGTGGAAATAGGGTCGATTGTGCGATTGCGAAATGGCGATCCGCGCTCGGCTGGCATGCGGAACCGCGCGGGCGATTAAATGTCGCAGTCCCTTGAAATAAATGCGATTTGTGGGACCGGCGAATGGCAATTTAATGACACCAGAACCGCCCTCGCATGGCTCGCACACCCTTGTCCGGCGGAAAATCAGGTACCCAGTGTGCGTCGCACAAAAATCACCCGAATAGCAGGCCGCGATCCTTGAGCCAGCGTTCCTGGTAAGCGCGCTGGGCGGCGGCGCCGATGTCGCGCATGTACCAACCATTGACCGTCGCCCCGATGGCCGCCCCGATCAGCGGCATCGCGGCCATCGCCTTGCGCTTGGTCAGATTGACGCCGAGCCGCTCCGCGACATCCCGCGCCACCAGCAGCGCCGCCTCGGCGCTCATGCCGCGCCGGGCCGCCCGCTCGCCCAGCGCCGCCCAGCTTTGCGCCAGAAGCTGCGTCTCGATGCCGTGCAGTGTCGCCAGCGCCGCGCGTTTCTGGCGCATCGAATCGGCGCTGGCGATCGACAGCACCGCATAGATGAATTGCCGTTCGTGCTCGCTCGACCCGGCATAGCCATAGCGGCCGCCGACCCGCCGGATGGTTCGCAGCGACAGCATGACGATGGCCGGCAGATCGACCGGCAGCGAGGCAATGCCGGCGATCCCGGCCAGCGCGCCCTCGCCGCTGGCATAAGCCACCGCCCAATTGCGGATGGCGCGGACCCCGGCATCGAGCCGCTCCAGCGAGGCGGCCTCGGTTTCGCCCTCGGGCGCGGCGGCCGGCACCGTCTTTTCCGCCAGCCAGTCCGAGGCGCGCAACAGCGCCTCGATCGCCGACGGCGGCACGAGGCCCGACACCAGGCGGCTGATCGGGCTCAGCGCCACCCCGGCGGCGCGCTCGATCAGGCCCGGCGGCTGGTCGCGCCAAGCCCGGATCAGCGCGATCTGGTCTTGCTCATATTGGGTGGGGCGGCCGGTGGCGGCCGGTAATTCAACGATGGTCATTCCCCCCATATGGGGTGCGCAAATTCCGTTTGCCTGCCGGCGGCTGATCCGCCACTACACAGCGATGAGTTCTTCCCCGCGCGGCGGCCGGCCGCTATCGCAAATCGAGACCTGGATCTTCGATCTCGACAACACGCTCTATCCGCTCGCCGTCAACCTCTTCGCCCAGGTCGAGGAGCGCATGGCCAATTTCATCATGGACGAGCTGGAAATCACCTACGAGGACGCGCATCGGCTGCGGCGCGATTTCTTCGCCCGCCACGGCACCACGCTGCGCGGACTGATGACCGACCATAATGTCGAGCCGCGCCGCTTCCTCGATTACGTCCACGACATCGATCTCAGCGGCGTGCCCGCCAACCCCGCGCTGGTGGCGGCGATCAACTGGTTGCCCGGCCGCAAGCTGGTCTTCACCAACGCCACCGTGCGCCATGCCGAGCGGGTGATGGACCGCATCGGCCTCACCGGCCAGATCGAGGCGGTCCACGATATCGAGGCGATGGACTACCAGCCGAAACCGGCGCGCAGTGCCTATGACGCGCTGGTGAGCCGCTATCATATCGCGCCCGCGACCGCCCTCTTCGTCGAGGACATGGCCCGCAATCTTCAGCCCGCCGCCGCGCTGGGCATGACCACCGCCTGGGTGCGCGGGCCGCTGGAATGGGCACGCATCGGCTCGGACCAGCCCTATGTCCATCACATCATCGACGATCTGGCGGCCTGGCTCGCCGCCGTCGAGCGCCCGGTGGGATAGCGGAAGTTCCGCCCGGCTGGGGCGCTTCATGCTGTTTCTAGCGGTCGAACCTCGGTATCGAGTCGGCCGCCGAGTCGGCGCCTTGCCGTTTCGAGATCGTATTGCTCCTGAAGTCCGAGCCAGAACGCCGCCGACATGTTGAAGAAGCGCCCAAAACGGAGAGCTGTATCGGCGGTGATAGCGCGCTGACCGGAAAGGATCGTTGCGATCCGGGTCTGTGGCACGCCGGCATCCTTCGCCAGCCGGTAGGCGGTGATGTTGAGGGGATCGAGAAATTCCGACCGCGGGATTTCACCGGGATGAACGGGCGGAAGGCGCTGGGCCTTCTTGTCCGCGATATCCGAGAAATCAACGCGGCCGGCGTCCAGATCGGATCGTTTGATGGTCATGGGTTAGGCTTGCGCCACTTGCGAGTTTTCCGCGTCTTCTGAGCTGCTGGAGTCTGATACACCCAAATTGAAACATTTTTCCCTTACCGGCGAAGGCCGGTATCCATCGGCGGGATGGACTCCGGCTTTCGCCGGAGAGGCGCATTGGTGGGTCAGGGCGATCTTGGCGTCCCCGGCTTTCCGCCGGAGCAGGCTTGGCGGTTCATCTTTCCTTTTCGCATCACCGTACCGCGGGCGGGAGAGGGGAAAAGTCGCGGCGGTTCAATCTCAAACGATCCGGCTCAGTACTGGCCGGCGATCGCGTCCTCGATCGACGCGATCTCGTCATGGTCGAGGCCGAATAGACGATAGACGCGGTCGTTGATCTCGGCTTTCGCGTCGGCGATGCGCCGCGAAAGCGCCTCCACCTCCGCCTTGCGTGCGTTGAAGTAACGCTCCCATTCGTCGCGCTCGGCGACGGGAATTTCGATCTTGAGCCTTTTTAGCGACTGCCTAAACCCTTCGAAATTGCCGGCAAGCGTCTCCGCAAATTTCGCCGGGAGCCTTCGACCGCGACCGATATCCGAAACCCGATGAAGATAACCGTTGAGGACATTCCCCTTATCAACTGCGATCTCCGAAACGTATTTTCCGAGGATCCCAATCTCCGTGGTCACGCCTGAGGACATTTCAGGAATGGGCAATGACTCCACGTATTGGGTCTTTAACCGCAACCGCCAAATACCTCCTCGAAGTGGATTCGAAATACCAAAAAGAAAAAACCACGACGCTTTCGATCCTAGAATTGCGAGTGCGTCGGTTCCAGAATAAGCAATCCTAAACGCCGTACAGTCGATATATGATTTTGCCGAAGCAATTGAAAATTTCGGTCCTTGCGAGATATCGGGAAAAGACAGGCCGCCTTTGATGAATGAGGCTTCATAAGCCGCCTGCGCCTGTTGCAGTTCCCACCAATTCTGTTTCGTCGCTCGTCCTTCAAGTGCCTCGCGGAAGGGCGCCAGGTGATCGCGGATTGCCGGATATTCTTCGATGCTGAATCGGTTCTTCGGCGTGTAGATCAGCCACAGATCGTCGCTTTCCACATGCCAGCGCTTCAGATTTTCGCCGATCAGAAACGGCTTCAATAGGTCGGCGGATCGTGCGTCCCGGGCGATCAACGCGTCCCGGGTTTCGCGGTTCACGACGAAGGCGTCGTTCAGCCCTGTCTTGATGCCGTAAAGCGGCGCGCCATACACATCGGCAAGTGTCTTGCGTCCGGCCGCCATCTTCTTGCGGATATCGTCGAGCTTGTCGCTTTCGAAGCGCCACGACCCGGTGCCGAGACGGGCGCGCGGCATCGGCTGCGACGAAATACCGAACGCTTTGGACAGGTCCTCCGGTAAGGTGGAGGCCTTGAAATACCGCAAATCGGCGCCGCCCACCTGCCCGTCCACGCGTCGCAGCGTGAGAATGGCCGGGTAGGTCGTCACGCCGTCGAAAATCTGCAGGTCGCCAAAATCGACGACAGCCTCAATCTCGGCGTTGCCGGTCAAATACCGCCGCAGCGCCTCGCCCGAGCCGGTGCGAAAGAACGTCGAGGACGATATATAGCCGAGCCTGCCGCCCGGCTTGAGCAGCCGTACCCCCAATTCGAAGAAATAGGCATAGAGGTCCGCGCGATCGGCAACCACGGCATAGCGTTTTTCGAGATAAGGCTTGAACGGCTTGATCAGCTCCATGCGTACATAAGGCGGATTGCCAATCACGATATCGAAGCCGCCGGCGGCGAAAATATCGGGAAACGCCGATTTCCAGTCGAACGCGCGGCGATGAACATCGGAATCCTCGATCAGGCTGTTACCCCAGCGGATCGTTCGGTCCAGCGACTCAAGCTGGCGTCCCTTCTTCGCGGTTTTCAACCACAAAGAAAGCTTGGTGATCTCGACGGACTCGGCGTTCACATCCACGCCATGGAGGTTCTGGGTGATGATCTCGACATCGGCGCTGGCGCCCGAATGTATCAGCAGACCTGGCTCCAACTCGCTCAAGTGTTCGCGGACGCGCGCCTGTTCGGCTTTCAAGAAATCAAAAGCGGCAATCAGGAACGCACCGGAACCGCACGCCGGATCGAGAATGCGAAGTCCGGCAATGTATTCGAGATAGGCGCGCCAGAACGACAATTCGGCGTTCTTGCCGCGCCAGCGGATCGCTCCGGCCACATCCTCGCCGTCGGAATATTCGTTCAGAAGCGCCTGAAATTTCTCGCGCAGATGTTCGCCGATCGTATGTTCGACGATGAAGCGCGTCACAAATCCGGGCGTATAGACCACGCCTTCGCGTTTGCGCTTCGATGTTTTGGGCGGCGCCTCGCCGCGTACCTCGGCATGTTTTTGTTCGATGTCGGCGATTGACTGCTCGAAAATATGGCCGAGGATCGTGACCGACACTTGGCTGCCAAAATCGTAAGCCGCGATGCCGCGGAACTGGTCGGTAATGTGATCCGGAATTTTCAGGGCATCCAGTTGAGGATCGTTCGCGAACAAGCCGCCATTGTAGGGCGGGATATTCAGACGCGGATTGCCGATCCACGGCGTCGAAAAGCCGCTTGAGATATTCCCATTTCGGTTTGGGTTCGCCGTAGGGATCGGTGAAATTCACCGCGTTCAAAATACTGTCGTCGGGCAACAGGACCGTGTCTTCCGCGAATGCGATGAAGATGACGCGGTCGAGTATCTTCTGCGCCAGGCGGATCGCGTCCTCGGCGGCAATCTCCGCATGGTGGTTTAGGATAAACTCCAAGAGGTTTTCGCGAAGCGCGCGATAATCCGCGTACAGTTGGTCCGTAATCGCTTTATCTTCGCCCAGACTGCGGTCCAGCAGTCTTTGGGTATCGCCGCCAAGCAAGTGATCCGCGCTCAACAGCAGCACGAAACGCTTCAGCGTGGCGGGATCGTCGAGGCGACTGAGATCGAATAGTTCGTAGTCGCGCCGGCCTCGCCCAACCGCATAAAGCCGCAGCTCCCGCTGGTTGGATACGATCACCCATCGTGCGCCGACCGCGTCGTTGGCGTACTCCCACGCCTGCTGCACCGGCGTCTTGGCTCGGCCGGGCATGATCGCATCGAGATTCTTGAGCGCGGGGCCTTTCAATTCGAACGGGGCCAATATTTCCGCGCGATTGGCGGAAAATTGTCCCAGAGCCAGATCGACCTCTCCCGCCCCGACGGCCTGTTTGACCGAGACTGTCGCGGTCCCGGACGCGTCGAAGGAGCGGTAGCCCAATATGTCTTGAACGACGTGGCGATTGAAATCCGCCTCCAGCGCGGTTTCCTTGCGGCTGAGCAGAAACTGGTCCCGCATCAGCCCGGCCCAGTGCGAAGCGGCGGCCTGTTGCGCGTCTGTCGGCGCAAAATCAAAAGTGCGCAGCGCCGCTTCAAGGGTCTTCGGGTTGAAAAGCGCCATTGATCCTAATTAGCCGACCAACCGGTTATCCCCAAGGGCAAACTATGGGGCTTGCTCAACCGCGGCGGCAGCCGGTATCCCTCTCCGCCATGGGTCCCTCCCCCGGCTATCACGCCGGGACGAGACCCTAGCCGAGCGAGGTAGGCCATGACCGATGAAAACCGCATTCTGACCACCCATGTCGGCAGCCTGGCGCGGCCGAAAAAGCTGCTCGATTATATCGGCGCGATGACCACCGACGTCGCCGTCGATAATGCGGCGTTTGAGACATGCTTGGCGGAATCCGTTGCCGAGGTGGTGGCGCGTCAGGCGGAGGCGGGCGTCGATATCGTCAGCGATGGCGAATTCGGCAAGTTTCGCGGCTGGGCCGCCTATAGCCTCAGCCGGCTCGGCGGCTTCGATGAAGGCGATTTTGAAGTCTCGACCGGCGCCGGCAAGGATCAGCAGAAATTTCCGGAATTCTATGCCCAGTATTTTCCGACCCAGAACCTGACCCGGCGCGGCACGCTGACCTGCGTCGGGCCGGTCACCTATCAGGGCCAGGCGGCGCTGCGGCGCGACATCGACAATCTCACGGCGGCGCTCGGCATGACCGCCGGCGTGACCGGCTTCCTGCCGGTGGTGGCGCCGGCCAGCGCCATGCCGCGCTATCGGAACGAATACTATAAGTCCGAGGAGGAATTTTTCTTCGCCCTCGCCGATGCCTTGCATGAGGAATATGCCGCGATCATCGCGGCTGGGCTATTCCTTCAGGTCGATGATGCGTTCCTGCCCTATATGTACGATGTCGCCTTCGCCGACCAGCCGCTGGAGGCGTATCGGAAATGGGCGACGTTGCGGATCGACGCGCTGAACCACGCGCTGCGCGGCCTGCCGCTGGAGAAAATCCGTTATCACATCTGCTGGGGCAGCTTCAATACGCCGCACACGACGGACGTGGCGCTGAGCGACATCGTCGATCTGGTGCTGCGGGTCAATGCCGGCGCCTATTGCCTGGAAATGGCCAACCCCCGCCACGAGCATGAATGGCGGGTGTGGGAGGGAACGAAGCTGCCGGTGGGACGCAAGCTCATTCCCGGCGTGGTCGGTCACGCGACCAACATCGTCGAGCATCCGCAATTGGTGGCGGAGCGGCTGGTGCGGCTCGCCCGGCTGGTCGGGCGCGAGAATGTGCTGGCCGGCACCGATTGCGGCTTCGCCCAGGCGCCGTTCACCAACCGCGTCCACCCCTCGATCATGTGGGCGAAGCTCGAAGCGCTGGCCGAGGGCGCCCGCCTCGCGACCAAGGAATTGTGGGGATGATTTCTTGCAATTCGCGCAACTTGCGCGATTTGTGTAAATTACTATATTGGCCCACGGAAGGAAACGCCATGGATACGTCTGAACCCGTTCCGGCTTCCGAATTCACCCGAAATTTCGGCCGCTATCGCATGCGCGCGCAGCGCGCCGCGGTGGCTGTCTCAAGCCACGGCCAAGTAACCGGCTATTTTATCGGCCCCGACGAATATGAAGCTTTCATCCGGTTCCGCGACAGCCGGCGCAGCTTCGCGACGGCGGAACTCTCGCCAGAAAAGGCCAACGCGATCCGCGCTTCCCGGATGGATGTTCGGCATGCGCCCCTGGACGATATGCTGGACGACGAATAACCGGGTCGCATGCCGATCCCAAATCCGGAGCCGGGATTGGTCGTTTCCTATGCCTATCTCTGGCACCGCGAAAAACGTGCAGGGCAGGATGAAGGAAGGAAAGACCGGCCGAGCGTCATCGTCTTGGCCGTCGAGCGCGAGAGCAACGGTGCGATTACCGTCACTGTATTGCGATCACGCATCGCATGCCGAGCGATCCGACATCAGGCGTCGAGATACCAGGACCGGTGAAGCGCCATCTTGGCCTTGATGCGAACCGTGCGTGGATCATTGTTACCGAAGGCAACGAATTTCTTTGGCCTGGTTACGACCTGCGCCGATTGCCGCAAAGCGATCGCTACGATTATGGGTTCTTGCCGCCGCGCCTCTTCACGCGCGTGCTCGATGCCTTCGACGCCCTGGCTCCGCGTGGGCGCCCCGTCGCGGCGCGGGATTGATTGTGGATCGATTGCCCGCCCCGTTGACGAAGGCCCCGGCGCTGCCGCATGGTGCCGCCCCAATCCAACCCCATTCCAACGATATCGAAGCCATTCATGGACCAAGAGAAACTTGCCGCGCTGATCGACGCCGCCTGGGACACCAGGGACAGCGTCAACCCCGCGACCACGGGCGAGACCCGCGACGCCATCGAGGTGGCGCTGGAGGGTCTCGATGCCGGCCGGCTGCGCGTCGCCGAGAAGCAGGGCGATCGCTGGCACGTCAATGAATGGCTGAAAAAGGCGGTGCTGCTGTCATTCCGCGCCCAGGATTCCGCGACCATCGCGGGTGGCCCCGGCGACGCCACTTGGTACGACAAGGTGCCCGCCAAGTTCGAGGATTGGGGCGATCACCGGTTCCGCCAGGCGGGCTTCCGCGCGGTGCCGGGCAGCGTGGTGCGGCGCTCGGCCTATATCGCGCCGGGCGTGGTGCTGATGCCATGCTTCGTCAATGTCGGCGCCTATGTCGATCGCGGCACCATGATCGACACCTGGTCGACGGTCGGCTCCTGCGCCCAGATCGGCAAGAATTGTCACATTTCCGGCGGCGTCGGCATCGGCGGCGTGCTGGAGCCGGTGCAGGCCGCCCCCGTGATCGTCGAGGATGATTGCTTCATCGGCGCCCGCAGCGAGGTCGCGGAGGGCGTCATCGTCGGGCGCGGCGCCGTCCTCGCCATGGGCTGCTTCGTCGGCGCATCGACCAAGATCATCGACCGCGCGACGGGGGAGACGTTCATGGGCCGCGTCCCGGCCTATTCGGTGGTGGTGCCGGGCAGTCTGCCGGGCAAGAACCTGCCCAACGGCGCGCCCGGCCCGTCGCTCTATTGCTGCGTCATCGTCAAGCGCGTCGACGAGCAGACGCGCCGCAAGACCTCGATCAACGAATTGTTGCGCGACGATTATGAGCGCGGCCGCAACGATTGACCCGCTGGCGCTGGCCGAGGCGCTGATCCGCCGGCCCAGCGTCACGCCCCGCGACGAAGGCGCGCTGCCCCATCTCGCGGCGGTGCTGGGCGCGCTGGGCTTTGCCTGCCACCTTCAGGAGTTTTCCGAGCCGGGGACCGAGCCGGTGCTGAACCTCTATGCCCGGCTGGGCACCGGCGGGCGCAATTTCTGCTTCGCCGGCCACACCGATGTGGTGCCGCCTGGCGCACGCGAGGATTGGCACGGGGATCCCTTCGCGCCAGTGATCCGTGATGGCATGCTCCATGGTCGCGGCGCGTCCGATATGAAGGCGGCGATCGCCTGTTTCGTCGCGGCGGCGGGCCGGTTCCTGGCGGCGCGCGGCGCCGGCTTCGGCGGCTCGATCAGCCTCCTCATCACCGGCGACGAGGAGGGCGTCTCGATCAACGGCACCCGCAAGCTGCTGGACTGGATCGCGGCGCGCGACGAGAAACTGGATGCCTGTATCGTGGGCGAGCCGACCAATGTCGGGCGGCTCGGCGACACCATCAAGATCGGCCGGCGCGGCAGCCTCAACGCGACGCTGATGGTGCAGGGCGTGCAGGGCCACACCGCCTATCCGCACCTCGCCGACAATGCCGCGCATCGCCTGGTGCGCATGCTGGGCGCGCTGCTCGCCCAGCCGCTCGATGGCGGCACCGCGCATTTCCAGGCGACCAGTCTCGAAATCTCCACTATCGATATCGGCAATCCCGCGACCAATGTGATCCCGGCGCGCGCCCGCGCGGTGTTCAACATCCGCTTCAACGATCGATGGTCGAGCGCGACCATCGGCGACTGGCTGCGCAGCCGGCTCGATGCGCTGGGCGGGCGCTATGAGCTGGCGATTCAGGTCAGCGGCGAATCGTTCCTGGTGCCGCCGGGCGAGATCAGCAGCCTGCTGGCGGCGGCCGTCGGGCAGGTCACCGGCCTGACGCCGGAGCTCGGCACCGGCGGCGGCACGTCGGATGCGCGCTTCATCCATCGCTTCTGTCCCTTGGCGGAATTCGGCATGCTGGGGCTGACCATGCACAAGGCCAATGAGTGCGTGCCGGTCGCCGATCTCGAGGCGCTGACCGAGATCTATCGCCGCGTGCTCGACGGCTACTTTCCGGCATCATGACGGCACTGCCGAGCCTGCGCGAAGTATCGTTCGGACTCTACGGCGCCTGGCGCCTGGCGCGGCTCGACGCCAAGGCGATGAATTGGTTCGACCGCACGCCCCTGGGCACGGCGCGCTCGTTCTGGGCGGCGATCCTGTGCTTTCCCGGCTTCGTCGCGCTGTTGGCGCTGCGGGTCTCGCCGCATGATTGGGCGGCGTTCGGCGTCGGCCACATCCTGCTGGTGGAGAGTATCGGCTATGTCATCGGCTGGACCGCCTATCCGCTGTTGGCGCTGAACCTGTGCCGGCTGCTGCGCATCGGCGACGGCGGCTTCGATTTCATCACGGCGTATAATTGGTCCCAGATCATCGAGACGGCGCTGTTCATCGCGGTCGCGGCGATCGTGGCGCTGCATGTCCTGCCCGACGGCACCGGCAACATCCTGTCGGCGATCACGCTGCTGTTGGTGCTGCTCTATGAATGGTTCATCGCCCGGATCGCGACGCGCGCCGGCGGGGCCGCCGCCGCCGCGCTGGCGCTGCTCGACCTGGTGCTGGGCGCGGGCTTGAGCCAGGTCACGCAGAGCCTCTATTGAGCGCCGATCCCCTGCCGCCGCCGCCGCTCAGCGCCGCCGACACGCTGCGCGCGCTGGCCGATGCCAAGCAAGGCGAGAACATCACCGTCGACGAGATTCTGTCGGCGCTCGGCAATCATGCCTTCGGGCTCTTGGTGCTGGTGCTGGCGCTGCCGAATGCGATTCCGGGGCCGATCATTCCGGGCTTCTCAGTGCCGTTCGCGGTCGCGATCATTCTCCTCAGTGTCCAGATTTTACAAGGGCGCACCCGCCCCCTGCTGCCGTCATGGCTGCGGCGCCGCGCCATGAAGCGCGACCGGTTCCGCCGCTTCGTCGATCGGGCCGATCCGGTCCTGCGGCGGTTCGAGCGCTGGTTCAAGCCGCGCGCCGCCCGGTTCCTGAAGCAGAAGGGCGAGCGGCCGCGCGCGCTCGGCCTCCTGCTGATTCTGTTCGCGCTGGTGCTGGCGCTGCCGATCCCGCTGGGCAACGGCCCGCAGGCATTCGCCATCTGCATCATCGGCCTCGGCCTGTTCGAGGGCGACGAGAAGGTCCAGGCCATTGGCATCGTCATCGGGGTCGGCGCCATGGTCATCAACGCCGCGATCGTGGTCGCGGGGGTGGAGATGCTGCATCATGCGGGGCGCTGGTTCGGCTCGTAGCGCACCTCGACCAGATAGAGCCCGTGCGCCGGCGCCATCGGCCCGCCGGCGCGGCGGTCGCGCGCGGCCAGCGCCTCGGCGACGCGGTGCGGCGGCCATTGATGCAGCCCGACCAGTTTCAACGTGCCGACCATGTTGCGGACCTGATGATGCAGGAACGAGCGCGCCAGCGCGGTGATGTGAATCTCGTCGCCGTCGCGCGCGACCTCCAGCCGGTCCAGCGTCTTCACCGGCGATTTCGCCTGGCACAGCGAATCGCGAAAGGTCGAGAAATCGTGCCGCCCCAGCAGCAGGGCGGCGGCCTGCGCCATCGCATCGGCGTCGAGCGGCGGCGCCACCAGCCACACCCGGTTCCGGTCCAGCATCGGCGGCGCGCGGCGATTGAGAATGCGATAGCGATAGAGCCGGGCGCGCGCGGCGCGGCGCGCATTGAAATCCGCCGCGACCGGCTCGGCGCTCAACACCGAGATGAGGGCAGGACGCAGGTGATAATTGAGCGCGCCCCGGATCTTGTCGGGCGCATCGGCGCGCGGCAGGTCGAGATGCGCGGTCATCGCCAGTGCATGGACGCCGGCATCGGTGC
>DATCDN010000097.1:0-2026 GCA_036510675.1 Allostellaceae bacterium
CCAAGCCGGCAAACCCGCGAAGGTAGCGATCATCGCCGCCGCCCGAAAACTCTTGATCGTCGCGAATACCCTCGCCAAAAGCGACCAAACATTCCAACCCAACCACCTTCATGCTTGACACCCAACACAGTCGCCGGCTTCCGCCGGAGAGGCGCGTTGGTGGGTCAGAAGGACCTTCGTGTCTTCGTATCTAGGTTCGTTTTTTCTTTTCGTTTTGTCGGCAAAGGCGATATCGCCGGGGCAGGCTTGGTTATAAGGACAAGTGACGCATGACCGACCTTCGCACCCTCGTCGAAACGCTGCAGGCGCGCTATGTCGCGACCATTGACGACGACCGGCTGGAGGAATGGCCGGCGCTGTTCACCGACCCGTGCCGCTATGAAATCATCTCGGCGGAGAATGTCGAACAGGACATGCCGCTGGGCGTCTTCTTCGCCGACAGCCGCGCCATGCTCAACGACCGAGTCGCTTCGCTGCGCCGGGCCAACATCTATGAATCGCAACGCTATCGCCACTTGGTCTCCTCGACGCTGATCCTCGGCGAGGAAAACCACCTCGTGCGGGCGCGGATGAATTTCCTGGTGGTGCGCATCATGCTCGACGGCGACATGCGGCTGTTCATGTCGGGGCGCTATCTCGACACGATCGACCTCGCCGGCCCGGCGCCGCTGTTCCGGGAAAAGCGCGTCGTGTTCGACAATCGGCGGATCGACACGCTGCTGGCGCTGCCGATTTGACTCCAGCACGAATAACGCGCTTCGGCCGGGCTTGGCACGGCCGCCCACGAATTTTTTGTCCACACCGAACGTCTTCGTGGATGCGCGGGCTGATCCCCGGATCAAGTCCGGGGACGCGCAAGGCGGTGGGGCTTGGCATGCGCCGATTTAGCGCTCGCCTCGCCGCACCATCTTTTATAGTCTGCGCCCTTTCAGGAGCCGATCCCATCATGAGCCAAAGCGCGTTGCAGAGCCGTCTTGCCGGTGGTGATTTCATTGTCACCGCCGAAGTGTCGCCGCCGGTGTCGACCGACGCGGCCGAGTTCGTCGCCAAGGCGCTGCCCCTGAAGGGGCTGGCGACGGCGGTGAATGTCACGGACGGCGCCGGCGCCAAGGCGCATATGGGCACGCTGACCGCGGCGCATTTCCTGCAGCAGGCGGGGGTCGAGCCGATCATGCAGATGGCGTGCCGCGATCGGAATCGCATCGCGCTGGAATGCGACCTGCTGGGCGCCCAGGCGATCGGCATTCATAATTTCCTGGTCCTGACCGGCGACGATCCGAAAGCCGGCGATCAGCCCGACGCCAAGCCGGTGTTCGACTTCAACAGCACCAGCCTGTTGCAGATGGCCCAGCGCATGCGCGCCGAAAAGAAGCTGCCGCCCGGCACCGACATCAAGGGCGAGATCAGCTTCGCCATCGGCGCGACCGATGTGCCGGTCGATCCGCCGGCCGATTGGAACCCGAAATCGCTGATGGCGAAGCTCGATGCTGGCGCCGATTTCATCCAGACGCAATTCTGCATGGATATCGAGGTGGTGAGGCGCTATGGCCGGCGCCTCGTGGAGCTCGGCATCGCGCCGAAGCTCGGCTTCCTCATCGGCCTCTGCCCGATCCCGTCGGCGAAATCGGCGATCTGGATGAAGGAAAAGCTGTTCGGCACCAACATTCCCGACGAAATCGTGAAGCGGCTGGAGCAGGCCGCCGACGCGCGCGCCGAAGGCCGCAAAATCTGCATCGAGCTGATGCGGCAAATGGTGGAATTGCCGGGCATCGCCGGCGTCCACATCATGGCCCCGGTCAACCCGTCCGCCATTCCCGGCGTGATCGCGGAATCGGGCGTGACCACGAAAAAGCGCGCGAAAGTCTGAGCCAAGAATTCGTGCGTCCCCCGGCTTTCGAGCGTGTGAAGGATTCTGGTTTTGGGCGCGGTGGGGTGTTGAAAGGCCGAGCGATAGTGTGCCGGCGGGGGCGCGGTTGGATTTGGGCGGCCGGTTCGGTGCTTTATGCGGTAGCGGCTGCGATCCTGA
>DATCDN010000098.1:0-43539 GCA_036510675.1 Allostellaceae bacterium
CCCTCCCCCGCCAGCGGGGGAGGGCAGAGATCGCGAAGCGATCGAGGGTGGGGGCCCGTTGCAGGGCGTCGCGGCCAACCAAAAATCGTCTCGCCCCTCCCCCGACTTGATCGGGGGATCAGCCGCCCCCTCAACAAAGCCATTGTCTCTCGGGGCGGTGGGAGAAATACTAACGGCGCGAGGGAGAGACAGTGCCATGTGTGTCGATATTCGGCCCTATCGGCCAATCGATTGCGACATCCATCCGGCGGTGCCGGATTTCGGCGCGCTCGTGCCCTATCTCGACGATTATTGGCGCGAGGCCGCGCGGACGAGGGGCTTCGACCGGCTCAATCTCGATTTGACCAGTTATCCGCCGGAGGCGCCGCTGTCCGCCCGGCCCGACTGGCGGCCCGCGACCGGCAATCCCGGCAGCGATTTTGGCGCTTTGCAGGCCCAGGCGCTCGATCATTTCGGCGCGCGATTCGCCATCTGCAACGTGATCCACGCGGCGCAGACCCTGTTCAATGCCGACATGGCCGCCGCCTTCTGCCGCGCCATCAACGATTGGCAGGCGGCGTCGCTGCTCGACCGCGATCCGCGCCTGCGCGCCTCGATCGTGATTCCGTGGCAGGACGTGACACTGGCGGTAGCGGAGATCGAGCGCCGCGCCGCCGACCGGCGCTTCGTCCAGGTGCTGATGCTGGCCCAGCAAGAGGCGCCGCACGGAAAGCGGCAATTCTGGCCGATCTATGACGCGGCCCAGCGCCACGACATGCCGATCGGCATCCATGCCGGCAGCGCCTATCGCCACGCGCCGACGCCGACCGGCTGGTCCAGTTCCTATCTCGCGGATTATGTCGCCTATGGCAACGCGTTCGAGCCGGCGCTGCTGAGCCTGATCGTCGAGGGCGTGTTCGTGAAATTCCCGGCGCTGAAAGTGGTGCTGCTCGAATCGGGGGTGAGCTGGCTGCCGGCCTTTCTGTGGCGCGCCAACAAGACCTGGCGCGGCGTGCGCTCGGAAACGCCGTGGGTGAACCGGCCACCCGCCGACTATGTCCGCGACCATGTCCGGCTGACGATCCAGCCGCTCGACGCGCCGCCCGATCCCGATTTGTTGGAGACGCTGGTGGAACAACTCGGCAGCGACGAGATGCTGTTATTTTCGACCGACTATCCTCACTGGCACTTCGATGGCGACGATGTGCTGCCGGCCGCCTTCGCCCGTGATCTGGCGCCGAAGATCCTGTTCGAGAACGCGCTTGCCACCTATCCCCGGCTGAATTGAGGGACCGATGACCACCACCACGCTCGACCGTCAAGCCGACGCGCAGACCCGCCTCACGGTGATCGATTGCGACATCCATCCGACCCTGCGCGGCGGCCTCGACAATCTGCTGCCCTATCTGCCGACGCGCTGGCATGAGCATCTGCGGCTCTACGGGCCGCTGATGCATCAGGCGCTGGCCAAGACGCTGTCCTATCCGCGCATGCAGCCGGGCCTGGCGCGCCTCGACGCCTGGCCACCCGAGGGCGGCGTCCCCGGCTCCAACCTCGCCTTCATGCGGCGCCAGCATCTCGACCCCAACGGCGTCGAATTCGGCATGCTGCAGCCGCTGGGCCCCGGCCCGATGCAGCGCAATCTCGATTTCGGCGCCGCGATCTGTACCGCCTTCAACGAATGGCAGCGCGCGGAATGGACCGGCCAGGACCAGCGGCTGCGCGGCGCGGTGGTGATCATTCCCGACGATGTCGAGGCCGCCATCGCCGAGATCAGGCGCGTCGGCGCCGACCGCTCCTTCGCCCAGATCGCGTTTCCGCCGCGCACCGCCGAGCCGCCCGGCCATCGCCGCTATTGGCCGATCTATGAGGCGGCGGCCGAATACGATCTGCCGATCGGCATGCATGTCTCGGGCTTCAACGGGCATACGCTGACCGGCGGCGGCTGGCCCAGTTTCTATATCGAGGATCACTTCTCCAACGTGCAGGTGATGCAATCGGTCATCACCAGCTTCGTGCTGGAGGGCGTGTTCGAGCGCTTCCCGACCTTGAAAGTGGTGCTGATCGAGGGCGGGTTCGGCTGGGTGCCGGCGCTGACCTGGCGGCTCGACAAGCATTGGGCGCGAATGCGCTCCGAAGTGCCGCGGGTGAAGCGGCCGCCCTCGGAATATATTAAATCCAATATCTGGTTCACGACCCAGCCGATCGAGGAGCCGGAGAACCCGCGCGACCTGCTCCACCTCATCGACTGGATCGGCTGGGACCGGCTGCTGTTCTCGACCGACTATCCGCATTGGGATTTCGACGATCCCAAATATGTCTTCAAGGTGCGCCTGACCGAGGCACAAAAGGCGCAATTGTTCCGCGGCAACGCCCGTCACGTCTATTCGCGCCTCGGTTGAGATGGCGAAGCATGTGGTGGCGGCGATCGCCGAATTGGCGCCGGGCGGCGTCAAGGTCGTGACCGTCAACGGCCGCGAGATCGGCCTGTTCAATCTCGGCGGCGATTATTTCGCGCTGCTCAATCGCTGTCCCCATGCCGGGGCGGCGCTGTGCGACGGTCAGGTGATGGGCCTCGCGCTCTCGGACGAGCCGGGGACCTATCGGCTCGACCGGCCGGGCGAGATGATCCGCTGTCCCTGGCATGGCTGGGAATACGATATTCGCACGGGTCAAAGCTGGTGCGATCCGCGTAAAGTCCGCGTGCCGCGTTTTGATGTCGCGCGCGAGACCGGCGCGGAGATCGTCAAGGGACCGTACATCGCCGAGACGTTTCCCGTGATGATCGAGCATGATTACCTCGTCGTGGATATGTGAGAGAGATTGCATGGGCATTTCGGCACGGCCGCTTCATCCACCGCGCTTTTTCGCCGACGTGACCGGCATCGATTTCAGCCGGGCGCTCGATCCCGCGACCGGCCGCGCGGTCATCGCGCTCAATGATGAATATGGCGTGCTGCTGTTCCCGGCGACCGGCCTCGACGATGAGGGGCATGTCGCGTTCAGCCGGCTGCTGGGGCCGCTGGAACTGGCGCCCAAGCTCTTCGCCAAGGAAGCGGACAATCGCCGCCGCCTCAAGCTGCCGGAATTGTTCGAGGCCGGCAATCTCGACGCCGACGGCGATATCCAGCGCATCGACGATCGCTTTCGCATGTTCGCGCGCGGCAACCGGCTGTGGCACACCGACAGCTCGTTCTATCAGCAACGCTCGAAATATTCGCTGCTGCTGGCGCATTTCGTGCCGCCCGAGGGGGCCGACACCGAATTCGCCGACATGCGCGCCGCCTATGACGCGCTGTCCCCGGCGATGAAGGAGCGGATCGAGGATCTGGTCTGCGAGCACGATGTCTGGTACTCGCGCGAGCTTGCCGGCTTTCCCGACGCCCAGCCGGCGGAGCGCGACAAGCGCGCGCCGGCGCGCCATCGCCTCGTCCACATGCATCCCTCGGGCCGCAAAACCCTGCTGCTGGCCTCGCATGCGTCGCGGATCGTGGGCATGCCGCTCGACGAGGGGCGGGCGCTGCTGCGCGATTTGATGCTGTTCGCCACCGGGGCGCGCTTCGTTCATCGCCACGCCTGGGCGCGGGGCGATTGCGTGATGTGGGACAATCGCTGCACCATGCATCGCGCAACGCCGTTCGACGATCTGCGACAGAAACGCGACATGCGCCGCACCACCGTCATCGACGACGCGGCTTAGACAATAATATCGGGGAGGCAAGAATGAAGAATTGGGGCCGGGCGCTGGCGTTCGCCGCCGCGCTGACATCCGTCGTCGCTGTCACCAACGCCGCCCGCGCCGACGATCTGGTGATCGGCGCCGTCGGCTCGATGACCGGCGTCGCCGCCGCCTTCGACCGCGCGGTGGTCGAGGGCGCGCAGGCCTATGTCAAGGTGTGGAACGAAAAGGGTGGCTTCAAGGGCCGCCACGTCACGTTGGAACTCCTCGACGATGAATCGAATTCCGCCACCGCCGTCACCGTCTACCGCAAGCTGGTGGAGGATAAGCGCGTCAATATCATCATCGCCGCCTCGCCCAGCCAGACCCTGCTCGCCATCAAGGCGATCGCCGACGATTACGGCGTGCCGACCATCGGCTCGGCGACGGTGGTGCAGCTCGCGGTGCCGCCGGCGAAATATTTCTTTCGCTCGCTGCCCGGCACCGACGCCTATATGCAGACGCTGGTCGATTGGGTGAAGGCGCACGGCTACAAAAGGTTGGCCATCCTCAACCCGAGCGACGCCGCCGGACAGAGCGAAGCGGTTCTTATCAAGGCGGACGCCGCCAAGGCCGGAATCACCATCGTCGATGCCGAGAAATACAACAACACCGACACCAACTTTACCGCTCAGCTCGTCAACATCCGCAACGCCAAGCCGGATTTTTTCTATTGCGGCATCATCGGCGGCCCGTCGGTCACGATCTTCAAACAAGTGAAGCAGTTGCGGCTATCGATGCCGATCGCGCTGCATTCCTCGGCGTTCAATCCGAATTTCTATAACGGCATCGGCGGGGTGAAGGAGGCCGAGGGCGTCTATTCCCCGGTCGAGCGCGGCGGCATGGCCGGCACCGCGTCGGGCCTCTCCAACACGCTGTTCAAAGAGGCGAGCGCCGCGATGGGTCATGCCGCGACCAATCTCAACACCGCCGGATGGGACACGGCGATGGTGGTGGCGCATGCCATCGAAACCTCCGACGGCACGCGCGAGGGCATTCGCGTGGCGCTGGAGAAGACCAAGGATTTTCCGGTGATCGGCGGCTTCATTTCCTATGCGCCGAACGATCATCGCGGCAAGGACGAGCGCAGCGTCGGCATCGGCCGGCTGACCCAAGGCCATTTCGTCGAGGCGAAATAGCGCAACAAACCGCGCCGCCCGCATGGATTTCGCCACCCTCGCGCAGTTGACCCTGTCGGGGCTGACCACCGGCTGCGTCTATGCGCTGGTGGCGATCGGGTTCGTGCTGTGCGCCAATGTGTCGGGCATCGTCAATTTCGCGCAAGGCGAATATGTCATGGTCGGCGGCATCGTCACCGCCGGCCTGGTGTCGATGAAATTTCCGCTGGGCGTCGCGATTGTCATCGCGGTGGCGCTCGGCGCGGTGCTGGGCCTGGTGCAGGAACGGCTGACCGTGGCGCCGATCCGCCGCGCGCCGATGTTTTTGCAAGCGACGGTGGCGCTCGGCGTCGCGGTGCTGATCCGCAGCGTCGCGCTGGTGGTGTGGGGCAAGGACCCCTATGGCATGCCGGGCTTCATCGGCGACGATGCCTTTCTGTTCCTCGGCGCGTTGTTGCCGCTGCAGGCGCTGTTCGTGTGGGGCGCCACCGCTTTGTTCCTCGCGGTGACGTTCTGGCTGTTGAAATATACCGAGCTGGGCCGTGCCATCCGCGCCGTCGCGATCAATCCGCGCGCGGCGCGGCTGATGGGGATCGAGATCGGGCGCATCAGCATGCTGGTGTTCGCCGCCTCGGGTGCCGCCGGGGCGCTGGCTGGCGTCGCGATCGCGCCGATTACCTCCGCCTCGTGGGATTCGGGCCTCGAATTCGGCGTCAAGGGATTCACCGGCGCGATCATCGGCGGCTTCCGCTCGCCATTCTGGGCGACGGTAGCGGGTCTCGGCATCGGCATGCTGGAATCGCTGTCGGCGGGCTATGTCTCGTCCGAGGCGAAGGACATCGTCACCTATGGCGTCCTGTTGCTCTATCTGATGATTCGCGGCGGCGTCTTCGCGCTGGGCGGCCGCGCCACCGGCGCCGCGGACCAGCATTGAGCACGTCGCCGCGCGCCGTGGGCCGGCAGCCCCGCGCCCTCCTGTTCGCGGCCTTCATCGTCGCGATTCTGCTGTATCCGATCGTGATGCGCTCCGACTACGCGCTGGGCGCCGCGATCACGGTCGGCGCGATGGCGATCGCCTCGGTCGGGTTCGTGCTGCTGATCGGCTATGCGCATCAACTCGCGATCGGCCAGGCGGCATTCTGCACCATCGGCGGCTATGGCAGCGCGCTCCTGGTGACGCGCCATGGCTGGGACCCGTTTCCGGCGATGCTGGTCGCGATGGTCGGCGCGATGGCGCTGGCCTATGTCGTCGGCCGGCCGATCCTGAAGCTGCGCGGCTTCGTCCTGGCGATGGCGTCGCTGGCGCTGCAATTGATTCTTGGCTTCCTCGCGGTGCAATGGACCGATCTGACTGGCGGTGCCATCGGCATCGACGGCGTGCCGCGCTTCGCGATTTTCGGCTGGGCCGTCGGTGGCGACCGCGACTTGTTCTATGTGGTGTGGGGCGCGGTGGCGCTGGCGGTGCTGGTCGGCCTCAATATCGACCGCTCGCGCATCGGGCGCGAATTGAAGGCGATCGCGTCGAGCGAGCGCGCCGCCGGCTCGGTCGGCATCGATCTCGCCGCCGCCAAGGTGCGGATGTTCGTCCTCAGCGCCGGCATGGCAAGCGTCGCCGGCAGCCTCACCGTGCATTACCTGCGGCTGATGGACCCGGGCGTGTTCGGCTTTCAATATTCGCTCGACATCATCACCGCGGTGGTGATCGGCGGGCTGACCTCGATCTGGGGCGGCGTGCTCGGCGCCGCGATCATCGTGGCGCTGCGCGAAGGGCTGCGCTTCGCCGCCCAGCCGCTGTTCGAGGGCATCGTCATGGGGGCGCTGACGGTGCTGGTGCTGCTGCTGTTTCCGCGCGGCGTCGCCGGCGGCATCGCCGATCTCTACCGCCGCATTGGGTCGCGCAGCGAGATGTCCGGCGGCGGTGGGGCGGTCGCCGATTTTTCCGATACCGCCTCGGTCGTCGCGGATGACGGCACCATCCTGACATTGGACGGGGTAAGCCGCCGGTTCGGCAGCCTCGTCGCGGTCGATCAGGTCGGCTTCACCGTCCAACGCCATTCCATCACCGCGTTGATCGGGCCGAACGGCGCCGGCAAGACCACGCTGTTCAACATGATTTCGGGCGACCAGCCGCTGGATGGCGGCCGCATCGTTTTGGCGGGCGAGCGGATCGACCTTCTGCCGCCGCACCGGGTGGCGCGGCGCGGCGTCGCCCGCACGTTTCAGAATCTCGAACTCTTCGACAATCTGACGGTGCTCGACAATGTCATGTGCGGCCGCGCGCGCCACGCCGCCACCGGCCTGATCGAGATCGTGGCGCGGCTGCCGCGCGTCGCCCGCGAGGAACGGGTACAGCGCGCGGCGGCGACGCGTTGCCTCGCCTTCGTTGGCCTCGCCGACGCCGCCCATCGCATGCCATCGGCATTGCCCTTCGGCCATCAGCGGCTGCTGGAGATTGCGCGCGCGCTGGCGCTGGAGCCGGCGCTGCTGCTGCTGGACGAGCCGGCCTCGGGCCTCAACGATTCCGAAACCGAGGCGCTGGCCGATCTGATTTTGCGCATCCGGGCGCGGGGTGTGACGGTGCTGCTGGTGGAGCACGATATTCGCCTGGTGATGGGATTGGCCGATCATATCGTGGTGATGAATTACGGAAAGAAGATCGCGGAGGGCGCGCCCGCCTTGGTGCGGGCCGACCCGCATGTCCTCGCCGCCTATCTCGGAAGCTGAGATGGCGGCGCTGCTGGAAATCGAGAATGTGACGGCCGGCTATGGCCGCAATCAGGTGCTGCACGGCGTGTCGCTGGCGGTCGCCGAGGGCGAGATCGTGACGCTGCTCGGTGCCAATGGCGCCGGCAAGACGACGCTGCTCGACACGGTGATGGGCCTAGTGCGCGCGCGCGCCGGCGCCGTCGCGTTCGCCGGCGAGACGATTTCCGCGCTGGCCACCGCCGCCATCGTGCGGCGCGGCATCGCGCTGGCACCGGAGCGTCGGCAATTGTTCGGCGCAATGTCGGTCGAGGAAAATCTGCTGCTCGGCGCCTATGGCCGCGCCGGGCGCCGCGCCGCGTCGCCACGCGCCGATCTCGACGCCCAATACCGACGGTTTCCGCGCCTGCGCGAGCGGCGGCGGCAACTGGCGCAATCGCTGAGCGGCGGCGAGCAGCAGATGGCGGCGATCGCCCGCGCCCTGATGGCGCGCCCGCGCTTGTTGCTGTTGGACGAGCCATCGCTGGGGCTGGCCCCGCTGATGGTCGCGCAGATTTTCCAATGCATCGAGGAATTGCGGCGTGGCGGCGGCACCATCCTCTTGGTCGAGCAGAATGCGCGCGCCGCCCTCGGCATCGCCGACCGGGCCTATGTGCTTGAGACCGGGCGCATCACGCTCAGCGGCCCGGCATCGGCGCTGCTCGAAAATCCGGCGGTGCAGGATGCCTATCTCGGCGGCCAGGGATCGTCATCGCGCGCGATGGAGGAGCGCATCCGCGCCCGCGCCGCGCTCTACCCGGTGCGGCGCTAAGTGCGGTATCCAGTCGCTTGGAAGCGCCTCTCCGTCACCCCCGGACTTGATCCGGGGGTCCATCGATGGATCGCCGGGTCAAGCCCGGCGATGACGGCTAAAGGGTGACTGCATCGATGTGAAAATTGCGCTGACCCGCGCGCCTCAATGCAAATCGGCCAGCAGCGCCGGCGCCGGCGAGCGTAGCAATAGCTTGCGCACTTCCCATTCCGCGGCGGGATCGAGCGTGGTCAGGGGCTGCATCTTGCCGCCCGCCAGCCACGCCACCGGCACGCCGTCGCGGAACATCAGCCGGTTGCCGGTCAGCGCGGGGAGGCGCGGCCCCGGCGTCAGAATGCCGGCAAGGTTCAGCGGATCGGCGCCGGATACCGCGATCCATTCGCCGCTCGGCGCCTGACGCCGCACCTCGCGCATCAGGCCGATCGCCTCGGGCAGGGCGTATTGCTCGCCGGCGAAGCCCGCGACGAAGCGGCCGCCGCGAATCTCGCCGCGCGCCTCGAGCCGCCGGAACACGCGCAACAGATCGCGCCACGGCGGCAGCCATTCCGCCTCGCGCGCCAAGAGGCGCCAGAACACCACGCCATAACGCCGCAGCAGCGTGCGCGCGACATGCTCGATGGCGGCATTCTTGGCAGTGTCGTCGATCGAATCGGGCGCGACGCGGCGGGTCAGCGCCCAGCGGCCGGCCCCCTCCATGCCGAAGGGCAGGATGCGCCGACGCCGCCGCGCGCCCACCAGCGACGGGCGCCGATCCGCCGGCACCAGCAACGCGCGCAGGCCGCCGAAGCCGTCGGAGTTGACGAGGCCCAGCGCCACCAGCTCGGCCAGCGCCTCCTCGACCTGCGGGCGCAACAGGCCGGACGCCTCGACCAGCTCGTCGAAGAACGAGGCGCCGTGCTGGCGCAGCGCCTCGAGCACGGTCTGGGCGCGCGGGGTCGGTTCGGCCGGGTTGCGCGGCCCCGACAGCAAAGTCCAGGACGACGCATGGCGGCGCGTCATCAGCGTGATCGGCGTGGTGCGCACCGGCGACGGCCCGCGCTCGCGCGTGGTGCCGGTATTTGCTTGGGTCAGCCGCGCCCACACGACATGGCCGCCGAGGCATTGATCGTCGAGCCAGGAATGGTCGTATTCCGTGATGCGCGCGGGCAGGATCTCGGTCTCCCACGCGCCGGCGGCGGCCTCGAACCCTTCGAGGAAGGCGGTGGCGACCGCGACCGAATCCGGGCCTTGCAGACGGTTTTCCTTGGTGACGCGCTGCCAGGCGAAGAGAAAGCGCAGGAAATCGCGCGCCGCCACCGGCTCGATCTCGGCGCGCAGGCGGCGCAGCGTATATTGGTGAATGCGCGCCAGCAGCCGGCGGTCGCACCATTCATCGGCGTTGCCGCCGGGGGTGAAGCGGCCGCGCATGGCGAAGCCCTCGGTCTGCAACGCCATCAGCGCGGGATCGAGCTCGGCCGTCGTCAAGCCCAGCGGCTCGGCCAGCGTCGCCGGCGTGACCGGCCCCAACCCTTCGAGGCGCCCGCGCACGATCTCCACCAGTGCCGCGTCGCGCGACCAGATGCGGGCGGGCGGCTCGGTAGAAGGCGTCAGCGCCGGGGTCGCCGGCGCGTCGGGCCACACAGCGCGAAATTCGGCGAGGCGCTCGGCCGTGACCCAGATCGCCACGCGCGGCAGGGTCAGCAGCGTGACGCGCTTCTCGCCCGCCAGCGATTTGAGCCACACGCCCCAGTCCGGCACCGCGCGCGCCTCTTCGGCGCTAAGACAGCCCATCCACAGCATCGCATCGTGCAGCTCGTCGGGATTGGTCGGATCGGGCCACGCCTCCTCGCGCACCCGTGCGATCGCGTCGGCATCGAGCCGGCCGAGATCGGCGGCGCTTTCCGGCGACATCCAGCGCCGCGCCATCACCGCCTGGGTGCGGCGCTCCTCCAGCGGCGCATCGTCGAGGAAGGCGTAAGGCCGCGCCGACAGCACTTCGAGCGCGAGGGGCGAGGGCTGAGTCAGCTCGCACGCGACGATCTCGACCGCGCCGCTTTCGATGCGCCGCAACAATCGCTCCAGCCCCTCGATATCCATCGCCTCGGTCAGGCAGTCGGCGATGGTCTGATTGGTCAGCGGGTGGTCGGGAATCTCGCGCTCGCCGACCAGGTTTTCGGCGCAGGCGAGCTGGTCGGGGAACACGGCGCCGATCAGATCCTCGGCCTGCATGCGGGTGAATTGCGGCGGCACCCTGCGCCCGCCCTGGAAGCGCGGCAGCGCCAGCGAGATGCCGGCGACCCAGCGCCAGCGCGTGTTGAACATCGGCGCGTCGAGCATGGCCTGGATCAGCACCGGCCGCACGGTGTTGGAATAAAGATAGCGCGCGACCTCGGGCAGTTCGAAACTATGCGCGCTGGTCAGCGACAGGATGATGTTGTCCTCGGTCGCCGCCGCCTGCAGCTCGAAATTGAAGGCGCGGCAGAACCGCTTGCGCAGGGCGAGACCCCAAGCGCGATTGATGCGGCCGCCGAACGGCGAATGCACGACCAGCTGCATGCCGCCGGCCTCGTCGAAGAACCGTTCCAGCACGATGCGGTCTTGCGTCGGCAGGCACCCCAGCGCCGCCAGCGCCGCCGCCAGATACTCCACGAGTTGCTGGGCCGCCGCCTCGCCGAGACCGACCTCCTCGATCAGCCAGCGTTGCGCGGCGGCGCCGCTGTCGTCGGCGCGCAGCCGCGTCGCGATGGTGGCGCGCAGCCGCGAGACCGCGGCGGACAAGGCATCGCTGCGCGCCGGCGCCTCGCCCAGCCAGAACGGAATGGTCGGCGGCTGGCCATGCGCATCCTCGACGCGGACCACGCCGCGCTCGACCCGCATGATGCGGTAGGAATTGTTGCCGAGCTGAAACACGTCGCCGGCCATGCTCTCGACCGCGAAATCCTCGTTGACGGTGCCGATCATCTGGTTTTCGGGTTCGAGCAGGACCTGATAATCGGCATTGTCGGGAATGGTGCCGCCGGAGGTCAGCGCCGTCATGCGCGCGCCGCGCCGGCCGCGCACCACATGATTGACCGTGTCGTGATGGATCAGCGCGCCGCGCCGGCCGCGCTGGGTGCTGAACCCTTCCGACAGCATGGTCAGCACGGCGGTGAAGTCGGCGCGCGTCAGGTTGCGATAATGCCAGGCACGGCGCATGCGATCGAAGAGCGCCGTCTCCGGCCAATCCTGCGCCGCCGTCTCCGCGACAATCTGCTGGGCCAGCACATCGAGCGGCTGATTCGGAATCGTCAGCCGGTCGAGCTCGCCGCGCCGCACGCTGTCCAGCAGCGCCGCGCATTCGACCAGATCGTCGCGCGACTGCGGAAAGAGGCGCCCCTTGGGCAGGCCGCCGACGGCGTGGCCGGAGCGCCCGACCCGCTGCAGAAAGCTCGCGATCGAGCGGGGCGAGGCGAGCTGGCACACCAGATCGACATCGCCGATATCGATGCCGAGTTCCAGCGACGCGGTCGCCACCAGCGCCTTCAGCTCGCCGCGCTTCAAGCGCTGTTCCGCCGCCAGCCGATGTTCCTTCGCCATGCTGCCATGGTGCGCGGTAATGGCCGCCTCGCCCAACCGGTCCGACAATTGGCGGGCCACCCGCTCCGCCATGCGCCTTGTGTTGACGAAGACCAGGGTAGTGCGGTGGGCCGCGACGAGCTGCGCCAGCTGGTCATAGACCTGCAGCCAGGTCTCGCCCGACATCACCCCTTCGAGCGGCGCCGACGGCACCTCGATGGTCAGATCGCGCTGGCGGTGATGGCCGGAATCGATGATCGCGACATCGGCGGCGGGCTGGCCGTCCGGCGCCGCGCCGACCAGCAGATGCGCCACCGTCTCAATCGGGTTCTGCGTCGCCGACAGGCCGATGCGCTGTAGCCGGTCGCCACACAGCGCCGCCAGCCGTTCGAGGGATAAGGCAAGATGAGCGCCGCGCTTGTTCGGTGCCACGGCATGGATCTCATCGACGATCACGCATTTCGTGGTCGCCAGCATGGCGCGGCCGCTTTGCGAGCCCAGCAGAATATAAAGCGATTCCGGGGTAGTGACGATGATGTGTGGCGGCCGGCGGTGCATCTTCTGCCGCTCGCCGGGCGGGGTGTCGCCGGTGCGCACCCAAGTACGGATACCGACATCGGGCAGGCCGCGCGCCGCAAGCTGGTCGCGGATGCCGGCCAGCGGCACCTCCAGGTTGCGCTGAATGTCGTTGGAGAGGGCCTTAAGCGGCGAGACATAGACGATTCGCGTCTCGTCCTCGAGCCCGTGCGCCAGCCCGTGCCGCACCAGATCGTCGATCGCGGCAAGAAACGCCGCCAGCGTCTTGCCGGATCCGGTGGGCGCCGCGATCAGCGTATGGCGGCCGGCCTTGATCGCCGGCCACGCCGCCTCTTGGGCCGGAGTCGGGCCGGCGAACTGGCCCTCGAACCACGAAGCGACGGCGGGATGGAACAGCGTGGCGGCGAGATTATCGGCGGAGGGCGGCATGCCGGCGACGATATGGGGCGAAGGGGGCCAAAATCAACATCTCGTTGACGGGCTTGGCGCGGCGTTCCCGGAACGATTCCGGGCGCGGCAAGGTTCCAGAAAATGGAGGCTGGCCCCATGCCGCCCGCCGATCGCGCGACATTGTCAGGAGAGCAACATGGCGAAGAAGTCGGCTTCCCCCGGCGGCACGGCCCGCTATGGCGAGGTCACGGTCGGTCGCGGCCAGGGCGGCGAGACGCATCAGACCGCCTCCGGCGAGGTGCCGGTACTGACCACCCAACAGGGCGTGCCGGTTTCCGACGACCAGAATTCATTGCGGATCGGCGCGCGCGGCCCGACCGCGCTCGAAGATTTTCACCTCCGCGAAAAGCTGTTCCATTTCGATCATGAGCGCATCCCGGAGCGCGTGGTTCATGCGCGCGGTTCCGGCGCCCATGGCTTTTTCGAGAATTATAAATCGCAGTCGAATATCACTCGGGCCGATCTGTTTCAGCGCCCGGGCGAAAAGATTCCGGCCTTCGTTCGCTTTTCCAACGTCGCTGGTAATAAAGGCTCGGCCGATCTGGCGCGCGACGTGCGCGGCTTCGCGGTGAAGCTTTATACCAAGGAAGGCAATTGGGACATTGTCGGCAACAACATCCCGATCTTCTTCATCCAGGATGCGATGAAATTCCCCGACCTCGTCCATGCCGCCAAGGACGAGCCGGATCGCGGCTTCCCCCAGGCGCAGACCGCGCACGATAATTTCTGGGATTTCATTTCGCTCAATCCCGAAAGCATCGCGATGTCGCTGTGGATCATGTCCGATCGCACCATTCCGCGCTCGCTGCGTTTCATGGAAGGGTTCGGCGTGCACACGTTCCGGCTGGTCAATGCCGCCGGCAAATCGACTTTCGTCAAATTTCATTGGAAGCCGAAACAGGGCATCCAGTCGGTGATGTGGAACGAGGCCGTGAAGATCAACGGCGCCGACCCGGATTTTCATCGTCGCGACCTATGGGACGCGATCCATGCGGGCGATTTCCCCGAATGGGAACTCGGCTTTCAGCTCTTCGACGAGGCGTTCGCCGAGAAATTCGCCTTCGATGTGCTCGATCCGACCAAGTTCATTCCCGAGGAAGAGCTGCCGGTGCGCAAGGTCGGCCGGCTGGTGCTGGACCGTTGCGTCGATAATTTTTTCGCCGAGACGGAACAGGTGGCGTTCTGCACCGCCAACATCGTGCCCGGCGTCGATTTCAGCAACGATCCGCTGCTGCAGGGGCGCAATTTTTCCTATCTCGATACACAGTTGAAGCGGCTGGGCGGCCCGAATTTCACCTATCTGCCGATCAACGCGCCGAAATGCCCGTTTCATACCTTGCAGCAGGACGGCCACATGGCGATGGTCAACCCCAAGGGACGCGTCAATTACGAGCCCAATTCGTGGGGCGGCGCGATGGGCGGTCCGCGCGAGACGCCGCGCGGCTTCACCAGCTTTCCGGCCGAAGAGACGGGACCGAAGCAGCGGGTTCGGTCCGAAACCTTCGCCGACCATTACAGCCAGGCCCGCCAATTCTATATCAGCCAGACCGAGACCGAGCAGGCGCACATCGCCGCCGCCTTCACCTTCGAACTCAGCAAGGTCGAGACGCCGGCGATCCGCGCGCGGATGGTGGCGCATCTTCTCAATGTCGATGACGGGCTGGCCAACGCTGTGGCACAAGGGCTGGGGCTGCGCCAAATGCCGAAACCGGCCGATGCCGCGCGGCCGACCGATCGCAGCCTGCCGCCGTCGCCGGCGCTGAGCATCCTCAAGCATGGGCCGGACAGCTTCAAGGGCCGCAAGGTCGGCGCGCTGGTGACCGACGGGATCGATGCCGCGATGCTGACGGCATTGAAGGACGCGGTGGAGAAAGAAGGCGCGGTGCTGAAGCTGATCGCCCCGGCGATCGGTGGCATCAAGGCCAAGGACGGCACGCGTTTTCCGGCGGACGAAAAGATCGAGGGCGGCCCCTCAATCCTGTTCGACGCGGTGGTGCTGCTGGTGTCGCCGGAGGGTGCCGGGCAATTGGCCAAGCTGCCGTCGGCGCGCGATTTCGTCGCGGACGCGCTGGCGCATATGAAGTTCGTCGCCTTCGTCGATGCCGCGAAGCCTATGCTGGAAAAGGCCGGGGCCGATCTCGCGCAGGATAAGGGATTGATCGAGCTGAAAAATCCCCGTGACGCGACTGGCTTCGTTATCGCGTGCCGCGCGCTGCGCTATTGGGATCGGGCGAGCTAGAGTTAGATTCATCCGATTAGAGTGCGATCCGCCCGGACGGAAGCAAGGTTGCTTCCGTCCGGGCGGATCGCACTCTGAGAAAAAATCACCGTCCCGGCGTGATCCCCCGGTCAAGCCGGGTCAAGCCGGGGGAGGGACCCATGATGCAACGGCACGATGGATACCGGCGTTCGCCGGTAAGGGAAAAAATGTTTCAATTTGGGTGTATCGGACTTTAGGCGTCAGCTGTCGTGGCCGGGCCGGCGCGGCGGGTAGGTCTGCTCGCCCTGGTCGGTCAGCGTTGGGAATTCGCCCTCGTTCGCAACCTCGGCGGTGGGCTCGATCGGCTCGCCCTGGCGGCCGATATTGTCGTGCCGCGTCATGGGGTTGGGCAGGGTGCCGGCCTTGGGATCGTCCTCGATGGCGAGCAGCGTGCGGGCATCGTCGAGAAAGGCCTCGACGCCGCTGCCGGGGCTATGGGCCGCGTGCCATAATTTCTCCGCTCGGGCATAAATCCGGTGATCGAGGTCGTCCTGATCGTGCAGCCGCGCTTCGTCGTCGGGCTCCGCGCTCTTGGTCCCGGTGGTGGTGGGGGTGGTTACCGAAACCGGATCGCTCGCCGGAAAGGATTCCGCCAGCGCCTTGTCGAGGGAATCTTCCGCCCGCGACGCCGCCTTCTTATTGCCTGCCATTCGATGCTCCCATTACTTGGCGATCACGAAATAGGCGATGATCAGCACGATCGCGGCGCCGATCGTCGAGACCGCCAGCACATAGCGCATCGGACCGAGCTTCACCGCGCCGCGCGCGCGATTGGGGTTCAGCGTGGCCGGGTCTTCCTGGCTGGTCGGCGGCGGCGCGGCGCCATACTCGGGACTCTGACCTTGTCGAGGGGTCATGGGGATACTCCTTCACACCTATGAAGGAAACATCCGGGCCGCCGCCGCCGTTCCTCGGTGTCTCAGGCGGCGGAGGCGATCTGCTTCATCAACTCGGCCTTGCGCGCTTGAAGCCGCCGGCCCATTTCGTCGAGATCTTCCTCGCCCTTCTTGGCCTGGGAGAAGATGCCGCCCGGCTGTTCCTCCTCCTTGACGTGGTGCTTGATGTATTCACCGAGCACCTTGACCTTGGCGTCGTACAAATCCTCGCTGGGCTTCATCTTCTCGATTTCGGCGATCAGCTTCTTGGCGCCGCCATGTTCGACCAAGGCCTCGTCGAGCATGTCGTCCTCGACGTCGCCGCGCTCCTCGGGATAGAAAATCTCTTCCTCGATCGTGGTGTGGACCTTGAGGGCGGTGGCGATCTTCTTGAACAGCGCCAGTTTCTCGGCGTTGGCGTCGAGCTGCTCATATTCGTCGAACATCGTCTCGACCTCGCGATGGTCCTTCTTCAGCAGCGCGACCGCCAGCGGATCGCGCTGTCCGGTGCGGCGGGTCCGGCGGGCGTCGGGGGCCTTGCTAGCATGGGTGGATGTGCCTGCCATGTCTCGTCTCCAATGTGTTGCGGCGTGGGGCCTTCCGCGCGCCGGTTATCTAGACGGAACCGCCGCGTCCGTCCGTCCGTTCCTTGGATCGGCGGCCCGATTGTCTCGCCGCGCGTGCCTCGTTAGACTAAAGGCCGGCAATCGAGAGGAGACGTGCATGGCCGAAACGGTGCTGGAGCGCGAATCAACCGTGGCCGGGCTCGCGGTGCCGCTGGACCGCGACATCTTTCTGCGCACGCTCATCCGCGAACTCTCGGGCACCCTCGAAGACGTGGTGGGGCGCGAGGAAGCGTCCGGCTATATCAGCGTCGTCGGCGCCGCCATGGGTGAGCGGATCAACGCGGATTATAAACAGGCGCTCAATGTCGCCTCGCTGTCGCGCCAACAGGTCGCCGAGGTGCTGGTCGATCTCAAGCGCCGCATCCAAGGGCAGTTTTTCGTCATCGAGGAAAGCGACGACAAGATCGTGCTGGGCAACCGGGCATGCCCGTTCGCGGAAAAAGTCATCGGGCGCAAATCGATGTGCATGATGACATCGAACGTGTTCGGCCATATCGCCGCCGAGAATCTCGGCTACGGCAAGGTCGAGCTGCGGCGCACCATCGCCGATGGCGACGCCGAATGCCGGGTGATGGTCTATCTGCGGCCGACGGCGGAAGCCGAGCAAGCGATTGGGCGCGAATATGTCCGCTCCACCAGATAAGGACTGACATCTCGCCGCGACGAGCCTTACCGGCGCCCCAGAGAACGCCGTAGCCATGATCGCCGAAGCCATGGCCGCCACACCGGAGCTTCGCTCCCTGCTCGACGCGCTGCCCGAGCATACGCTGCTGATCGATGCCGCCGGCACGATCCTCGCCGCCAATCGCGCGCTGGCGATGGCCGTCGGCACCTCGGCCGACCGGCTCGTTGGCACCAGCCTGTTCGATCTCAGTCATGGCGCGCGGGACAGACTGTCCGACTATCTGCGGCGTTGCGCCGGCACCCGCGGCATGCTGCCCGGCGCCATCGCGTTGCGGGGTGCCGATGGCAAGAGTCTCGACTATCGCTGCGACGGCACCGGCCTCGGCATCCCCGCCGCCATCCTGCTGCGATGCCGGCTGAAGCCGGAGGCGGTTTCCCGTTTCACGCTGCTGAACAAGCGGATCGCCGCGTTGACGCGCGAGATCGTCGGCCGCCACCGCGCCGAGGAGGCGCTGCGTGCCCTCAACGAGACGCTGGAGGAACGGGTCGGCCAGCGCGCCGGCGAGATCGCGGACACATTCGAGCGGCTGCGCCTCGCCGAGGAACAATTGCGCCGCGCGCAGAAGATGGAGGCGATCGGCCAGCTCACCGGCGGCGTCGCGCATGACTTCAACAATCTGCTGATGGTGATTCGCGGCAATATCGAAATGCTGGAGCGCCGGCTCAAGGGCGATTTCCCCGATGCCGCGCGCCTGATCGACGGCGCCTTGCGCGGGGTGGAGCGCGCGACCGCGCTGACCAACGGCCTCCTCGCTTTTGCGCGCAGCCAGCCGCTCGACCCGAAGCCGTTCCACATGAATCGGCTGCTGGGGGGCATGTCGGACTTGCTGGGCCGGACGCTGGGCGAGCATATCGCGATCGAGACCGATCTTGCCCCCGAACTGTGGGCGGTTTCGGTCGATCGCAATCAATTCGAAAACGCGGTGCTCAATCTCGCCTTGAATGCGCGCGACGCGATGCCCGAGGGCGGCAAGCTAAGCATCGAAACCGCGAACGTGCATTTCGCGGCGGGCGACGCCGCGCTGCCGGCCGAAACGCCGCCGGGCGATTATGTGATGATCGCGGTCGGCGACACCGGGCGCGGCATTCCGTCGGATGTCATCGACAAGGTGTTCGATCCGTTCTTCACCACCAAGAAATTCGGCGAGGGCACCGGCCTCGGTCTCAGCCAGGTCTATGGCTTCATCCGCCAGTCCGGCGGCCAAATCCGGATGGAGAGCGAGGAAGGCAGCGGCACCATCGCGCGGCTCTATCTGCCGCGCCTCCTGGGCGGTGACCGGCCGATCGCCGAGCCGCGAGTGGAGGAAGCGGCGCCGCCGGCGCGATCGGGCGAGACCATTCTCGTCGTCGAGGACAATGACGAGGTCCGCGCCTACAGCACCGAGGCGCTGGCGGAATTGGGCTATCGCATCCTCGCGGCGGCCGACGGCCATGCCGCGCTGGCACTGCTGGCGGAGCATGACGAGATCGACCTCATGTTCACCGATGTCGGCCTGCCGGGCAGTCTCAACGGCCGGCAATTGTCGGATGAGGCGCGGCGGCGGCGCCCGGACCTCAAAATCCTCTTCACCAGCGGCTATGCGCGGACCGCCATCATGCATGATGACCGGCTGGACCCGGATGTGAAATTGATCGTCAAGCCGTTCACCTTCGCCGAACTCGGCGCCAAGATCAGGGCCGTGCTCGACGGCGATTGAAGCGCGGGGCGGTATCCAGTCCCTACTCGCTTTAATCGCCTTGCGCGCCCCCGGACTGCGATCCGGGGGTGCCCCGCGCATCCGCGACTATGTTTACCTCGTCATCCGCGTCGCGGTTGTCAAAAAAAGCACTTCCCGGACCGGGCCCTGGAAAGGATTGCGACGGTTTCGGTTTGGCGCGCTAATATTTGTATTGCGGCGACCAGTCGCCGGCACCCTCCGGGATCATGTCGAAGAAGTGCCAGGCCGCGCAGAAATCGTCATAAGGGCCGAGGCCCTGGTCGGACACGCGCACGATCCGGCCGTCCTGCTTCTTGAAGACCGAGACGCCGGGGCGAAATCCTTTCTCGCCGCGATAACCCATAGCGGCGGCGAAATCGGTGTCGCGGTGCGAGACCATGCGGAATTTCCAGCCGCGGCTATCCTTGAATTTCTGCTGGCTGTCCGGCGCGTCGGGCGACGAGACGACGAAGGCCGCGCGGCTTTCGAGATGCGGCAGGATGCCGTTGAACCCATCGGCCCACATCGTACAGTTGACACAGGACGCGCCCATATTGTGGATGACGAAGAGCGTGTCCTTGTCGCCGAACAGATCGGCGAGATGCGTCGGACCTTGGGGCGTGGCGAAGGCGTAATTCTCGACCGGCTCCGGCTCGACGGTGCCCTGCGTCTTGCGCATCTGCGCGCGCAGGAGCGCGATTTCGCCGCGCAATTCCGCCAGCTTTTTAGTCGTCTCGCGATAGCTCATGCTTTTCTCCTGCTCTTTCGCGGGGGCTTCGGGCGATCCAATTCGCCGAGCCACAGTGCCAATGTGTCGAATTGATCTTGCCAATATTTGGCATAGCGGTTGATCCACACCGCCGCCTCGTGCATCGGGCCGGCATCGAGCCGACAGCGCGAGACGCGGCCCGTGCGCTCCTGACGGACCAGCCCCGCCTTCACCAGCACTTGGATATGCTTCGACACCGCCTGCAGCGAGATGTCGAACGGCGCCGCCAACTCGCCGACCAGCAGCGGCTCGCCATCGAGCCGCGTCAGCAGGCGCCGGCGCACCGGGTCGCTCAAGGCGGCGAAGACACGGTCGAGGGCATCGTCGGAAGTATCATCAATCATTTCGTTGATAATCAACTATGACATTGAATAAGAGTCAAGCATGGCGCGCGGCGGCCCATGCGCGGCGGTCATTGTCTCTCCGCCGCCCCATGCCTATCATCGAGGGGACGAAGGAGCACACGACATGACTGACACCGTACTGGCGAGCCGCCCCGCGCCCGACACCATCGAAACCTCGGTGAATTACTACCGCGATACCGGCGAAACGCCCTACACCTGGAGCGGCGGCACCGGGTCGACCGAGGTGCGGTCCAGCGGCAATCTCGCGCCGCATCGGGTCACGATGCATAACGGGCGCCGCCATGCCGGCGGTTCGGTGCTGGAGCGCGACGGTTTTCACTTTCGCCCGCACGACACCCGGATGCGCGACTTCTTCGACGCCGACGAAATCCAGCGCGTCTATTACCCGGAAATGGAAGCGCTGATCAAAGAAGAGAGCGGCGCCCGCCGTGTCGTGGTGTTCGATCACACGCTGCGCACCGGCGATGTCGAGGATCGCGAGGCGCGCAAGATCCGCGAGCCGGTTCAGCGCGTTCATAACGACTACACCGAATGGTCGGGGCCCCAGCGCGTGCGCGATCTGCTGCCGGATGAGGCCGACGACCTGCTCCAGCGCCGCTTCGCCATCATCCAGGTATGGCGCGCGATCCGCCATCCGATCGAAAGCTTCCCGCTCGGCATTTGCGATGCGCGCAGCATCGCGTTCGAGGATTTCGTCGTCTCCGAGCGCCGATATCCCAACCGCGTCGGCCAGACCTATGCCGTCAATTACAGCCCGCGCCATCAATGGGTCTGGTTCCCGCGCATGCGGCGCGACGAGGCGCTGGTGTTCAAGGTCTATGATTCGCTGACCGACGGCCGCGCGCGATGGACCGCGCACACCGCCTTCGACGATCCAACCGCGCTGCCCGATGCGCGGCCGCGCGAGAGCATCGAGATTCGCACGCTGGCGTTTTTCTAAGGGGGGAGGGGAACATGGATGGCGATCGCAACGCCAACGCCGTGCGCGTCGAGAAAGCGGGCCGCGTCACCACGGTGATTCTCGACCGGCCCGATTACCGCAACGCGGTCGATCCCGAAACCGGGCAGAAGCTGGTCGCTGCGTTCATGGATTTCGAGCATGACGACAGCGCCGATGTCGCGGTGTTCTGGGGCGCGCACGGCGCCTTCTGCGCCGGCGGCGATCTGAAGCACCTGTCCTCGACCGGCGCCGATGTCTGGCTCAACCAGCTGAGCTATCCGCGCCTCGGCTATGCCGAGACGCCGCCGGGGCCGCTCGGCCCGTCGCGCCTCGAATTGTCGAAGCCGGTGATCGCCGCCGTTTCCGGCGCCGCGGTGGCCGGCGGCATGGAACTGGCGATGTGGTGCGACATGCGCCTGATGGAGGAGAGCGCGTTCTTCGGCGTCTATTGCCGGCGCTGGGGCGTGCCGCTGATCGATGGCGGCACGGTGCGGCTGCCGCGCCTCGTCGGCCTGGGCCGCGCCATGGACATCATACTCACCGGCCGCAAGGTGAGCGCCGAGGAGGCGCTGCGCATCGGCCTCGCCGAGCGCGTGGTTCCGGATGGCACGGTGCGTCAGGCCGCCGAGGAATTGGCGCGGGAGATTTCGCGCTTCCCCCAGGAATGCGTGCGCGCCGACCGCGCCTCGGCCTATCGTCAGCACGGCCTCAGCTTGCGCGACGCGATGCGCCAGGAATATCAGGGCGGCCTCGCGGCGCTGGCGCGCGAGGGCATCGCCGGCGCCACCCGCTTCGCCGACGGGCTGGGCCGGCACGGCGACTACCGCAAGATTTAGCCCTCCTATTGACTCCCCTCTCCGCCCCTGAGGGCGGTGAGAGGAACTATGGTTTCAGCGTCTTCTGTAAGCTAACCATATATTTCCCCTCCCCGACGAAAGTCGGGGTCCATCGTGCCGCCGCACTGAGGATCGGAGATGGTTGCCAGCGACGGTTTTGCAGACTTCCTGCGCGAGCAGCTCGCGCCGCTCGGCCGCATCACCACGCGTCGCATGTTCGGTAAGACCGGCGTGTTCTGCGACGGGCTGATGTTCGGGATGGTGCGGGACGACACGCTCTATTTCCGGGTCGATGACGACAACCGGGCGGCCTTCACGGAAGCCCAGTCCTTTCCGCCGCTCAGCTACGCGAAGAAGGGCGGCACCATCGAGCTCGCCTTTTGGCGCGCGCCGGAGCGGCTATTCGACGAACCCGATGAGCTGGTCGCCTGGACGGGCGCGGCGCTGGCGGCGGCGCGGCGGGTTGCGGCAAAGAGAGAGCGGACGGCGCCCCGGCGCAAATCAACACCGCGATCCTGAAAGCGGCACCCCGGGGACGGAAAAAGCGCCTATGCCGTCAGCGTCTTCTGCACTTCGCGCCGGATGAAGGTCAGGCCATCCTCGGCCGGGATGCCGGTGAGGTCGCCGATGGTATAGCTCACCTCGGCGAGATAGCCGCCCTTCACGGTCGCGGCGGCGCCGGTCATGAAGGCAACGAGGCCCGGCGGCGTGTTCGCCGCCTCCACCTGCGCCTTGTAGCTTTCGGGCGAGATATCCTCATAGACGATCTTGCGCCCCGTCACTTCCGACAGCATCGCGGCGAGTTCCTCATGGCCATAGGCCTTGGGACCGGTCAGGGCGAAATCCTTGCCCTCGTTCCCCGGCTCGGCAAGGAGCCGGGCGGTGGCCCGCGCGAGATCGCGGCGCGTGACATAGGAAATTTTGCCGCTGCCCGCCGGCGACACGATCTTGCCGGCCTGTAGCGCGCGCTGCGCCGTCATCAGCCCGGCCTCGGCGTAATTGCCGTTGCGCAGATTGATCGGCGCGAAACCCTGCTCGCGCAGATAGGTCAGCGTCTGCAGAATCGACGGGGTCGAGGGAAACGGCGATTCCGGCTGGTCGGCGAGATAGCCGACAAACACGATCCGCTTGGTGCCCTGGCGCTTCGCCGCGTCGATCAAATTCTTGTACTGGCGCACGCGCTGTTCGGTGGTGCCGAGCGTCGCCATCAGCAGGATGGTGTCGCCGCCCTCGATGGCGCGCGCGATCTCGTCGGCCTTGTCGAAATCGCCGGCGCGCACCGTGATGCCCTGGGCGGCGAGGTCGGTCGCCTTGCCAGCGTCGCGCGCGGTGACGATGAAGCCGTTGCCGATACGCTCCTGCAGCGCGCGAACGATCTGACGGCCGAGCTGGCCGTTGCCGCCGGTGACGACGATCATGTCAACGCCTCCCTCGTTAGGCGAGCTTGTCGAGCTCGCGCAGCAGCGTGTCGCCCATCACGCTCGTCGAAACGCGCGCGGTGTTGGGCTGCATGATGTCGGTGGTGCGCACGCCGCGCTGCAACGCATTCTGTACCGCCTGCTCGACCATGTCGGCCTGTTCATTCATGTCGAAGGAATAGCGCAGCATCATCGAGAAGGAGAGCACGCAGGCCAGCGGATTGGCCATGTCCTTGCCGGCGATGTCGGGCGCGCTGCCGTGCACGGGCTCATAGAGCGCCTTGCGCCGCCCGGTCCCATCCGCCTCGCCCAGCGACGCCGAGGGCAGCATGCCGAGCGAGCCGGTCAGCATCGCCGCGCAGTCCGACAGAATGTCGCCGAAGAGATTATCCGTGACGATGACGTCGAACTGTTTTGGATTGCGCACGAGCTGCATCGCGCAATTATCGGCATACATGTGCGACAGCTCGACATCGGGATAGTCGCTGTCGTGGAGCTTCTGCATCTCCTCGCGCCACAACTCGCCCGATTCCATGACATTGGCCTTTTCGACCGAGCACACCTTGTTCTTGCGCTTGCGCGCCAACTCGAAGGCGACGCGACCGACGCGAATGATCTCCGGCGTGGTGTAGACCTGGGTGTTGACGCCGCGCCGCGTCCCGTCGGGCAGCGTCTCGATGCCGCGCGGCTCGCCGAAATAGACGCCGCCCGTCAGCTCGCGCAGAATCATGATGTCGAGACCGCCGACCACGTCCGGCTTCAGCGTCGAGGCGCCGATCAGCGGCTCGAACACTAAGGCGGGCCGCAGATTGGCGAACAGGCCCATCTCTTTCCGCAGCCGCAACAGTCCGCGCTCGGGCCGCGCCGCGAACGGCAGCTTCTCCCATTTCGGGCCGCCGACCGCGCCGAACAGCACCGCGTCGCAGGCCTGGGCCTCCGCCATGGTCTCGTCGGAAATCGGCGCGCCCTCGGCATCGTAGGCGCAGCCGCCGACCAGCCCCTCGCTGGTGTCGAAGCGCGCGATGCGCTTGCGGTCGAACCATTCGATGACGCGATAGACCTGACGCATCACCTCGGGGCCGATGCCGTCGCCCGGCAGGATCAGCAGTTTCTTGTTGGCGCTCATTGGGCGGCGGACCAAAGCCAGGGTTGCGACATGCGGTTCTTATCCTCGAACGATGCGATGGTGGACTGTTTCTTCTCCGTCAGGCCGATCTCGTCGAGACCGTTGAGGAGACAATGCTTGCGGAACGGATCGATCTCGAAAGTGATGCTGCTGCCGTCTGGCCTAGTGATGGTCTGCGCCTCGAGGTCGACGGTGAGGCGGGCGTTGGCGCCCTTCTTGGCATCGTCCATCAACTGGTCACACACCGCCCGCGGCAGGGTGATCGGCAGGATGCCGTTCTTATAGCAATTGGCGTGGAAAATATCGGCATAGCTCGGCGCGACGATGACGCGGATGCCGAAATCGAGGAGCGCCCAGGGCGCATGCTCGCGCGACGAGCCGCAGCCGAAATTCGGCCCCGCGACCAGGATCTCCGCCTTGCGATAGGCCGGCTGATTGAGGACGAAATCGGCATTCTCGCTGCCATCCGCCTTGAAGCGCTGGGCATGGAACAGGCCCTTGCCGAGACCCTTGCGCTCGATGGTCTTCAGATAGCGCGCCGGGATGATCATGTCGGTATCGACATTGATGGTCGGCAGCGGCGCCGCGACACTGGTGATCGTGGTGAATTTATCCATCTAAATTCTCCCTAACTTTCCCCTCTCCGCCCCTTGGGGGGAGAGGGAGGGGCCCGCGCCGAAGGCGCGGGAGGGTGAGGTGGGCAGGCTCATCGTTTCCCCCACCTCACCTAACCTCTCCGCCCCCAAGGGCGGAGAGGGATAAGTCTGCGTGGCGGATCGTAATGCACATGGAAACATTCAATTCATCTGGCGCACGTCGGCGAGCTTGCCGGTGACCGCCGCCGCCGCCGCCATCGCCGGCGACAGGAGATGCGTGCGGCCGCCCGGCCCCTGGCGCCCTTCGAAATTGCGGTTCGAGGTCGAGGCGCAACGCTCGCCCGGCATCAACTTATCGGCGTTCATGGCAAGGCACATCGAACAACCCGGCTCGCGCCACTCGAATCCGGCCTCGCTCAAAATCCGGTCGAGGCCCTCTTCCTCCGCCTGGTGCTTGACGAGGCCCGAGCCCGGTACCGCCATGGCGCGCACGCCGGGCGCCACCTTCTTGCCCTTGGCGACCGCGGCGGCGGCGCGAAAATCCTCGATCCGGCCGTTGGTGCAGGAGCCGATGAAGACATGATCGACCGCGATGTCGGTCATCCGCGTGCCGGCGGTCAGGCCCATATAGTCGAGCGCGCGCTTCATGCCGTTGCGGCGCTCCTCGTCCGGCTCGCCGTCGGGGTCGGGAATGGCGCCGGTGATCGGCACGACATGCTCGGGCTTGGTGCCCCAGGTCACCAGCGGCGAGATCGCCGCGGCGTCGAGCGTCACCACCCGGTCGTAATGCGCGCCGGGATCGGAGGGCAGCGTCCGCCAGAACGCGAGCGCCTGTTCCCAGGCGCCCGCCTTCGGCGAATAGGGCCGGCCCTTGAGGTATTCGAATGTGGTTTCGTCAGGCGCGATCAGCCCGGCGCGGGCGCCGGCCTCGATCGACATGTTGCACACCGTCATGCGGCCTTCCATCGACAGGCGGCGTAGGGCGTCGCCGGCATATTCGATGACATGGCCGGTGCCGCCGGCAATGCCGATCCTGGCGATCACCGCCATGATCAGATCCTTCGCCGTAACGCCGAAGCCGAGCGCGCCGGTGACCTCGACCAGCATGTTCTTGGCGTGGCGCTGGATCAGCGTCTGGGTCGCCAGCACATGTTCGACCTCCGACGTGCCGATGCCGAAGGCCAGCGCGCCGAACGCGCCATGGGTCGCGGTATGGCTGTCGCCGCACACGATGGTCATGCCGGGCTGGGTCAGCCCCTGCTCCGGCCCGATGATATGGACGATGCCCTGGCGGATATCGGTCATGCCGAAATAGGGCACGCCGAATTCCTTGACGTTGCGCTCCAGAAGCTCGATCTGGATCCGGCTCTCGGGATCGTCGATGCCGTGCGAGCGATCGCTGGTCGGCACATTATGATCGGCGACCGCGATGGTGGCGTCGGGCCGATGCACCTTGCGGCCGGCGGCGCGCAGCCCCGCGAACGCCTGCGGGCTGGTGACCTCATGGGTCAAGTGGCGGTCGATATATAAGAGGCCGGTGCCGTCCGGCTGGATATCGACCAGATGATTATCCCAGATCTTGTCGAACAATGTGCGTGGCTTGGCCATGCGACCCTCACTGAATCCGAAAATATTATTCCTTGGCGGCGGCCGCCGCCGCCACCGCCGGGGCATTCTTCCCGGCTTTCGGCGCGGCGACGCCGTATTCGCGCGCGCGCTCGGTGATGCGCGCCTTCTTGCCGGTGAGGCCGCGCAGATAATAGAGCTTGGCGCGCCGTACCGCGCCGCGGCGGTTGACCTCAATGGCGGTGATGCGTGGCGAGTAGAGCGGGAAGATGCGCTCGACGCCCTCGCCATAGGAAATCTTCCGCAGCGTAAAGCTGGAATTGACGCCGGCATTCTTGCGCGCGATGCACACGCCCTCGAACGCCTGGATGCGTTCGCGCTCACCCTCGACCACCTTGATGCTGACCTTGACGGTATCGCCAGGGCCGAATTCCGGCACGGCGCGCGCCTCGGCCAGTTTCATCGCCGCTTCGTGGCCGATGGTCTCAATGCGATTCATGATGATGCTCTCCAGCTTCCTGTTCGGCCCCGTGATGCCGGGCCCGATATTGCGTCCATAGATCGGCGCGGCGCTCCCGCGTCGCGCGTTCCGCCTCGGCCAAGCGCCAGCGGCGGATATCCTCGTGATGGCCCGACAGCAGCACCGCCGGAACGGCGCGCCCCTGCCAGATTTGCGGGCGGGTATAATGCGGATATTCCAAGAGGCCCGCCGCGAAACTCTCCTCGGCCAAGGTCGCAGCGGCGCCGACCACGCCGGGCAGCAGCCGCAGGCACGCGTCGATCAGCGCGATCGCCGCCGGCTCGCCGCCCGACAGCACAAAGTCGCCGAGGCTCACTTCCTCGATCTGGCGGGCCTCGATGATGCGCTGGTCGATGCCCTCGAAGCGGCCGCACAGCAGGCCGAGACCCGGCCCCGCCGCCAATTCCTTGACCCGCGCCTGATCGAGCCGCCGGCCGCGCGGGCTGAGATAGAGCAGCGGCCCGGCGACCGCCGTCGCCGCGATGGCGCGGTCGATGACATCGGGCCGCATCACCATGCCCGGGCCGCCGCCGAACGGCGCATCGTCGACGGTGCGGTGCTTGTCGTCGGCGAAGCCGCGAATATCCACCGCGTCCAGCCGCCAGATGCCGGCCTCGTGCGCCTTGCCGGCCAGCGAATGCGCCAGCGGCCCCGGAAACATCGCCGGGAACAGGGTCAGGACGGTCGCGGTCCAGGGCGGCATCCTAATCGCTCAGCAATCCGGCCGGCGGGTCGAGCACGATGAAGCCGCCGGCGATATCCACGACCGGCACCGCGGCGCGGGTGAACGGCACCAGCACCTCGCCGCCGCCCTCGCGCGCGACCTCGAGCGATTCGCCGGCGCCGTAATCATGCACCGCGCGCACCGTGCCGAACGGCGTGCCGTCGGTCAGCCGCACCGCCAGCCCGACCAGGTCGGCGTGATAGAATTCGTCCGCTGCCGGGGCCGGCAGCGCGCCGCGCGCGACATAAATCTCGGTGCCTTTGAGCTTCTCGGCCTGATCGCGGTCGGTGATGCCTTCCACGACGGCGATCAGCATGTCGCCGGCGGCGCCGCGCAGGGTCAGCACGACCGGCCGGCCGCCTTTGTCCTGGAGCGGGCCATAATCGGCGATCGCCTTCGGCTCGGCCGTGAAGCTCTTGACGCGCACCTCGCCGCGTACCCCATGGGCGCCCGCGATGGCGCCCAGCAACACGCGGTTCCCCCCACCCCGACCCTCCCCCTCAAGGGGGGAGGGAGAAGTCTGGCTCCGAATACTCCCTCCCCCCTTGAGGGGGAGGGTCGGGGTGGGGGGTGAGCCACGCATCGCCATTTAATGTTCAGGCTGTCGCCGCTCCCGCCTCGCCGCTTGCCGCTGCCGCAGCGGCAGCGCGCTCCTGGGCCTTCTTGCGCGGCGCCGACTGCTTCGGCCGCTCGCTGATCGCGGGCTTGTCGCGCAGGCCGGCATCGCCCAGAAAGCGCGCGACGCGCTCGCTCGGAAGCGCCCCGACGCCCAGCCAATGCTGAATCCGCTCCGCCTTCAGCTTGATGCGGTCGGGATGGTCCTTCACCAGCATCGGATTGTAGGTGCCGAGCTTTTCGATAAAGCGGCCGTCGCGCGGGCTGCGGCTGTCGGCCACCACGATATTGTAGAACGGCCGTTTCTTGGCGCCCGCCCGGGCCATGCGAATCTTGAGTGCCATGCTGCTCCTTGGGAATCCCTGTGAATGCGTTATCGTCCGAAACCGCCGCCCGGCATCAGCGCGCCGATGCCGTGCCGCATCAGGCCCTTCTGACCGAGCTTGTTCATCTTTTTCATCATCGTCGCCATGTCCTGATACTGTTTCAGCAGGCGATTGATCTCCTGAACGCTGGTGCCCGATCCCGTCGCGATGCGCCGCCGCCGCGACGCGTTCAGCAGCTTGGGGTCCTTGCGCTCCTTCTGCGTCATCGAGCCGATGATCGCTTCCTGGCGCTTGATCAGGCTGTCATCGAGGTTGGCTTCGCTGATCTGCTTCTTGATCTTCTGCACACCGGGCAGCATGCCCATGACGCCGCCCATGCCGCCCATCTTGCGTAGCTGGCGCAGCTGGGCCGCCAGATCGTTGAGATCGAACTGGCCGCGCGCCATTTTCTTGGCGAGCCTCTCGGCGTCTTCCTGCTCGATGGTCTCGGCGGCTTTCTCGACCAGGCTGACGACGTCACCCATGTCGAGAATGCGGCCGGCGATCCGCTCCGGCCGGAAGATTTCGAGGGCGTCGAGCTTTTCGCCGAGGCCCAGCAGCTTGATCGGCTTGCCGGTGACGGCGCGCATCGACAGCGCGGCGCCGCCGCGCGCGTCACCATCGACGCGGGTCAGCACGATGCCGGTGATGCCGACGCGCTCGGAAAAGCTTTTCGCCAGATTGACCGCGTCCTGGCCGGTCATGGCATCGGCGACCAGCAGCGAATCGGCCGGCTTCACCTCCTGGCTGACCGCCGCGACCTCGAACATCAGCGTCTCGTCGATATGGAGCCGGCCGGCGGTATCGAGGATCACCACGTCATAGGCTTCGCGCCGCGCCACATCCATCGCGCGCCGGGCGATGGTCACCGGCTGTTCGCCCGCGACGATCTCCAGCGACGTGACGCCGATCTGGCGCGCCAGAATCGCCAATTGCTCTTGCGCCGCCGGGCGGTGCACGTCGAGCGAGGCGAGCAGCACCTTCTTGCGCTCGCGCTCCTTCAGCATGCGCGCCAGCTTGGCCGAGGTCGTGGTCTTGCCCGAGCCTTGCAGACCCAGCATCAGGATCGGCACCGGCGGCACGGCGTTGAGATTGATCGGCTCGCCCGCGCCCAGCGTCTCGATCAGATGGTCGTGGACGATCTTCACCACCATCTGCGCCGGGGTGATGGAGCGCAGCACCTCCGCCCCGATCGCCTTGGCGCGGACAGCGTCGACGAATTGCTTGACGATGGGCAGCGCGACATCGGCCTCGATCAGCGCTAGGCGGATCTCGCGCATCGCGACGCCGACATCCTCCTCCGACAGCGCGCCGCGCTTTTTCAGGCGGTCGAACGTATCGGTCAGGCGCTGACTTAGACTCTCGAACATGGCGTGCCTATGATCGTCCCGTCAAAGCATAGCGGGCCGGTGCGCGACACTCGCGGACCGACCGTCCCCCGTGAGGGTAATGACAAAAACCAGCTTCAGAGAAGCGCCCGGAACCTAAGCGCGCCGCCCTCGCCTGTCAATCCGGCCGCTGGGCGGCGCCAATCGTTAACATGGCGGCCGATTAACCTTTCGTCCCATGACAAGCGACGGTGCGCCGATGTCAATGGCCACCATGGTCAGGCGCGGCACCAAACCCAATCGCAACGTTGAAGAATCCCTGCATCATTCGCCGGTCACGGGCATGATCGACGCGATCCTGCTGGGCGAGATGCGGCATCTGCGCAATCCAGGCGGGCGCGATGCGGACGGCGCGCGCCGCACCGCGCAGCAGACGGCGATGCAGATGTCGTGGCAATTGCACGCCCTGATCGCGAACAAGTTCCCGCCGCTTTAAGGATCGCCCTCTATCCCGGCGCGTGAAGCTCTGATATATCCAAGCCGTCAGTGGGGAGTAGCCGCCCGCGATTAAGCGGGGTTCGCGTCAACATACTTGGCTTCGGCCATGGCGCGGACGACCCTTCGTTTGGCGAGACCGTTGGCATTGATTCCATCCCGGCCGGGAGGGGATTCAATGTCATCGCGTCCTTCGTCCCGGCCGGTCGGTGGTCGGGATATGATCGTTACCGTTATTCTCTTCATTGGCGCCGCGATCGCGATCTATTTGTCGTGCGAATTCTTCGTCAACGGCGTCGAATGGTGTGGCCAGCGTCTGTCGGTCACCCAGACCGCCACCGGCACCATCCTCGCGGCTTTCGGCACGGCGCTGCCCGAGAGTGTCGTCACCCTGATGGCGGTGGTCTTCGGCACCAGCGACGCCCAGCGGGAGATCGGCGTCGGCGCGGCGATCGGCGGCCCGCTGGTGCTCAGCACCATCGCCTACGGCATTGTCGGGCTGGTGCTGCTCGGCGCCGCCCCGGCCCTGCGCCGCCAGCGCCTTCCCGCCAGCGACCGCCGCCGGCTTAGCCGGGATCAGGGCTGGTTCCTGGTCATCTTCTGCGGCGGCTTGGGGCTGGGCTTCGCTGCCTTTCCCGGCAAGCATTGGCTCGGCCTGGTGTTCCTGCTCGCCTATGGTCTTTATGTCTGGAGGGAACTGGCGCGCGGCGGCGCCATCGCCCAGGCGCGCGACTTGGCACCCTTAAAAATCCGTCCCCGCGACCGCAACCCGGCGCTGTGGTGGGCCGCGCTGCAAACGCTGGGCGCGCTGGCGGTGATCTTCCTCGCCTCGCATGTCTTCGTCGGCCAGCTCAACCAGATCGGCCCGTGGCTGGGCCTGTCGCCGCAGCTCGCGGCGCTGCTGCTGGCGCCGATCGCGACCGAGCTGCCGGAGACGATGAACGCGGTGATCTGGACCCGCCAGGGCAAGGAGAAGCTGGCGCTGGCCAATATCGGCGGCTCGATGATGATCCAGGCGACGGTGCCGACCGCCATCGGCCTGTTCGGCACCCCGTGGCTGTTCGACCGCGCGCTTGCCGTCGCCGCCGCCGTCACGGTGGTCGCCGTCATGGCGCTGTTCGCGATTTTCCGCGGCGGCCACGTTACCGGTCTCCGCCTCTCCTGGATCGGCCTGCTCTATCTGGTATTCGCTGGCACGCTGTTGACGGTCCGCTATTGGTGAGGAATTAGCTGGCGAACGGCTTGCGCCCGCGTGCCGGGACGGCGGTGAAGGTCTGGTGATCGGGCAATTCGACGACCTCGACCTCGACGCCATAAAGCGCCGCCAGCGCCGCCGGGGTGATGACCTCGGCCGGCGGGCCGAGCGCCGCGAGGCGGCCGTCGCGCAGCAAGGCGGCGCGGTCGCCGCACAAGAAGACATGGTCGGGATCGTGGGTCGACAGCACCACCGCCATGCCGCGTTTCGCCAGCGCCGTAATCTGGTCGAGGACGCGGAGCTGGTTGCCGAAATCGAGGCTGGCGGTCGGCTCGTCCATCACCAGCAGGCGCGGCTCCTGCGCCAGCGCGCGGGCGATCAGCACCATCTGGCGCTCGCCGCCGCTGATCTCGGTATAGATGCGGTCGCGCAGATGCGACATGCCGAGCGCCGCGAGACCGGCTTCCGCCGCCGCCACATCCTTCTTGCCGGGCGAGGCGAAGAGGCCGATATGCGCGACCCGTCCCATCAGCACGGTATCGAGCACCGTGAAGGGAAAGAACGCGGTGCCCGCCTGGGGCACATAGCCCACCAATTTCGCCAGCTCGGGCCGCGAGAACGCGGCGATGTCCTTGCCTTGCAACGTCACCCGGCCGCCCAGCGGCGGCAGCAGGCCCAGCAGCGTCTTCATCAGCGTGGTCTTGCCGCCGCCATTGGGGCCGAGGAGGCATAAAACCTCCCCCTCGCGGATATCGATGTCGATATCACGACCGATCTTTTTCCGGCGATAGCCGATATCGAGCTTGGTCGCTTCGAGGATCATTGCCAGCCGCGCCGCGACGAGGCCAGCAGCCACAGGAAGAACGGCGCCCCGATGAAGGCGGTCAGCACGCCGATCGGAATCTCGATGGTCGCCATGGTCCGCGCCAGCGTGTCCACCAGCAGCAAATAGGCCGCGCCCATCAGCATCGAGACCGGCAAGAGGCGCGAGAATTCCGGCCCCGTGATCAGCCGCGCCATGTGCGGGATGATCAGGCCGATCCAGCCGATGATGCCGGAGATCGACACCGCCGCCGAGGTGATGAGGGTGGCGCCCGCGATGAACAGAAAGCGCAGCACGGCGGTGTTGACGCCCAGCGACCGCGCCTCCTCCTCGCCCAGCGTCATCACATTCATGCGCCAGCGCAGGAGATAGAGCGGCACCAGGCCGATCAGGATGGCCGGCAGCGCCGCGTAAAGGTCGGGCAGGTTGACCGAGGTGAGGCTGCCCAGCAGCCAGAAGGTGATGGCCGGCAATTGGTTGTAGGGATCGGCGAAGACCTTCACCAGCGCGATCGCGGCGCCGAGCAGCGTGCCCATCGCGACGCCCGCCAGCACCAGCACCAGGATCGGGTCGCGGCCCTTCATCGCGGTGCCGATGAGATAGACCACCGCGACCGTGCCCAGCCCGCCGACAAAGGCCAGCAGCTCCACCAGTAGAATCGGCAGCGACAGGAAAATGCCCAGCACCGCGCCGAGACCGGCGCCTGCCGCGACGCCGAGAATGTCGGGCGAGACCAGCGGGTTGCGGAACAGGCCCTGATAGGTCGAGCCGGCGCCCGCCAGCGCCGCCCCGACCAGGATTGCGGCGGCGATGCGCGGCAGGCGGATGCGCCACACCACCGCATCGACCGCTGGCGCGACATGGCTGGCGCCGCCGGAGACCTTGGCCCACAGCACCGCGAAGAGATCGTGCGGGCTGACCGGGAACTGGCCGACCGCGAAGGCGCCGATGCACAGCAGCACCAGAAGGCCGAGCGGCAATCCGATATCGACGGCCCAGCTATGCTTCACGCCGGCTCCAGCAAGGCCGTGAGCTGCACCGGGGTCAGGTCGATATGATAGAAGCGGCGATAAAAATCATGCGTCTCGGCGGCAAGGTCGCCAGTAAAGAGGCCGCCATAGAGCTTGTTGCACAGCCATTTGAGGCCGATCAGCCGATTGGCGGCGGGCGGCGAATCGAACCAGCCGAACGGCTTGTTCGGCGCCAGGAAGACGCGGCGCTGACGCACCGCCAGGACCTCCTCCCAGATCGGATCATGCCACACAGCCTGATAAAAGCGCTGATCGATGGTCACCACATCCTCGGGATTCCAGGCCAGGATCTGCTCGGCGGATACGGTGGCGATATTACGCTTTTCCCCGGTGGCGGCGACATTCATCGCGCCGACGAAATCCAGCATCTCGGCATTGATCGAGCCGGCGAGGCCGGTCTCCAGCCCCTCCGGTCCGCGCGCGTAATAAACGCGGGCGCGCTGGTCACGCGGCACATAGGCGACGCGGGTCCGGACCAGCGCCAGCAGGTCGGCGGCATAGGCCGCCAGCCCCTCGGCCTCGGCGGCGGCGCCCAGGATTTCGCCGAGCTGGCGGTATAGCGCCGGCGTGCGGGTCAGCGCGCCGTCGAGCAGCAGGTAGGGAATGCCGGTCTGCTGCTGCACCCGGTCGGCCAGCGAGGCATAGATCGGCGCGATGGTGCCGATATCGATGATGAGATCGGGCTGGTTCTTGAGCACCACCTCGACATTGGCGGTGTTGGCGCGCCCGGTCAGGCGCCCGGTGACCGGCAAGGCGGCGTATTTCGCCGGCAGATACGCGCGGCGCTCTTCGTTGATCGGCTCGGGCCAGCCCACCAGCCGGTCCGGCGCCAGGGTATAGAGCGAGATCGCGGCGGGCGTGCCGGCGGCGAACACCCGGCCGATGGTGGCGGGGATTTCGACCTTGCGGCCGGCGCCATCGGTGACGGTGCGCTTGCCGGTCTGCGCCAGGAGCCGAGCCGGCCCGAGGGCGACAGCCGACCCGGCAAGCAGAGACAGCGCGGCGCGGCGGGAGATCATGCCGGCCAATGTAACAGCGGCCGGCCGCCGTTCAAGCGCTATAGCCCCCCGGTCATAGCCAGATCATAGCCAATAGGCGATGGTGCGGAATTCGATGCTTTCGCGGGTCCGCGCGCCACGCCGGCCGGTATCGTGGAACGCGGTGTGCGGCGCGAACCAGGCGCGATCATGGTCCGAATCATGCAGCTTGATCAGCAGCACCTCGTCGCGGTTCATATCGGGGTAATAGAACCAGCGGTGATGCGGGCCGTGGCGGAAGATCAGCGCCGAGGGAATCTCGTCCTCGTTCGGGATCGGCGCCAGCATCTCCGCCGGCGTGGGGCGTGCGTCGCGCCAGATGCGCCGATTATGCACGCCCTCCTCCGGCGCGATGCTGCGAAAATCGCACAGCGCCACCGGCCAATCCTGCGGCGGCTCCGAATAGGGGCGCCAGAAGCTCGAGGCGAGAAAGCGGCGATAGGTTTGGCCCGGCATCGCGGGCGCGAACAGGGCCTGCGCCGCCTTCGGCCCGGTCGTCGGCGACATGTCGACATGCACGTCGGAGGCCGGCGGCTGGTTGCGCCCGTCGCTGGTGTCGGCGGCGGTGCGCATGACATAGCCCAGCGACAGCACCAGATCGGCGCCGGTCAGCGCCTTCACCGCCTCGATTACCTCCGCCGGATAGACCGCGTCGATTTCGGTGCGGTCGCGGAAATTCCCGACCGTGCTCTCGTGCCGAAACAGCTCGAAGCCATGCGTGCCGAGCGTCGGGCGTTCCGCCGCCATGCGGGCATCGCGGATGGTAACGCGATGCGGCACGAAGCGGCCGGTATTCACCTCGTCGCCGGGAAAGCAGAAGCGGCGGCTGATCTCGGTGTCGGGCGAGACATAGTTTAGGGTCGCGGTGACGGTATCCGTCGCTAGTCTGGTCTCTTCGCGGATGCTCATGACGCTTTTCCCAAGCCTAGAACCAATAGGCCACGGTGCGGAATTCGATGCTTTCGCGCGTCCGCGCGCCGGGCCGCGTCTCGTCGTGGAACGCGGTATGCGGCGCAAACCAGGCGTGGCCGTGATCGGAATCGTAGAACTTGATCACGATCGCCTCGTCGCGGTTCATCTCAGGGTAATAGAACCAGCACTGATCCGGCGTGTAGCGGAAGATGGTCGCGGCCGGCAACTCGTCCTCATGGGCGAGCGCCGCCGCGATGTCCGCGTCGGTCGGCCGCGCCTCGGTGAAGATCAGCCGGTTCGGCTCGCCGTTATGTTGCGAGATGCTGGTGCCGTCGCATAGTGCCAGCGGCCAATCCTGTGGCGGCGGCGAAAAGGTTCGCCAAAAGCTGGTGCACAGGAAGCGCCGGTAGGTCCTGCCCGCCGGCCCTTGCTGGTCGAACACTTGGCGCGCGGTGCGCGGCGCCGAATGCCAGGCCATGTCGACATGAACATCGGCGGCCGGCGGCTGGATCATGCGTTCGGCCGCGTTGTCGGCGGCGGTGCGCAGCAAATAGCCGGTCGGCAACACCAGATCGGCGCCGGTGATGCGCTGGACCGCGGCCACGACCTCTTGCGGATAGAGCCGGTCGATCTCGGCGCGATCGTGAAAATCGGTTACCGCGCTTTTGTCCCGGAACAGCTCGAAGCCGTGGGTGTCGAGCGTCGGCGCCGGGGTCGCGCATCGCGCGTCGCGAATGGCGACGCGATGCGACACGAAACGTCCGGTATTCACTTCGTCGCCCGGAAAGACATAGCGGCGATTGACCCGCGAATCCGGCGCGACGTAGTTGAGCACGCCCTCGACCGTGTCGCCGGCGCCGATGGTTTCCGTGAGGTTGCTCATTCGCGCGCTCCCCGAGTCATTTTCCGACACGCTATCGGCCCGTGATACCGCCGACAAGCCCTCATGCTACCATCGTGCATGGCCACCGATACCGCGCGCTGGACCGATTATTACCAAAAGACCGCAGGGCGGCCGCCGCGCCCGACCCTGCTGTTCGCGCTGGACCGGTTCGCGGCGCCGGGTTTCGCCGTCGATCTCGGCTGCGGCGACGGCCGCGATACGATTGCTCTGCTGCGGCGCGGCTGGCCGGTGCTGGCGATCGACAGCGAGGCGATTGCCATCGCGCGGGTGGCTGCCCGGCCGGATCTGCCGCCGGGCGGCGCGCTGGAAACGCGAGTCGCGCGGTTCGAGGCCGCGGCGTGGCCGCCGGCCGATCTGATCAATGCCAGTTTCTGCCTGTTTTTTTGCGAGGCGGCGGCGTTTCCGGCGCTGTGGCGCAAGGTCATCGACACGCTCAAGCCGGGCAGCCGGTTCGCCGGACAATTATTGGGCGAGCGCGATTCCTGGGCCGGGCGGCCTCATGTCGTCGTCCACGATGACGATTCGCTCGGCCGATTGCTGGCCGGTTTCACGGTCGAAATGCACGACATCGAGGAGACCGACAGCGTGACGCCGCGCGGCGAGGCCAAGCATTGGCACCTCCATCATCTGGTGCTGCGCAAGGCTTGAATGCCAATTTGAGGGTGGCGGGGACCGGCGGCTTCTGGTCAATTGCGCGCCGAACCCAAGGAACCCATGGACGACACCGCCCCTTTATCCGCTGCGCCTGCCCCGCCCGACACGCCGGCCAAATCGATCGTCCCGCATCGCGGCTTCGTGCTGGGATGCCTGATGCTGGCGATGTTCATGGCGGCCGTCGAGGCCACCGTGGTCGCGACCGCGATGCCGGTGATCATCGGCGTGCTGGGCGGTTTTTCGCTCTATAGCTGGGTTTTCTCGGCGTTCCTGCTGCCCCAGGCGATCACCGCGATTCTCTATGGCAAGCTGGCGGACATCTATGGCCGCCGCCCAATGCTGGTGTTCGGCATCAGCCTGTTCCTGGTCGGCTCGATCGCCTGCGGCTTCGCCTGGTCGATGCCGTCGCTGATCGTGTTCCGGCTGATCCAGGGTGTCGGCGCCGGCTCGATCCTGCCGATCGCCACCACCATCGCCGGCGACATCTATACCCAAGAAGAGCGGATGAAGGTCCAGGGCTATCTTTCCAGCGTCTGGGGCTTCGCCGCGATCATCGGCCCGCTGGTTGGCGGCATCATCGTGCAGGTCCTGTCCTGGCGCTGGATCTTCTGGATCAACGTGCCGTTCGGGGTGCTGACCGTCATCGGCCTCCTGATCTATTACCGCGAGGAAGTGAAATACCGCGCCGCCAAGCTCGACTTCGCCGGCGCCGGATTCTTCACCGTCTCGGTCACGTCCCTGCTGCTGGTGCTGATCCAGGGCGGCCATCAATGGCCGTGGAATTCCGCGCCGGTCTATCTGCTGATCGCCGCCTTCGTGATCTGTCTCGGCCTGTTTCTGTGGCAGGAAAACCGCGCGCCCGAGCCAATCCTGTCGCTCGATCTATGGCGTCAGCGCCTCGTTGCCATCTGCAACGCCGCGACCATGATCGCCGGCATGGGCATCATCGGGGTCAGCGCGCTGATCCCGACTTATGTTCAGGGCGTGATGGGCGATTCGGCGATCGTCGCCGGCTTTTCGGTGACCGCGCTGTCGGTCGCCTGGTCGCTGGCCTCGACCGTGTTCGGCCGCATCGCGCGCTATGTCGGCGGGCGCGGCGCGGCTCGGCTCGGCGGCCTCTCCTGCATGCTCGGCGGGCTGGTGTTCTTTCTGTTGCAGCCGGGGATGAGCGCGGCCGTTCCGGGCCTCGGCTCGTTCTTCTTCGGCTTCGGCATGGGCCTGCTCACCACCACCTCGACGGTGATGATCCAGTCGAGCGTCGAATGGTCGAAACGCGGCAGCGCCACCGCCTCCAACATCTTCTCGCGCCTGCTCGGCAGCACCCTCGGCGTCGCGATCCTGGGCAGCGTGCTGAACAACAGCCTGGAGCACCAGCTTTCCGGCGCCGGCATGGGCCATGTCACGCTGGATAGCATGCGCGAGGTACTACAAAGCCACGCCGCCGGCACGATCGACCCGCAGCAATTCACGCTGTTGCAACACGCGCTGAATATCGGGCTGCACCAGACCTTCCTCGCCGTGGTGATCGTGTCGGCGCTGGCCTTCGTGATGACGCTGTTCCTGCCGCGCCAGTCGATGGGCAGCTACTGAGCCTAGACCGGCTCAAGCCGCTTCGGTTCGGCCGGCTTCGGTTCGGCTTGCGTCTCGCTTGCGGCGTTGCCGTTCGCCGGCTCCGGGCACAGGATTTCCGACGCCAGCATCACCGGCGCGTTGTTGCGGGTCAGGGTCCGTTCCAGCCAATCTTTCCACATGCCATCCTCCCACCCGCGGGCGCTGTCGAGAGGCGGCAATAAAAAAGCCGCCTCGCTGGTCGCTGGCGGCTTCGTCTGGGGTCTGCCTCGGTCCTAAACCTCGGGTTCGACTCCACAACAGCCGCAGGCCGGCGCCATTTGGTGCCAGCGTTTGAAACAGGTCATGGTGTCGACGAAATTCATGGCGGAACTATGCCCGATTCCGCGCGCCATGGCAACACCGGCATAGCGCCTACACGACATTGTCATTCACCCGTATCGGCGTCGGATTCATCGAGTTCCTCCGGCGCGGCCAAGACGAATTCGGTGCCCAGGATAACCCCGGCTTCCGCCTGGGAAATCTGTTCAACGTCTTTCAATTTTCTCTTCATCACGTTGGAGCGGGTATTGAGCTTCTTGACGGAGTTCGCCGCCGCCTGGAGCTGTTTCGCCAGGCCGCTCACGACCGTGTCGTAGGTGACAAATTCGGCTTGGATCGCCCCCAGCAATCGCCATACCTCGCTCGAGCGCTTTTCAATCGCAAGCGAGCGAAATCCCATCTGGAGCGCGTTCAGAAACGCGACAAAAGTCGTTGGCCCGGTCAGCGTGACGTGACAGTCCCGCTGAATTTGGTCAAACAGGCCCGGTCGCCGCAATATTTCCGCATAGAGACCTTCGGTCGGCAGAAACAGAATCGCGAAATCGGTGGTTCGCGGCGGATGGATGTATTTGTCCCTGATGGTCTTGGCGAATCCTTTGACGCGCGCTTCAAGGGCTTTGCTGGCTTCTTCGACGCCGCCCTGGTCTCCGATATCCGCGGCCGCCAAAAGCCGCTCGTAATCCTCACGCGGAAATTTAGCATCGACCGGCAACAACACCTCGCTCTCGGCATCGCGGCCGGGCAGCCGTACCGCGAATTCGACCCGCTCCTGGCTATGTTCCTGAATCTGAGCGTTGCGAATGAATTGTTCCGGCGACAGAAATTGTTCGAGCAGCAGGGAGAGTTGATTTTCGCCGAAGGTCCCCCTGATGCGAACATTGCTGAGGATTTTTTTCAGATCGCTGACCCCCGATGCCAACGATTGCATTTCGCCGATGCCTTGATGGACGCGCTCCAGCTGCTCGACGACGCGCTTGAACGATTCGCTCAACCGGGTTTCGAGCGTCGTTTGCAGCTTCTCGTCGACGGTCTGCCGCATCTCCTCCAGCTTGGCGGTATTTTCATTGCGGATGGCATCGAGCCGGCCCTCGACGGCCTGTCGCAGCGTGTCCTGGCTTTTATCGAGGGAATCGCGAAGCGCGGTAAGCGCGGCGCCAACCGTGCCGATCTGGCTGCTTAATGTATTTCCAAGCTCGACCCGCAAGCCCCGGGCCTGCTCATCGAAATTTTGCCGAAGCCGATCGGTCTCGCCGCGCAGCAAATCCGCGACGTTCGCCCGGGGGCGCCGCGCATCCACGACAAACCAAATCAGGCCGCCCACCGCAGCGAGCAGCGCAAGGCCCATCAATACCAACCCGATCCCCGTCCCCATCGCGCCATTCTAAAGCGGATCGGGCGGAGACCGAAGTGGCGTTATGCCTGCGCGATCAGCCCACGCATCGCGTCGGATTCCGATTCGACTTCCTCGATGCGGCTTTTCACCACGTCGCCGATGCTGACGATGCCGACGAGGGCGCCGCGCTCCACCACTGGGATATGGCGAAAGCGGCGCTCCGTCATGATCCGCATCAGATCGGCGATGCTGTCGGCCTCGGTACAGGTGACGACATCGCGGCTCATCAGGGTCGCGACCCGCATGCCGCCGATGTCGGTGCCCCATTCCGCCAGCGCCCGCACAATATCGCGCTCGGAGATGATGCCCTCGACCACGGCACTGTCGGTGCTGACCACCAGGGCGCCGACCCCCTTGAACCGCATCAGCGCCACCGCCGCCTCGATCCCCGTATCGGGACGGATGGTCGCGACCGTGCGACCCTTATGCTCAAGAATGCTGCGTACATTCATGGCGTCCTCCATCGTTGCCCGATCATTATGGGCGGCTGCCCGTGTTGGGCAAGAAGATACACCGACAATGCGAGGCATCGGGTGGTCGGTTCGCCCAGAACGCATGGCTTTTCGTGGCGCGGCGGCACGGCCCCGGCTTATGATCACGCGGAGTTGATCGGCGTTTCGGGAGGCGAGAATGGCGGGGCCGGGAGCGGTGCTTGAGGAACAGCGGGGGGCGATCGCGCCGCCCGAGCCGTCGCTGACCCCGGCGGCGATGCTGAGCCGCGCGACCGCGATGCGCGCCACCCTGCGCGAGCGCCAGGCGGCGTGCGAGGCGCATGGCGCGATCCTGCCCGAGACCAACGACGAATTCGTCCGCGCCGGGTTCTATCGCATCATTCAGCTGCGCCGGTTCGGCGGCTATGAATTCGATATGGTGACCTTCCTCAAGGTGATGATGGAGATCGCGCGCGGCTGTCCGTCGAGCGGCTGGGTGCTGGCCTTGACCGCGGGCCATCCGCTGATCCTCGCGTTGTTCTCCGACGAGACCCAGATCGAGGCCTATGGCAGCGACGGCGAGTTCCGCTGTCCCGCCGTCGGTCAGCCGGCGGCGATGGTGCCGGTCGCGGGCGGCTGGCGCTGTAACGGCGGCTGGGATTATGCGTCGGGCTGCGACATGGCGACTCACCTGCTGGGCGGGGCGATGCGCCGGGGGCCGGACGGCCAGCCGGTCCACATGCATGTGCTGTTGAAACGGGACGAGTTCGCCATCGTCAATAATTGGCGGATGATCGGCATGCAGGGCACCGGCTCGAAGCGGGCGGTCGTCGACGATCTGTTCGTGCCGGCGCATCGCGCCATCGACTGGACCATCTGGCAGGCGCCGCCGGCGCGCGACTTGGCGACGCGGCCGTTCGCCAATCCGATCTATTACGGCCGCAAATCGACCTTCCTCATTGCCGAGGCGGCGGCGGTCGCGGTCGGCATCGCGCGCGGCGCGCTCGATCTGTTCGAGGAGGTGATGGCCAAGCCGCAGCGCGGGCTGACGGTGGGCGGCACGCGGGTCGAACTGCATGAATATCAGGAATGCTGGGGCCTCGCCCGCGCCTGGATCGATACGGCGGAGAACGCGCTGCTCCAGGTCGGGCGCGACTATACCGAGCATTGCCGCGCCTTCGTCGAGGAGGGCGTGCCGTTCACCGACGAGGCCGATCGCGGCATGATCCTCGTCGAACAGCATTGCGTGAAGCTGGCATGGGAGGCGACGGACCTGCTGTTCACCACCGCCGGCACCAGCAGCGGCCAGCGAGACTCGATGCTCGCGCGCCACTTTCGCGATCTCGCCGTGCTGCGCACCCACGGCACCATGCGCTATCTGCGCACCGCGCCGAACCGCGCGCGCCTCCATTTCGGCATGGCGCCGCTGAGTCCGCTCTAAATGCCGGGCGAGCGCATCGGCTTCATCGGCCTCGGCGTGATGGGCGCGCCGCTGGCGGGGCATCTCGCCAAGGCCGGCTATCAGGTGACGGTGTACGATCTCGATCCGGTCGCCGCGGCACGGATCGCCGCGCCCTACAACAATGTCGCCGTCGCCGCGTCGCCGAAGGCGGTCGGCGCCGCGTCGGACATCGTCATCACCATGCTGCCCTCGGGCCGCGAAGTTAGCGCCGTCGCCCTTGGCGCGGAGGGCGTGGTGCAGGGCTTGAAGCCCGGCGGGCTGCTGCTCGATACCTCCTCGGCCGAGCCGTGGCATACCAAGGCGGTGGCGGCGCGGCTGGCACTCGCGGGCATCGCCATGGTCGACGCGCCGGTCTCGGGCGCCGAGGCCGGCGCCAAGGCGGCGGAGCTGGTGTTCATGGTCGGCGGCGCCGAGGCGGACATCGCGCGGGTTCGACCGATCCTCGAAATTCTCGGCAAGCAAATCTTTCATCTCGGCCCCGTTGGGTCGGGCCATGTCATGAAAGCGATCAACAATCTCATCACCGCCGTCACGTTGATGGCGACCACCGAGGGGCTGATCGCCGGCACTAAGCTCGGCCTCGATCCCACCATCATGAACGACGTGCTCGACGCCTCGACCGGCGGCTCGTGGGTCGGGCGCACCCAATTCCGCCAGCGCATCTTCAACCGCGCCTTCGACGATCAGTTTAAGCTGGCGCTGATGATGAAGGACATCAACATCGCCGGCCGCCTCGCCGAGGACGCGGCCCTCGACCTGCCGCTGTCGCGCATGGCCCAGGAATTATGGGCCGTGATTCAAGCCGGGCTGCCCGCCGATGCCAGCCTCAGCGAGCTGGTCCGCACCATGGAACAGCGCAGCGGTGTCGAATTGAGTCCGAAATGGTGACGGTTTAAGCGCCCGGCGCTGAGGGCACCAAGTAAGACCCCACAAAAATAAACGCCCCATACCGGCGAAGGCTGGTATCCATTTCTGTCCCATGAGCGTGGTTGAAGGATGGACTCCGGCTTCCGAGCGTGTGAAGGATTCCCAATTTTATTGGGATGTGATTCTCTTTGCGGGAGCGGAGGGGGTGGCGATGTGTGGTGGTGCGCGGGTGTTGCAGGCGAACCGGTCACGGTTGTCGTGGGATTTAGTGGATTTGGAGGCTGT
>DATCDN010000099.1:0-4935 GCA_036510675.1 Allostellaceae bacterium
CCGAACCGCCGCGTCGTGCGTATCCTCCTCATGACCGCAACGCGCCTTACGCATCTCCGCACCGTCCTCCGCCTCGTCATGGCCGCCTTTTTCCTCGGCGGCTTCGTGCTGCACATGACGGCGGTCGATGCGCTCGTAGCAATCACGCCGGACTGGGTGCCGTTCCCGCGCGCCGTTGCGCTCATCACCGGCTGGCTCGAACTCGCCGGCGGCCTCGGCCTGCTGCTGCCGCGCACGCGGCGGGCGGCCGGCATCGCGCTGGCGCTCTATATCCTCGCGGTCTGGCCGGCGAACATCCACCAGGCGGTCGCGCATATCGTGGTGCCGCCGATCCCGGATTCGTGGTGGTACCACGGGCCGCGTCTGGCCTTGCAGCCCGTGCTGGTCTGGTGGGCCTTGTTCTGCACCGGAGTGATCGACTGGCCGGCGGCCGGGCCAAAACGAAACGGCCGGGCGTGAGGCCCGGCCGCTCGCGTCGCGTTTTCGGAAATGTGGCTTACTTCAGCGACAGCGCCAGGCCGCTCAGGTCGAGGCTGACGATGACGCCGGACTGCTCGCCGGAGAGCGTCAGCACCGCGCCGTTCTGGTTGGTCAGGACCACGGCCTGCGCGCCGCGCCCGACCGCCGCGCCGGCGCCGCCCTGGGCGTAGACGCCAGCGACGTCGCCGGGCCGGCGGATGTGGCTGACGCGGCCGTGGAAATGGGTCTCGGAGGCACCGAAGGTGAAGCCGTAGCTCAGGCCCCCGATCGACAGCGGATAATTATGGCCGTGGAAATGCAGCACGCCGCTGCCGGCGGAGCCGCCGATCACGAAGCCGGCCTTGAAGATGCGAATGCTGATCGAGCCGGAATCGGCGTGGGCGGCGGTAAGCCCGGCGCCGAACAGGGCGGTGAGGGCGATGGCGGCAGCGGGCAATACGGAGCGGAAACGCATGGGGAAGCCTCCTGATGTCGATTCGACAATATTGGAACTCTAAATGCGGCCAAGAGTTCCGGCCAGCCGGTTCGGGCGCGGTTCGGCTGGCTTCGGCCGGTTCGAGTGGCCGAGGCGGGGGTCAGAACGTATCGGCCGTCTCGCGCAGGTTCTGAGCCCGGGCCCGCATCTCTTCTTCCTGAATCTCCAGACCCTCGGCGATCTCGGACGACAGCGTGAACAGGCCGGCGAGCTTGGTGCCGAGAAAAGCCCGCTCTGCCTCGACCGCCTCGCGCGGAATGAGGTCGGCCGCCTCCTGCGCGGCGATGTCGGACGCGATCTGCTGGGCGATCGACAAGACGAAGCTGGTCGAGGCGATCTTCTCCTGGTCCTCGCTGTTGATGGTCGGCCGGTCGGCCAGCGCGCGCAATTGGCGCGGTGACACGACAAGGAAGGCGTCGATGCTCTCTTTCAGGTGCGCGCTCGAGGGCGGCGCGTTGCCGATATAGGCGTTGATGTCGCCGGCGAGCGCCACCGCGGTGCGCCGCACCTCGAACAGCATCTTGCGCGCCTCGATGCAGGCCTCGGTATCGGCCTCGGTGCGGTGCAGGAGGTCGAGCGCCGCCTGCACGGACTGTGCCCGCACCTGGAGGTAGACCGGCCGGGCCGCGACCATGGCGGCGAGCAGGGCGACGGCCGCGGCGGCGAAGGTCTCGTTCTCCTGCCAGACCTGATAGACGCCGCGCGCATGCGCCTCGTCGGCCATGGCCATCGCCAGCGCGCCAATGGCCGCGAGCGCCAGCGCGATCAGGGGCAGGACGAGGAGGGGCAGCCGGGCGATTTTCATAGGCGCTAAAAACTAGCGCATCGTTTGCCCGGTCGGTAGCTGGGGGGTTGAGCGCCTGTGGACCCGGTGCGCTATCCTGCGCGGGTGCAAAAGGGAGAGCGACCATGCCAGGGCTGTTGCAGAACCAGATCGCCGCGGTGACCGGGGGCGGCTCCGGCATCGGCCAGGCGATTGCGATCGGCTATGCCCGCGAGGGCGCGAGCCTCGCCGTGCTCGATATCAACGTGGAGGCCGCGCGCGGCACCGCCAAAACGATCACCGAGGCCGGCGGCAAGGCGGTCGCCCTCGCGCTCGACGTCACCGACGCCGCCGCCTGCCGCACCGTGGCGGCCGAAGTGTCAGCGAAAGTCGGACCTGTCGCTGTTCTTGTCAATAATGCCGGGATCGCCCGACGCGCCGCTTTTACCGGCGACCCCGATGCCGTCGTTAAGGACTGGCAGGACGTCATGGCGATCAATCTCAATGGCGTGTTTAACGTCACGCACGCCTTCCTGGCGCAACTGCGCGCAACGAAGGGACGCATCGTCAATCTCGGCTCGGTGCAGTCCTTCGTGCATCTGCGCACGCCGACCTCGCCGGCCTACACAGCGTCGAAGCACGGCGTGCTCGGCTTCACCAAGGCGCTCGCCGCCGAGCTCGGCAAGGACGGCGTGCGCGTCAACGCCATCGGCCCGGGCTTCATCGAGACGCCGCTCAATTCGGCGTCACGCGCCAACAATCCAGTTCTGGTGCAGACCTTCCTCGATCACACGCCCCTCGGCCGAACGGGCAAGCCGGAGGACATTGTCGGCCCGGCGATCTTCCTCGCCTCCGACCTGTCGCAATTCGTCACGGGCACGATCCTCATGGCCGACGGCGGCTATCGCACCGTGTGAGCAACCTCGCGCGTGCTCCTCGGCCAGTACGAGCGAAGGCGATCGCGAGACGCATTTGCGTTCGCCGCCGAGCGCCTCGAATTCAGGATGGAAGGCCCGGACGAGGTTACACGCTGACGCGAACGGCGGACCTGTCGCGATCCGAGCGCGAGGAGAACCTGTCGCTCAATTACTCGATCAGGTGATGCATCTGCTCGACGCGCGGAGTCTACGCGGATTGGGTGGTGGCTAACCGAACCGAACTTCAAGCGCGCGCGCCGCTAATTGCCCGGCGACGGCTTAGCGCACCTTCGCCGAAAACTAGGTCGCGGTAACCCGCTTCTCTCCGCCGCACAAAGTCTCTAACATTCGTGGATCTGTCCTGATCTACGGAATTTCCAATGTCACAACGTGTTGCCGTAATTGGCGCGGGGACGATCGGCGCCAGCTGGGCCGCCATATTCATGGCCCGCGGTCATGAAGTGGGCGTAAGCGATCCCTCGCCACAGGGCGAGGCCTTCGCCCGCCGCTTCATCGCCAATGCCTGGCCGACCCTGGAAAAGCTCGGCTGGGTCGCCGAGGGCGCGAGTCCCGACCGCTTTACCTTCCACAAGGACCCTGCGGCGGCCGTGAGCGGCGCCGATTTCGTGCAGGAAAGCGGGCCCGAGCGCGAAGACCTCAAGATCAAGCTGTTGGCGACAATCGACGCGGCCGCGCCACCGCAGACGGTGATCGCGTCGAGCTCGTCCGGCCTGCTGATCAGCCGCGTTGCCGTCGAGTGCAAGCACCCGGAACGCTGCGTCATCGGCCATCCGTTCAACCCGCCGCACCTGATCCCGCTGGTCGAAGTGGTCGGCGGCGTCAAAACCAGCCCCGCGGCGATTGAAAAGGCGATGGCCTTCTACCGCGCCATCGGCAAGCACCCGATCCTGATCAAGAAGGAGGTGCGCGGCCATGTCGCCAATCGTTTGCAGGCCGCGCTGTGGCGCGAGGCGGTGCATCTCGTCGCCGAGGGCGTCGTCTCGGTCGCCGATGCCGACGCCGCGGTCGCTTACGGCCCCGGCCTGCGCTGGGCGCTGATGGGGCCGAGCCTGACCTTTCACCTCGCCGGCGGCGAGGAGGGCATGAAGCACTTCCTGGACCACCTCGCACCCGCGATGCAGTCGTGGATGGACGACCTGGGCAACCCGCGGCTCAGCCCCGACGTCCAGCAGACGATTATCAAGGGCGTGGCGGAGGAAGCGGGCTCGCGCAGCATCGCCGACCTGCAACAATGGCGCGACCGCAAGCTCATCGACATCTTGAAGGTCTCCGACAGCCCGTAAAGTCTCGGACAGTCCGTAACGGGAACTTTTCCGCCACTGCTGCAACTTCCCCGGCAATGGAACGTTTGCTTGTGCGAGCCCGCCACACGCCTCGAAGGCCATCCATGAGCCACCTCACCTACGAGATCGTCGAGCACGACGGCGGCTGGGCCTACCGGGTCAACGGCGCCTATTCCGAGACCTTTCCCAGCCATGACGAGGCGCGGCGTGCGGCGAGAACCGCCGCAGCGGAGCAGATGGCGCCAGGCCACACCGAGGTCATCGAATACGAGGACGAGCAGGGCCGCTGGCACGTCGAGACCGCGCGCGGCGGCGACCGGCCGGACACCGACATCAAGGACACGCCGTAAGCGGCACGTCCTCGGTGCCACGCTGTCGGTGGCAATTATCGCCGCAGTGCTGACTGCCCCAAACCGAGCCGCGAAGGCGCTACTGCCAAAGACCGTAACCGGCCCATTTGGTCTCGGGGATTTCACCGCCGATGGCGAGGTGGAACGACAATACCTTCATGTGGTCGGGCGTGGCGCTACAGCTATAGGACATCTCGTACCAATGTCCGCGGCTGCGGAACGCACCGCCTTTCGCCTCGATGCTGTCCGAGGCGATTTTGGGCTGCGCGATGGCGCTGGCAATCGCGCGGTCGGGATGGAACCGGCGCTGATCCTTGCGGATGTGGATCATGGCCGTGTAGTCGCAAAGCTGCTCAAGGCGATCGACCGGCTCGAGCAATTTGAGAACCTTTTCAAAGTGCGCGTCCGGGCCCGCAGCATGCGCCGCGGTGACGACGGCAGTTCCGATCGCCAGCGCAAGCAGCCGCATTCAATGATCTCCCAGATCGCCATACACTAATGCGAAGTGCGGCCGCCGATGGCAACCTGCCGCGCCGGTCTTGTCCAATGCAAAGATGGCGAGAGCGCGGACAAATCGCCGCGATCGCGAGTCGACAGCAGAATACCGTACCTCAGGTGTATTTCGGATCGCGCTCTAGCAATTCGA
>DATCDN010000100.1:0-6790 GCA_036510675.1 Allostellaceae bacterium
GGCTCGGCAGGTGCAGACGGCTCGCGAAAGATTGGGAAAATCTCAACCGAAAAGGACTCGCATTCCTGCGCCTCGCCTCAATCCGCCTCATGCTGCGAAAACTTTGCAATCCCGTATGATCTCTTCGGACAGACTCTTAGATCGAGAGCCTCTCGATGAACAACTCCCTTATCTTGAGCATGTATCTGTTGGGCTCTCCATGCAAGGAGAGAGCTTAAGAAACCGGTCCTATTGGTCCCACGAAGAGGGTTCACTTCAATGAAGTCACATATTGAATCGAACGTAGAATATAGCAACGTGAATCGAGTCAATGTGCTTTGTACTTTTTGGGGAACACGCTACAGTAAAGATCTCGTGAACAATCTTTACCGCTCCGTCCAACTTCATTTACATCGAGAGTTCAATTTTTATTGCTGTACTGACGAAATAGATGGCTTTGACGGCGGTATTAAATTGATAAATATCCCAGAAGTCCCTATAGCTATAGTCAAGTCAAAAAGGAGATGGCCGAATGTTTATTTGAAATTACTGCTTACAAAGGACGGCTTTGGGGGGCTTGTTGGTCCAACCTTGGTTCTGGATATCGACCTGCTGATTACTGGCGACATAGATTGTTTTTTTGATTACCGTCCATCGGAATTCTGCATCATTCAGAATTGGACGCCGCGGCGGCATGAGTTCGCCAATGGTCGGCCAAATATCGGGAATTCGTCGGTTTTTCGTTTCGATGCCGGCAAATCCAACTTTGTTGCACAGACATTTTTATCCGAAATCGACGATGCGCTAGACGACAGCAAATTTAACACCGAGCAGGCCTTTCTCACCTATGCGATGAGAAGGGTTGTTTGGTGGCCCGACAGCTGGGTCCGAAGTTGGAAACGTCATTGCCGGCCAGTTTTCCCGCTGAATTTGATCCTGCAACCGCAATTTCCTGGCGATTGTCGGATGCTCGTTTTTCACGGAAGCCCAGATATAGATGAGGCAATCGAAGGATATAATGGCAAGCGGTTGCATCATAGATCGCGTCCGGCGCCGTGGCTGAGGCAATATTATCTCGGTTGATTGAAGTGGACCCGGAATTTGGGACCGGTTTGACTGATTGGATTTGAGGCCGTTCCGTCGCAACAGATGGAGCGGACGATGAGCGCGCGGCACGACGCGCTGCTCGCGCGCCCGCTCACAGCTAGTGTACCAACAGCAACGGCGTTTCCGCCACCGTGACGGTCAGCGGCAGGGTCGCGACCAGATCGCCATCCGCCTGCACCGCCTCGCCGGACGGACCCGCGATGGTGACGCGGCGCGCCTCGATGACGCGCACATCGGGCAGCCGGTCGAGCCGCCCCAGCGCGATCGCGACGCCATAGCGCACGATATTCCAGCGGCCCGGCCGCGCCATCAGCACGGCATGGAGCGATGGGGTATCGAGCCGGGCCGCGCGCGCCACCACGAACCGGCCGCCATAGAAATGCCCCTTGGCGATAATGATCGCGGCGGCGGCATCGGGCACGCCGTCGATGGTGACGCGATAGCGCGGGCCGCGATCGCGCAGGATCGACTGGATGCCGCTGACGACATAGGCGAGCTTGCCGCCGGCGCGCTTAAGGCGCGGCGCGATGCCCTGGACGATGCGCGCGTCGATGCCGATGCCGGCCATCATGACGAAGCGCCGGCCATTGGCGAGGCCAGGATAGACGGGAAGCGGCGTGCCGCTGGCGATGGCGCGCGCGATGCGGCGCGGGGCGCGGGGCAGGCCGATCTCCCGCGCCAGGACATTGGCGGTGCCGAGCGGAATCAGCGCCAGCGGCAAGGAACTCCGCGCCAGCCCGTTGATGATCTCGTTGATGGTGCCGTCGCCGCCCGCCGCCACCACGAGATCAACGGCATTGGGATCGGCGGCGCGGGCGAAGGCTTCGGCATCGCCGCGCGCTTGCGTCGCGCGCAGCGTAACGGCGCAGCCCAGCCGCGCCAGCTCCGCCAGCACGCGGTCAAGCCGCCGTCGCCGTCGCGCCCCCGCGGTCGGATTGAAAATCACCAGAAGGCGGCGGGAGGAAGCGGGAAGAGACACAACTGTACGTATTACAAGGCTACGCTTGCGAAGGCGCTATCGCCCGTCCGCCGCGAGATGGCGCCGCCATTCATCGTGCAGCACGCCGAACAGGACATGGTCCTGCCATCTTCCGTCGATGCACAGATATTCGCGGGCGTAGCCTTCCTCGCGAAAGCCGTTTTTCGTCAGCACCGCGCGGCTCGGCCCGTTATGCGGCAGGCACGCCGCCTCGACCCGATGCAGCTTGAGGCGCCCGAAGGCGAAGCCCAGCGTCAGGCTCAGCGCCTCGGTCATATAGCCCTTGCCGGCGAACCGCTCGCCCATCCAATAGCCCAGGCTGCCCGATTCGGCGACGCCGTGGCGGATCTGCGACAGGCCGATGCCGCCCAGCAGCGCGCCGTCATTGTTGCGATAGAGGAACAGATTAAAGCCCTGGCCGCCGCGCCATTCGGCGGCGTAGTGGAACAGACGCTGGCGGTAGGCGGCGCGGCCCAGCGCATCCGGCGACCACAGCGGCTCCCACGGCGTCAGAAAGCGGCGCGATGCCTCGCGCAGCGCCGCCCATTCGTCATAATCCTCGCGCGCCGGCGGCCGCAGCATCACGCGCTGGCCGACCAGCCGGGTCGCCGGCGGCTCGGCGCTGGCGAAAAGGCGCGGCAGGCGAAGGAGGTTGGAACTCATGGGCGCGCGGTCCGCCGAGCTTAGGCGTGCAGCCGCTGGACCAGCCGGGCATAGGGCTCCAGCGCCCCGACCGGCCCCAGCGCCGCTACCGTCGGCGGCGCCGACAAGAGTCGCGTCGCGACGCGGCGCACGCCATCCTGATCGACGGCGTCGATCTTGCGCACCAGCTCGGCCGGGTCGAACGGCGTGCCGAACACCAGCATGTGGCCGGCCTGCTGCTCGACCCGCGACATCGGGCTTTCCAGCGCCATCAGCAGCCCGGCCTTGTGCTGGGCGCGCGCGCGCTCGAATTCGTCACGCGCGAAACCGTCGCGCAGGCGGTGGATTTCGTGCGCCAGCACCGGGATCAATTCCGGCAGCGCGTCGGCGCCGGTGCCGGCATAGATGCCGAACACGCCGCCATCGCTGAACGGGCTGGCGAAGGAATAGACCGAATAGACCAGGCCGCGCTTCTCCCGCACCTCCTGGAAGAGGCGCGAGGACATGCCGCCGCCCAGCGCGGTCGAGACCAGCGAGGCGGCATAGAGGTCGGGATCGGCGGAGCTGAAGCCCGGAAAACCGAGCAGCAGATGGGCCTGCTCCAGATCGCGCTCCTCGCGATAATCGCCGCCGATGTAGTGCGCGGGCTCGCTGGGCGCGTCGCTGCGCGCCGGCATCTCGGCGAATACCAGCTCGGCCAGGCGCATCAGCTCGTCATGCTCGATATTGCCGACCGCGATCAACAGCATCCGCGAGGCGGCATAATGGCTGTACATGTAATTGGCGACGGTATCGCGACCCATGCGGCGGATGATGTCGGCGCGGCCCAGCACCGGCTGGCCGACCCTCTGGCCCGGGAACGCGGTCTCCTGGAAATGGTCGAAGATGATGTCGTCGGGCGTATCGTTGGCCTGGCCGATCTCCTGCAGGATGACGCCGCGCTCGCGCTCCATTTCCGCCGGATCGAAGACCGAGCGCTGGAGGATATCGGCCAGCAGGTCGAGCGCCAGCGCGGTGTCGCCCTTCAGCACCTTGGCGTGATAGGCGGTGTGCTCGCGCGAGGTATAGGCATTGAGATGGCCGCCGACATCCTCGATCTCGGAGGCGATGGCGAGGGCCGAGCGCCGCGCCGTGCCCTTGAACGCCATATGCTCCAGCATGTGCGACACGCCGTTGATCGCCTGAGGCTCATGGCGGGTGCCGATCTCGACATAGACGCCCAGGGACACCGTCTCGACGGTGTTCATGGTGTCGGTGACGACCCGCATGCCATTCGACAGTTTGGACAAATGCACGCTCATGCGGCCACTCCATGCAGCGGACGCGCATGCGCCCGCACATAATTTTCAACTTCCGTCACGTCATTGGCCAGCCGCGCCAGCCGCTCCGGCCGATCCATCAGATCGGCGAGGCGCGGCGGCAGGGCCGGGCGGATGCCGATGGCCTGCTCGATCGCATCGGGAAATTTCGCCGGATGGGCGGTCGCCAGCGCGACTAGCGGGGCGCCGCCGGGATGCGCGGCGCGATGGGCGCGCGCCGCCGCCAGCCCGACCGCGCCGTGCGGGTCCAGCATGGTGCCGCAATCGCGCCAGGTGCGCGCGATCTCGGCGCGGGTCGCGTCGTCATCGACCGTATAGGCGGAAAACTCGGCGCGGGCCGCCGCCAGCTCGTCGGCGCTGACCGGCAGCACGCCGCCGGACCGGAATTGCCTCATGGCATCGTTGACCGCGCGGCCGTCGCGGCGGCGCAGCTCGAACAGCAGGCGCTCGAAATTGCTCGACACCTGGATGTCCATGCTCGGTGACAGCGACGGCTCGACCGCGCGCAGGGTCATGGCGCCATCGTTGAAGAACCGCGCCAGAATATCGTTGCGGTTGGTCGCGATCACCAGCCGCTCGATCGGCAGGCCCATCCGGCGCGCGACATGGGCGGCATAGACATTGCCGAAATTGCCGGTCGGCACCGCGAAGCTGACCGGCCGGTCGGGCGCGCCCAGCGCCAGCGCCGCCACGACGTAATAGACCGTCTGCGCCGCGATCCGCGCCCAATTGATCGAATTGACCGCCGACAGATGATGCGCGTCGCGGAACGCCGCGTTGGCGAACATCGCCTTCACCAGGTCCTGGCAATCGTCGAAACTGCCATCGATGGCGATGGCATGGACATTGGCGGCCGGCACGGTGGTCATCTGGCGGCGCTGCACCGCTGAGATGCGCCCTTCGGGATAGAGCATGAAAATATCGGCGGTGGCGCGGTCGCGCACCGCTTCGATGGCGGCCGAGCCGGTATCGCCCGAGGTGGCGCCGACGATCGTCACCCGGCCGCAGCGCCGGGCCAGCACCTCGTCGAACAGCCGCCCAACTAGTTGCAGCGCGTAATCCTTGAAGGCCAGGGTCGGGCCGTGGAACAGTTCCAGCAGCCACAGATCGGCGTCGATCTGGCACAGCGGCGCCACCGCCTCATGGTCGAACCCGGCATAGGTGTCGGCCAGCATCCGGGCCAGCCGGTCGGCGGGAAGGGTCGTGCCCAGGAACGGCGCCATGATTCGGGCCGCGATCTCGGCATAGGGCCGGCCGCGCATTCCTCGCAGCTCCTCTGTGGAGAAGCTAGGCCATTGATCCGGCAGGTAAAGTCCGCCGTCCGGCGCCAGCCCGCGCAGCAGAACCTCTTCGAATTCGACGCGTTCCGGCCAGGGCCGGCCATCGCGGGTGCTGACGTAAGGCAATCAAGTATCCTTGGGAAAAGGCTGGCCTAACCCTATCGCCTAGCCGCCCCGGCCGCAACTGGGGGGTCAGGCTTTGAGCTTATAGCCTCGGGCAAAGAGGTAATGGGTGAGGGCGAGCAGCACGACATTGATGCCGACCATGACCGCGATGCCGATGGCGATCGAGCCGTCGGCGTGGCCGATGAAACCGGCGCGAAAACCGTCGATCATATAGAAAAACGGATTGAGCCCGGCGGCGACACGGAACGGCGCCGGCAGCCGGTCGATGGAATAGAAGGTGCCCGACAGGAACGACAGCGGCATCACGATGAAATTGGTCACCGCCGCGATGTGATCGAACTTCTCCGCCCACAGCGCCGCCAGGATGCCGAGCACCGACAGCAGCAGCGATGCCGCCACCGCGTGGAAGATCACCAATCCCCAGTTCGCGATGTTGACATGGACCACCAGCGCCATCGCGACGCCGACCGACAGGCCGACCAGCAGGCCCCGGGTCACCCCGCCCAGCGCGAAGCCCCAGACCAGTTCGGCGGGACTCAGCGGCGGCATCAGAATGTCGCTGATGCTGCCCTGAATCTTGGCGATCATCAGCGACGAAGTGGTGTTGGCGAAGGCATTCTGAATGATCGCCATCATGATCAGGCCGGGGGCCAGGAACTCGGCAAACGGCACGCCGTCGATGGCGCCGCGCTGGCCGGCGAAGGCCAGCAGGAAGATCGCCAGGAACAGCAGCGTCGTCACCACCGGCGCGATCACCGTCTGCATGATGACCTTGAGGAAGCGCCGCACCTCGCGCAGATAGAGCGTCCACAGGCCGAGCCAGTTGACGGCGCCGAACTGGCGCACGCGCAACGTTCCCTCCTCGCGCGCGGCGCGGGCCAGCATGTCGGATTTTTCCAGAAGCACAGGCGGTTCCGTCATAACAAAGCGGCTGGACAAAGCGGCTGGACAAAGCGGCTGGCAATCTATGGCCGCAACGCCGGCGCGGCAAGCCGGGTGCCCGTATGGGTGCCATGACCCTGCCACAGGGAAGAAGAGGCCAAGGTTGTTCTGACCCACCAACGCGCCTCTCCGGCGGAAGTCGGGTTGGTGTCACCCAACAATTCGCCTTGGCCCGCGCAGGCGGGCACCCTCTTTCTGCCCTCCAGCCGCCCGAGAAAATCCCTACACGGCAAACGAAAGAAAAAAATGAACCGCCAAGACGCCAAGACGACGCGCCTTACCGGCGAAGGTGTTTGGTCCCGGAAGGTTGGCTGGAGCGAATTGGTGTATTGTCTGGCATTGCTTGGCTGGAGGGACGCCGATGCTGGTGAAGTTGCATGCCAACGCGGCGACCACGCCGAAGATGCGGGCCTACA
>DATCDN010000101.1:0-3255 GCA_036510675.1 Allostellaceae bacterium
CGATGAACGAGGTGATGTTCAACGACAGCGTCCTGCCGGTGATCGAGTCAGGCCAGGCCCATCTCGTCGACGGCGTGCATGAGATCGAGGCCGGCATCGAAATCCACCCCGCGCCCGGCCACACGCCCGGCAACATCATCCTGAAAACCCAGTCGCGCGACAAACGCGGCGTCTTTTCGGGCGACTGCATGCATCATCCGATTCAGCTTTATCACCCCGAGTGGAACGCCAGTGTCGATGAGGACAAGCCGATGGCACAACAGACGCGGCTCGGCATCTATGAAGAATGCGTCGAGCGGCACAGCCTGTTATTGCCGGCGCATTTCGCCGCACCCCACGCCTGCTATGTGCGGCGCGAGGGCAAGGCGTTCGCGCCCGATTTCAAGATTTGATCGACCCTCTCCGCGTTGCGGAGAGGGAGGGACCCGCGCCACAGCCGCGGGAGGATGAGGTGTTGACGCGCCGCGATGATGACAGTTGTACCGCTAATTTCGCTAGAGTCTTTGTACACCCAAATTGAAACATTTTTTCCCATACCGGCGAACGCCGGTATCCATCGTGCCGTTGCACCATAGGTCCCGGCCTGCGCCGGGACGGTGATTTTTTCTTGATGACGTGGCGGTCCCGGCTTCGCCTTCGCCGGGGCGGGATTTGGATTCCCCGCTTTCGCGGGAATGACAAAGAAGGGCCGTTTCAATCAGGATGCATCGCGGAGAGGGGTTGGCAACGTCACCACCTGAAATAGTCGATCACCGCCGTCGGGTTTTCGCCGTGCGTGCCAAAGGCGGCGGCGAGACGCGCCGGCTCGATCGCGGATAGTTCCTCGGCGTGGATGCCGGTGGCGACGAACAGGCTGTCGATGCCGGCGGCGTTGGCGCCGGCGATGTCGGTGCGGATCGAATCGCCGACAGCGAGAATGCGGCGCTTGTCGGCGATGCCGAGCAGCTTGAACGCCGTTTCGTAGACATCGGGCAGCGGCTTGCCGTGCCAGCGCACCGTACCGCCCAGCTCCTCATAGCGTTGCGCGATGGCGCCGCCGCACAGAAACAGCTTGTCGCCATAGGCCACCACCAGGTCGGGATTGGCGCACACCATCTTGAGATCGCGCCGGCGCGCCGCCTGTAGCATCGGCTCGAAATCCGCGAGCTTTTCCTCGCCGCCGGGTCCGGTGTTGAGAATGAAATCCGCGTCCTCGACCGAGGCGACGCGGCGCAACCCCACGCCCTCGACCATATTGTCGTCGCGCACCGGGCCGATGTGATAGCAGGCGGTGCCGAGCGCGGCGTAGAAATCATCGTCGCGCTTCGATAAATGCTGCCACGTCTCCTCGCCCGAGGAATGGACGTGATCGTAGAGGCCCTTGGGTATGCCGATCTCGTTCATGCGCCGCTCCACCAGATGCGCGCGGCGCGGCGCGTTGGACAGGATCAGCGTCCGCTTGCCCAGGCGCCGCAATTCCGCCAGCGTCGCCAGCGCATGGGGCGTCGGCCTGGTGCCGTCGAACAGCACGCCCCACAGATCGAGCACATAGCCATCGTACTGCGCGGCGATGTCGCGCAAGCCATCGAGGATGCGCACACTCACGGCAGCGGCTCGGTCTGTCGCGGCAGCGCCTTGCCCACCGCCTCGGCGACGGTGGCGAAGCCGTCGCGCGCCAACAGCGCGTCCAGGTCGCGCTTGATCCGCGTCACCAGGCCGGGGCCGCGAAACACCAAGGCGGAGTAAAGCTGCACCAGGCTGGCGCCGGCACGAATCTTGGCATAAGCGTCGGCGCCGCTGGCGATGCCGCCGACCCCGACGATCGGGATGCGTCCATTGGTGAGGCGCGCCATGTCCGCGATCAGCGCGGTGGAGGCGGCCATCAGCGGCCGGCCGCTCAAGCCCCCCGGCTCATGCGCGTTGTCGCTGCGCAGCGTTTCCGGGCGCGCCACCGTGGTGTTGGAAACGATCAGCCCGTCGATCCCGCTGTTGAGCGCCGCCTGCGCCAGATCGGCGCGCTCCTCCTGGGTCAGATCGGGCGCGATCTTCAGCAGCAGCGGCGGCGGGTCGCTCGGCACCGCCTCGGCGCGGGCCGGCAGCAGCCGCTCCATCAGTCGCTCCACCGCGCTCCTGCGCTGGAGCGCGCGCAGGCCCGGCGTGTTCGGCGACGAGATGTTGACGGTGAGATAATCCACGAACGGCGCCAGCGCCCGCACCCCCAGCACATAATCCTCGATCTCGTCACCGGTCTCGCGGTTGCGGCCGATATTGGCGCCGACCGGGCCGACCGCGATCGCGCCGGCGCGCCGCGCCCGCCGCCGTTCCAGACGGCGCCGCACCGTCTCGATCCCCTCGCTGTTGAAGCCGAGCCGGTTGATCAGCGCCAGATCCTCGTCGAGCCGGAACACCCGCGGCTTCGGGTTGCCGGCCTGCGGCCGCGGCGTGACGGTGCCGATCTCGGTGAAGCCGAAGCCCAGCGCCAGAATCGCATCCGGCACCTCGGCATGCTTGTCGAAGCCGGCGGCGAGACCCACCGGGTTGGGAAAGACGCGGCCCCAGAGGCGCGTCGTCAGGCGCGCCGGGTCGGGCGTGCGCGCATGCGGCCCCATGCCCAGCGCCAGCCCGCGCAAGGTCAGCCGATGCGCGGCCTCGGGCGGCAGCCGGCGTAGCAGGGGCAAGGCATAATCGGCCAGCATCATTCCTCGGCAACGAGACCCGCGAGCGGCGGGAACGCGTGGCGGCCATCGGCCCCCAACGGCAGCTCCCGCACCCATTTAACATCGCCGATTTCGAGAGCGCCATAGAGATGCGGAAACAGCACCCCGCCGCGCGCCGCCTCCCAGCGCAGCGCCGGCCCCAGCGCGTCGGCCTCGACCGCGATCAGCACCAGCCCCGATTGTCCGGCGCGGTGTTTGGCGGCGCTCGCCGCCACCGTCGCGGCGGTCGAGAAATGGATGAAGCCGTCGGCCTGGTCCTGGGTCGAGCCGCCATAGCGCCCCGATTGCTGGGCGGCCTCCCATTCCATTCGCCGGCAAAGGTGAAAGATCAGCATGGGGCCACGCTAGCGGGGTCGATAGCCACGAACAAGCTATTCGATTCATCATCGACAATTGACTTTTTCAATTTATGTCGCAACCTTAGAGTCTGTCCGAAGAGATCATACGGGATTGCAAAGTTTTCGCAGCATGAGGCGGATTGAGGCGAGGCGCAGGAATGCGAGTCCTTTTCGGTTGAGATTTTCCCAATCTTTCGCGAGCCGTCTGCACCTGCCGAGCC
>DATCDN010000102.1:0-84187 GCA_036510675.1 Allostellaceae bacterium
ATGACCCTGGAAACTATCGCTCAACTCGGCGATGATCAAACCGTCATGCTGCCCCTTCAGGCCGCTTGACAGTCTCGGCCAGACACGCCGAAGACCGCAATGATATAGCCGCTCCTACACCACGCGTAGGGGCACGATCTCGGCCTCATAGAAGCGCGGCCTATATAAGCGGCGGAACTGTCGTCGCCCCGGTGCATCCGAGGCTCGATGCTTGAAAAGGGCAGGGATGGCGATTTTCTACGAGAGATGATCGGCTTTGCCGCGCAGCGCCCGATGGAGCTGGAGATGCGGGAGCTGACGGTGCCGGACATGGCGAGCGCTCGGCCGACCGGTTGACAAAGCGCAACGGCTACCGGGATCGGGACTGGGCAACCAGGGCCGGCACGGTCGAGTTGCGCCAAAGCCGCGAAGGGCTCCTACTTCCCGTGTTTCCTGGAGCCTCGGCGTGGCCGAGAAGGCCCTGACCGCGGTCATCCAGGAAGCCTACATCCAGGGATCTCCACCCGCTCGGTCGAAGATCTCGTCAAAGCCATGGACATGACCGGCATCTCCAAGAGCCAGGTGAGTCGGCTGTGCGAGGAAATCGGTGGGCATGGAGATCGGCGCCTCGGAGGCCGGACTGCCTCCCCAACCGTCAAACCCTTAAAATTGAACCCCCTCGGCCAATTCGATCCGGCCAATTCGTTGCGGTGGCGCGGGGGGCGTAATATGCTGCCGTCGGCATCGGGGAAATCGGTCGACAGGAGTGTCTAAATGGCGGAACGGTCGTTCGCCCGCGAAGTCGAGGATTTGAAGCTTAAGGCCGGCGAGGAATTTTCCGGCGAGGGCATTCTTGCCATCACCAAGGCACTGCTGCAATCGGGCGTCGCCTATGTCGCCGGCTATCAAGGCGCGCCGATCTCGCATCTGATGGATGTGCTGAACGATGCCAAGGACGTGCTCGACGAGCTTGGCGTGCATTTCGAAAACTCCGCCTCGGAGGCCGCCGCCGCCGCGACCCTGTCCGCCTCGGTGATGTATCCCATTCGCGGCGCGGTGACGTGGAAATCCACCGCCGGCACCAATGTCGCGGCAGATGCGCTGTCGAACCTCGCCTCGGGCGGCGTCAAGGGCGGCGCGCTGATCGTGATCGGCGAGGATTACGGCGAAGGCTCCTCGATCATGCAGGAGCGCACCCATTCCTATGCGATGAAGTCGCAGATCTGGCTGCTCGATCCGCGCCCCGACCTGCCTTCCATCGTCAACGCGGTGGAAAAGGGCTTCGAGCTGTCGGAGGTGTCCAACACGCCGGTGATGCTGGAGGTGCGTATCCGCTCCTGCCACGTCCACGGCAAGTTCATTGCCAAGGACAATAAGAAGCCGCCCTTCTCGCTGCGCCAGGCGCTGGAGAGCCCGAAGCGCGACGCCAACCGCATCGTGCTGCCGCCCGCCTCCTACATTCACGAGGCGGAAAAGATTCAGAAGCGCTGGCCCGCCGCCGTCGCGTTCATCAAGGCCAACCAGCTCAACGAGTTCTTCGGTCCCGCCGAGGGCGATGTCGGCATCATCATGCAGGGCGGCATGTATAACGGCGTGATGCGGGCGCTGCAGCATCTCGGCCTCGCCGACGTGTACGGGGCGTCGAAGGTGCCGCTCTATGTCCTCAACGTCACCTATCCGCTGATCGACGACGAACTGGTGAAGTTTTGCGCCGGCAAATCCTCGGTGCTGATCGTCGAAGAGAGCCAGCCCGAATATATCGAGCAGGCGATCAACACCATCCTGCGGCGCGCCGACATCAACACGCGCATCGCCGGCAAGGGCATGCTGCCGATGGGCGGCGAATACACCGCGCAGGTCCTGCTGAAGGGCATCGGCGATTTCATGGTCGAGCGCGCGCCGGCGCTGCTCGGCAACCGGCCGCCGCTGCCCGATCCTAATCCCGTTCTTCAGCACGAGAAGGTGCAGGCGCTGGCCAAGGTAGTGCCTCAGCGGCCGCCCGGCTTCTGCACCGGCTGTCCCGAGCGCCCGATCTTCGCCGCGATGAAATTGGTCGAGCAGGAACTGGGCGAGCATCACATCGCCGCCGATATCGGCTGTCACCTATTCTCGATCTTGCCGCCGTTCAATATCGGCACCACGACCATGGGGTATGGGCTGGGGCCGGCCTCGGCCTCCGCCTTCAATGTCGAGAGCGACAAGCGGCCGATCTCGGTGATGGGCGATGGCGGCTTCTGGCATAACGGTCTCAGCACCAGTGTCGGCAACGCCGTTTACAACAAGCAGGACGGCGTCATCCTGGTGGTCGATAATTTCTACTCCTCGGCCACCGGCGGCCAGGATTTGCCGTCGTCGCGGGCCAAGAATCCGCGCCGCTCCACCAACAACAGCATCACCGAGGCGGTGAAGGGCATCGGCGTCAAATGGGTGCGCCAGATCGACCGCACCTACGATGTCGCCAAGATGCGCGATACGCTGCGCGAGGCGCTGACCACCACCGAGACCGGCCCCAAAATCATCGTCGCCTCGTCCGAATGCATGCTGAACAAACAGCGCCGGGAAAAGCCGCTGTTCAACAAGGCCAAACGCGACGGCGTGCGGGTGGTGCGCGAGCGGTTCGGCGTTGATGAGGATGTCTGCACCGGCGACCATGCTTGCATCCGCCTCTCCGGCTGTCCCTCCCTGTCGGTGAAGCATACCGACGATCCGCTGAAGGACGATCCGGTCGCGTCGATCGACGATTCTTGCGTCGGCTGCGGCAATTGCGGCGAAGTGGCCGAAGCGGCGGTGCTGTGCCCCTCCTTCTATCGCGCCGACATCATCAGCAACCCGACCTGGCTCGACCGCACCATGGCGAAGTTTCGCGACGGCGTGATCCGGTTCCTGCAGGATCGCCGCGCCGCGCGCCGCGTCGCGTTCGCCGACTGATCATGGACGGCGTCGCGCTCACCCCGCTTACGCTGGCGACCGACCGGCCGTTCGGCATCGCCATTCTGGCGATGGGCGGTCAGGGCGGCGGCGTGCTAAGCGATTGGATCGTGGCGCTGGCGGAAAGCCAAGGCTGGCACGCGCAATCGACCTCGATCGCCGGCGTCGCCCAGCGTACCGGCGCCACGCTCTATTACATCGAAATGCTGAAGGCGCGCGACGGGCTGAAGCCGATCCTCTCGCTGATGCCCAGCCCCGGCGATGTCGATGTCGTGGTCGCGGCCGAATGGATGGAGGCCGGGCGCTCGGTGCTGCGTGGCCTCGTGACGCCGGACCGCACCGTGCTGGTTGCCTCGACCCATCGCGCCCTCGCCATCAGCGAAAAGGAGCGGCCGGGCGACGCGATCGCCGAACCCGTGGCGGTGACCGAGGCGCTGGGTGTCGCCGCCCGACGTACCATCGCCTTCGACATGCAGGCGCTGGCCGAGCAGCACGGCACGGTGATCTCGGCGTCGCTCTTCGGCGCGCTCGCCGGGGCGCATGCCCTGCCCTTTCCGACCGAGGCTTATATCAAGGTCATTCGCGCCGGGGGACGGGGCGTCGAAGCCAGCGTCAAGGCATTCGAGGCCGCCGCCGCGCGCGCGGCGGATGGCGGCATCGTCTCGGCGCCCAAGATACCGGCCAAGCGGCTCGAAGCCGTGCCGGCCAGCGCCGGGCATCCAAAGCTCGACCGCCTGCTGGCGCGCATTCGCGGCGACTTTCCGGAAACGGCGGGCGAAATGCTCTATGCCGGCGCGCGCCGCGTCACCGATTTCCAGGACGCGGCCTATGGCGCGGAATATCTCGACCGCGTCGCCGGCGTTCTAAAGCTGGACCATGCGCCCTATGCGCTGACCCAGGCGGCGGCGAAATACATCGCGGTGGCGATGGCCTATGACGACATCATCCGCGTCGCCGACCTCAAGACGCGAGGCAGCCGCTTCGACCGCGTGCGCCGCGAGGTGAATGTGGCGCCGGACCAGATTCTCTACATGACCGAGTTCATGCATCCGCGCGCCGAGGAAATCGTCGGCATGTTCCCGCGCGGCCTCGGCCGGTGGGTGGAGAGCCGCCAGGGCGCGTTCGCCGCAATCGACCGGCTGGTCAACAAGGGACGGCGGCTGCGCACCGGCACCATCCGCGCGTTCCTGATGCTCTATTTTCTCGGCGGCCTGCGGCGCTGGCGGCGGCGGACGCTGCGCCACGCGCAGGAACAGGCGCATCTCGAAAGCTGGCTGAGGATTTCGGCCGGCCAGGTCGCCGGCAATTACGATCTCGCGGTGGAAATCCTCAACGCGCGCCGGCTGGTCAAAGGCTATTCCGACACGCATGCGCGCGGCCTGTCGAAATTCGATCGCGTCATGGGCGCGGTGCCGATGCTGGCAACGCGCGAGGACGGCGCCCGCTGGATGCGCCTCTTGGTTGCCAGCGCCCTGCAGGACGAAGCCGGCACCGATCTCGACGGCACCCTCAAGACCATCGCGACGCTTTAGGATTAAACCCTCTCCGCGTTGCGGAGAGAGAGGGACCCGCGCCATCGGCGCGGGAGGGTGAGGTGGTCGTGCGCCGCGCAGGTTTGCCCTCGACCGGTGATGGCCGGCCCCGCTTCATTTCGCAAACGTGGTAGCGCGTCACCACCTCACCCTCCCGTCGCTACGCGATGGGCCCCGCCCTCTCCGCATCGCGGAGAGGGATTCCCTAGACGATATTGAACGTGGGCGTGCCTGGGGCGATGCGGCGGGTGGCGAGCGCCGGCGCGCTGTCGAACCGCATATAGATATCCTCTTTCGCGCGGCGCGCCGGCCAGCCGGGGTCGCCGTCGCGCACGAACGCGATCCAGCCGCGCTGCATCGCGTGCGACAGCGCCGCCATGTCGGCGCCCTCGCCGCCCGCCAGCATCGGCGCGTCGCGCCAGGCGCTGTCCCAATTGCCGAAGATGAAGGGAATGTCGAGACAGTGGCACGCCTTGAACGGCGAGCCCGGGGGCGACCAGTCGAAGCGATAGCTCCACACTCTGCCGCCACGCTTCGTAACCGCCGCGCCGAACCGTTGCGAGGGCAGCCCGAAGATAGTGTCGGTGAGGAAATCGCCGAGCCAATCGATCGGCCGCGTCTCGGGCCGGCGATAGCGGTCGATGGCGTTGGCATCGCCGCAGATCGCCGCGACCCGCGCCGCCGCGCCATCGGCATCGAGCGCCAGCATCGCGGGATCGTTGCCGAAGAAAGCCTGCATCTCTTCCCGCGTCCAGCCGATCAGGATTGGCTTGTCCGCGGCGGCCTCGGCAATGGCATCGGTGAAGGCTTCGGCGGTCATGGCATCCGGCACGTTCGGCGCGAACGGCGGCCAGGTCGCGCCCTCGCCGGCCCAGGCGCGGCCGAACTTGCCCTGCGCCTCCAGGAGCTGCGCGCTCGAAGCCTGGCGCGGGCTGATGTCGAGAAATTGGAGGTAGCGGTTGCTGCGTTCCGCCGCCTGCGCGCGCGTCACCGCCGGCTGCGGCAACATCGGGCTTTGCAGGATGGCGCGATGGAACAGGTCCCGCGCCTCGGCGTCGAGCAGCAAGGCGGCAATCGCGCCGCCGCCGGCGGATTGGCCGACCAGCGTCACTTGCGCAGGGTCGCCGCCAAACGCGGCGATATGGTCGCGTACCCAGCGCAACGCCGCCGCCTGATCGCCGATGCCGAGATTGCCATCGGCGATGCCGTCGCGGCACAGAAAGCCGAGGGCGCCGATGCGGTAATTGACGCCGACGAAAACGATGTCGCCCGCCCGCGCCAAAGTCGCGCCGTCATACCAATCGAGCGAGCCCGCACCGGTGGTGAACGCACCGCCATGCAGCCACACCATCACCGGCCGCCGGCCCGTATCAGGCGCAGGCGTGGCGATGGTCAGGGTCAGGCAATCCTCGTCTTGCGGCCGCGTGTAATCGCCCATCGCGCCCGCGAGCCGCGCCCCGAGTTGCGGCGCAATCGGCCCGTGGCGCGTCGCATCGCGCATGCCGGTCCAGGCGGGAAACGGATGCGCGGGCGCGAAGCGCCGCTCGCCAACCGGCGGCAGCGCGTAAGGCACGCCGCGAAACACGGCGGCACCGTCGCCCCACGACCCGGTCAGCGCGCCGAGCGCCGTCCGCGCGACCGGCGGCTCGGCCATCTCGGCTCAGACCCAGGCTTGCAAGACGTATTCGTAGGGGCCCTGCCCGTTCACCAGATCGACGCGCTGCAGCCCGATGCGATAGCCGTCGGCGGTGTGCGTCAGGTGATGGACATAGCTACCGGCGAATTGCCGCGAATTATCGTTGCGAAATTCCATCATATGAAAGCGCGAGCGCACGGTGACATCGCCGCTGGCGCGGTCGTGGCGCTCGATGACGATATTGCCGACGATGTGGCTGGTGCCCCATTCGGTCTTCTGCGACCAAGCGCGCGGGTGGGTCAGCCGCTTCATCCGCACATGCATCAGATCGCGGTCCTCGTAGAAGATCGAGGGCACGCCGTCACCCGTGGTCTGATCCGGCGTCGCCGGCATCCAATAGCGGCCCTCCGGCGTGAACAGCTCGATATAGGCGTTCCATTGCTTGGTATCGAGCAACTCCGCCTGACGATAGAGCAGCAACTCGATCTCGCGCAGCCGCTCCGCCGCGATGCCGGGTTCCATGGTGATGCTCATCTCAGCGCGCTCCACCCATATAGTCGACCCAGGCGCGGAACTCGTTGCGCATCGGCGCCTCGCTGGTGCCGATCACCGAGGTGACGAGATCGCCATCGACAATGTCCTGTCCGGCGTTGCGGTGGAAGCTGACCCAGTCGCCGGCATCCGACGACAGGCCCTGATGGCATTTCCAGAAATTCCACAGATCGTCGGCATTGATCAGCGTCGCCGGCGAATTGACCAGATTGTAATAGCCGAGCGCGCGGCGATACATCGCCTCCGGCGCGCCCTTCAGCCGGAAATGCCAAATCTCGGTCAGCGTCTTGTCCACCGCGATCGGCCGCACCGCGCGCAGCTGTTGCAACGGCGATTGCACCGAGAGGCCGGGATAGAGCAGCACATGGTGGATGTTGACGCCGAGAATCTCCTCCATGCGCTTTTCGCCATAGGCTTTTTTCATCGTGGCCTCATAGGCCAGCGTGTCGGGGTCGCGCGGGCGCAGCCCCATATAGCCCGTGAGGATCGAATGCCCGTTGAGATAGTTCAGCGTCGCGAACTCGTCCCATTTCGGCACTGGGGTCGTGGAGAAGGCCGACAGGAAATGATAGGCGAGCGGCGCGTGCTCGTGCCGCTCCTCGAATTCCAACTCGACCTCATGCGCGGCCCGGCCGGTCGATTCATGCGTCACCGCGGGGTGCAGCGCGTCGAGCTGGTTTTCGAGGAAAATCTTCCAGTTCGATTGCTGGATCACGCGGAAGCAAGTCGGCACCACCTCGACCTCGCCATCGGGCGCGCGATCGCAAATATCGTCGAATGCGATCTTGGCGGGGCCGAGCCATTCCAGCAGCGACGGCCCGTCTTCCGCGAGGCTGGCGAACACGAAGCCGCGATAATTGGCGACCCGTGCCGCCGGCTTCATGTTGCGCATCGCGGCGTCGGCGCCCCCGGCCGCGAACCGCGTGCCGATATAGCCGCGCTCCAGCGGAATCGCCTTCAGGCTGCCGTCGGTATTGAACTGCCACGAATGATAGGAGCAGGTGAAGCCGTCGGGTGCGCTGCCGTGACGGTCGCCGCACAGCATGGCGCCGCGATGGGGACAGCGATTGTGCAGCACCCGCACGCTGCCGTCCGTGTGCCGCACCATGATCATCGGCTGGCGGCCAATCAGCACCGTCCAATAGTCGCCCGGGTTCTTGACCTGGCTCTCATGCCCGACATAGGTCCAGACTTTGTGGAAGATGCGTTCCATCTCCAGCTCGAAAATCGCCGGGTCGGTATAGGCGGCGCGGTGAACCCGGTCGGGCTTCACCAAATCGGCGAGATCGGTCATTGGTCCCACGGGACTGCCCCTGAAGCTGGTTGCCATTGGGACCAAGAATACAGGCGTCGGGGTCGCCGCGTCACGCCTATATTTTAGATATAAAGCACCTGTGATCAGGTGCCGCCGAGATAGCTGGCCACGACCCTGGCATCGTCCATCAGCGCGGCCGCCGGGCCCGAATGCACGATCTCGCCGGTCTCCAGCACATAGCCGAAATCCGCCGTCTCCAGCGCCGCGCGTGCATTCTGCTCCACCAGCAGAATGGACACGCCGAGGCCGCGCAGCGAGGCGACGATGCGGAACACCTCGCGCACGATCAGCGGCGCGAGGCCCAGGCTCGGCTCGTCGAGCAGCAGAAGTCGCGGTTGCGCCATCAGCGCCCGGCCCAATGCCAGCATCTGCCGCTCGCCGCCCGACAGCGTGCCGGCGAGCTGACTGCGTCGCTCGGCGAGGCGCGGGAAGCGCTGCATCACATCGTCGAGGGTGCGGCGCTGCCCCTCGCGATCGCGCCGCCGGCTGTAGCCGCCGAGGCGCAGATTGTCGGCGACGCTCATGTTCCCGAACAGCTCGCGCGTTTCCGGCACCAGGCAAAAGCCGCGCTCCACCCGCGCCTCGACATCGAGCCGCCGCAGATCGATACCGTCGAACATCATGCGGCCGCGCGACGGCAACAGGCCCATCGCGGCGCCCAGCAGCGTCGTCTTGCCGGCACCGTTCGGGCCGATCACCGTGACGATCTGGCCCTGTTCGATTGACAGCGACACGCCGCGTACCGCCTCGACCTTGTCGTAGGACACCGACAAATTCTCGATCGACAGCAATGTCATCCGGCGACGCTCCCGAGATAGGCTTCCTGGACGCGCGGATCGCGGCGGATCGCGGCGGGAACGCCCTCGCACAGCTTGGCGCCGAAATCCATCACCACGCTGCGGTCCACCAGCCCCATGACGAATTCCATATCGTGCTCGACCAGAAGGATGGTCAGCCCCTCGCCGCGCAACGTGTCGAGCAATTGCGCCAGCGCCGCCTTCTCAAGACGGCGCAGCCCGGCCGCCGGCTCGTCCAGCACCAGCAGCAGCGGATCGGCGGCGAGTGCGCGGGCAATCTCCAACAGGCGCTGATTGCCCAGCGGCAGGCCGCCGGCGAGATCGAACGCCCGCTCCGCCAGGCCGACGCGGCGCAACTGGCGCATCGCCTCGAACCGGGCGCGCGCCTCCTCGCGCCGATCCAACAGCAAGGCGCCCGCGAAGAAACCCGACCGGGTGCGGGCATAGGTTCCGAGCAGCACATTGTCGAGTAGCGACATGGTGGGCCGCAGCTTCACATGCTGAAACGTCCGCGCGATGCCGGCGCGCGCGATGCGGCGCTGGGCGCGGCGGGTGATGTCGGCGCCGCCGAAGAGAATGCGGCCGGAATCGACACGCAGCACCCCGGTGATGAGGTTGAACATGGTGGTCTTGCCGGCGCCATTGGGGCCGATCAAACCCAATATCTCGCCGGCGCGAAGCTCGAAGCCGACATCGTTGACGGCGACGAGGCCGCCGAACCGGCGCGACAACCCTTCGACGATCAGCACCGGCTCGCCCTTGGCGGGCTGGCGCCGACACGGCAAGGGCGGCGCGTCAACCACCGGCGACGGCGTCACGCGCGGCAGATAGCGCAGCACATAGGGCACGATGCCGGCCCGCGCGCGCTGCAGCAGCAGGATGAACAGCACCGAGAACACCACGATTTCGAGCTGTCCCGCGGCACCCGGCGCGACCAGCGGCAGATAGTCCTGAATGCTGTTGCGCAGCAGCGTCACAATGGCGGCGCCGACCACCGCGCCCGACAAATGGCCGATGCCGCCGACCATCGCCATCATCAGGTAATAGATGCCGGCCGTGACATCGAAGGGCGATGGGCTGACGAACCGAGTCATGTGCGCCATCAGCCAGCCAGATATCGCCGACAGCAGCGCCGACAGCACGAAGGTCACGAGCTTGACGCGGAAGCCGTCGATGCCGAGGCTTTCCACCAGCACGCGGCCGCCGCGCAACGCGCGGATGGCACGCCCCTGTCGCGCATGCAGCAGATTGGCGCTGAGGATCAGTGACAGAATCAGCAACGCCCAGATCAGATAGAAAATCTGTGCGCTGTCGCGCAAGGCGAGCGGCCCGATCGAAATCGGCGGCAGATTGGCGATGCCGGTGAAATGGCCAAGCCCTTCGATATTGCCGAAGAGGAAATAAATCGCGAGGCCCCAGGCGATGGTGCTGAGCGAGAGGAAATGGCCCCGGAGCCGCAGCGTCACCGCGCCCAGCACCGCCGCGACCAATCCGGTCAACGCCAGCGCGAGTAATAGGCCGCTCCATGGCGACCAGCCCGCGACGGTGGTCGCCCAGGCGGTGCTGTAGGCGCCGATGCCGACGAACGCCGCCTGACCGAACGACAGCATGCCGCCGACCCCGGTCAGCAGCACCAGCCCCAACGCCGCCAACGCGTAGACGCCGATGAAGTTCAGCAGCGTCACGCTGAACGGGCTGATGAAGGCCGGCGCCAGCGCCAGCAGCGCAACGGCGCCGAGGCCGACAAGACGCAGCCGCGCGGCGGTCATTCCTCGGACTCGTCCTCGTCGAGATGGAGGAAGCTCAAGGAGCGCCACAGCAGCACGGGGATCAGGATGCCGAAGACCACGACTTCCTTGAACGAGCTGTCCCAGAACGAGGCGAAGCTTTCGAGGAGGCCGACGAACAGCGCGCCCGCGGCCGTGATCGGATAGCTGGCCATCGCGCCGATGATGGCGCCGACAAAGGCTTTGAGCCCGATCAGGAAGCCGCTGTCATAGAAGATCGTCGTCACCGGCGCGATCAGCACGCCGGAGATGCCGGCCAGCAGTGAGGCCAGCAGATAGGCGATGGTGCCGGTCGTCGCGGGGCGGATGCCCATCAGCCGCGCGCCGGTGCGGTTGACCGCGGTGGCGCGCAGCGCCTTGCCGGCGAGGGTGAATTCGAAGAACAGGAACAGCAGGCCGCTGAACACGATGGACGCGCCGACGATCAGCAGGGTTTGTGCCGACACGGTAACGCCGCCGATGGTGAACATCGCATCGGTCAGCGGCTGGGTGCGCACGCCCTCCGGCCCAAAGAACAAGAGGCCCAGCCCGACCAGGGCGAAATGCAGCGCCACCGCGACCGTGAGCAACAGCAACACCGAGGCGTCGGCGATCGGCCGGAACACGATGCGATCGAGCAGCGGCGCGATCGGCATGATCAGCGCCAGCGAGAGGACGATCCGCCCGGCCATGGTGACGTCAAGGCCGGTGGCGAGCCATACCGCGCCGGCTGGCAGCAGCGGCAGGACCAGGAAGAACAGCAGCGCGCGCGGAATCCGATGAAAGTCGCGCGCCCGCAGAATCGACCCTAGCTCCAGCAGCATCGCCAGAATCGCGAGCCCGACGACCAGCCCGACCGTGCCAGGTATCTGTCCCGCCTCCAGCGCCGCCATGGTCAGGGCGGTGAAGGCGGCGATATCGCCGAACGGCACGAAAATGACGCGCGTCACGGCGAAGATCAGGACGAAGCCCAGCCCGATCAGCACATAAATCGCGCCGGTCGCGATGCCATCCATCGCCAGGATGGCCGCGATCTGGGTATCCATGGTTTATGCCGGTTCGCGATAATGTCGCGGCGACGGAGCGGCCCCCCTCACCCCACCCTCTCTCCCCATTGGGGGGAGAGGGATACAGAGGCTTAGCGAGGCGGAGCCGAGCTTAGCCGCGGTTGGGTGAGGGGGGCTGCCGCGCATGCGTATCTTCAGACAATTCTCACGGCGCGTATTGCCACTTCCCCTTCACCAGCCGAACCAGAATAAGGCCGCGCTGATCGGAGCAGAAGACCTTACCGGGATGGCAATTATAGATGCCGTTGGTGCCGTCGAGATCCCTGGTGGCGAAGATCGCATCCTTCAGCGCGGCGCGGAACGCGGGCGTGCCGGGCTGTGCCTTCTCCAGCGCGTGCTTGGCGGCATCGACAAACAGCAGCCACGCATCGAAAGCATAGGGCGAGAACGCGTCGGTGCTGGCCTTGCCGGTGGCCTTTTGATAGGCGGCCCGGAACGCCAGTGAAATCTTCTTGGCATAATGCGTGTCGGGCAATTGCTCGGCGACCAGGACCGGACCGCCGGAAACCAGGATGCCCTCGGCCGCCTTGCCGCCGACGCGGATGAAATCGGCGTTCAGCAGCGCCGGCGTGCCATAGAACTTGCCCTTATAGCCAAGCTGGGTCAGCGCCAGGATCGGCAGCGCGCCCTGCGTCCCGGACCCGCCGATCAGCACCGCATCGGGCCGCGCGGCCAGTATCTTCACCGCCTGTCCGGTCACCGACGTGTCGGTGCGGGCATAGCGCTCGGTCGCGACGAGCTTGATCCGGCCGGCATCCGCGGCCTTTTTCGCGCCGCTATAGACGAGATCGCCCCAGGCATCGGAGAAGCCGATGAAGCCGACCGTCTTCACGCCATCGTGCACCATGCGATCGACCGGCACGCTGACCATGAAGGGCGGCGGCTGCACGATGGAAATCGCCCACGCGGCGCCGCCGGGCGGCGCCTTGATCGGCGACACCGAAATCATCGGCACCTTGAGCTCGTCCGCCACCGCCACCATCGCGATCGAGGATGGCGTCGTCGCCGTGCCGATCAGAATATCGACCTTGTCTTCCTCGATCAGCTTGCGGGCATCGCGGGTCGCGGTCGAGGGATCGGAGCCGTCATCGAGCCGGATCAGCTTGATCTTCTGGCCTCCGACGCTGCCGACATATTCATCGGCGGCGTCGATGCCCTTGCCATAGGGAATGCCGATCGACGAGCCGGGGCCGCTGAGCGAGGTGACGAACCCGACCGTGATGTCGGCCCGCGCCGTCCCCGCCATCATCGCGACACCGGCGGCCATCGCCGCCACCATCACCATCATTCTCATCACGCTCTCCCTCATCTTTTCTCGTTGCCTTAATCACCACGCAAGCCGCGCGCCACGAAGCCGCGAAAATCGGCGATTGCGCGCGGCGGCGCAAGGGCGAAGCTAGGGCCGCGGCTCGGCTCGACGCCGTTCAATCGGTGCAGCGCCACCGCCATCTCGGCGGCCTTCAGCGCCACCGCGGCGCAATTCACGACCGGCGCGTGGCCGACGGTCAGCCCCCGCTCACGCGCCAGCAACAAGCCGGGCAGCACCCCCGCCGGCACCACGACATCGGCGCCCTGCGCCACCAGCGGCCGGGCGCAGGTGATGAAGGTTTCCAGCATCCGCGCGACGGCAACAGCGTCGCCGGCGAAGGCGGCGGCGAAATCCTCCGGCACCACGCCCAGCCCGGCAATACCGACGATACGATGGCCCAGGCCATAGCGTTCCGCCTGCTCGTGATGCCAGACCTCGAATACCGGGTCGATCGAGACAAGGCCGATGCGGCGGCCAAGCTGCGCCGCGAAATGCAACGTCGCCTCGCCGGTGCCGACGACCGGAATGCGCACGGCCGACCGCGCCTCATAGAGGCCGGGATCCTGGAAATGCCCCATGACGAACCCGTCATAGTCCCGCGCCTCGGCGTCGAGCGCGGCATCGACCGCCTGAATGGCACAGCGAAATTCGGTGAGGCGGCCGAAATCGCGATCGGGCGGCGACATGCCGCGGACATCGACCTGCGTTCCCGGCGCGGCGATGTCGTTGAGATAGGTTCCGAGGCGCTCCAGATAGGCGGCGTTCTGCGTCGCATCGACGAAGCTCTGCCACAGGAGCCGCATGGGCGTCCGTCCCTTCTGATTCGCCGCCGGAATGTTTCAAGCCTAAAGTTTATCGAAAGGCCGAGTCAAGAATATCACGCGCGTAAAATTGACAGGCGGAAAGCTTTGAACCTTAAATGGATTCCGCCTTCGCCGGAGCGGCTGTTGGAGCGAGCATGAGCAAATATCGCGGGAACAGGCAGGCGGTCGCCGCGCTGGTGCGCGAGACCGAGGTGCACCGCGACCTCTATATCGACCCCGAGCTGTTCGCGCTGGAGATGGAGCATCTCTTCCGCAATACCTGGAACTATGTCGGCCATGACAGCCAGGTGCCCAACGAAGGCGATTATTTCGGGACCGACATCGCCGGCCAGCCGCTGATGATGGTGCGCGGCGGCGACAGCGTCCGCGTTTTCTATAATCGCTGCTCCCATAAGGGCACGCGCCTGACCGCCGAGACCCGCGGCAATGCCGGCAAGTTCTTTCGCTGCCCCTATCATTCCTGGACCTTCCGCACCGATGGCAGCCTGCTCGCGGTGCCGTTGCGCGGCGAGTATGAGAATACCGGGTTCGAGAACAGCATCGCCGCGCGGGGTCTGACCCCGGTCGCGCATGTCCATAATTATCGCGGCTTCGTCTTTGCTAAGCTCGGCGCGGCCGGCGCCGGCTTCGAGGAATTTTTCGGCGCCTCACTATCCAGCCTCGACAATATGATCGACCGCTCGCCGGCCGGGCGGCTCGAAGTGGCCGGCGGCGTCCTGCGCTATCTGCACAATTGCAATTGGAAGATGCTGGTCGAGAACCAGACCGACACCATGCATCCGATGATCGTGCATGAGAGCTCGGCCGGCACCGCCGTCAATGTCTGGAAGAACGCGCCGCCCGGTACGCCCAAACCGATGGCGGTGGAGATCTACGCGCCGTTCATGAGCTCCTATGAGTTCTTCCAGAAGATGGGCATTCGCGTGTGGCGCAACGGCCACGGCCATACCGGCGTCGCGCATTCGATCCACAGCGATTATTCCGCGATCCCGGGCTATGAAGACCAGATGGTGGCGGCCTATGGCGCGGAGCGCGCCCACGCCATTCTCGGCGAGAACCGGCACAACACGGTCTATTATCCCAATATCATGATCAAGGGGCCGATCCAGCTCCTGCGCATCTTCAAGCCGTTGGCCGCCGACCGCACTCTCGTTGAAAGCTGGACCTTTCGCCTGGTCGATGCGCCGGACCTGCTGCTGGAGCGCACCTGCATGTATAACCGCCTGGTCAATGCGCCGACCTCGGTGGTCGGGCATGACGATCTGGAAATGTACCGCCGCCAGCAGGAAGGGCTGCATTGCGATGGCAATGAATGGGTCAATCTGCAACGGCTCTATTCACCCGACGAAGACCGCCGCAACGATCAGGTGGTCGCCGGCACGTCGGAGCAGTTGATGCGTGACCATTTCCGCGCTTGGTCGCATTTCATGACCATGAGCATGTGATGCCGAGCGACCGGGACCTGATCGATTTCGTCGTCCATGAGTCCCGTCTGCTCGACGAGCAGCGCTTCGAGGACTGGCTCGATCTCTTCGCCGACGATGCGCATTACTGGATGCCGCTGGAATGGGGCCAGACCGATCCGCGCCTCACCACCTCGTTGATGTACGAGGATCTGCTGCTGCTCAAAATCCGGGTCGAGCGATTGAAGGGCAATCGCACCTACAGCCAAAAGCCGAAAAGCCGCTGTCACCATGTGCTGCAAGTGCCGCAGGTCGATGGCCGCGACGAGGCCGCGAATTCGTATCGCACCTGGACCGCGATGCATTATGTCGAGAGCCGGGGCGACGAGCAGACGCTCTATGCCGCCTGGGCGACGCATCACCTCACCGCTATCGACGGCCGCCTCAAAATAAAATTGAAGCGCGTCGATCTGGTGAACAGCGAAGCGGCGTTCGGCAACATTCAATTGTTCATGTAGGACGCATGGCTTCGTCCCGCATGCCCTATGACGGCGTTGTCGTCGCGGCCCCCGTCACCATCCCCTATCGGCGCTATTCGATTAACTCGGCGCATTGGTGGATTGGGCGCGCCGTGCGCGGCGTGCTGGACCGCACCGGCCTGCGCGCCGGCGATATCGACGGTCTGTCGGTGTCCAGCTTCACCATGGGGCCCGATACCGCGATCGGCCTGACCCAGCATTTCGGCCTCAGCCCGCGCTGGCTCGACCATATCCCGCTAGGCGGCGCCAGCGGCGTGGTGGCGCTCCGCCATGCCGCGCGCGCGGTGCAATGCGGCGACGCCGACTTCGTGGTGTGCGTTGCCGGCGACACCAATCAGGTGGATTCATTCCGCACCATGCTCTCGACCTTTTCGCGCTTCGCCCAGGACGCGGTCTACCCCTATGGCTCCGGCGGACCGAATGCCAGCTTCGCCATGATCATGCGCAACTACATGACGCGCTATGGCCCGACCCGCGAGGATTTCGGCAAGATCGCGGTGGCACAGCGCGCCAATGCTTTGTCGTTTCCGCATGCGCTGATGAAAAAGCCGCTGACCTTGGACGCCTACATGGCGGCGCGGCCGATCGCCGACCCGATCCATCTCTTCGATTGCGTCATGCCCTGCGCCGGTGCCGAGGCGTTTCTGGTGTGCCGCGAGGATGCCGCGCGCGACCTCGGCCTGCCGGCGGCGCGCCTTCTCGCCACCATCGAGCGGCACAATGCCTATGCCGACGACGCGATCCAAGAGCGCGGCGGCTGGGCGGTCGATATCGGCGAGCTTTACGCGATGGCCGGGATCACGCCGGACGCGGTGGATTTCCTCGAGACCTATGACGACTACCCGGTGATTTGCATGATGCAGATGGAAGATTTGGGCTTTTGCGCCAAGGGCGAGGGCGCCGCCTTCGTGCGCGGCCACACGCTGACCAACGACGGCAGCTTTCCGCACAACACGTCGGGCGGCCAGCTTTCGGTCGGCCAGGCCGGTTGCGCGGGCGGCTATCTCGGCCTGGTCGAGGCGGTGCGCCAGCTTACCGGCGCGGCGCTGGGCGCCGCCGTGCCGAACGCGCGGATCGGCCTGGTTTCCGGCTTCGGCATGATCACCTACGATCGCGGGTTGGCCAGCGGCGCGGCTTTATTGGCGGGATGAACGCATGACGCAACTTCTGGCGAAGCCCAGGCGCAAGGACCCGTTGCAAAAGACCCGCGCACCGCTGTTGCCGCCCGGCGCGCGCAGCCGTACCGCGTTGGGCCTCACCGCCGCCGCCGCCGAGGGCCGGTTCGCGTTGCAGGTCTGCGCCGACTGCGCCGCCGTGATCTATCCGCCGCGCGACGCCTGCCCGCGCTGCCTGTCGCCGCGCCTGCCGTTTCGGGACGTGCCCGATGGCGGCGTGCTGCTGGTCGAAACCACCATCGGCGCCTCGACCGATCCCTATTTCCGCGAACGCCTGCCGTGGCGCATCGGCACGGTGCGGCTCGATGCCGGCCCGTCGATGGTGACGCATCTCCATGCCGATCTGCGCGAGGGGAACCGCGTGCGCATGACCCTGCAACTCGACAAGAGCGGCCAGGCGGTGGCGATGGCCCTGCCCCACCAGCCGACGGCGAACATGGCGGACGATCCGCAATGGCGCGAGCTGACCTGCGATCCGAAATTCCGCCGCGTGCTGGTGACCGACGGGCGCGGCGCGGTCGGTCAAGCGATAGCGAAGGCGCTGTCCGACGCCGAGGCGAGTATCGTCTTCGTCGGCATCGCCGATCCGTGGAAGCCGTTTCCCGGCGAGGCGGCGTTGCGCCAGATCGCGCGCGTCGAGATCGTGCCGCTCGATCTGACCGACACCGTCTCGGTCGAGGACCTCGCGGGCGAAATCGGCGGGCGGGTCGATATCCTGGTCAACACCGCAGAGCATGTCCGGCCCGGTGGCATCCTGGCGCGCAACGGCCTGGTGGTGGCGCGCGAAGAGATCGAGCTGCGCTATTTCGGCCTGATGCGGCTCGCGCAAACCTTTGGCGCGGCGTTGCGGGCGCGCGGCGCCGACGGTATCAATTCGGCGGTGGCGTTCGTCAATCTGCTGTCGGTCTATGCACTGGTGAACTGGTCCGCCTATGGCGCTTTCTCCGCGACCGAGGCGGCGTGTCTGTCGGCGGCGCAATCGCTGCGCGCGGAATTGCGGCCGGGCGGCATCAAGGTGGTGAATGTGTTTGCGGGGCCGCTCGATACCGACTGGTATCAGACGGTGCCGCCGCCCAAGGTGACGCCCGCCGCGCTTGCCGCCGCGACGGTGGACGCGCTGCGGCGCGGGTTGGAGGATGTCTATGTCGGCGACGTCGCCGAGGATATTCGCGCGCGCCTCGCGGTCAATCCGAAGGCGCTGGAACGCGAGCTTGGATCATGAGCAGGAGTGGCGCGATGGATTTACTTTCGTTCGCGGCTGCCATCGCCGCGGGCGGCATCAAGGTGATCGACCTTACCCACACGCTGGCGCCCGATTTCCCGACCATCGTGCTGCCGCCGGAACTCGGCCAGTGCGCGCCGTTCCGCATGGAGGAAATCTCGCGCTATGACGAGCGCGGGCCCGCCTGGTACTGGAACAATATCTCGATGGGCGAGCATACCGGCACCCATTTCGACGCGCCGATCCATTGGGTCAGCGGCAAGGACTTGCCGGACAATTCGGTCGATACCATTCCCGCCGCGAATTTCATCGCGCCCGCTTGCGTCATCGATGTCGCGGCGCGATCCGCCGCCGATGCCGATTTCGTGCTGACCGTCGCCGATGTCGAAGCGTGGGAGGCAGCGCATGGCCGCATCCCGAAACGAAGCTGGGTGCTGCTGCGTACCGACTGGTCGAAGCGCCAAGGCCGCGACTATGCCAACATGGCGAATGACGGCCAGCACTCGCCCGGCCCCGGCGCCGAGGTGTGCCGCTGGCTGGTTGAGGAGCGCGACGTGCACGGCTTCGGCACCGAGACCATCGGCACCGATGCCGGCCAAGCGGCGCATTTCAATCCGCCCTACCCCGCGCATTACTATATGCACGGCAAGGGGCGATATGGGCTGCAATGCCTCGCCAATCTCGATCGTCTGCCGGCGACCGGCGCGGTGATCTTTGCGGCGCCACTGAAAATTCGCAAAGGCTCCGGCAGTCCGCTGCGAGTATTAGCGTTGGTCCCACGGTCATGAGCGGCACTGCCATCGTCACCGGCGGCAGCACCGGCATCGGCGCTGCTATCGTCCGAACCATGCTGGATCGCGGCTATGAGGTTGTCTCGCTGTCGCGCCGCCGCCCCGCCATCGCCGACCCGCGCCTCGATGCGATCACGGTCGATCTCTACGATGCCGAAGCGACGCGGCAAGTCGCCGACGAAATCGCGAAGAAGCACGCGGTGACGCACATCGTCCACAATGCCGGCGTCACGCGCCACAAGCCGGTGGAGCAGGCCACCGTCGCCGATATCGACGCGCTGGCACAGCTTCACCTCGGCGCCGTGCTGACGCTGTTGCAAGCCACGCTGCCGAGCATGAAGGCGGGCGGGTTCGGCCGAGTGATCTTGATCTCGTCGCGCGCCGCGCTCGGCGTGGTCGGGCGCACCGCCTATTCCGCGACCAAGGCCGGCATGATCGGCATGGGGCGGACCTGGGCGCTGGAACTGGCGCCGCTCGGCATCACCGTCAACATGGTGGCGCCCGGCCCGATCGGGGCCACGGAAATGTTCCATGACGTGATCCCGGCCGGCAGCGAGCGGGAAAAGACGCTGGCCAACGCGATCCCGGTGAAGCGGCTGGGCACGCCCGCGGATGTCGCCAACGCGGTGATGTTCTTCGCGTCACGCGACAGCGGCTTCGTCACCGGCCAGGTGCTGTATGTCTGCGGCGGCGCCAGCGTCGGCACCATTATCCTATGACGGAACCGCTCGACGCCTCGCGTTTCTTTATGCCGGCCGAGCGCACTCTGCCGATCATGCTGCGCCGTCAGGCCGCGCGGCATGGCGACAAGATGCTGGCGCGGCTCGGCGACCGGGCGTGGCGCTTCACCGATGCGCCCGACCTCGCCGCGCGATCCGCCGCGCGCCTGCATCAAGCCGGCATCCGGGCCGGCGATCGCGTCGCGCTGATCTGCGGCAATCGGCCCGAGTTCATCGAGCTGTTGCTGGGCTGTGGGTGGCTCGGCGCCGTGCTAGTGCCGATCAACGTCGCGGCCCGCGGCGCGCAATTGCGGCACATGCTGCTCAATTCCGGGGCGCGCCTGTTGGTAAGCGAGGCGGCGCTGATCGACGGCTTGTCGCATGTCGATCTGCCGACCCTGCCGGTCGAGACCATCTGGCTGATCGGCGCGCCGGAGGATACGCGTGCGCTGCCGCCGCTGCCGGCCGCCGGCATCGAACCGGCGTCGCTCGGCCCCGGCGATCCCTTCGCTATCCTCTACACTTCCGGCACCACCGGTCCGTCGAAAGGTGTGATCTGTCCGCACGCGCAATATTTCTGGTGGGGCCTCAATACCGCGCATCTTTTGGGTGTCGTCGAAGGCGATGTGCTGTGCACCACGTTGCCGCTGTTCCATACCAACGCGCTCAATACGCTGTTCCAGGCGCTGATCGAAGGCGCGACGGCGGTGTACGAGCCGCGCTTCTCCGCCTCCGATTTCTGGCGCGGCCTGGAGCGCCATCACGCCACCGTCACCTATCTGCTGGGCGCGATGGTGCCGATCCTGCTGTCGCGCCCGCCCGACCCGGCGGAGCGTGCGCATCGCGTCCGCGTCGCGCTGGCGCCTGGTGTGCCGGCGCAATTTCACGCCCCTTTCGCCGAACGCACCGGCATCGGCCTGATCGACGGCTATGGTTCGACCGAGACCAATTTCGTCATCGGCACCAGTCTCGCCGAACAGCGGCCCGGTGGCATGGGCACGGTGTTTACGGGATTCGCCGCCCGCGTGGTCGATGAGTTCGACAATGAATTGCCGGACGGCACGCCCGGCGAATTGATCTTGCGTGCCGACGCGCCCTTCGCCTTCGCCGCCGGCTATTTCGGCGCGCCCGACAAGACGGTCGAGGCATGGCGCAATTTGTGGTTCCACACCGGCGACCGCGTCATCCGCGAGGCGGATGGGCATTTCAAATTCGTCGATCGGATGAAGGACGCGATCCGCCGGCGCGGCGAGAATATTTCCTCCTTCGAGGTCGAACAGGTCATCCTCGGCCATCCCGCCGTTGCGACCGCCGCCGTGTTCCCGGTGGCGTCCGAGCTGGCCGAGGACGAGGTGATGTGCGCCATCGTCAAGAAGCCGGGCGGTAGCTTGACCGAAGTGGAGCTGATCCGCTATTGCGAACCGCTGCTCGCCTATTTCGCGGTGCCGCGCTTCGTTGAGTTCGTCGAGGCGCTGCCCGCCACCGAGAACGGCAAGATCCAGAAGTACAAACTGCGCGAGCGCGGCGTACAGCCCACCACTTGGGACCGCGAGGCCGCCGGCATCGTGATCAAGCGGCGCCGCGAACCTGGTCGATGAGGGCAAGCGGGTCGGCGGGCGCGGCATCGCCGCGCCACGCCACATGCACATCCGGCCGTGACAGAAGCAGCTTCCGGGGATAGAGCGCGGCCGCCGCCTCCGCCTCGACATCCAGCACCGCCAGGGGAAATTGCCGCGCTTGCGCGGCGGCGACCAGCGGCCCGACATCGATCGAACGGTCGAACCGCAACAGCGTGAAATCCGGCCCCAGCGCATCGTAGAGCGAGCGCCCGTCGTGCAACCACAGATGCGGCGTTCGGCAGCCGGGCACCGTCGAGGGCATGAAATCGGCCATGGTATAGGCCGGCGCCGCCTCGCCGTCATAAGCGATGATCGGCGAGGCATCGTAGAAATAGCCGAAATTCAGCCCGCCGGCGCAATATTGATTGACGTTGAGATCGTAAAGCGCGCGTCCGAACTGGGCGCGCGTGGCGTCCCCCGCCGCGCCCGGCGCCTCGATATCCTCCGGCACCGCCGCGCGCTGGCGGCTCAGCGCGATCGCGTGATCCATGGCGAAGCGCGAAACTTGCTCGGTGATCGGCTGGCGTTCGGCCTCATAGGCATCGAGGATGGCCGGCGCGCCCCACCCTTTCACGCGGGCGGCCAGCAGCCAGGCGAGATTGGCCGCGTCGGCGATGCCGGCATTCATGCCATAGCCACCCATCGGCACCCAGATGTGCGCGGCATCGCCGCACAGGAACACGCGCCGGTCGCGAAAGCGATCCGCCACCAGGCGGCGGCCGATCCAATCTTCCTTGCTGATGATCTCGTAGTCAAAATCGGCGCCGACGCCGAGAATCAGGCGGATGCATCGGTCGCGGTCCACCGCGTCGAAATCGTCCTCGCCGGGGCGCAGGTAATTGTGAATCAGCCAGGTCTCGCGCCCGTCGATGGCGTACATGTTCCCCGTGCGGCGCGGATTGACCGCGAACGTGCCCCAGCACGGCGGGTGCCGCATCAGGCCGAGCAGCGACGGCGCGCGGATGAAGGTCGATTGCACCCGCTGCACCACCGCATCACCGCTCAGCGTCGCGCCGATGGCGCGGCGAATCTCCGATCGTCCGCCGTCGCAGCCGACCAGGTAATCGCACGCGATGGACTGGCGCTCGCCGGTGTCGAGGTCGAGCACGCTTGCCGTCACCCCCCGCGCCGACTGCGTGACTTCGTCGCATCGCGTGCGGGTGAGAATGCGCAGGGTCGGCATCGCGGCGGCGTGCCGGAACAGGATCGGCTCGAGATAAATCTGATTGATGCGATGCGCCGGCTCGGGCGTCGGCCACCATCCGTCCGGCCCGCTTTTATCGGTATAGCGCGTCGCGCGGCCCGGAATAGGAATACGCGCGACCTCAATGCCCGTGGCGGTGGTGCGATAGGCGATATCGTTCGGAAACTCGGCCGGCAGGCCGGCGTCGCGCACCTCCTCGACGAGGCCGAGGCGGCGGAACACCTCCATGCTGCGGGCGGCGACATGGTTGCATTTAACGCTGGGCGGCTCGCCCCGGTGCCGCGTCTCGACCATCATCACGTCGATGCCGCGCCACGCGAGGTCGATCGCGAGCGTCAGCCCCACCGGCCCCGCGCCGACGATAAGCACCGAAGTCTCGATCATGAGTTCCGTCCCGACACGGCCGCTATCTTGGCACAAAATTTCGCGCCAAACAGCGTTGCCATGCCCGATTGCGACGCGTTGCCGCTTGCCGCCGTCGGTCGGGGAGACAATATTCGCGCTGGCGTGTTGCTGGAATGAATAGCCAGCGATATCGCGATGACTATGATGGAGTGTACGATTGTGAGCCTAATGAAGGCGCCGTGGCGTGCCACCCTTGCCGTGGCGGTGACCATCGCCCTCGTCGGCCTGCCGCTGGTCGCGCACGCGCGCGCCGATCCGCAATGGCTGAAATGCGGCCTGACACAGGACATCGTGCGCGACAGTTCGGGCAAGACCACGACCAAGAAGCTGACCGGCTCGGTCGTCTTCCTGATCGACGATGTCGAGGATAATTTCTTTACCTATAATATCCAGACCAAGGCCTTCACCAAGCTGCAGGCCGATGTGCGGAACAAGGCGGTGACGTTCTATGACGGCCCGCTGTTCGACACGATCAGCCGGGTCACCGGAACCTTCACCGTGGTCGAATCACCCTTTCACGAGGCCCATGGCAGTTGCGCCGTCATCGATCCGATGGTGAAGGACAGGCCGAAATTCTGATCACGCGGCTTGCCGCGCGAACAGCAACAACGAGCGCGCGGTAACCTCATAGACATCGCCCGGATTGAACGATGCCGGCTCGCCCTCGGGGTTGTTGGTGTCGAGCCGTAACGACCAGCCCTCGGCGCCGGTGGTCGCCGGCAATTTGAATTGCACCACATCATAATGGGCATTGAGCACCATCAGCAGCGAGGCGTCCTGCCCCGGCTGGCGAAGGCCGGTCGATTGGGCGCGCCCGTCCATCAGCATGCCGAAACAATGCATACCGTTATCGCCCCATTCCTCGGCGGTGATCTCGGCGCCGTTGGCGTTGATCCAGGTGACATCCTTCACCTTCAGCGCCTCGTTATAATAGCCGGTCATGAACCGGCTGCGATGCAGCACCGGATATTGGGCACGCAGCGCGATCAGCTTCTGGGTGAAGCGGATCAGGGCCTGGCCCCGATCCGACGGGTTCCAATCGAGCCAGCTTATGTCGTTATCCTGGCAATAGGCGTTGTTGTTGCCCCGCTGGGTGCGCGTGGCTTCATCGCCCGCGAGCAGCATCGGCGTGCCTTGCGCCAGCAACAGCGTGCTCAACAGATTGCGCATCTGGCGGTCGCGCAGGCGCGTGATCGCCGGATCGTCCGCCGGCCCCTCGACGCCGCAATTCCATGAGCGATTATCGTCGCTGCCATCCTTGTTGTCCTCGCCATTGGCCTCATTGTGCTTCTGGTCATAGGTCACGAGGTCGTTGAGCGTGAAGCCGTCATGGGCGGCGATGAAATTGATGCTGGCCCATGGCTTGCGCCCGGATCGGCCGAAGAGATCGGCGGAGGCGCAGAGCCGGGCGGCGAGGCTCGATGCCGGTGCCTCGCCTTTCCAGAAGTCGCGCACGGTATCGCGGAACTTGTCGTTCCATTCGGCCCAGCCCGGCGGAAAGCCGCCAACCTGATAGCCGCCGGGGCCGCAATCCCACGGCTCGGCGATCAGCTTGACCTCGTCGAGAATCGGGTCCTGGCAGCATACTTTGAGGAAGCCGCTTTGATTGTCGAAGCCGTTGGGTTCGCGGGCCAGAATGGTGCCAAGATCGAAGCGAAACCCATCGACATGCGTCTCGGTCGCCCAATAGCGCAAACTGTCCGCGACCATCTGAATGACCCGCCGATGGCTGAGGTTCAGCGTATTCCCGGTGCCGGTATCGTTGATATAAAGGCGCGGATTGTCCGGTTGAAGTCGATAATAGGACGCATTGTCGATGCCCTTGAACGACAAAGTCGGGCCGCGCCCATTGCCCTCGGCGGTGTGGTTGTAGACCACGTCGAGAATCACCTCGAGGCCGGCCTCGTGGAAGGCGGCGACCATTTCCTTGAATTCGCGCAAGGTCTGCTCGCGCTCCGAGGCGTAACGCGGGTCGGGGGCGAAGAAGCCGATGGAATTATAGCCCCAGTAATTGGTGAGGCCCTTCTCCAGCAATTGGCTGTCGTTGATGAAGGTGTGGATCGGCAACAGCTCGACCGAGGTCACGCCGAGCGAGCGGATATAATCCACCACCGCCTTGGTGCCGAGGCCGGCATAGGTACCGCGCCGCGGCTCCGGCACGGCGGGATGCCGCTTGGTGAAGCCGCGAACATGCGTCTCATAGAGGATGGTGCGGTTCCACGGCACGGCGCGGCGCGCGGGCTCGCCCTGCCACTCGAACGCGGCATCGACGACGACGCATTTCGGCACGAAGCGGGCGCTGTCGCGATCATCGAAGGTGGTATCGTCGCCCGTCTCCATTTTATAGCCGAAGACGGCGGGGTCCCAGGTCAGATCGCCAAAATGACCGCGGGCATAGGGATCGAGCAGCAGCTTGTTGGGGTTGAAGCGATGCCCCGCCGCCGGCTCATAAGGGCCGGATATGCGATAGCCGTAAATCGTCCCGGGATTCACGTCGGGCAGATAGCCGTGCCAGATCTCGTCGGTGTATTCCGGCAGCTCGATGCGCTCCAGCTCGCGCACGCCGCTCGGATCGAAGAGGCATAGTTCCGCTTTCGTGGCGTTGGCGGAGAAGATCGCGAAATTGGTCCCGGTTCCGTTCCACGTCGCGCCCAGCGGAAAGGGCAAACCTTCCTTGAGGCGCTTGCCGATCTCTATCATGCGATCCCCCGAGCGGCATCCGGCACCTCTACGAGAGCGCATAGCACTCTCAATAGATCGTCAGACGGCGATCCCACTCTAACATGCCGGGTCGCGGACAAGTTCCGGCGCGGCCCGGCTTCGCGGCGCGCCGCCCGGATGGTTCCGCTAAAGGATCAGTCGTTCGCCGCCACGACGGCTTCGACCTCCAGCAGGAACTCCTCCTTCACCAGCCGATTGATCACGATCAGCGTGTTGGGCGGATAAGGCTGTTCGCCGAAGAGCTTGGGGAAATGCGCGGCCCGCAGCCGCATGAATTTCTCGATGTCCTGGGCGTGGACCAGATAGGTCGTGAATTTGATGACATCGCGGAACCCGACCCCGACGCCGCGCAGGACGGCCGCCATGTTGTCGAAGACCTGATGGAACTGGGTGTCGAAATCATCCTTGCCGGCGACATTGCCGGCGGCATCGACCGAGAGCTGTCCGGCGAGGAACAATAGCGTGCCCGCCTTGACCCGCGTCACATGAGAATAAAGGCCCTGGGGCGGGCATCCCTCCTCGGGATTGATGTATTCGATGCGATTGGACATGCCGAGGCTCCCCCAAAATGTGATCATATTTCGACCAATCTAGGCGGGATTGCAGAAAATCTACAATATAAAAATCCGCCAAAGGACGGCTGATAGACCCCGATTGATGCGGCAAAACCGCGGCGATCGGGTGGGCAATGGCAGAGCTCGGCGAATCTAAGCGATTGATTTCTTGCAAAATTGGCTTTTGCCGACAATATTAACGGTTGATCCAAAGGCCGTGCCCGCGACCAATCCAAATTGCCCTAAAATAAGCATTGCCCGTCCGCCGGACTCCCAGAAAGCCAGACAGAATGGATTCATCGAAGACGCTGCAGCAAATTCCCAAGGCCGCGCTGTTGCCGGAGATCGTTTATCAACAATTGCGGAATGCCATTCTGACGGGCGTGTTTCGGCCAGGCGAAACCTTGCGTCAAGAAGATGTGGCGAAGCAATTGGGTGTCAGCCGCGGCCCATTGCGCGAAGCCCTGCCGCGACTTGAAGCCGAGGGCATGATCGTTTCGATGCCGCATCGCGGCTGCGCCGTGGTGTCGCTGGCGCCCGAGGAAATCGCGGAAATTTTCGAGCTGCGCGGCATGCTGGAATCGAGCCTCGCCAAGATGGCGGCGCGCGAGCGCAGCGCCGAGACGGCGCGGCAGCTCCAAGCGCTGAATGCCACCATGCGCACCCTGGCGGAAAGCGACAGCGAGGCGGACCGGGTGCGCTGGTACGACCATAATTACGAGCTGCACAATCTGCTGCTGAGCTCCGCCGGGCGGAAGCATCATCTGCGCATCCTGGAAATCGTGAAGGCACTGGCGGAGCCCTATATCCGCATGGAGATCAACCTCACTGGCAATTTGATGGTGGCGCAGCAGGAGCACGAAGATCTGGTCGAGGCGTTCGCCGCCGGCGATTGCGAACGGCTCGAGGATCTGACACGCGTCCATGTCCAACATACGGCGGACCGGCTGATGAACGCGATCCACCACCACCCGCCGGCGGATATCGCCCAACGTGGCGCGGCGGCCAAGGCCGACATCACGGAACTCTGATCATGAAATTGGTGACCTTTCGCCACGGCGAGCGGACCCTGCCCGGCGCGCTGATCGACGACCAGGTCGCGGATCTGTCGGGCACCGCGTCGACGCTGCTGGGCCTCATCGCCGCCAGTCCCGATGGACGCGCGCTGGGTCCGGCGATCGCCGCCGCGCCACGGCTGCCGCTGGCGGCGGTCCAATTGCTGGCGCCGATTCCGGTGCCGGCGCGCAACATCTTCTGCGTCGGCAAGAATTACGCGGCGCATGCGCGGGAATTTCAGCGCTCGGGCTTCGATGCGACCTCGTCTGGCCAGGACGTGCCGCAGGCGCCGGTAGTCTTCACCAAGGCCCCAAGCACCGTCATCGGACCCGGCGTGCCCATCCCGGGACACCTCGACCCGACGCGGAGCGTCGATTACGAGGGCGAGCTCGGTGTCATCATCGGCCGGGGTGGGCGCGGCATCACGCGGCAAGCGGCCATGGAGCATGTCTTCGGCTACACCATCATCAATGACGTCACCGCCCGGACGCTGCAGCAGGACCATAAGCAGTGGTTCCTCGGCAAGAGCATCGACGGGTTTTGCCCGATGGGGCCGACCATCGTCACGACCGACGAGATTCCCCACCCTGCCCGGCTGACCTTGCAGACGCGCGTCAATGACGAGTTGCGCCAGGACGCGCGGGTCGAGGATTTGATTTTCGATATTCCGGTTTTGATCGAGACCATCTCGCGCGGCATCACCCTGATGCCCGGCGACATCATCGCGACCGGCACGCCGGAAGGCGTCGGCATCGGCTTTAAGCCGCCCAAATATCTCCAACCCGGCGATGTCGTGAAAATCACCATCGAACCGATCGGCACGCTCGGCAACAGCGTCGCCTAAAGGTCGAGCGTCACGATCTCGCTCGACGCGCGCGAGACGCACGCCGTCAGAAATTCCCGCTGCTCCGACGGCGACAACACATAGTCGCGATGATCGACGATGCCATCGCGGTATCGCACCTTGCAGGTGCCGCAGGTGCCGGATTCGCACGATGACGGTATCGTCAATCCCGCTTGGCGCAATACGTCGAGGATCGAGCGGTCGGCTGGCACGTCCAGAACGCGGCCCGACGAGGCGATCCGGATCTGGAACGCTCGACAATCGGCTATGTCCTTCACGGCCAGCGGCACGAACGATTCGAAATGCACCCGCCGCGCCGGCCAGTGCCGCGTCGCGCGATGCACCGCATCCATCAGCCCCGCCGGGCCGCAGCAATAGACATGCGTGCCGTCATCGACCGGCGCCAGCAATTCCGCGACCGGCAATCGCGCGCGCGGATCGCCGCCGGTGAAGTGGCGATGAAGCGTGCCGTTCTTGCCGACCATCGCGGCCAGCCGGTCGAGAAACGGCGCCGCCGCCGCGTCGCGCGCGCAATAATGCAGGACATAGCGATCGCCCGTCAGCTCGAACCCGCGAATCATCGAGAGAAAGGGGGTGATGCCGATGCCGCCCGCGATCAGCAGATGCGTCTCGGCACCGAGGATGGCGGGGAAGCTGTTGCGCGGCCGGGAAACCGTCAGCCTCGTTCCAGCCGCCACCTGCTCGTGCAGAAACTTGGCCCCGCCCCGGCCATTGGCGGTGAGACCGACGCCGATCTCGTAATACCCGTCTGATACCAGGTTGCATATCGAATAATGCCGCGAAGTTCCGTCGGCGAGGCGCACATCGATATGCGCTCCCGGGTCGAACGCGGGCAGTTCGCGCCCCGCGACCGGCGACAACCGAAACCCTTTGACCGACGCGGTCTCGTCATGCACCGCGTCTACCGTGACCTCGAACCAGTCCGGCTCATCGTCGGCGACCGGCGGCCGGTTCCACAGCCGATCCTCCCAGTCCTCGACCCTCGCCGCCTCGACCCGCTTCGCGAACACACCGCGCAGCGATGGCGCCATCGCGTTGAGGTTCGCCAACGCGCGCGCCGCCTCCATGTTCTTCGGCTCGCGATAGAGATAATGCTGGATTCGGGCCACGGGCCACGCATCGGCCTCGCGCTCGACGATCGCGATCGTGTCGCCGGGCGCGACGAAGCCCGGCTCGATCACCGAATAGTACCAGCCGGTGCGGAAGGTCTCTTGCGTGCGCCGCGAAATGAAATCGCGGCCAAAGCGATGATTGAGCTTGTAGCAAGGCTGGCGGCTTTGCACGACTTGCAGCAAGGCACCGCCGACGCGCACCCGGTCGCCGATGCAGACATTGCTTTCATCGAGCCCGTCGGCGACCAGGTTTTCGCCGAAGCCGCCGGGGCCGAAAAGATGGGCGATATCAGGGACCTCGGCGCGCCACGCCTCGTAATGGTGCAACGCGTATTGCAACAGCGCCTTATAGGGGCCGCCATGGATGACGGCCTCCGCCTGCTCATCGCCCTCGACGCCCAGCTTGCCGACCCAGACCGGGCCGGAGCGCCGCTGCTTATCGATGGCGGAGGTGACGCCAGAGCGGCCCAGCGGTTTCGGGCGGCCGGTCCGAAGCTCCACCAACCGCGTCGTCAAATCCCGGTAATCCATAAACCTAACCCTGCGATCAGCGGCGCGCTTTTCGCCAGGAATCGTACTCGCGCCGGACTTCCTCGGTCGCGGGAAAGATATCGAGAATCGATCGCCCCTCGGCGATCTTTTCCTCGGCGAATTCGTCGTAGGCCGCCGTTTCCGCCGCCTCTTGCGCTAATTCGTCAGCCATGGCGGCGGGCACGATCACCACCCCCTCGGCGTCGCCGACAACGATATCGCCCGGATAGACCGCCACCCCGGCGCAACCGATCGGCACCTCGACATCGGCCGAATGGAGGCCGATCGGCGTGGCCGGCGACGACGTTTGGCGCTGATAGGCGGGCAGTCCGACCCTAACGACGCCCGCCAGGTCCCGGTAGCCGCCATCGGTGACGATGCCGGCACAGCCACGCGCCTTGAGCCGGCCGATCATCAGATCGCCGGCGGAGGCCGACCGTGGCGCGTCGCCGGCATCAATGACGAGAACCGCGCCGGGCGGACACTCTTCCAGCGCCCGGCGCTGAACATTGTCGGGCCGCCCGAACGCGCCGAGACTGTCGATATCCTCGCGCGCCGGAATGAACCGCAACGTATAGGCCGGCCCGACCATGGCCCCCAATCGGCCATCAACCGGCGCGATGCCGTGCAGGAATTGATTTCGCAGCCCCCGCTTGAGGAGGCCATTGGTCAGCGTCGAGACGCCGGCCTTTTGAAGCAAAGCCTTGGTTTCCGGCTTCAGTGCCGTCATGTCGATCTCCAAAATCGCGTCAGGGCACGCTAAGAAACTGGGCCGCGCCCTTGCTGAGCATCGCCTGGCGATCGGATTCCCGGGTTTCGGATTCCGGAAAGTTCAACTCGACCGAGACTCCGTCCGGGTCTTTCATGAAAAACTGGGTATTGCCGCTATCGGGCAGCACGATGACATTGAAGTCGATATGCGCGGCATCGAGAATCGCACGCGTGCGTTCGGCGCCGGCACAGGAGAATGAGATATGATGCAGCCGACCCGTTTGGACCACCGGGCGGTCGGGGTCCGTCGCGCTCCTGCCGATCAGATGGACCGTCGGCAGATCGTTCTCGCAATAGAGCCACAGGCCAGGAAACGGCAGCGGCGGCCGCGCGCCGACATAAAGGCCGAGAAGCTCGCAGTAGAAATGCGTGGTCGCTTCGATATCGGCGACCTCCAGGGTGTAGTGGTCGATGTGATGCAGGCCCATTTCCCTCTCCTATGGACTCAAGCGGATGTCGACGCGTCGGGCGCGGGTTGCCGCAATCCCACCACGGCTTCGATCTCGATCTTGACGCCGGGAATGGCGAGCTCGCTCACCCCGATCAGCGTGCTGGCCGGACGCGTGGCGCCGAAATATTCCTGGCGCACCGGATTGATCTTGGCGCGATCGTTCACGTCGAGCAGGAACACGGTCACCTTCAGGACATCGGCGAAGGTCGCGCCCGCCGCCGCCAGGATTTTTTTCATGCTTTCGAAGATGCAGCGCGTTTGCGCCACCACATCATCGCCACCCACGACATTCAAATGCTCATCGACGGCGATGACGCCCGAAACGAACAGAAGATTCCCGAACCGTACGGCGTCCGTGTAATGGCTGATCGCGGGGGCAAGTCCTTCGATACGGATTTCCTCGCGCCGCGGCGCGGCGGCCTCCCCCGATTGGGGCATAGACGGCATGCTTCCGACCCCTCTTACCCGATTATTCTTAAATGGAGTTTGGATAACGTATCCAATCATGGCGTCAGTCGCCTGTCAATCGATCCCATCCCGTCACCGCAAACTTGGCAGCTTTATCCAGTGAAACTGTTTACAATAAACAAAGCGATTGATATAGCTCGGGCACCAGACCATTTTTGGGGATCGACATATGACGGCAGCGTCCAACGGGACCGGAGTCACGCTCTTTTCACCGCTGAAATTCGGGCGGATCGACCTCCCTAATCGCATTGTCATGTCGCCGATGACACGCAGCCGAGCCGATGAGAATTTCGCGCCGCCGCCAATGTCGATAACCTATTACGCACAGCGCGCGTCCGCCGGCCTGGTGATCGCGGAGAGCACCACGCCATCGCCCAACGCCCATTGCTATGTCCGTCAGCCCGGCATTTACACCAAGGACCAGATTGCCGCCTGGCGCAAAGTTACGGACGCGGTGCATGAGGCGGGCGGCCGGATTTTCCTGCAGCTCAACCATGGCGGCCGGGCCGGCCATCCACTCAACCAGCCACAAGGGGCGGAGATCGTCGCCCCCTCGGCGATCGCCATGAAGGGCACGCGCTGGACCGATCAGCATGGTGAGACCCCCGCCACGATGCCTCGCACGATGATGCTTGCCGACATCGAGCAGGTGATTGCCGAATTCGGTCAGGCCGCGCGCAACGCGGTCGAGGCCGGGATGGACGGGATCGAGCTGCATTGCTCGACCGGCTATCTGATGGAGCAATTCCTCAATCCGAGCACTAATCACCGGACCGATTCCTATGGCGGCACGATGGTGAACCGCGCCCGCTTCGTGGTCAATCTGCTGACCAGCGTGTCGGACGCGATCGGGCCGGACCGCGTCGGGATTCGCGTCTCGCCCTACAGCTTCATCAACGATCTGGTCGGCGACTATCCCGAGATGGAGGACACCTACCGCCATCTCGTGGCCGAAATGAACCGGATCGGCATCCTTTATCAGCATCTGAAGGATGTCTCATCATCGGGCGGCGCGGTCTTCAAGAAGCCGCTGCGCGAGGAGATGCGTCGCAGCTTCAAGAACTTCACGATGCAGAATGGCGGCTTCGACAAGGCGAGCGCCGAGGCGGCACTGGCGACAGGCGAAGGCGATCTCATCGTGTTCGGCCGCTCCTTCATCGGCAACCCCGATCTGGTGGCGCGCTTCAAAAACGATTGGCCGATCACCGCCCATGACGACAAGACGGTCTACACGCCGGGAGCGAAAGGCTATATCGACTATCCGACCTATGGCGCCTGAACGGCGCCGGCCGGCGCTATAAATCGCGCCGGCGAACCCGGTCGAGCATCACCGCGACGATGATGACGATGCCGACCGCCAGAATCTGATAGTAGGACGAGACCCCGACCATCGTCATCGAGTTCGACAGCGCGCCAAGGATCAGGCAGCCGTAGAGCACATGCATCATGCCGCCGCTGCCGCCGGTTAGCGCGATGCCGCCGAGCACCACGGCGGCAATAGAGCGTAGCGTCATGTCCGGCTCGGCGACCGGCTGGGCGGCATTGACCCAGGCCGTCAGGATGATCCCCGCGACACCCGACGCGAAGCCGGCAAAGCCATAGACCAGCATGGTGTAGAACGGCACGCGGACGCCGGAGCGGATCGCCGCCGAGCGGTTAGAGCCGATGGCGTAGACATAGCGGCCGAAAACGGTGCGCCGGAGCAGGAAAGCGCCAACCAGCATGAGCCCGATCGCGATCTCGAAGCTGACGGGAATATTGAGGAAATGACCAAAGCCGATCGAGCCGGAAAGCTGTTCCGGAATGGTGTAGATCGGCACGCCATGCGCCAGGATAAGCGCGACCGCGGTTGCCACTGAGGCCATGCCCAAGGTTACAATCAACGGCGAGGTCCGCTGATAGGCGATGATGTAGCCGGTTATCAAACCGGTGCCGCAGCCGACAAGCGCCATGACCGCAACGCCGCCCCATACCCCGACATACGGCACCGCGAGAATGCCAACGATCCCGGAAATCGACATCACCGCCGCCATCGACAGATCGAGGCCGCCGCTGATGATGGTGAAGGCTTGGCCGACCGACATGACGAAGAGCGGCGCCAGTTGGGCCGCCAGATTGTCGAGATTGTCGGTGGACAGAAACCGCGGCTCAATCATATCGACAATGGCGGAGTAGACGATAATGAAGGCCGGCAGGATCAGGTCGCCGATGCTTATTTTGAACCGCCGACGCTTTACCGGAGGCATCGGCGGCGCTTCCGTGGCCGAATCGATCATGTCGTCTCCTCCGTCCGCAAATGGAAGGCGCCAGCCTTGTGGTCGCTATCCTCGACCCGACTGCCCAGCACGTCGGTGATGATGTCCGCCTCGTCGTCGATGGTCGGATGGTCGTATTTTCGCGCGATCTTGCCGCCGATGATGGTGTAGATGACGTCGCAGATCGCGATCGTCTCGAGCAAATCGCTGGAAATGAGCACCACGCCGACACCTTCGGCGGCACGCTCGCGGATCAGTTCCTGGATATCGCGCTTGGAGCCGATATCGACGCCGGCGGTCGGGTCTTCCAGCACCAGCAACGAGCCGCCCCGCCCGAGACAGCGGCCGAGCATGACCTTCTGCTGGTTGCCGCCGCTGAGGCTGATGATCGGCTGGTCATAATCGGCATAGCGGGTGCGAAAGCGCGTGAGCTGCTCGGTGGTCAGCCGGCGCTCGTCGCCATCGCGCAAGACACCGTATTTCTGGACCCGGTGAAGCTGGCTGATCGTCAGATTCTCGCGCGTGCTGCGGCTTGGCAGAACACAGTTGGCGGCGCGACCCGAGGGCAGATACGCGACACCGGCCCGCGCCGCGTCCGCCGGTCCGCTGGGCCGGTGCGGCCGGCCCGCCAGCATCATGATGCCGGGGCGAATATCCGCCAGTCCGACGATCGCATTGCCGATCTTCTCGCAGCCGGAACCAACCACGCCGTAGAGCCCGACGACCTCGCCCCGCCGGACCGCAAGGTCGACGGCCATGCCGCCGCGCCCCGGCAAACCGGCGATCGACAGCACCTCCTCGCCCAATGTCGGCGCGCGCTTGCCGGATGCCTTGGCACCCGATCCACCCACTAGCTTAGCGACGATGAAGGCGGCATCCATGCCTTCCGTGATCGGAAAAGAATCGACCAGGGACCCATCCTTCATCAGGCTGACGCGGTCGGCGACCTCGATCACTTCCTCGACATGATGCGTTACGAAAATCACCGCCATGCCCTGGGCGCGGGCGCCGTGAATAATATTGAGCAGCTTTTCGTTCTCGCGCACCCCCAACATCGCGGTCGGCTCGTCGAGAATGAGGACGCGCGGCCGCCGCGCCAGCGCCTTCACCACTTCAATGAGCTGTTGCGTCGCCACCGACAAATCGCGCATCGGCGCATTCAGGTCGAAATCGAACTTATATTCGTCGAGCAGCGTGCGGCAGCGCTCGATCTCGTCGCGCTTGCGCAGCAGGCTGAACGGGTGCCGGCCCGCCTCCATGCCGAGACAGATGTTCTCCCGTACCGTCAAATCCGGCACCAGGGACAATTCCTGAAACACCATTGCCAATCCGAGGTTGCGAGCCTCGGCGATGGTGCGAAAATGAACCTCGCGCCCGTCGAGGACCAGCTTGCCTTCGTCCGGCGGAAACAATCCACCGACGATCTTGCCGATGGTCGATTTGCCGGCACCGTTCTCGCCAAGGACGGCATGCACCTCGCCCGCCTTAAAGCCGATCGAGACGTTATTTACCGCGTGTGTTGAGCCAAATCGTTTATGGACATTCCGCAGGGTGACGATCTCGCTCGCCTCGCCCGCCCCGGTTCGTTCTGATCCCGGCACCTCGTTCACCATTCCCGTCGCTCTATTCACCGTTGGATCGCTTGACGTGAAGTAGCCCAGCGGCACGGGCTTTTCGGCGGTCTCGATGATCCTCCCGTCCCGCATTGCTGGGAACGGGAGGACATCCGACGGTGCCTTCGTTCGGCTTATTGGAACGCGTCGATCGACCAGTTCGCGGGCGGGACGTCCGTCTCTTGCCACGGATAGGTCTTATAGTTCGCCTTGGTGATGATCCGCGTCGGGGTCACGACCACGGGGTAGGGGAAATTCTTATCCTTCTGGATCAGCGGTGTCGGCAGGCCCAGCTTACGGCGGATCGAATATTGCACCATCAGCCGGCCCATCAGGATCGCGGGCTCGGTGTTGTCGCCGAGCAGCGTGCCGTTTTCCAGCTCCGGGAAGATGCCCCGCACGATCGTGCTGCCCACCACCTGCATCTTGGCGTGGCGCTGCTTGACCGCCTGAACCGCGCCCATGCCTAATCCCATGGTCGGGGTCCACACGAAGCTGGCATCGGGATATTTGGTGATCATATCGGCGGTGGTCGCCAGCCCGTATCCCAGCGAAATCTCGCCGCCGACCGGCGCCAATTCCAAGGTCGCGCCCGGGCATTCCTTGACCGCGGTCTTCAGCCCATCGACCCGCAGCTTGGTCCACTCCGCGCCCGCCGGCCCCGGCAGCGCCAGGATCTTGAATTTATCCTGGGGCCGGCTTTTGCACAGCATCTCGCCGAGTTTTTTCCCGATTTCGTAGTCGCTCATCACGACGCCGTAATCGGCCAGCTTGCTGTTCAACGGAATGCCCGCCGCGATGATGGTAATGCCCTTCGCCTTCACCTGCTTCAGCTTCGGATCGAAGCCATCGAAGGATGAGGGCCCGAGCACCAGGACATCGATGCCCTTGGTCATCATGGCGTCGATCTGAGCGTATTGCTCGGCCATATTGCCGAATTTGCCGGCGATGCTGATCTGAACGATCTTGCCCCCGACCCGCTTGACCTCGTCAACCATGCCGTAGGCCATGCCCTTCCAGAAATCATCCTGGAGATGGACCAGCGTCACCCCATAACGAATGTAAGGCTTGGTATCCTTAACCGGATCGGTAATGCCGAGATAGCGATCCTTTTCCTGAGCCTGCGCGTTTGTGACGCAAAGGCCGGTCATTGCGGCAAGCGTCAACGCGCCGGCGCAAAGCGAATACAGCACGGTGTTGGTCATGTTTTTCAACATGGTGGCTACCCCTCCCCTAGGATTGCAGACCGCCAGCGAGATATTGTCTCCATGAGACAAAAGAAATTATCCATATGTGCCAATCATTTTCAATCGCTTTTTTCCCGCGCACGATCCACAGCTGACGGTGAAGCAGCCTTCTTCCCTCCAGGAAGGAAAAATCAAGCGGTGAAAGCGCCAAAGCGGGTCCGGCTACGGACCGGCTACGTCGAACGCGGGTAAGGCGCATCGGATTTCTCTTCAATCAGGCTCGAGCCGAACAGTTCATTGATTTGCCGATTTAGCCGGGCACGCTGGTCATGGGTGACATAGACACAGCGGGCCAGCGCGATAAACGCGGCGCCATAACGCTGCTATTGCGCCCTATATCGCTCGCCCTCGGCTGTTCGGTATTTTTCGCGGTTGGCGCCACGGCTGACCTTGCCGCTAGTGGTTTTGACCAGCCAATCGCCGTCGACGAGGAGGCATTCCGCTAGCGTCACCGCCAATGTATCGAAGATACGCTCCCGCAGCAGCCGGCACAGATCGGGCGCCGCCGTCGCGGGCACGTCACGCTCGGCGACCACGATCAAATCCTGGCTGCCAGTGACGCCATTATAAAGACCAAAAGCGACGTTGCGGCCAGCCTTCAGCCCGTCAATGGAATTCACCACCGCCTCGACTTCGGTCACATAAAGGTTCTTGCCATGGATGATGATCAAATCGTCCTGCCGCCCCAAGACATAAAGCTCGCCCTCGTGAACGAACCCCAGGTCGCGCGTACAATAGGCGCCATCCGAGAACCATTCCGCCGAAGCCGCCGGCGAACCGTGGTAGCCCTCGAAGAGGCAGCAACCCTCGACGTAAATCTCGCCAATCGTGTCGTTCGGCAGAATACGCGTCCCATCGCGCACCGTGACCTGGACGCCATCGAGCGGGCGCCCCGCGGCGATCAGCCTCCTGCCATCCCGCGCCGGCACGATGCGTCCGCGACGAAGCTGCTCCCGGTCCACCGTCAGAATCGCTGGCTCGCGCGACAAATTGGTCTGCGTCACCGCGAAGACGTTTTCGGCCAGCGCGTAACATATCTGCAACTGGGCGCACCTCACGCCAATGCTGGCAAAGGCCGCGACAAATTTGTCGAACGTCTCGGGCTGGCACGGCTCCGAGCAATTGATGAATGCCCGCATCGACGATAAATCATAGTCTTCGCGCCGCGCATCGATGGTCCGCGCCAGATGGACGAAGGCAAAATTCGGCATCCAGGTCAGCGTCGCGCGGAACCGCGTAATCGCGTCGAACAGCATGCCCGGCCGTCCGACCCAGATGAAGGGATCGATGATTGTCACGGTTTGGCCCAAAATCGCCGGCATCAGGGTACAGGCGATCAGCCCCATATCGTGATAGACCGGCAGCCAGCTCACAAGCCGATCCTCTTCGCCGATACCGAGCGCCGCCGCATAGGCATCGACCTGCGCCAATACCGCGCGGTGCGACAGCGCCACGCCCTTCTTCAGCCCGGTGGTGCCGGACGAGTGTTGCACAAACGCCACCGCATCGCCGCCAGCCGGGGCATCCATCTCATCCAGCGGCGTGCCAGGATGCTCAATGTCCTCCATCGTCAGCACGGGACACCCAAGCGCCTCAAACCCGTTTGCGAACATCTGATCGCGATTGGTCGCGTCCGTCACGATGAGCGATGGCTTGATGCGGTCGAGCAGCGCGCGATGCGAGGTCCAATAAATATCGGGATGCTGTTTCGGGCTGGGGCATGGCATGAAGGATGGAACGCAGCCCGCCCGCATCGCGGCGAAGAAATGGGAGAACATCGCCAAGGATTGCGGCAGGAAAATCAGACACACCCCGCCGTCACCGCAGTGCTCTCGATAGGCACGCGCCCACGCGTCCATGGAGACGCACAGGGCGCCGAACGTCAATTCCGTGGCACAGCCGCTGGCGTCGAGATACCGAACGAATGGCTTTTCCGGATGACGCGCGGTGACCTCTCGCACGCGGCTCACGATGCTCGTCACACGATAATGGCTGATTCCGGGGACGATCATGGCGCGGCTACGGATTGTTGGTCCATTGCATCATGATAAAATTTTTTACGACGTCACGCGCTTTCGTTCCATAGGATTGCCGCCTCGACGCCAGCCCTCCCCCCGCGGTCAGACGAGATTGACCAAAATGAAGTGGCTGCCCTCCACCGCGTAGACATTGGTGCGCGGATCGCTGAGGTCGGGCCGGCCGCGCGCATAGATGACGTTGCGGCTGTTGATCGGCCCGTGCGAGTTGTGCGCGAGGTCGCCGGCGTCGACGGTGTCGGCCGTGACATATTCCTGAGCCAGGATCATATGGTCGCCATATTGCGGCAGGCCGGTATTACCGATCGCCATTTTGTCGCCCGGATACCAGTTCCAGCCGGTGGGCACGCGCGTCCAGCCGAAGACGTGAGTTCCCCCCGGCTTCTGCGCGATGGTCAGGCTGCCGGGCTGAATGTCGTCGGGGCGCAGTTGCGCGAAGGGGCGGCTGTGAATCCGCACGATGCCGGACCGTTCGGCGCGCTGCAGCAGATGCTGCATCTCGCTCGATGATTGCGAATTGGTCAGCTCGTCGCTCATGCCCGCCAGTTCCACCGGGAACTCCGCCTTAAGCTGCGCCAGGACATATTTCGACATGGCGGCGGTGCAGCCCTCGGCGCCGAGGCTCGCGCCCGTCATCTTGTCGCCCGGCGTCGGCAATTGCGCGGCGCCGCCGAACACCAGCAATTGCTCGGCGCGCAATGCCACCGGGTTGGCCGGCGGCGCGCCCGAGAGATCGGCGATAAAGCGGAACTGTGCGTAGATTTCTTCCTGCTTTTCCGGCGCGGTCGGCACCAGCGCGATCAGCCAGGATGGAAGCGACATGCCACGAAGCGTGTCCTGGATTTCGATCGGAAACGAATTCCAGCGCTGGCGATAAGCGCCCTCGATCCCCAGCGTCTTCACCGTGCTCGGCAGCCAGCGCGCCATGCGCCGAACATCGCGGGTAAACCAGGCGGGCACGGTGTCGATCACGCCCGGCCGCGCTGGCGCCGCCGCCAGCGCCAGCGGAGTCTTCATGGTGGCCATGCCGCCGACCACCGCCGCCGCCACGCCGCCGCGCAGAAACGCGCGGCGCGTCGGCGTCAAATGCCAGCGATTGCGATAGGGCGACCCGGTGCGATGCGACGTGACCATGCTCATTCTCCTGCTCCGCCCATACCGGGGCGTGCGGATAGAATGTCGCGCGGGGCCAAAACCGCGACACAAGCTTGGTTAAATTAACCTTTTATTTGAGGGTTAACCCGGATCAGGCGGGGGCCATTTCCCGCGGCGCCGTCTCGACAAAAGCCCGCACCTGCATCTCCGCCAGCGCGTCGGCGGCGCCGTCGCGCTCGACGAACAGGGGATCGCGCCCCGCCGCGACCTCGCTGACCGCCTGGAGCAGCATCCGGCGCATCAGCATCACCGGCCGGTCGGTGATCCCCAGATGCTCCTGGCTGCGATCCATGATCCGCCCAGGCCCCTGGCTTTCGACCACCAGCTTGTCCTGATCGAAGAAATTGCGGCCCACGCCGGCGAAGCTGACCCGACGCATTTCCTCGCGGTCCTGGAGATAGCGGTTGGCGTGGGTGCGGCGCGCGTAAAAGCTCTTCATTTCGCCAAACATTTTCTCGCCGACGAATTGCTTGTCCAGCGCGCGCTCGCGGCAGAAGACCAGCGTATATTTCCAGTGCGTCTCATCGTCGATCGGGACATGCCAGTGCAGTTGATAGCCGGCATTCTCCGGCAGCGGATCGGTCGTGGGATCGGACATCGGCACGCCGCCGAAGGCGCCGCAATTTGGCATGATGTGATTGGTGACGCGGACATATCGGGCGCCGCCGCCAACTGTTCGCACCGTCTCGATGCGAAAGCCATAGGCGGTTTCCTCGGGCTCGATCGACGGGGCGACATCGTCGCCCAGCAGCGCATTGTTGCGCGGGTCGAGCGCGTCGGCCGCCGACATGAAGCGATGCAGATAGGAGAGATGCTGCGGATCGACATTGCCTTCATGGCCTTGCAGCCAATTGCAATCGTGGTGCAGCTTGCCGGTCCAGACTTGCCCCGCCTTGTCGGCGCCGAAAAATTCAAATTGCGGCCGCCGTGGCGGCGCGCCCGCGCCGAGATACGCGAAGATCAATCCCGCATCCTCGAAACACGGGTAGGCCGGATGGCGGATGCGATCCTTCATCTTGGCTCCCGCGCCCTCGCCCGGCTGTTCGAGACACCGCCCCTCGCCCGACAGCAGCCAGCCATGATAGATGCAGCGCAGGCCGTCATTCTCGACGCGGCCGAAGCTGAGATCGACGAGCCGATGCGGGCAATAGCGGCCGATGAGGCGCGGCGCACCCGCGGCGTCGCGGAACAGCACCAGATCCTCGCTCATGACCCGCACCGCCAGCGGCACGTCGCGCAACAGCTCGCTCGCCAGCGCCACCGGCTGCCAATAGGCGCGCATCATCGCGCCGCCCATCGTGCCGGGGCCGGTGAGGGTGATCAGATCATTGTCGCCGTGGCTCAGCATCGCATCCTCCCAACAAAGCCCGCCGATTGTATCGCGGCGGCCAGTCTGGCAAAACCATGAAACATCGCCCCGAGAAAGGATCACCCATGGACCCGACACTGGAGTTCGTTTTCCAAGTAAAAGTCAATTTCGCCGCGCGAGTACAGATCGGCAGCTTGCCCAGCGGCGTGCGGCGCGGCTACACCCCGACCTCGGGCGGCGAGGTCGTCGGCCCTCGGCTGCAAGGGCGCGTGGTCCCCGGCAGCGGCGCCGACTTCGCGGGCTGGTGGCCGAACGGGGTCGTTGAATTCAATGCGCAATATCTGCTGGAGGCGACGGACGGCACGCTGATCGTCATCAAGAATCGCGGCTTCCGCCACGCGCCGCCCGACGTGCTGCGGCGCATGGAAGCGCTGGAGCCGGTCGCACCGTCTGAATATTACATGCGTTTGGCGCCAAGCTTCGAGGCGCCGATCGGGCCTCATGACTGGCTGACCCGCACCGTCTTTGTCGGCACCGCGGATCGGCATGCCGACCATTCCGTCTTCCGCTATTTCGCGGTGATGTAAATTAATCCTCCGGCGGCTGCCAGGCCGGCGCTTCGAGGCGCCGTCGGCCATCCGGGGTCAGGCGCGCGCCGCTATCGTCAAGCGCCTCGCGATCCCATAGCTGGCACGTCACCGTCTTGTGCTTTTGGTCGAGCCCCTCGCAATAATTGGTATAGGCGCATGTCCGCACCGTGGCGCCGAGACCCAGCGCGAGCTTCCGGAACCAGTCGGGATCGGCCAGCGATTGTCGCGCGGCGCCGACAATGTCGCACACCCCGTCCGCCAGCGCGCGCTCGGCCATCGCGAAATTATGGATGCCGCCGGTGCACACGACCGGCGTGGTGAAGCCGGCGCGGCGCACCGCCGCGCGGATCGCCTGTGTCGGCGCCAGATTGCGGCCAAACGGCCCGCGCTCATCCGAGAGATATTGCGGCATGCACTCATAACCGCTCGGCCCGGTGTAGGGATAGGCCGCGCCGCCAATCGCGGGCTGCTTCGCGTCGTCGAATTTGCCGCCGCGCGACGTGGAGAGAAAATCCATCCCGGCGCGCGCAAACTCGACGCCGAAATATTCCCCATCCGCCAAGCTGCTGCCGCCCGCCACGCATTCCTCGGCGAGGTAGCGGCAACCAACCACATAGTCACGCCCGACCGCGTGCCGCACCGCCGCGTAGACCTCCAGCGGCAGGCGCACGCGGTTTTCGCGCGCGCCGCCATAGGAATCGGCGCGATGGTTGGTCGCCGACAGGAACGACGCCATCGTATAGGCGTGCGCGCAATGCAGCTCCACCCCATCGAACCCCGCGGCGCGGGCGCGTGTCGCGGCCGCCGCGAAAAGGTCCGGCAGCACCGCCGGCAGGTCGGCGATATGCGGCAGATGCGTGTCGGTGACGCGCTCGCGATAGCCGAAATCCAGCGCCTCGCGCTCCCCGTCCGTCAGCACCGTGTCAAGGTCACGCCGCGATAGCGCCACCAGCCGTGCGCGTACCGCGTCATCGCCCTGATCGCCGGCGCCGAGCGCCCGCCGATGCGCCGGCGTGACGACCATGAACTGCTCCAGATAGCGGCGGGGATCGGGCCGGCGGCGGATGGCGAGAAAGTCGATAAGCTGAATGAAAAGCCGCGTCGCCCCGCCGCTCTCGTTCCGCACCGTCTCGACGAGGCGCCGGAGGCCGGGCAGGAACCGATCATGGCCGATACGCAACAGCGGCCCGCTCGGCACGTCACGGATGCCGGTCGCCTCGACGACGATGGCGCCCGGCTTGCCGCGCGCGAACCGCGCATACCAGGCAATGACGTCATCGGTGACGACGCCGTCCGCCGTCGCGCGCCACGGCACCATCGCCGGGACCCAACTACGCTGTTCGAGAACGCAGGAGCCGATGCCTACCGGGGAAAAGAGACGCGAGGCCGTGGCCTCGGCGCGGGCAGGCACGCTCCCGGTCGATGATTCAAACGGGATGCGTTGCGCGGGTTTCCACATCCGACTGCCGCGGCGCTAAGGTTTTTTCCGCCCTGGCGCCGCGGCGGCGCGCGCGTCGATGGCTTTCCGGGTTGAGCGCTTGGTCTTCTCCAAGAGGCGCATCATGGCGGCGCGTTCGGGCGCGGTCAGATCGACAAAAATTTCGGCGATCCAGTCGCCATGCGCCCGCGCCATTTCTGAAAACAGCAGCCGGCCTTTCTTGGTCAGGCTGACGAACGCGTAGCGTCGATCGGCGGGCGCGGCGTTGCGCGCCACGATGCCCTCCGCCACCAGCGCGTCGACGAGACCGGTGACATTGCCGTTGGAAACCATCAAGCGCTGGGACAACTCGCCGAGCGTCAGGCCGATCGGCGCCTTTTCCAATTGCGCCAGAAGATCGAAACGCGGCAGCGTCACCGCGTATTTCTCACGCAGGCGGCGGCGAATTTCCTCTTCGATCAGCGTCGCGCTCGCCAGCATCCGCAGCCACAGCCGCAATTCTTCCTTATGGTCCGACGGCCGCTCGGTCGCTCGTGTTTCCTGATCGAGCGGTTCCGAACTCCGCGCTTGACCGTCGGCCAATCCCAATCTTCGCAACCATTTTCTCCGCGCGCTTCACCCCGTATTTTAGATTGGCGATGATTCGTTTCAAGTATAAACTATTTGGCGCATGTTCCCGTCGGCCCACATCGACACATTCGCGCGCGATAATTTGCCGCCCGCCGAACAATGGCCGGACATGATCTTCACCCTGCCGGAATTGCACTTTCCGCCCCGGCTGAACGCGGTTTCCGCCTTGTTGGACCAATGGATGCCGGCCGGACATGGCGACCGCGCGTGCCTGATCTCGCCGACCGAGACATTGAGCTATGCGCAAGTGGCGGAGCGGGTCAATCGGCTCGCCAATGTGCTGACCCGCGATCTCGGCATGATCCCCGGCCATCGCGTGCTGCTGCGCGCGCCGACCAGCCCGATGTTGGTCATCGCGCATCTCGCCGTGATGAAGGCGGGCGGCATCGTGGTCGCGACCATGCCGATGCTGCGGGCCAAGGAACTCGCCCATCCGATCGCGAAGGCCCAGATCGCGCTGGCGCTGTGCGACCACCGCCTGGCCGACGAGTTGGAGGGCGCCAAAGCCCTCGCGCCGGGGTTGCGACGCGTCGTCTATTGGGGGAATAGCGCGGCCGACAGCCTCGATGCGATGATGGCACGCCCCGGTTATGAACAATTCACCGCTTGCGACACGGCGAGCGACGATGTCTGCCTCATCGCCTTCACCTCCGGCACGACCGGCGAGCCGAAGGGCACGATGCATTTTCATCGCGATCTGCTGGCGAGCTGCGACAGTTACGGCAAATATGTGCTGCGCGCGACATCAGCGGACCGCTTCATCGGCTCGCCGCCGCTCGCCTTCACCTTCGGCCTCGGCGGGCTGGTGCTGTTTCCGCTGCGCGCCGGCGCCAGCACGATCTTGCTTGAAAGGGCGGGTCCCGACGATCTGCTGCCGGCGGTCGCGAAATTGCGCGCCACGATCTGCTTTACCGCGCCGACCGCCTTCCGCGCCATGCTAGCGAAGCTCAAGGATCACGATATCTCGTCGCTGCGCAAATGCGTCTCCGCCGGCGAGACCCTGCCGAGGGCAACTTTCCTCGCCTGGCAGGCCGCCACCGGCATCACTCCGCAGGACGGACTCGGCTCGACCGAGATGCTGCACATCTTCGTCTGCTGCCGCGAGGAAGACACGCGCGCCGGCGCCACCGGAAAGCCGATCCCCGGATATGAGGCAAAGATCGTCGATGAAGATGGCAATATGGTGCCGACGGGCACGGTTGGCCGGCTTGCCGTGCGGGGACCGACCGGCTGCCGCTATCTCGCCGACGAACGCCAGCGCAACTATGTCCAGGACGGCTGGAACATCACCGGCGATAGCTATGCCGTCGATGAGGACGGCTATTTCATCTATCAGGCGCGCAACGACGACATGATCGTCTCCGCCGGCTATAACATCGCCGGACCGGAGGTCGAGGCGGCACTGATGGTCCATCCCGCCGTCGCGGAATGCGGCGTCGTGGCCGCCCCGGATGACGATCGCGGCATGATCGTGAAGGCCTATATCGTCCTGCGCCCTGGCCATGGCGGCGATGCGGCGCTGGTGAGCGCGCTACAGACCCATGTGAAGGCGACGATCGCGCCGTTCAAATATCCCCGCGCCATCGAATTCGTCGACCAATTGCCGCGCACCGAAAGCGGCAAGCTGCAACGCTTCGCGCTGCGTCGGCGCGCGGCGAATAGTTCAGTTGTAAAGTAGTTTCACCGGCGCTGGTCCGGCCTAATCCGTGGCCTTGCGCCAGGTGCCGGTATGCGTTTTCGGCTTGGCCCGGCGCCGCAACTCCATCAGCTCGTCATATTCGCGCTCGCTGTTGCGAAAGACTTGGTCGCGGCCGGCGAGATATTGCGGCGGACAGAAAATGTCGCGCGCGCCATACCAGGCCGCCGCCTTCATAGTGAACGAGGGGTCGACGAGATGCGGCCGCGCCAGTGCCACCAGATCGGCGCGCCCAGCCGCAATGATGGTATTGACCTGATCGGCGGTAGTGATCGCGCCCACCGACATGGTCGGAAGCCCGGTCTCGTTGCGGATTTCGTCGGCAAATGGGGTCTGAAACATGCGGCCGAACACCGGCCGCGCGTTGGGCACTGTCTGGCCGGTCGAGACGTGAATGAGGTCGGCGCCGGCGGCGCCGAGGAGACGCGCAGCCTCTACCGACTCATCGCCGGTGATCCCGCCCTCTTTCCAATCGGTCGCGGAAATGCGCATCGACATCGGTTTGGCGGCGGGCCACACATCGCGAACGGCGCGGAACAGCTCAAGCGGAAAGCGCATGCGATTGGCAACCGCGCCGCCATATTCATCGGTCCGAATATTGGTCAGCGGCGAGATGAAGCTCGCGATCAGATAGCCATGGGCGCCATGCAGCTCCAGCATGTCGAAGCCGGCGCGCGCCCCGCGTTCGGCGGCGGCGACAAAATCGACGATTACCTTGTCCATATCGGCGCGGCTCATTTCCGCCGGCACCTGGCTGTCGGGATAATAGGCCAGCGGCGAGGCGGAAATGACCGGCCAGGCTCCTTCGGGCAGCGGCCGGTCCATGCCCTCCCACATCAGCTTGGTGCCACCCTTGCGTCCGGCGTGACCGAGCTGGAGGCAAAACTTCGCGGCCGAATTGGTGTGCACGAAGTCGACGATATGGCGCCACGCCGCCTCCTGCGCGTCATTGTAAAGGCCGGTGCAGCCGAGGGTAATGCGTGCCTCCGAGGAGACGCAGACCATCTCGGTGAAGATCAAGCCCGCGCCCCCGACCGCGCGCGCGCCGAGATGAACCAGGTGCCAATCGTTGGGCAGGCCGTCGATCGCCGAATATTGGTCCATCGGCGATACCGCGACGCGATTGCGCAGCACCATGTCGCGCAAACGGAACGGCTGAAACATCGGCACGGCCGGCTTGGCGACATCGACGTCGAAGCCCTGATCGCGCACCTCGCGCGCCACCAGCGCATCGACCTCATCGATGAATTCGGGCGCCCGCAGCGCCAGATTGTCATAGGTGATCGCCTTGGAGCGCGTCATCAGGCCGAACACGAAGCGCGTCGGCGGCATCGACCAAAACCGCTTCACATGCTCGAACCAGACCAGCGAGACATCGGCCGAATGCTGAGTCCGCTCCACCGCCGACCGACGTTCAACCTCGAAATGCCCGAGCGCGGCCAAGACATCGGTACCACCGGCGGCCTGGAATGCGTCATGCAGCGCGATCGCGTCTTCCATGGCCAGCTTGGTGCCGGAGCCGATGGAGAAATGCGCCGTCGCCTTGGCGTCGCCGATCAGCACGGTATTGCCGCGCGTCCAGCGCGCGCAGCGAATGGTCGGGAAATTTCGCCAGATCGACCGATTGGTGGTGAGCGCGTGACCCTGAAGCTCCTCGGCGAACACGCGCTCCAGGAAGCGCGCGGACTCGTCCTCCGAAAGCCGGTCGAGGCCAGCGCGAGCGAAGGTCTCCGGGTCGGTCTCCATCACCCAAGTCGAGCGGCCTTCCTCATATTGGTAGCAGTGCGCGATGAAAATGCCATGCTCGGTCTCGCGGAAGAAAAAGGTGAAGGCATCGAATGGCCGCGTCGAGCCCATCCAGGAAAATTTATTGGGCCGCAGATCGATTTCCGGCTCGAAGCTCTTGGCGTATTTCTGACGAACCAGGCTATTGCCGCCATCGGCGGCGATCACCAGGTCTGCGTCGCGGACCAGGGCGTCGAGGTCGGTGACCTCGCTCTGGAAGCGCAACACGACCCCGAGCGATCGCGCGCGCTCCTGCAACAGGCGTAGCAGCGTCGCGCGCGAACAGCCGCAGAAGCCATTGCCGCCGATGCGATGGACGGTGCCGCGGAAGTAAATTTCGATATCGTCCCAATAGGCGAAATTGTCGGTGATCGCGCGATAGCTCTCGCGGTCATAAGCCTCGAATGTTTGCAGCGTCTCGTCGGAAAAGACGACGCCGAAGCCAAACGTGTCGTCGGCGCGGTTGCGCTCCCACACGGTGATCGCGTTTTGTGGCCACGCCTTCTTGAGCAGGATCGCGGAATAGAGGCCCGCGGGTCCGCCACCGAGAATCTCAACCTTCATGCTGCCCCGTGCGCTTGCGCCGATGCGCCTCGGACGCTCTTCGATATTATTTTAGGCATAAAATAATGGCCTCGCAACCGAGCCATTGTGCTTGAAGGGCAAGCGCCCAAAGATTAAACTTGTGGACTGTCGAATTCGATCTTCCAAGAGAGCGCGATGCCAGAACTGGCGGGCCAGCATGCCCTCGTGACCGGCGGCGGGCGCGGCATTGGTCGCGCGATTGCCGCATTGCTCTCGGCGAATGGCGCCGCGGTGACCGTGCTCGGCCGCCAGGAAGCATCGTTGCGCGATGCCGTCTCAGCTGGCCATGCCCAAGCTTACGTCATCGCGGACGTCACGGACGAACGCGCGGTCACCGATGCCATTGCCGGCGCCGCCCGGAAATCGGGGCCGATCCACATTCTCATTGCCAATGCCGGCGGCGCGGCCAGCGCGCCCTTCGCCAAGACCTCTACCGCGCAGTTTCAGCAGATGCTCGATCTCAACCTCATGGGCGCGGTGCACGCGATGCATGCCGTGCTCGGCGACATGGTGGCCCGCCGTTCGGGCCGCATCGTTGCCATTGCCTCGACCGCCGGCATGAAGGGCTATCCCTACGTCACCGCCTATTGTGCCGCCAAGCATGCGGTGGTCGGGCTGGTGCGCGCGCTGGCGAAGGAGACGGTAAAGACCGGGGTCACGGTCAATGCGATCTGCCCGGGCTATACCGATACCGATCTGGTGCGCGACAGCGTTGCCGCGACCGCGAAGAAGACCGGACGTCCGGCGGCAACCATCGCCGCCGAGATGCTGAAGGACGAACCGCTGGGCCGGCTGATCACGCCGGATGAAGTCGCCGCCGCGGCCCTCTTTCTGTGTTCGCCGAACGCCAGCGCGATAACCGGCGCCACGCTCGCGGTTGCCGGGGGAGAAATCTGATGAACGTCGCCAATCCCGTCACCCTGCCTTTGTCCGAGTACCAGGCGCGGCATGTGCGCTTTACGGTCACGGGTAAAGTGGCCACCCTGACGCTCAACCGGCCCGACAAGAAGAATCCGCTGACCTTCGACAGCTATGCCGAGATCGTCGATATCTTCCGCGCCGCCGCCAAGGATAAGGGCGTGAAGGCCATCGTCGTCACCGGCGCCGAGGGCAATTTCTGCTCGGGCGGCGACGTGCATGAGATCATTGGGCCGCTGGTTCAAATGGATGCGGCGCAATTGCTCGACTTCACCCGGATGACCGGGGATGTCGTGAAGGCAATGCGCGGCTGCCCGCAGCCGATCGTCGCGGCGGTCGATGGCATTTGCGCGGGCGCCGGCGCGATTATCGCCATGGCGTCTGACATGCGCATCGGCACGCCCGCCGCCAAGGTCGCGTTTCTGTTCCGCCGCGTCGGGCTTGCGGGCTGCGACATGGGCGCGTGCGCGATCTTGCCGCGCATCATCGGTCAAGGGCGCGCGGCCGAACTGCTCTATACCGGGCGCAGCATGGCCGCCGACGAAGCCGAACGCTGGGGCTTTTTCAATCGCCTGGCCGCGCCGGACAAGGTGCTGGCGGAGGCCGAAGCGCTAGCCAAGGAACTCGCCGACGGCCCGACCTTCGGCAACGCGATGACCAAGCGCATGCTGGAGATGGAGTGGGCGATGTCGGTCGATGCCGCGATCGATGCCGAGGCGATTGCGCAGGCGCTGTGCATGGAAACCGAGGATTTTGCCCGCGCCTTCCGCGCCTTTGCCGCCAAGCAGAAGCCGGTGTTCGAGGGCAATTGAATGAGCCTCGCCGAAACCCTCTCCCTGCCCTTCTTCGAGGACCATCATCGGCACTTCGCCGACCGGCTGGGGCGGTGGGCCGATGCGAACCTGCACGATCTGCCGCATGACGATGTGGACGCGGCATGCCGGGCGCGCGTGGCGGCGTTGGGCGAAGCGGGCTTTTTCCAGGCATGCGTGCCGGCGGCGTTCGGCGGGCTGCACCCCCATATCGATGTCCGCACGCTGTGCATCGCGCGCGAGGTTCTGGGGTTCCGCGACGGGCTGGCCGATTTCGTCTTCGCCATGCAGGGGCTCGGCACCGGCTCGATCACGGTGTTCGGGTCGGACGAATTAAAGCGCCGCTATCTGCCGCCGGTGCGCGACGGCAAGGCGATCGCCGCCTTCGCGCTGTCGGAGCCGGAAGCCGGCTCCGATGTCGCCGCCTCGGCGACCACCGCCAAGCCCGACGGGCCGAACCATGTGCGGATTGACGGCACCAAGACTTGGATTTCGAATGGCGGCATCGCCGATCACTATGTGCTGTTCGCGCGCACCGGCGAGGGCGCCGGTGCCAAGGGACTGTCCGCCTTCATTGTCGATGCCGATACACCCGGCCTGACCATTGCCGAGCGCATCGAGATCATCGCACCCCACCCGCTGGCAACGCTGCGCTTTGACGGCTGCCGTGTGCCGCTGGCGAACCGGCTGGGCGGGGCCGGCGACGGGTTCAAGGTCGCGATGGCGACGCTCGATATTTTTCGCGCCACCGTCGGCGCGGCGGCGCTCGGCTTCGCGCGGCGCGCGTTGCACGAGACGATCGAGCGCGCCGCGACCCGCCATCTCTTCGGCGCGCCGCTGGGCGATCTGCAAATGACTCAAGCGGCGATCGCCGACAGCGCCACCGATGTCGATGCCAGCGCGCTACTGGTCTATCGCGCGGCGTGGCGCAAAGACATGGGCGCCGCCCGCGTCACCCGCGAAGCGGCGATGGCGAAGATGTTCGCGACCGAAGCGGCGCAACAGGTCATCGACCGCGCGGTGCAGCTCCATGGCGGACTCGGTGTCACCAAGGGCGTCAAGGTCGAAGAGCTGTATCGCGAAATCCGCGCGCTGCGTATCTATGAAGGCGCCACCGAAGTCCAAAAGATCGTCATCGCCCGTGATTTGTTGAAGAACCGTTCGTCGAATTCCTGAGAGGACAAATGCCAGACAGCAGTCCCGTCACCGCTCATCAAACCTTGCTGCCCGAGGGTTGGCGCCGGCCGAAAGGATTTGCCAACGGCATCCGGGCACGGGGCGATGCGATCTATGTCGCCGGCCAGGTCGGCTGGGACGAGCAGGAGCACTTCGCCGAGGGCTTCGTCGCGCAGACACGCCGCGCGCTGATGAACATCGTCGCGGTGCTGGCGGCCGGGGACGCGCGACCCGAGCATATGGTGCGCATGACCTGGTATGTCGTCGACATGGATGAATATCTCGCGGCACGTCGCGAGGTCGGCGGCGTCTATCGCGCGGTCATGGGCGACAATTATCCGACGATGTCGCTGATCGCGGTGCCGCGGCTGGTCGAGCCCAAAGCCCGACTGGAGATCGAAGTCACGGCGGTGGTCCCGCGCTGAGCTGCATTACTCGCGTGCGTGCTTCGAGATGCGTGCTTCGCGTGCTCCTCGGCATGAAGATAGCTCGACCAAGCCCTAAGAAATATCCTCAGCCTGAGGAGCGGTCGAAGACCGCGTCTCGAAGGCCGCACGATCTGCATTTAACCAATCCGGATCGCGCACCGGTAGCGGAATGGCGTCGATCAACTGGCGCGTATAGGCGGCCTCGGGGGCGGCGAACAGCGCGGCGCATTCGCCCTCCTCCACCACCACGCCTTCCTGCATGACGTAGACGCGGTGGCAGATTGAGCGGACCACCGATAGATCGTGGCTGATAAAGGCCAGCGCCAGCCCCATCTCGCGCCCCAAATCCTGCAACATCCGCAGAACCTGCGCCTGGGTCGAGACATCAAGGCCGGAGACGATTTCGTCCGCGACGACGAAATCCGGCTTGAGGATCACGGCGCGGGCGATGCCGACACGTTGGCGCTGGCCGCCCGATAATTCGTGCGGATAGCGGTCCATCGCCGCCGCCGGCAGGCCGACCTTGGCCAGTACTTCCGCGACCAAGCCCAGGGCTGTCGCGCGATTGGATGCCATGCCGTGCAGCACCGCCGGCCCGGCGAGAATGCGACCGATCTTGTGGCGCGGATTGAGCGACGACATCGGGTCCTGAAAGATCATCTGCATGCGCCGCCGCAGCGGCCGCAGCGCCCCTTCGTCGAGACCGATCAGCGACGCCCCATCAAACGCCAGGGTGCCGCTTAATGGTTGCACCAGGCCCAGCAAGGCGCGACCAAGCGTCGTCTTGCCCGAGCCCGATTCGCCGACGATGCCAACCGTCTCGCCGCGATTAATGACGATGCCGACACCCTTGAGGATCGGCGCCGGCGCCGCCTCGCGAGCGAACAGGTTGTGGCGGCGCGGATAGGCCACCACCAAATCCGCCGCGAGGACCAGCGGTTCAGCCATGGGAATCGTCCGCCGCGATCTCGGCACGCATTCTTTCGATGACCCGCGCGGGGATTGGCGTCAGCCCGACCTCCGGCCGATCGTAGCGCGGATTGGCCGCGATCAGCGCGGCAGTATAGGGATGGGCAGGCGCCGTGAGCAGCCGGTCGGTCGGCCCCTGCTCCACCACCTTGCCCATATACATGACGCTCGTCGTGTCGCAGATCTGGGCAACGACGCCGAGATCGTGCGTCACGAAGACGATGGCGGTGCCGTGACGCTCCTGCATGCCACGGATCAGCCGCAGAATCTGCTTCTGCACCGTGACGTCCAGCGCTGTCGTCGGCTCATCGGCGATCACCAATTTCGGGTCGAGCGCGAATGCCGCCGCGATCAGCACGCGCTGGCGCATGCCGCCCGACAGCTCATGCGGATAGGCGCGCATGACCCGGTGCGGCTCGCGGATATGCACTTCCTCGAGGAGAGCGATCGCCCTGGCGTCGGCCTCGCGGCGTGGCAGCTTGCGTTTCAGGCGGAATCCGTCGGTGAGCTGAGCATCGATGCGTCGGCCGGGATTGAGCGCGGTCAGCGGGTCCTGCGGTATCAGCGCGATCTCGGCGCCGAGCAGCGCGCGAAACGCGGCGGGAGCGAGCGCGAACAGGTCGCGCCCGCGATACTCAACCCGCCCCCTCGTCATCTCCATGGTACGCGGCAGAATGCCCAGCATCAGCTTGACGATGGTGGATTTGCCCGCCCCGCTTTCGCCGACGATGCCATGAACTTCACCGGGCGCCAGCTCGAACGAGACATCGCGCAACACCGGCCGGCCATTCGCGCTGACGCCGAGATCGCGCACGCTGAGCAGGGATTCCGTCATCGGCGCAACATCGGATCGAGCGCGCGGTTCAGCCCATCGCCGAGCTGGTTGAACGCGATCACGGTCGCGCACAGCATCAAAAGCGGCACCGACATCACCCACCAGGATTCATGCACGATCTGGCGGCCCTGCGCGATCATGCCGCCCCAGGTCGGCGTATCGGACGAAACCGACAGGCCAACGAACGACAGAATCGCCTCGACAATCACCGCGATGCCCATCTCCAGCGTCAGCAGCGCGATCAGCACCGGCACGATGTTGGGCAATATCTCTTTCAGCAGAATGGCGCCGCGCCGGAAGCCGATGGCGCGCGCGGCGGTGACGTAATCCATCCGCGCCTGCGCCATGGTTTCGGCGCGTACCACACGGCAGAACCGGGTCCAGTCGATCACCACGATGGCGGCGATCACGGAATGGAGGCCGCTGCCCAGGATGGCCACCAGCAGGATCGACAGCAGCACCGCCGGGAACGCCATCCAGATATCGACCAGACGTGAGATGATCGTATCGATCCAGCGCCCGTACCAGCCGGCCGCCAAGCCGAGCGTCGTTCCGAGGGCCGCCGCCAAGGTCGCGGCGACGAACGCGACGGTCAGCGCGATGCGCGCGCCGAAGATCACGCGCGACAGCACATCGCGGCCGAGATCGTCGGTGCCAAGAAGGAAATCCGGCACCGCGCCGGTGAAGCCATAGGGCGGCGCCTCGGCGTTCGATAAATCCTGCGCCAGAGGGTCGATCGGCACGATCAGCGGCGCGAAGATAGCGAGGATGGCCAGGAACAGAATGAACCCGCCGGCGACCACCACCTTGCGGTCGCGCAGCAAGCGCCGGATGACGGGAACGCGCTCGCCGCGTGGATCGTCCAGCGGCTTGACGAGCGCCGCCTCAGCCATGACGCAGCTTCGGATTGACGGCGACCACCGCGAGATCGACCCCGATGTTGATGAGGATGAAGATCAGGCCGAACATCAGCACCAATCCCTGAATCAGCGGAAAGTCGCGATTGATGACCGCCTCGATGGCGAGGTTGCCGATGCCCGGATAGGCGAAGATACGCTCCACCACTACCGTGCCGCCGATGAGGAACGTGGCCTGAACCCCCGTCAGCGCCAGGGTCGGCCCAATCGCATTGCGTAGCGCCTCGCTCAAGATGAGGCGCGGCTCCGACATGCCCTTGATCCGCGCCAGCAGAATATAATCCTGGACCATCGCCTCGTTCAGCGCCTGGCGCAGCACGCGTCCGATGACAGCGGCGAGCGGCAGCGCCAGCGCCACGGTCGGCATCACCATATGCGCCAGAACATTTCCCGCCACCGTGAAACGGCCGGTGACCAGGCTTTCGATCAGCAGAAAGTTGGTGCGGAACGGAATGTCGAGACTGGGATCGATGCGTCCCGTCAGCGGGAAAAGCGGAATCGCCACGCCGAACGCCAGCACGAAGATCAGCGCCCAGATAAAATCGGGCAGCGCCAGGAACACGCCGTTCACCGCGTCGATCACGACGCTGCCATGCCGTCGCCCGGCCAGGGTTCCGAGCACCGCCACCGCCCCGCCCAAGAGGATCGCCAACGCCAGCGCGCAGAAGGCCAGCTCGATGGTGGCGGGCAGATGGTCGCCGAGAATCGACAGCACGCTTTGATGACGGGTAATCGAGATGCCGAAATCGCCGACCAGGGCACTCTTCAGCCAGATCAGGAACTGCAGCGACAGCGGCCCATCGAGCCCGTAATGGACGCGCAGCGCCGCGATGTCGCTGGGGCTGGCGGCGGGCCCGATCATCATCGCGATCGGATCGCCCGGCACGATACGCAGCAGAAAGAACACGACGGCCGCGACCCCGAACAGGGTGATCGCGGCCGTCACGGTTCTGTTCAATACCACGCCCACTGCCGTCAAGCCCCGCTCATTTGCCCCCGAGGATGACCGACCAGCGCCCAAAAAAGAAGGAGCGAAATGCGAATTCCGCCCCTTCTCGGTTCATGAACGATCAGGCCGGATCCGGCCCGAATCAAGCCTTGTGGATCAGCACCGGCTGCAGCGCACCCGACACGTTCGGCGTCACCTTGAGCGATTTCTTGAAGACGATCGGCTGAACATATTGCAGTAGCGGCAGCACATAGCCCTGCTCGGCGCAGTACCGATCGACCGCCTTCCAGCCGGCGATGCGCTTCTTCTCATCGGCTTCGCCCCAGAGCGGGCCGATCATCTTGTCGACATCGGCGGTCTTCCAGGCCGAATGCGGCGAGGGGCCGAACATGGCGAAGCCGGTCGAAGTGGTCGGGTCGCCGATGGCATTGCCCCAATTGTAGAACGCCATCGGGTCGAGCTTATGCGCGGCGCGCAGCTCGAAATGCTTGGCGATCTCGTAAACCTCGATCTCCGCCTCGATGCCGACATTGCGCCACATCCCGACGATCGCCTGGATCATCTCGTAATCCTTGGGCTTGAACCCGCGGGTCGTCTGGATTTTGAATTTCACCGGATTTTGCTTGGAGAAGCCGCTGGCCTTCAGCAACTTTACCGCCAGTTTCGGATCGTGCGCCACCTTGATCGACGGATCGAACGCCTCGTATTCCGGCGCCTCGAGCGTGTCGATACGCGTGCCATAGCCACGCAGCAGCCGCTTGATGATCGCGTCCTTATCGACCGCATGACAGGCGGCGAGGCGGACATTCTTGTCGAGGAACGGCGCGACATTGGTGATGAAGATCATCCCGATGTCGGACACCGGGGTAGCGACGCCGGTCAGGCCCGGCTTCTTGCGCAGTCGATCGTATTCCTCATAGGGAATTTCGAGCGTCACATCGGACGAGCCGCTTTCCACCTCGGCGACGCGGCTGGTGGCATCGGTGACGAACTTAAATACCACGGTCTCGAACGGCGGCTTGCCGCCCCAATAATGCGGATTGGCCTTGAGCCGCAGGAAGGAATTGGCTTGATATTGGTCGATCATATAGGGGCCGGTGCCGATCGGCTTCTTCTCGAAGCCTTGCGCGCCGACCTTCTCGTAATAATTCTTGGGCAGCACATAGCCCGTCAGGAACGCCATCCATTTGAAATAGGTCGGGTCGAACGCCAGCACCTCGCCGGTGACACGCTGGCCGTCGATCTTGAACTTGCCAACGGTCGACCACAGCGATTGGATCGGATTGCCGGTTTCCTTCTTGCCCGCGCGCTCCAGCGACCACACCACGTCTTCCGGCGTGAATGGCGAGCCGTCATGCCAGACGACGCCCTTGCGCACATCCATCCAGACTTGCTTCCGGTCCTTACTCCAGCCCCAGTCGGTCAGCAGGCCCTTCTCCAGCGCCAGATTGGGCTTCTGGCCGATGAACTGGTCAAACACCGTGCGATAGATCGCCTGGATCGTCGGGTTGACGGCGGAGCCGCCGACGGTCGGGTCCCAGGAGGGCAGATCGACGTTGAACGCGATGGTCAGTGTGTCGCCCGCCGCGAACACCTTGCTGCCGGGCAGCACCATGCTGGCGATGACGCCCCCGGCGCTGGCCGCCATGAATTGACGACGTGAAATCTTACCCATTGTGAATTTCTCCCCGGTGTCGTCGGCAGACGGCATCCCCCGCTACCGAAATTGTTTCAATACTAAAATATCTAGGGCCGATTGCCAAGGCGCTCACCCACCGATCAGCGCCAGCACGCGGCAGGGACTGCCCGAGCCGTTGACGATCTTCAGCGGCGGCGTAATCAGGATCGCGCCCTTGGGCGGCAACAAGTCGAGATTGATCAGGCTGGCGAGGCCGAACTTGTTGCTGCCATGCATGCCGGAATGGCACGGAAACGGCGGATCGAAGCGATAGGCTTGGCCGGCATCGGTGCCGACCCCCTCCGAGCCCCAGCCGATGACGTTGCGCTCCTTGGCGAGGAATGGCACCAGCGTCGGATGCGGCCCCGGCACATGCGAGCCGTCTTCCTTCATATTGTGGAATGCCTCGGCGCCGGTACGCTTCGACCAGTCGGTGCGCATCAGCACCCAAGTCCCGGCCTCGATCTTGCCATGGATCTTTTCCCACGCGACGACATGGTCGGGCGTCAGCAGGAAATCGGAATCGGCGGCCACTTCCTTCGAGCAATCGATGACGTTGGCCGGCGCGATGAATTTCTCGACCGGGATCGAATCCGTTGTGTTGTTGGGATAATCCTTGCCGGTGACCCAATGGATCGGCGCGTCGAAATGCGTGCCAGTATGCTCGCCGCAGGCAAAATTGTTCCAGTACCAGGCCGGGCCGCGGCTGTCGTAATGGGAAATTTCCTCGAGGCGGAATGGCCAGGATGGCGCGAAATCGGGCGGCAATTGAATGATCGGCGTCGCCGGCTCCAATGGTTGCGACAGATCGACGATCTTGATTTTGCCGCCGAGAATGGCGGCGGCGAATTGCGCGAGGATGGTATCAGCCATGGTTGCTTCTCCGACGGTGTCGTTGTGAATGCGATAGCCAGGCCACGCTACAGGGCGCCCGCCAACATTTTTCCCAGCATGAACCCCGAACCGGCGCCGGTGCCCGCGCCGGGCCAGGTCGCCGCGCCCACCATATACAATCCCTGTACCGGCGTGCGATAGCGCGACCAGCCCAACGCCGGCCGGCGCCAGAAATATTGATCGAGATGGTGGCTGCCGTGAAGACTGTCGCCACCCACGAGGCAGGGATTGTCGCGCTCGAGATCGAGCGGCGACAGGATCTTGCTCCCCAGAATTTTGCCGCGCAGGCCCGGCGCATAACGCTCGATGAGATCGAGCACCCGCTCCGCGTAAGGCGCCGATGCCGCGTCCCAATCGCGCGCCGCGATCGTGCCGGCGGCATCGCCGCTGATGACGGCCGGCAGCACCCGCACCTGAACCCATAGAATATGCCGGCCAGCCGGCGCACGGGTCGGATCGATCGCCGTCGGCTGGCCGACCACCAGTACCGGCTCGGCCGGCAGCATGCCCGCCGCCATCTCGTTGTAGGTCTTACTCATCGCCGCGAGGGACGGCGCCAGATGCACATAGGCGAAACTTTTCAATTCATCGCCCGCCGTCCAATCCGGCTGGCCGGACAGCGCCAGGTGGACCATCATCGTGCCGGGACCGGGCCGCAGCGCCGCGATGCGCCGCGCCCCCCGGCTCTGTCCCGGCGCTCCGGGCAACAGCCTATCGAACAGCAGGCGCGGATGAAGATCGGCGATCACCGCGCGCCGTGCATCCAATGCCCGGCCATCCGCCAGCACCACGCCGTTCGCCTTGCCACCGGCAATCCTGACGCGCGCGGCCTCGGCGTTCGTCAGCAGCGTGCCGCCAAGCTGCCCCAGCGTCTTCACCATGGCGCGGATGATGGTGTCGGCGCCGCCGGCACCGATCACCATGCCGAACGCCTGATTGCTCATCGATTCCGCATAGGGAAACAAGGCACCGCCCGCGATGTCGGGCGCGAAATCGAGATGCATGCCCCACGCCGATGCCATGGTCTTGAGCCGATCGCTCTCGAAATGCCGGTCGAGAAAGGCGCGCGGCGAGGCCCGCAGCATCTGGGCCGTCTCGATCAGCCATCCGGTGCCCCTGGCGCGCCACGCCCGCCACACAATCTTTAACGCCTGCGCCGATGGCATCGGCGCGCCGAGCAGCCCGAAGATGTAGGGCGCGGCCGAACCGAACGCGGCGACCATGTTTCGCCACGCCTCGGCATCGCGTGGTGAGAATGTCGCGATCCGCGCGGCGGTCGCGTCGAGGTCCTTGCTAACACCGAGCCAGGTGCCGTCGGGAAAGGCGGTGGCGAAGCAATGATCCGCGCCGACCAAGGCAAGCCCGTTGGCGATCAGCCGGTCGCGATAGGCCGCGAAGAAGCCCGAGCCGGCGAACATGCTGAGATTCATCGCATAGAGGTCATGGCGGAAGCCGGCGAGCGTCAGTTCCTGGGTCTTTACCGCGCCGCCTGGCTCGGCGTTACGCTCGACCACCGCGACCGACCAGCCCTTGGCCGCGAGATGGACCGCCGTCGCGAGACCATTAAGGCCCGCGCCGATCACGACCGCGTCATACGCCATGGAGGCCCCCGCTCAACTCCATCATCATCGCCGTGACATCGGATATTTGCAATTTAAAGTATCGGCGATATTTTCAAGCCGAGGGCGGGCAACGAACATGGCGGACGCGGACTACATCGTCATCGGCAGCGGCATCAACGCGCTGGTGGCGGCGGCGCTGCTGGGACGCAAGGGCCATAAGGTGCTGGTGCTGGAGCGCAATGCGCGGGCCGGCGGCTGCATGCTGACGGATGCGATCACCGCGCCCGGCTTTCTCCATGACGTGATGGCAACCACATTCGTGCTGTTCACCACCGGGCCGGCCTATGCGGCGCTGGGCGCCGACTTGACGAAACGCGGCCTCGAATTCGCACAAAGCGACCGGCCGGCGGCGGTGCTGCGCCCGGACGGCGGTCATCGGATCATGCGGATGGACCGCACCGTTAACCTTGCCGCGTTCGGCGACGATGGCCCGGCCTATGGCCGCGCCGTCGACGGCATTGGCGCCGACGCCGATTTCATCTTCGGCCTGCTGGGCGGCAATCCATGGTCACGCGGAACCGCCTGGACATTGGCGCGCCAGGCGATACGGCGCGGCCCGCGTGGCCTCGCCACCTTCTTCGGCGAGGCTCTGGGCAGCGCACGGACCTGGCTGGAGACCGATTTCCAGTCCGACCTCATGTGGGCCTTGTTGGCGCCCTGGGTGCTGCATGTCGGCCTCGGCCCCGAGAGCGCCTATTCCGGCATGATGTTGAAGGTCATTGCGTTCGCCCTCGAAGTGGCCGGCGCGCCCATCGTCAAGGGCGGCGCGGCCAATCTGGTATCCGCGTTCCAGCGCCTGATCGAGGATCAGGGCGGTAGTATCCACACCGGCACCGATGTCGCGGCGATTCTGCTGGATGGCGGCAAAGCGCGCGGCGTGCGCGTTGCCGATGGCCGCGAGATCACCGCGGCCGAAGGGGTCATCTCCTCGACGACGCCGCAACAGCTCTATACGCGCCTACTCGATCCCGCCGCCCTGCCCGCTTCGGTCGCCGAGGGCGTGCGTCGATTTCGTTTCGGCAAGGGCAATATGCAAATCCATTACGCCCTGTCTGGGCCGCCGCAATGGCGCGTGCCGGAGATAGCGGGCGTTGCCCTGACGCATCTCACCCCGGGCCTCGATGGCGTTTCCCGCGCGGCAAACGAGGCGGAGCGCGGCCTGTTGCCGGCCGAACCGACCATCTGTGTCGGTCAGCCGGCGGCGCTTGACCCCAGCCGTTGCCCGCCGGGCCGCTCGATCCTATGGCTGCAACTGCCGGAGACGCCGCGCCAGATCAAGGGCGACGCCGCCAGCGAAATCGCCACCCCCGCCGATGGGCGCTGGACCGACGATCTCGGCGAGCGCTATGCCGACCGTGTCGAGGCCATTCTGGCACATCAGATCGACGGGTTCAGCGCCTCCGTGCTCGGCCGCCGCGTTTATGCCCCGTCCGATCTCGAGGCGCTGAACATCAATCTGATCGGCGGCGATCCTTATGGCGGGTTCTGTGGCATCGATCAATTTTTCTTGTGGCGGCCGTTCAAAGACAGCGTCAATCACCGCACCCACATCAAGGGGCTGTATCATATCGGCGCCTCGACCCATCCCGGCCCTGGGCTGAGCGGCGGCTCGGGCTTTTTGCTAGCCAATTCCCTTTAGTAGCGCTAAGCCGCCTGTTCCTTCTCAGCCGGAAACATGGTCAGAATCCGCGACCGCAGATGGTCGGGATCGAAGCCGGCGCCATCGCACGCGATGCGGAATTCCTGCCCGTTGGACATGAACCATTGCCGCGCTTCATTGCACAGCCGGACGCGCTCGCGCGGCCCGGAGGCCGCCGCGACCTTATCCATCGCGTCGTCGAGCGCGCGGTCCAGCACCGCGCACCAAAGCTGCCGCTCCGCCGTCTGCAGAACGATACTTTCCGATTCAGGGGCCGTCTCGACGCGATGTCTCACCGCTCTCTCGCCTTACTTGCTTGGTCGCCGTGGAAGGCAATATGGTGACGCATTGCGCGGTTGAACACAATAATTCCAGCAATGGCGATCTCGGGGCCGATCTGACTTAGGATGGCGGGGATCAACCCGGAGACCGCGCCATGCCATCCCAAATCACCCATATTCACTGGCCCGATGCACCCGCCATGTGGATGCCCTATGCCCCCGCGATCAAGGTCGACGGCGGCAGCATGATCTTCTGTGCCGGGGTCACGGCGGCCCCGGTTTATCACCATCACCCGCACCGGCCGGCCGAGTTCGACACCATGCCGAGCGACATGGCGGGCCAGACCCGCGCCGCGCTGGAGAACCTGAAACGCGGCCTGGAGGCGGCGGGCGCGGGCTTCGCTGACATCGTCAGCGCGACCCGTTTCGTGACCGATTTGAGGGATCAGGACGCCATCAATCGGGTATGGGCGGAGTATTTCGGCGATAGCAAACCGGCGACAACAACGGTGCAAGTGGTCGCGCTCGCCACCGATCCGCGCTGCCTGATCGAGATCAACGCCATCGCAATTGTCGGGTAAGGAGGGCGAATTGACCGACTTGAAGCACGGTTTTGTCCATGCCAATGGCGTGCGGCTGCATTATGTCGAGGCGGGCAGCGGGCCGCTGGTGCTCCTCTGCCATGGCTGGCCGGAGAGCTGGTATTCCTGGCGGCACCAGATACCGGCGCTGGCGGCGGCGGGCTTTCGCGTGGTGGCGCCGGATCAGCGCGGCTATGGCCAAAGCGACTGCCCCGAGGCGATCGCCGCCTATTCGATCTTCAACCTGGTCGGCGATATGGTCGGGCTGGCGCGGGCGCTGGGCGAGAGCAGCGCCATCGTCGTCGGGCATGATTGGGGCGCGCTGGTCGCGCAGCAATGCGCGCTGTTGCGGCCCGATCTCTTTCGCGCGCTGGCCCTGCTCAGCGTGCCGTTCATCCCGCGTAGTCCGGTGCGCCCGGCGGTACGCTATGCCCAGATCACCCAGCAGAATCATTTCTATCAGGATTACTTTCAGGAGCCCGGCCGCGTCGAGCGCGAGCTGGCGGAGGATGTCCGGAAATCGATGCGCGGCATCCTGACCGCCGGCTTCAAGTTCAACCGCGACACGATGATCCCGATCGTCGCTTTCCCAAAGCATGTGCGATTCGCCGAGGCGGTATGGTCCAACGTCACCGATACCCTGCCGGCCTGGCTGACCGAGGCCGATCTCGATTTCTACGCCGGCGAATTCACCCGCGCCGGCTTTCGCGGCGGCATCAACTGGTATCGCAATCTCGATCGCAATTGGAAGATGACGGCGTTCCAGGACGGCGCCAAGGTAACGCAACCGGCGGTCTTCATCGCCGGCGAGAAAGACGCGGTCTTGACCATCACCGGCGACGCAGTGAAGAACCAGGCCACCACCATGCCGCGGCTGACCGGGACGCACCTGATACCCGGCGCCGGCCATTGGGTGCAACAGGAACAACCCGACGCGGTCAACGCTCTGCTGGTTGAATTCCTGCGCGGCCTCTAAGCGGGGGATGCGTGTGGCGCATTGGTGCTCGCACGGCGATCGGCTTGTCGGGAGCGGCGGCGCGGCCCTAGACTGGTGCTAATCAAGCAACCGATCGAGGAAATGTCATGGGAACGCGTAAGAGCATCGAAGTGCCGGGTTACGGCCATGGACCGAATCCGATCCCCGCCGCCTCGCGGATCGGCAATATGGTCATCACCGGCGGCATCCACGGCACCGACACCGAAACCGGCAAGATTCCCGCCGACGCGATCGGCCAGTGCGCCAATGTCTTCGCGAATGTCCGCAAGATTCTGAGCGCCGCCGGCGCATCCACCGAGAACATCATCAAGATGAATTTCTGGGTACGCGACGCCGCGGCCCGCGATGCGATCAACAAGGAATGGGTCGCGATGTTTCCCGATGCGCATTCGCGGCCCGCGCGGCACACGCTGGTCTATGACAAGCTGTCGCCCGCCTATCAGCTCCAATGCGACTTCATCGCGGTGATCGAGTAGGCGGGAGAAGCGCGATGCCGACGGCAAATGACAGCGAGCTCTTGACCCGCGTCGGGCCCGGCACGCCGATGGGCGCGCTGATGCGCGAATATTGGCTGCCGGCCTGCAAATCCGGCGAGTTGAAGGCCGGCGGCGCGCCGTTGCGCCTGATGCTGCTGGGCGAGGCGCTGATCGCGTGGCGCGACAGTGCGGGGCGCGTCGGCATCATGGATCATCGCTGTCCGCATCGCCGCGCCTCCCTGTTCTTCGGCCGCAACGAGGATGATGGGCTGCGTTGCGTCTATCACGGCTGGAAGTTCGACGTGACGGGCAAGTGCCTCGACATGCCGAACGTGCCGGCGAAATTCGCCTTCCCCGACAAGGTATCGGCCAATGCCTACAAGGCCGAGGAACGCAACGGCATCGTCTGGGCCTATCTCGGCGCGCGCGAGACCGCGCCGCCGCTGCCGAGCTTCGAGGCGGTGATGCTGCCCGAGGAAGAGGTGCAGAGCTTCTGGGTATTGCGCGAATGCAACTGGCTGCAATCGCTCGAAGGCGATATCGACACCTCGCATGTCGCCTTCCTGCATGACGGGTCGCTGAAGCCGGAGGAACTGGCGGAGAACACCATTCACCGCTGGGCGCTGACCAATCGCGCGCCGGAATACGAGGTCGCCGACATGCCGTGGGGCACGATGTACGGCGCGCATCGCGAGGCGACACCGGGCAATATCTATTACCGCTTCGCCCATTTCATGTTCCCATGCTGGGCGCTGATCCCGGCGGGCGAGTTCGGCCAATATGTCACGGCGCGCGGCTGGGTCCCGATGGACGACACCCACACCATGTTCGTGCATTTCGCGTGGAAGAAGAACGCCTCCACCGCGCGCATCCGCAATGACGGCACGATGATGCCTGGCACGCGGAAGCCGATGGCATATCTGCCGAACGATAGCGGCTGGTATGGGCGCTGGCGGCCGGTCTTCAATGCGCGGAACGATTACGGCATCGACCGCGACGAACAGCGCGATCAGAGCTTCACCGGCATCGAGGGCATTCATATGCAGGATACCGCGGTGACCGAGAGCATGGGACCGATCACCGATCATGCCGGCGAGCATCTGACCGTCAGCGATCTGATGATCTCGCGCACGCGGCAACGCCTGTTGCGCGCCGCCAAGGGACTGGTGGAAACTGGCGTGGCGCCGCCCGGCGTCGACGATCCCGACACCTATCTCGGTGCGCGCAGCGGCGATTTCGTCGCCCCGGCAACGCTGACCTGGCGCGAGGCCTATGCCGCCGAAATCCGCAAATCGGTCAGCCCGACCGGCAAGCTGCATGTGCCGATGGCGGCGGAATGACGGGGCAAGAACACCGTGCGTCCTTCGACTGCTCGCCCGGACGTGCGTCCGGGCTGCGCGCTCAGGATGAGGCTGACATGGTCGATGGAATCAAGAAAACTCCCTCATCCCGAGCGCGGAGCAGCGCGCAGGGCGCGGTGCGAGCAGTCGAGGGACGCACGATGACGATCCCATCGGCGCTGTTCCTTGCCGCTGCCCTGTTCGTGAGCGTCGCCGCCCACGCCGCCGACAAGCATTATGGCCCCGGTGTCACCGACACCTCGATCAAGATCGGCCAGACCATGTCCTATAGCGGCCCGGTCTCCGCCTATGGCGTGATCGGGCGCACCGAGGCGGCTTATTTCAAGGCGCTGAACGCGGCCGGTGGTATCAACGGTCGCAAGGTTGAATTCCTCAGCGTCGATGACGGCTATTCGCCGGCCAAGGCGCTGGAGCAGACGCGCCGTCTCGTCGAGCAGGACGAGGTGCTGGCGATCATGGGGACGCTCGGCACGCCGACCAACCTCGCGACGCGCAAATACCTCAATGGCAAGCATGTGCCGCAATTCTTCATCGCCTCCGGCGCCGCCGCGTTCCAGGACCCGAAGCATTTTCCCTGGACGATCCCGCTCGACAGCTCCTATCGCTCGGAGGGCCGCGCCTACGCAGCCTATATCCTGGCGACCAAGCCCGCCGCCAAGATCGCGGTGATTTATCAGAATGACGAATTGGGCAAGGAATATCTCGACGGGCTGCGCACCGGCCTCGGCGCGCATGCGGCGATGATCGTCGGGACCGCGAGCTACGAGACCACTGACCCGAGCATCGATTCACAGATCATCACGTTGCAAGGCTCGGGCGCCGATACGCTGATGGAGTTCGGCACCGGCAAGTTCGTGTCGCAGGCGATCCGCAAATCCTACGATCTTGGCTGGCACCCGACCCAGTTCGTCGCCTCGATCGCGGCGTCGGTGGCGGCATCGCTGAAGCCGGCCGGTCTCGACAAATCAATCGGCGTGATCAGCGCCAGCCATCTGCGCGACCCGTCCGAGCCGGGCGCCCGCGACGACCCGCAGGTCAAGGATTGGCTCGCCTTCATGGCCAAGGATTATCCCGCCGGCGACCCTGGAAACGCCTTCACCCTGTTCGGCTATTCGGTGGCGATGGCGATCACCGAGGCGCTGCGCCGCTGCGGCGACGATCTGACCCGCGACCATCTCCTGGCCGTGGTCACCCATTTCGATCATGTGCATGTGCCGGTGCTGGTGCCGGGCGCCAGCATCACCGTGACGCCGACCGACTATGAATCGGTGAAACAGATGCGGCTGCGGCGCTTCGACGGCAAGGAATGGAAATCCTTCGGCGGGCTGATCGGGGGCGGTTGATCCCCTGGCCGGCGCCTCTTGCTTCTGCCGCCTCTTGCTTCCACCCCCTCTTGCTTCCGCCAAGACGCGATACGACATAGAAGGCATCGACCGGGGAGAGGGCCGCGTGCCCGCAATCGACCAAGAGCCTGAAAAGGTATCGCACCGATGAAATTGCTCAAGAAACTGATGCTGGCGCTGTTCTGCGTCGGGCTTGTCACCGCGCCGATGATCGTGGCGTCGCACCCGGCCGAGGCGCGCGCCGGCTGGACCTCGCGCGGTGGCTCCAGCATGGGCAGCACGGGCTCCCGCACCTATCATTATAATGGCGGCTCGCCGATCAACCGCAGCGTGACCCCCAACACCCCACGCCCGTCTTACGGCGGTGCCTATGGCGGCTATGGCAATCGCGGCTTTGGCGGCTATCACCCGTTCTTGAGCGGCATCGCCGGCGGCCTCTTCGGCGGCTGGATCGGCAGCATGCTGTTTCCCCATTGGGGTATGGGCGGTGGCTATGGCGGCGGGGGTGGCGGCTTCGGCGGCGGGTTCCTCTCCATCATCATCTGGCTCGGCTTGATCTATCTCGGCTATCGCCTGTTCCGCGGCTTTTTTCACCGCTCGATGAGCGGCGGATTCGGCGGGTTCGGCGGTGGCGGCTTCGGCGCCCCCGGCCCTGGCCCCAGCACGAATTACATGGGCGGCGGCGGCGGCTTCGTTGGCGGCGGCGGACCGGCGCCGGCCGGCTATGGCCCCGGCAGCTATGGCCCCACCGAACAGGGTACGCCGATCAATGTCGGCCCGGCCGATCAAACCGCGTTCGAGGCCGTGCTGAAGGCGGTTCAAAATGCCTGGAGCAAGGCCGATCTCTCGACGCTGCGCCACTATGTGACGCCGGAGATGCTGTCTTATTTCTCCGAGGAATTGTCGGAGAACAACAGCCAGGGCCTGGAGAACCATGTCGAGGATGTCGCGCTGATCAACGGCGATGTCCGTGAGGCATGGAGCGAGGGCAATCTCGAATACGCAACCATCGCCCTGCATTGGAACGCGCGCGATTGGACCAACCGCACCGACAAGAAAGAAGGCGAGGCGGATTGGCTGGTCGACGGCGACCCGCACAAGCCCAGTGAGGCGCAAGAGCTGTGGACCTTCGCGCGCAGCCCGAGCGGACATTGGCTGTTGTCGGCGATCCAGCAGGTCTGAGATAATCGGACTGAAGAGGGAGGACCAAATGGCGCTCACATCGCTCGATCATGTCACCATCAACACGGCCCGGCCGGATGAGACCACCGAGTTCTATACCAAGCTGCTCGGCATGTATGTCGGCCCGCGCCCGCCGCTGGGCTTTCCCGGCGTGTGGCTCTATGTCGGCGAGCGGCCGGTGATCCATCTGGTGTTCGTCGAAAGTCAGACCGACGCCGAGACCGGCGATTTCGATCATTTCGCCTTCCTGGGCTCGGATTTCGCTGGGGTGAAGGAGAAGCTCGTCGCTCAAGGCATTGAATTTAGAGAAAATATCGTCGCCGGAGGCACCACGCGCCAGCTCTTTTTCCCCGACCCGAACAACGTCAAGGTCGAGATCAACTTTCCGCCGCATCTCGCGGCGTAAGGCGTTGTTACTGAAGGTTCTGGCACCGCACGCGTGGGCACCCTGCCCGACCGGTTGAAGACCCGGTTTCAGGTCCAGGCGGCGGTGCGGTTGGGCACCGTGCAGAACATTCCGGTGGTGGTGGCACGGCGCGGCGACGACGATGCCGGGGTCATTCTCTTGAAGCTCAACCGGCGCGACTTCGGCTTCGAGGTTCTGGCGCAGGCGCGCGGCGCCGCCGGCGAACTGGTGTGGCAGCGCGTCACCGGCGCGACGCCCGTGCCCGAAAGCGACGCCGACGCCTATCTCGAGCGCGCGATGCGGCGCGACCCCGATGCCTGGGTGGTTGAGATCGAGGATCGCGACGCGCGGCCGCTATTCCCCGGCGCGATCGTCTAGAGTCAATCTTGCAGCGCGACCACGCGGATGCGCGGGAGGTCGATGGCGGCAAGCGAAAAGTGCCGGTGATGCACCACCGCCGATAATAGGAAATCAACCCGCTCGCCGTCATGCGACAGCGGCAGTACCAGCGCTTCATTCTCCAGCACCGGCGGATGCTGGGTCTCGCTGGTCAAGCGGGCGAAGGAGGGCCGCCGATGCGTCACCACGTCGGTGAAGTGCGCGTTGACCAGGCGATAATATTTGGTGTCCGGGGCCTCATCGAGGAATTTCCCGGTAAACTCATAGCCGAGATGCTGGGCGAGGCCGGTGCCATGTACCCGCGTCTTGAAGCGCAGCGGATCGCGCGACACCTCGATCAGCGATAACTTGCCGAGTGCATAGCGGACCGACATCGGATCGAAATCGGCGCGCCGCGGTATCAGGTTATTGTGGCGGCGCGACTGCCAATCCGCGTAGAGCCGCCGCAGCATCGGCGCGCCCAGGGTCGGATTGTCGTCGACGAGTTCAAGCGTTGGCACGGGGCTTCCCCTTCGGCGGCGATTAAAGGGGCCTGATGGTAAAATATCGCTTAAGAGGAAGCGGGTTTCGCCGCGCCCAGCAGCCGTTCGCGAAAAAACTCGATCACCTCGTCGGCGGCCTCGCGTGTCGGCTGGCCGGCCTCGTCGATGAGGCCGCTGGTGAAGACGCTGTGCGGCGGCTGCAAGCCGGCGGGATTGCTGGCGCTGTCCGGCAGGGTGCGCGCGACGAAGCCGGCGCCCAGGCGATCCTGCACGGTCTGAAACCGCTCGGCGCGGGATAATTTGTCGCCGGCGAAGCGATAGCCCCGGACGCAGAAATTCTCCTTCTCGATCCGCTCGCCGATGGCGCGCCATTCCTCCGGTGACAATTGCACCGCGGCGTTGCGCATGATCGGCAGGCCCGGCTGCGCCATCACCGGCGCCATCACCACGGGATCGACCGCCATCGACAGCGCGAAGCCGCCGGTAAGGCACATGCCGATGACGCCGACCCCCGGCCCGCCGCATTCCTGATGGGCCTGTCGCGCCAGTGCCCTCAGCCAATCCACCACCGGACTGGACCGGTTGGCCGCGAACATGAAAATCTCGCGCGAGACACAGAGGCTAAGAATCGTGCCGATGCCGGGCGCCTTTTCCTCGGCGCTGGCGTCGGGCTTGCCGACGATGGCGGGGCAGTAGACGCAAAAGCCGGCATCCCGCACCCAGCGGCTGAACCGGATCAGCGTCGGCGCGATCCCGAACACCTCGGGCAGGACGATCACCGCCGGCCCCGTGGCGCCCGTGGTCAGCACATATTTCGTCTTGCCGTCGAAGGTCATTTCGCGGCGCGTAAAATCGTGGATATCGCTGTCGGTGTATGCGGTCATGATTGATCCCCCCTGCACCGGATCATGGTCTTATCGGCGGGGCATTCAAGCCCCCGCTCGTGGCCGTGTTTTGCGTCGATGAATTCTTCTCAACTTCCGGCTGCTGTTCTATGCTCGGCGCTTAAGCAAAAATACCCCTGGGAGGTGGATTGTGAAATTCAGCATATTTGTCGCGGGCGCGCTGACGGCCGCGCTGTTCGCCGGCGTCGCCAATGCCGCCGATGGCCCGGTGAAGATCGCCGTCCTGACCGACATGTCCTCGCTCTATGCCGACGCCACCGGCAAGGGTTCGGTCGAGGCGGCGCGCATGGCCGCGGAGGATGCGGGCCCGGTGCTGGGACAGGCGGTCCAGGTTATTTCCGGCGATCACCAGAACAAGCCCGATGTCGGCACCGGACTGGCGGAGAAATGGTATGACACGGACGGCGTCGACATGATCACCGATGTGCCGACCTCGTCGGTGGCGCTGGCGGTCGAGGCGATCTCGCGTGACAAGCATAAGATCGTCATGTTCTCCGGCCCGGCCTCCTCCGACATTACCGGCAAGGCCTGCTCGCCCTATGCGGTCCACTGGACCTATGACACCTATACCCTCGCCCACGTCACCGGCAGCGCGATGGTCAAGGCGGGCGGCGACACCTGGTTCTTCGTCACCGCCGACTATGCGTTCGGCCACGCGCTGGAGCGCGACACGGCCGCCGTGGTGAAGGCCGCCGGCGGCAAGGTGGTCGGCGACGTCATGGTGCCGATCAACAACCAGGATTTCTCCTCCTTCATGCTGCAGGCGCAAGCCTCGAAGGCCAAGGTCATCGGCCTCGCCAATGCCGGCGGCGACACCATCAACTCGATCAAGGCGGCGGCCGAGTTCGGTATCGTCGCGGGTGGGCAAAAGCTCGCGGGCTTGCTGCTGTTCGTCACCGATATCCACTCGCTCGGCCTCAAGACGGCGCAGGGCCTGGTGCTGACCTCGCCATTCTATTGGGACCTCAATGACAAGACCCGCGCCTGGTCGAAGCGCTTCTACGATCGCCTGCACAAGGAGCCGACCATGAACCAGGCCGGCGTCTATGGCGCGGTGATGCATTACCTGGCGGCGGTGAAGGCGGTCGGCGGCAAGGACGCCGACAAGGTCATGGCGAAGATGCGCGCCACGCCGATCAACGATTTCATGACCGAGAACGGGTCGATCCGCATCGATGGCCGGGTGATGCGCGACTATTATCTGTTCGAAGTGAAGAAGCCGTCGGAATCGAAGGGCGAGTGGGATCTGTACAAGATCGTCGCCAAGGTTCCCGCGAGCCAGGCGGTCCGGCCGCTGAGCGAGGGTGGGTGTCCGCTGGTCGCCAAAAAATGAGGCGATGCTTTAACGCATCTTTAACGCGCGCGCGTCTCTAATGCCAAACGAGGCCGGGTCGGTTAGGCACCGACCCGGCATAACTCGGGGCTTGGAGAGACGCGATGTTCGGCATGGGGACCTTGAAAAAACACGCCGCTCGGGAAGAGATGAGCGACGTTGAAAGCTGGCTGGTCGGCCAATCGCTGCGTTGCGCCGCGGAGATCACAGAGACCAATAAGGATTTGCCGCTGATCCTCGCGGCCACCGAAAGTCTCGCCTTTGTCCTCCATGCGCTGCGCCGCGAGACCTATCGCGCCGCCGAATGGAAGGCGTGGGATGTGGTGTTCGAGCCGTCGATGAAGGGCATGTATCAGTTGTTCGCGATGACGCTGAGCGCCTGGTCCGGCTCCGATCTGGATCGCGCGCGGCTCGCCGCCGATGTCCAGAACGTCGTCTCGACCCGCAGCCTGGAATATCAGACGCTGCCGTTTCTCACCGGCGCGCCCGACGATCGCCAGACCGTGGTCCACGCGGCCGCGCGCCGGATGACCGAGACGCTGGAGTCCGGTCGGCGCGACGCCGTCATCGCGGACGCGCACAAAATCTATTCCCGCTTCGCCGAATTCGATCTGCCGGAACCGGTCGCCAATCTGGCCAAAATTCTCTACGGCCGCCGCGCCATCGCGGCCTGATCCCTCTACTCCGCCGCCACGGCAACCGCCCGTGGCGCGCGGTCGCCGTTGAGCAGCCGGCGCGGCACCAGAAACACGAGACCGGCGCCGACCGCCAGGATCAAGCCCATCACCGCCATCGGCGCGCCGAAGCTGCCGGTGGTTTGGCGCAAAATGCCCATGATCAGCGGGCTGACGGCGCCGCCGCCAATCCCCACGGTATTAAAGAACGCGATGCCAGCGGGATGCGCCTCGCGCGGCAGCACCGCCGCCGGCGTCGTGAAGAAAATCGGCCACGCCGCGATGGTTGAGACCGAGGCGACCGTCAGCGCGGTCATGCGCAGCGCCGGCATGCTCGCCACCGCCGCCACCTCCCACGCCACCGCGCCGACCAGCACCGCGCCGATCGAATGCCAGAATTTTTCGCGCCGCCGGTCGGAATGCACCGACCACAGCGGGATCGCCGCGATGGTGCACAGCGACGGGATCGCGGAGATCAGACCGATCATCCAATAGGGCGTGCCCGGTGCATTCATGTCGCGCACCATTTGCGGCATCCAGGCGCCGAGCGCGCTGAAATTCGCCACCATGCAGCCGAAACAGAACGACAGGATCAGCATGTTCCGGCTCAGCACCAGACTTAGAACCGAGGGGCGCGGGCCGGCCGCGATCATCGCCTCGCGCTCTTCGGCCTCGCGCCGCAGCGCCCCTTCAAGGGTCGCGCGCTCCTCCGCCGACAGCCACTTGGCGTCGGCAGGCCGGTCGGTCAGATAGAACCAGGTGATGACGCCGAGGATGATCGCCGGCACCCCCTCAAGGATATAGAGCCATTGCCAGCCGGCGAGGCCGAGCACCCCGGTCATGCCAAGAATCACACCACCGACCATGGCGCCCAGCGCCCCCGCCACCGGTTGTGACACCATGAAGCCGGATTGCGCGCTGGCCCGGTAGAATTGCGGATACCACAGGGTGATGAACAGGACGAGGCCGGGCGCGAACCCCGCCTCGGCGATGCCGACGACGGTGCGCAGCGCGATCAGGCTGGTCGGCCCCCAAGCCAGCGCGCATGCCGCCGTGGCGAGGCCCCAGGTGACCATGATGCGCGCGAACCAGCGCCGCGCGCCAACCCGCGACAGGATGATGTTGCTGGGGATTTCACAGATCGCGTAGCCGATCGAGAAAATCGTCAGCATCAGCCCGAAGACCGAGGCGGAGATGCCGAGATCGCGATTCATGGTCAGCGCGGCGATGCCGACATTGCCGCGATCGATGAAATTGACGACGAACATCAGGAACAGGAACCAGACGAACCGGCGCGATACCTTGCGCAAGACCCGCTGAAGCTTCGTCTCGTTACCCACGGCCGGTTCGATGTCTGCCATCGTCGTCTCCCCCGATGAATCAGCGTGGTCGATGGGGTGGCCCGACGCAACAAGATTGGTTGCATGCCAATCGTGCGTCCCTCGGTGGACGCCTCAGGGACGGCAATTATTGCGCCAGCATCGCCAGGATAGTGTCGGGGGCGTCGCTGATCACGGCATCGACGTCCCAGCCGAATAATTCCCGCGCCCTCGCCGGCTCGTTGACTGTATAGGTCAGCAGCGCCAGGCCCGTGGCACGCACCGCCCGCGCCCCATCGAGCCGCAATCGCGCATGGTCGCAGACGATGGCGACAGCGCCAAGCCGCGTCGCCACGGCATGCCAATTCGACGGGAGCCGCCCCACCAACAGGCCGCGAGGGATAAGGGGCGCCTCACGCGCCATCGCGGCGAGGGCGGGCACCGAGAAGCTGGTGACCAGCAGCGAAGGCAGCGCCGGCGCCCCGAGGCGCCGTACCACCGCGCTCACGGCCGCCGCCAGCGCCGTTTCCCGCCCGCGCGACGCTTTCATCTCCAGATTGCCGCCCAGCCCCAATTGATGCAACAGAGCCAACGTACCGTCGAGCGTCGGGATCGCCTCGCCGCGAAATTCCGTCCCGAACCAGGCGCCGGCGTCGCGGCGCTGCAGTTCGTCGAGGGGCTTCAGGGCGGCCGCGCCCCTTCCGTCCGTGGTCCGTCCCAGCGTTGCGTCGTGAAGCAGGATAGGCTGGCCATCGCGGCTCAGGCGGACATCGAATTCGACCCAGCGGCAGCCGAGTTCCGCGGCGCGGCGGAATCCGGCCAGGGTATTTTCCGGCGCGCGCGCCGCGGCGCCGCGATGGCCGATCACGCGCGGTAGCGATAGAGGTCGGTTCATGCCTCGGTTATAATCGCGGCGGAACGGTCGCGCGACCGCCGCTTTTCAAGGAGGGTACTGGTGCCAATCGTCAAGGCCAATGGGATCGACATCGCTTACGACGAATTCGGCGATCGCGCCGCGCCCGCCATTCTGTTGATCATGGGGCTGGGCGTGCAGCTCACCGGTTGGCGCGAGACCTTCTGCCGGCGACTGGCCGATGGCGGGTTCAGGGTGGTGCGCTTCGATAATCGCGATGTCGGCCTGTCGACCAAATTCGATCAGGCCGGCACGCCGGACATGGCCGCCAATTTTCAGAAGGCGGTGCGCGGCGAGCCGTTGGACGCCGCCTATACCCTCGCCGACATGGGCGACGACGCGGTGGGGCTGCTCGACGCGCTGGGCATCGCCAAGGCGCATATTGTCGGTGTGTCGATGGGCGGCATGATCGCGCAGATGGTCGCCGGCCAGCACGCCGGCCGGGTCCTCAGCCTCATTTCCATCATGTCCTCGTCCGGCCGACCCGGCCTGCCGCCGGGCAAGCCCGAGGCGATGATGGCACTGATGGCGCCTGCGGCCGGAACCGATCGCGACAGCGTGGTGGCGCAGACCATGAAGGCGCGGCGGATCATCGGCAGCCCCGGCTATGCCGAGGAGGAGGCGCTGTTGCGCGGCCAGGCCGAGGCCGCCTATGACCGCTCCTATCATCCGCAGGGCATGGCGCGCCAATTCATGGCGATCCTCGACAATGGCAGCCGAGTCGCTTTGCTCGAACAAATCCGCACGCCGTCCCTGGTGATTCACGGCATCGACGATCCGCTGGTTCCGGTCGAGGCGGGCAAGGACACGGCCGCGACCATTCCCGGCTGCGAACTGATTCTGATTCCCGGCATGGGACATGGGCTCGAATCCGGGCTTGAGCCGATCGTCGCCGACGCGATTCTCGCCCATTGCCGCGCGGCCGCGGCATGAATGCGCGTCGTTCGGCGGCTTGCCAAAGGCGGCGCGGCCCGGCAAAGATGCGCGCATGAGCAACGATAGCAGCTGGGTCACGGTCGCGCGGCGCGCGGACCTGCCCGCCGGCCAGATCAAGGGCGTCAAGGTCGGAAAGCAGGAAATAGCCCTCTATAACCTCGATGGCGAATTCTATGCGACGGACAATGTCTGCTCGCACGCCTATGCGCAATTGTCGGACGGCTTCATCGATCACGGCCAGATCGTCTGCCCGCTCCATGCCGGCTGTTTCGACATTAAGACTGGCAAGGCGACCGAGGCGCCCGCCGAAGACGATATCCGCACCTTTCCCGTGCGGCTCGAGGGCGACGAGATTCAAATCTCGATCGAATAAACAAATCGATTAGGGGGAAATGTCATGGCGCTGCAATTCGGGGTGTTCGATCATCTTGACGATAATGGCGGCTCGCTGGGGGAGCTTTACGCGAGCCGGCTCCGATTGATCGAGCAATATGACCGCGCCGGTTTCCGCTCCTATCACCTCGCCGAGCATCATTCGACGCCGCTGGGCATGGCCCCATCGCCCAGCGTCTTTCTCGCCGCCGTGGCCCAGCGCACGACGCGCCTGCGCTTCGGTCCGCTGCTCTATGTGACGCCGCTCTATCATCCGCTGCGGCTCGCCGAGGAAGTGGTGATGCTGGATCATATGAGCGGCGGGCGGCTGGAGCTGGGATTGGGCCGCGGCGCCTCGCCTATCGAGATCGCCGGTTTCGATGTCGATGCCGCGACCGCGCCGGCGCGCAACGTCGAGGCGACGGCGGTGATCCTCAAGGCGCTGGCCAGCGACGTGCTGAACCATGACGGCGACTATTATCATTTCAAGAATGTGCGCATGGCGGCACACCCGTTGCAGCGGCCGCATCCGCCGCTGTGGATGGCGCCAACCGAGCCGGACCGCACGAAATTCGCGGCGCGCGCCGGCGCCAATATCGTGACCCTGGTGCCCAATCCGATGGTGAAGCCGATCGGCGATGCCTTCCGGGCGGAACTGGCGGCGCTGGGCCGGCCGGCGGATCAGGCGCTGGTCGGATTGACCCGGCACATCGTGGTCGCCGAGACCGACGATCAGGCGCGGGAAATCGCGCGCGCCGCCTATCGCACCTGGCGCCATTATATGGCCTTTCTCTGGGAATGGGCCGGCATGGCCTTCCCCATCGCCTTCATCTATCCCGATGAGTTCGAGGCGCTGCAGGCAATGGGCATGGGCGTCGCCGGCAACCCCGATACGGTGCGCCGCTGGATCGAGACGGTGGCCGCCGAGACCGGCATCAATTACCTCGTTTGCGATCCGGTATTCGGCTCGATGCCCGAGGCGGCGGCGTCACGCTCGATCGACCTCTTGGCGCGCGAGGTCATGCCGGCCTTCCGGTAAGGTTTGCATATCCGCCCGCGCCTGTTATCTTAAGGGCGCGAGTTACCGCGGTTGCTGTCACGACCCTTGGGGTCTGGCGGCGGCGCTGGGGCAGGATCACCGGTAAGGCGCGCTTACGCGACGCACCGCCCGTCTTTTGGCCCCGACGCTTGAACACCGCCGGTTTGGACACAACGTTGAAGCCGCGTCGGCCCCGCCGATCTGGCTGCCTTTATGAGTTCCGCGATGGCTCCATGTAGCCTCAGAGCATTCGGACAGATGGCAGGCGCCGCGCGCTTCTCACCCGTATCGACCGCGCCTCCTCACCTGATATTCGCCAGGGACGCTGCCGCGCGGTCTGGAGCTTCGCCACATGGCAAAACGTATGCTTATCGACGCGGCGCATCCGGAGGAAATCCGGATCGCCATCCTCAACGGTAGCCGGCTTGAGGATTACGATTTCGAGGCCGCCACCAAGCGGCAGATCAAAGGGAATATCTATCTCGCCAAGGTGACGCGGGTCGAACCATCGCTACAGGCGGCCTTCGTCGAATATGGCGGAAACCGGCACGGTTTCCTGGCTTTCAACGAAATCCATCCAGATTATTACCGCATCCCGGTCAGCGACCGCGCCGCGTTCGAATCGGTGTTCGAGCCGCGCCGCCAGGACGAGTCGGCGGAACACGAATCCCGCAACGGGCACGATGATGCTCGGGACGACGGCGCGAGCGGGGATTTCGCCGCTCATGACGAGGGCGACCACGACCATGAGCCGGGCGGGTCGGACGCCGATCGCCACGCCGGCGACGAGGTCGAAACCGACGCCGAACCGGGCTCCGAGTCGACGGGGCTGGACGAGTTCGTCGCCGCGTCGGAGCGTTCGATCAGCCAGGCGGCGCAGGCCGGCGACCAAATCATCTACGACACGCTGACGCCCGACACGGCGGAACGCGATGTCGCTATCGTCGCAACGACGGAGACCTTCGTCGAGCCGTCGGCTTCCTCGGCGGAGCGGCCGGCCGAGATGCCCGAGGCGCACGAAGACGGGGCACCGCTTGAGCACCAATCGGCGCCCTCGCCGACGGAGGGCGGCGACGACCACGCCCCGCCCCGGCCGGAGACGCTCGGCGGCGATGAGCTGGAGGAGGCAGAAGCGCCTCGCCCGCGCTTTCGCTCGCACCGCCACTACAAGATTCAAGAAGTCATCAAGCGCCGCCAGATCATGTTGATACAGGTCACCAAGGAGGAGCGTGGCAACAAGGGCGCGGCACTGACCACCTATCTGTCGCTCGCCGGCCGCTATTGCGTGCTGATGCCGAATACCCCGCGCGGCGGCGGCGTGTCGCGCAAGATCACCTCGATGCAGGACCGCCGGCGGCTCAAGGATTTGATGAGCGATTTGCGCGTGCCCGACGGCATGGGCGTGATCGTGCGCACCGCCGGCAGCGAGCGCTCGAAGCCCGAGATCAAGCGCGATTTCGAATATCTGATGCGGCTGTGGGAGGAGATTCGCGATCTCACCCTCAAATCGACCGCGCCATCGCTGGTCTATGAGGAAGGCAATCTGATCAAGCGGTCGATCCGCGACCTTTACAGTCGCGATATCGACGAGGTGGTGGTCGATGGCGATGACGGCTATCGCAACGCCAAGACCTTTATGAAAATGCTGATGCCGAGTCACGCCAAACGGGTGAAACCCTATCGTGACCCCACCATGCCGCTGTTCCACCGCCATCAGGTCGAAGGCCAGATCGACGCCATTCATTCGCCGATCGTGCAGTTGCGCTCGGGCGGCTACATCGTCATCAACCCGACCGAGGCGCTGGTCGCCATCGACGTCAATTCCGGCCGCGCCACGCGCGAGCGCAATATCGAGGAGACCGCCCTTCGCACCAATCTGGAGGCGGCGGATGAAGTGGCGCGCCAGCTCCGTCTGCGCGATCTCGCCGGGCTGATCGTCGTTGACTTCATCGACATGGAGGAAAGCCGCAACAACATCCAGGTCGAGCGGCGCATCAAGGATGCGATGCACAACGATCGCGCGCGCATCCAAATCGGCCGCATCAGTGCGTTCGGCCTCTTGGAATTGTCGCGGCAACGGCTGCGCCCGTCGCTGCTCGAAGCCTCGACCGAGCCCTGCCCCCATTGCGGCGGCACCGGCCATATCCGCTCCACGGAATCGACCGCGCTCCATATCCTGCGTGCGATCGAGGAAGAAGGCATGCGCCGCCGCTCGGCGGAAATCAGCGTCGCGGTGCCGGGGATTGTCGCGCTCTATCTGCTCAATCATAAGCGCGAGGCGCTGAGCTTCACCGAGCGGCGCTATGGCTTCACGGTCACCATCGGCCGCGACGATACGCTGGTGCCGCCGGCATTCCGGCTCGACCGCCTGCGCGCGCTGACACCGGAAGAGATCGCGGCGCTGCCGACCCCCACGGTCGCCCCGCTGCCCATCGAAGAGGATGATGACGACATCGGCGGCGACGAGGAGCCTGAGGCCGAGGAGGCGGAGGAGGCCGAGCGCGACATCGCGCCACCGCCCGCCGGCCTACCGCTGATCCTCGATCGCGATGATGAGGCGGGCGCCGATGGCGAAACCGAGGCGACCGCCGCCCAGCCGCGCGAGGATAGTCGCGGGGGCCGGGGGGGGCGTGGGCGGCGCCATCGCCGGCGCGGCGAGGGTCGCGACCGGCCGCCGCCGGGCGATCGTCATCACGACGACAAGGAAAGCGGGCCGCGTCCGCCTCGCGCCGAAACAACGGATGCGCCGCATGAAGGGGCGCCCCAATCATCCGCGCAAGCGATGATCGAGCCGGCAGGCGATTCCGGAGAGATGGCGGTCGCCGACGCCGAGGCGGAGCGCGAGGCGCAAATCCGGGGAACCGTCGCCGACAGCGACGGCTCGACCGCCGCGCTGGGCGAGACCAAAAGGCGGCGACGCGGCCGGCGGGGCGGGCGGCGGCGGCGGCGCGACCAGGAAGGCGGCACGCCTGAACAAGCCGGCGAATTCGAGTCCGCCGACAGTGGCGACGAGACGCAGGGTGAGCCGATCGCGGTCGCGCTTGCCCCGGTGATCGAGGCGACGGATACGGCCGATCGCGACGCCGGCGAATCCTTCGTCAACGATCGGGACACCGAGGACGGGGCGGATATTCCCGCCACCGAGGCACCGCCGGAGCCGACAGAGGCCTATCGCCCCACGCCCGAACTCGCGCCCGCGCCCGAGCCGCGACCCGAAGCGCCACCCGAACCGGATGCGTCGCCCGAGCCGAACGCGGCGACGATCACCGCACCCGCCGCACCCGAGCCGGAGACTGTTGCCGGGCCGCTGCGGCGCGGCTGGTGGGGCCGGCGCTAGGCGCGCGTCGGGGCATCATCGATGCGCCGCTCGACAGGCGCTTCACCATCGCGCGGGCGGTCGCCCGCGCGGTTCGCGCGGCGGGTCATCCTGATCGGTGTTGCCGCCGCCGGCCTGCTCGTCGGCCAGGCGCGCGCGCAGGACGATCCGCAGATGCTGCGCGATGCCGAGATCGAGACCGACCTGATCGCGTTCGAGGCGCCAGTCTATCGCGCCGCTGGGCTCGACATCGCCGCGCTGCATATCTATCTGGTCAATGACATGGCGCTCAATTCCTTCGTCGCCGGCGGCCAGAACATCTTCATGAATGTCGGCACCATCATGCGCGCCGAGCGGCCAAACCAGCTTATCGGCATCATGGCGCACGAGACGGGGCATATCGCCGGTGGCCACATCGCGCGCTCGGAAGACGCCATGCGCAAGGCTACCTATGAGGGGCTGGCCGCGATGGTGCTGGGCGCCGCCATGGCGGCGGTCTCGGGCGGCGCGGCCGGCGCCGCGCTATTGGGCGCGTCGGGTGTCGCGCAGAATGCATGGCTGCAATATTCGATCGAGCAGGAGGCGCGCGCGGACCAGGCGGCGCTGACCTTCCTCGACCGCACCCATCAATCGGCCCAGGGTCTCCTCGATTTTTTCCTGATCCTGCAGCAGCAGGAATTTCTGACCGGGCAGCAAGAAATTCCCTATCTGCGGACCCATCCCTTGACCGAGCAGCGCGTCGACTATATGCGCGAGCATGTCGAACGCTCGCCCTATTCCAAGAACACCGACCCGCCCGATCAGGTCGCGATGCTGAAGCGCATGAAGGCCAAGCTCGACGGCTTTCTGCAACCGCCGGAGCAGACGCTGAACGAGTTTCCCGATAGCGACCAGTCGCTGACCGCGCGTTACGCGCGCGCCATCGCCTATTATCGCATTCCCGATCTGGGCCGCGCGGTGCCGGCGATCGACAGCTTGATCCACGACTATCCGAACGACCCCTATTTCGCCGAGTTGAAAGGCCAGATGCTGTTCGAGAATGGCCGCATCGCCGAGGCGGTGGCGCCTTATGCCAGGTCCAGCAAGCTCGACCCCGGCTCGATGCTGTTGCGCACCGAATTGGCGCAGGTGCAGATCGAATCCGGCGATCCGAAGCTGCTCAACAGCGCGCGCGCCAATCTCGAGGAAGTCGTCCGCAACGAAGTTCAAAATCCCGAAGCGTGGCGCCTCCTGGCCATCGCTTACGGCCGTGCCGGTAACATGGGCATGGCGGCGCTGGCGCTGGCCGAGCAAGGCTCGTCCAAGGGCGATGTCCAGATGGCGCGCGGCGAGGCGCTGCATGCGCTGAAGCTGCTGCCCGGCGGTACCGCGCGCCAGCGCGCCCAAGACATCGCCGACGAAGCGAAGCGCAATCTCGACAAATGATTTCTCCCCTGTCCCTTTAGAAAGTCGCCCCATGCGTGTTCTCGCTCTCTGCCTCTGCCTGCTGTTCGCGGGCATCGCGTCCGGCCACGCCGCCGATGCGCTGTCGCCCGGCCAGACGAAAGCCGTCGAGAAGATCGTCCATGATTATCTGGTGGCGCATCCCGAGGTGCTGATCGAGGCGATCCAAGCGGCGGAGGACAAGGATAAGGCAAACAAGGAGGCCAGCGCCGCGGATGCTATCCGCGCCCGCCATGACGACCTCTATAATGCGCCGGCCGCGCAGATTGGCGGCAACCCGAAGGGCGACGTCACCATTGTCGAGTTCTTCGATTATCGCTGCCCCTATTGTAAGCAGGTCCAACCGTCGATCGAGAGCCTGCTCGCCGGCGACCGGAATCTGCGCATCGTCTATCGGGAATTTCCAATCCTGGGCGCCCCCTCCGTCTACGCCTCCAAGATGGCCCTCGCGGCACGCGCCCAGGGCAAGTACATGGCGTTCCATCGCGCCATGATGGACACCAAGGGAAATATCGACGACGGCGTCGTCAACCAGGTCGCGGGCTCGGTCGGTCTCGATGTCGCCAAAGCCAAGACGGAAATGGAAAAGCCCGAGATCGAGGCGACCATCAAAAAGGAATACGCGCTGGCCGACGCGCTCAACATCAGCGGCACCCCCGCCTTCATCGTCGCCGGAAAGCTGATCCCTGGCGCCATCAGCATCGACGATCTGAAGGCCCTGATCGCGACCGCGCGCGCCAACCATGCCGGCTGAGGCGCGCCGGTGATCGACGCCAAGGATAGGATCGCGCTGCGCGATCTCGCGATCGCGGCGGCGCTGGCGGCGGGGCCGAAGATCATGGCGGTCTATGCCGATGATTTCGCCGTGCGCCGCAAGGAAGATCACTCGCCAGTGACGCTCGCCGACGAAATCGCCGAGGCGACCATTTTGGAAATACTGGAGCGCGAGGCCCCCGACATCGTCGCCATCGCGGAGGAGCGCGAGGCGGCGGGCGGCACGGCGGGCGCGGCGCCGCCGCTGTTCTGGGCGGTCGATCCGCTTGACGGCACCAAGGAGTTCGTCGCGCGCAACGGCGAATTCACCGTCAATATCGGCCTGGTGGCGGGCGATGCGCCGGTGCTGGGCGTCGTCTATGCGCCGGCGATCGGCCTGCTCTATGCCTCGGCGGGGCCCGGCACGGCAGTGCATCGCGCGCCGGATGGCGGCCTCGCGCCCATCGCGGCGCGCCCGGTGCCGGCGCACGGCGCGGTCATCGTGCACAGCCGCAGCCATGTCAACTCGCCGCGCATCGCGGAATTCGCGGCGCAATGGCCGGGCGCGACGCGCATCGTCTCGGGCAGCGCCATCAAATTCTGCCAGCTCGCCGCCGGCGCGGCGGATATCTATCCGCGCTTCGGCCCGACCATGGAATGGGACACCGCCGCCGGCCAGGCGATCCTCGAAGCGGCGGGCGGCAGCGTCGTCGATCTCGACGGCCAGCGTCTCGCCTACGGCAAGCCCGACTATCGCAACAGCGGCTTCATCGCCCGGGGACGAACCCGCTGACGGCGCGATGACCGACCGTCTCGCGCCTCATCAAATCGCCCGTGCCGCTGCATTGCTGCGCGCGGGCGAACTGGTCGCGTTTCCGACCGAGACGGTGTACGGCCTCGGCGGCGATGCCACGAACGATCGCGCCGTGGCGGCCATCTTCGCGGCGAAGGACCGGCCGCATGTCAATCCGCTGATCGTGCATTTGCCCGGCGCCGCAGAGGCGCGCGGGCTGGTCGTGTTCGATGCGCGGGCCGAACAACTGGCGGCGCGATTCTGGCCCGGCCCGCTGACGCTGGTGCTGCCGCGCCGCGCCGATTGTCCAGTGTCGCTGCTGGCCGGCGCCGGCCTCGACAGTCTTGGCGTCCGCGTGCCGGCGCATCCGGTCGCGCTGGAATTGTTGCGCGCGGTCGGGCGGCCGATCGCGGCACCCAGCGCCAACCGCTCCGGCCGGCTCAGCCCGACCGACGCGACGCATGTGCTGGCGGAACTCGACGGCCGCATCGCCGCCGTACTGGACGCCGGGCCGTGCGCCATCGGAATCGAATCGACCGTTCTCGATTTGACCGGCACGCAGCCGTGTCTGTTGCGCCCCGGCGGCGTGACGGCAGCAGAATTGACGGCGCTTCTCGGCCCCCTGGCCTTGCCCGATCACGACGCCGCGCCGCGCGGGCCGGGGATGCTGGCCAGCCATTATGCCCCCACCCTGCCCGTTCGGCTCGACGCGGTGAGTGCAAGGCCGGACGAGGCGCTGCTCGGTTTCGGCCCCGACGCCGGCGCGACGCTGAACCTCTCGCCCGCCGGCGATCCGGTCGAGGCGGCGGCGCATCTCTTCGCCTATCTGCGCGCGCTCGACCGCCCAGAATTCGCCGGCATCGCGGTGATGCCGATCCCCGAGCTCGGGCTGGGCGCCGCGATCAACGATCGCTTACGGCGGGCGGCGGCGCGGGTGTAAAAGGACGTCAAAAGGAGACCCACCGTGGACGGATCGACGCCCGATATCATTAACCGGCTGAAGCAGATCGTCGGGCCGCGCGGCTTCATCGAGGATGCGGGCGACATGGCCCCCTATCTGGTGGAGCAGCGCAATCTCTTTCGCGGCGCGGCGCCGATCGTGCTCCGCCCCGGCTCGACCGCGGAGGTCGCCGAGATCGTCAAGCTGTGCACGGCCACGCATGTGCCGGTGATTCCGCAGGGCGGGAATACCGGCCTGTGCGGTGGCGGCGTGCCGTGGGAAGACGGGCGCGCGGTGATCGTCGCGATGGGCCGGATGAACCGCGTGCGCAACATCGACCCGGTGGATTTCACCATCACGGTCGAGGCCGGCTGCGTGCTCGCCGACCTGCAGAAGGCGGCGGAGTCCGCCGACCGGCTGTTTCCCTTGAGCCTCGGCGCCGAAGGCTCATGCCAGATCGGCGGCAATCTCTCGACCAATGCTGGCGGCATCGCGGTGTTGCGCTACGGCAACACCCGCGATCTGTGCCTCGGCCTCGAAGTGGTGCTGCCCGATGGCCAGGTCTGGGACGGGCTGCGCGGGCTGCGCAAGGACAATACCGGCTACGCGCTGAAGCATCTCTTCATCGGCGGCGAGGGCACGCTCGGCATCATCACCGCCGCGACCATGAAGCTGTTTCCGCGCCCGAAAGAGATCGAGACCGCCTTCCTCGGTCTCAATCGAGTTGACGATGCGATGGCGCTATTCGCCCGCGCGCGTGAGGCCAGCGGCGATCAGCTCACCGCATTCGAGCTCATTCCCCGCATCGGCCTCGACATCGCGATCAAACATGTCGCCGGCATTACCGACCCGCTATCAACGCGATACCCTTGGCATGTGCTGATGGAAATGTCGTCGAGCCGCCGCGATAGCGGCTTGCGTGCGACGATGGAAACCTTTCTAACCGACAGCATGGAGGCCGGGCTGATCGCCGACGGCACCATCGCCGCCTCGACCGCCCAGGCCAACGCGTTCTGGCGCATTCGCGAGGGGCTGGTCGAGGCCCAGAAATTCGAGGGTGGCGGCATCAAGCACGATGTCTCCGTGCCGGTGTCGCAGGTGGCGCGCTTCATCACCCGCGCCAGCGCGGCGGTGACCGAGCGCCTGCCCGGCATCCGTCCGATCGCATTCGGCCATGTCGGCGACGGCAACGTGCATTTCAACCTGCTGGAGCCGGTCGGCGCCGATCGGCAAGCCTATCTTGGACGCTGGGACGAATTCGCCCGCGCCGTCCACGACATCGTCGCGGACATGAACGGCTCGTTTAGCGCCGAGCATGGCATCGGCCGGCTCAAGGTCGAGGAGCTGGCTCATTACCGCTCCGCCCTCGAGCTCGGCCTGATGCGCCGGATCAAGGACGCGATCGACCCCGACAATGTAATGAATCCGGGGAAGATATTGGCGCCCTAGAGTCGGG
>DATCDN010000103.1:0-6259 GCA_036510675.1 Allostellaceae bacterium
CTCCAAATCCACTAAATCCCACGACAACCGTGACCGGTTCGCCTGCAACACCCGCGCACCACCACACATCGCCACCCCCTCCGCTCCCGCAAAGAGAATCACATCCCAATAAAATTGGGAATCCTTCACACGCTCCAAAGCTGGAGTCCATGGTTGCCATAGGTCCCGGCCTGCGCCGGGACGGGGGAAAAGGGGGGATAATGCGTCTTTGCGTTTAGTCTTTTTGAAAGCCGGTGGCTTGAGGTGGCCGGGCCAAGCTTGCGGAGGATGGGCTAAAGCGCGGCAAATCCCGCCTGCCGGGCCGCCTTGCGGTCAAACGTCGCGGTGTGCCGGCACCCGTGCCGCAGATTGGCGGCGGCAATGAACGCATCGGCGAAATCACCCCCCGAACGATACGCGGTCAACGAGGACCACGCTTCTTGCGCGTCCTCGATGACGAATTGACGGATGCGAAATATGGTTTCCAGCGCGGTGGCCACCCGTCCCCGCGGATAGCGATAACCGGCCTCCAAGACCCAGACCAGTTCGCACAGCACGATCCGATTGATAAAGGCAGGATCGTCCATCGAGCACTTTTCGCCGATGAACTTCTCCGCCTGAACCGCCTGCTCAGGATCGTCCTGCACCAAATACCGGAGCAGGACGTTGGTATCGAGGCCGATCATTTCCCGCCAGCGCGGTCGCGGATCGCCGCGTTCATCGCCTCGATCGACAGGCGGCGCGGCGCCGGCGCAAGCAGCCCCTTCAACGCGGATACGTCGAGAGTGACGGGCAACAGGACCACTTTTCCATCCGCCTCGACAATGTATTCGACGCGGTCGCCCGGCTTGAGCTTGAGATGCCGCCTGATGGCGCCGGGTATCGTGGTCTGCCCTTTGCTGGTGATGGTCGAGGCGCTCATTTCCTTACCTGAATTCAAATTCCTTACTATCATACCTTGCCAGCCGGGACGACGGCAATCCCGTGACCTCACCGCGTCAGGCCCAGCCCGTTGAGCACCAGGCTGGTGATGGTGGCGCGCGCGTCGTCGTAGAATTCGGCGTCGAGATGCTTGCGGTTCATCACCGCGCTCATTTGCACCGAAAAATCGGCATAGGTCTGGGTCGCGGCCCAGATCATGAAGAACAGATGGGCCGGCGCGATCGGCCGGATCTTGCCGTCGGCGATCCAGCCCTCGACCAGGGCGCCCTTGTCCTTCACCAGGTCGCGCACCCGCCCGCGCAAGAACCCGCCGATATGCGGCGCGCCCGCCAGCATCTCCATCGCCCACAGCCGCGACGGGCCGGGCAGGCGCCGCGACAGGTCGATCTTGCGCGCGAGATAGCGCGACAGCGCATCCGCCGGGTCGGCGCCGGGCCGCAGCTCGTCCATCGCATCGACCCACATTTCGAGGATGCGGTCGAGCACGCTTTCATAGAGCGCCTGCTTGGTGCGGAAATAATAATGGAGATTGGGCTTCGGCACCCCGGCGAGCCGCGCGATCTCGGCGGTACTGGCGCCGCTAAAGCCCTTTTGCGCGAACACGGTTTCCGCCGCCTTGAGGATTTTCGCGACATTGCGCCGCCGGATCGCGCCGGGACGGACCGCCGGTTTCGCCGCCGCCGGCCGCTTGCGCCTCGCACTCTTCGTCGCCATGCCGTCCCACCCCTGTGTGAGGCGCGCCAAGAAATGCCCGCCTTGGCCGGGCTTGGCCCGGCCATCCATGACTTTTATCTTTTCGGCACCGTGGATGCCAGCAGCCGCACACTTATTCGTGGATGCGCGGGCCAAGCCCGCGCAAGGCGAAGCAGGATTCCGTCCGCCCCCAATGGGCGGAGAGGGATTTGAGAGACGAGGCCATATAACTTGATCAATCGGTCAAGTTCTGTAGAGTTGCCGGGATGGGGCGGGGAGCGCGGCATGGCAGGGAATGAGGCTGACCGGCGGTTGAGCGGCGAGGCGCCCGATATCGCGGCGGGCCGGCTCGATCCCGCCCACTACGCCGACCATTTCGGCGATCTGCATCCGGTGCTGGCGCGCGAGCAGGCGCTGGTCGAGGCCAATCGCTGTTATTTCTGTTACGACGCGCCGTGCATCGAGGCGTGTCCCACCGGCATCGACATTCCGGGCTTCATCCGCAAGATCGCGACCGACAATGTCACCGGCGCCGGCATCCGTATCCTCGAGGCCAACATCTTCGGCGGCGCCTGCGCCCGCGTCTGCCCGACCGAGATTCTGTGCGAACAAGCCTGCGTGCGCACCGCCCAGGAGGGCGACCCGATCAAAATCGGCCGGTTGCAGCGTTACGCCACCGACCCGATTCTCGAAGCGGACACGCACCCCTTCGCGCGGGCGGCGCCGACCGGCAAGCATATCGCGGTGGTCGGCGGCGGGCCGGCGGGGCTGTCCTGCGCCCATCGCCTCGCCCAGCTCGGCCACGACGTCACGGTATTCGAGGCGCGCGAGCGCCTGGGCGGCCTCAACGAATATGGCGTCGCCGAATATAAGGTGCCGCATCGCTTCGCCCAGACCGAGATCGATTTCGTCCTCGGCATCGGCGGCATCGCCGCCAAGACCAGCCAGGCGCTGGGCCGCGACATTTCCCTGGCGCAATTGCGCCGCGACTATGCCGCCGTGTTTCTCGGCATGGGGCTTGCCGGCGTCAAGGCCCTGGAATGCGAGGGCGAGAATGTCGCCGGTGTTGCCAACGCCGTCGATTACATCGCGGCGCTGCGCGGCGCGGACGATCTGGCGCGCCTGCCGGTGGGGCGGCGCATCGTGGTGATCGGCGGCGGCAACACCGCCATCGATATCGCGGTGCAGACCAAGCGGCTCGGCGCCGAGGAGGTAACGCTGGTCTATCGGCGCGGCCCCGGCACCATGAGCGCGACCGCGCATGAGCAGGAATTCGCCCGGATCAACGGCGTCACCATCCGCCATTGGGCGCGGCCGGTCCGACTCCACATCGCCGGCGACCATGTCGCCGCCGCCGAGTTCGAGACCACGACGCAGATGGAAAACGGCCATGTCATCGGCACTGGCGCGCGATTCTCGCTGGCGGCCGACATGGTGTTCAAGGCGATCGGCCAAAGCTTCATCGCCGATCCGCTGGCGCCGGACCGGCTCGACGCGCTGGAATTAGAGAATGGCCGCATCCGGATCGACGCGGCATTCCGCACCTCGCTGCGGGGCGTGTGGGCCGGCGGCGATTGTGTGGCGCGCGGCCAGGACCTCACCGTCGAGGCGGTCGAACACGGCAAGCGCGCGGCGATCGACATCGACGCCGCGCTGCTTGGGTAGGAATGTATCGCCATCGTGCGTCCTTCGACTGCTCGCCCGGACCTACGTCCGGGCTGCGCGCTCAGGATGAGGAAAATTTTACCTCATCCCGAGCGTCCGCGAAGCGGACAGTCGAGGGACGCACGGCGGATAGGAGGATTCATGGTTGATCTGTCCATCAACTTCGCCGGCATCAAGGCGCCCAACCCGTTCTGGCTCGCCTCGGCGCCGCCGACCGACAAGGCCTATAATGTCGAGCGCGCGCTGCGCGCCGGCTGGGGCGGGGTGGTGTGGAAGACGCTGGGCGAGGACCCGCCGATCGTCAACACCGCATCGCGTTATGGCGCGACCTCCTACAAGGGCCTGCGGATCGCCGGCTTCAACAATATCGAGCTGATCACCGACCGGCCGCTGCAGGTCAATCTCGACGAGATCACGGCGGTGAAGCGGCGCTGGCCCGACCGCGCCATCATCGTGTCGCTGATGGTGCCGTGCACCGAGGATAGCTGGAAGAACATCCTGCGGCGGGTCGAGGCGACCGGCGCCGACGCGGTCGAGCTGAATTTCGGCTGTCCCCACGGGATGTCGGAGCGCGGCATGGGCGCCGCCGTCGGCCAGGTGCCCGACTATGTCGAGATGGTGACGCGCTGGTGCAAGGCGGCGACGCGCATGCCGGTGATCGTGAAGCTGACGCCCAATGTCACCAGCATCCTCGGGCCGGCGCGCGCGGCGGTGAGGGGCGGCGCCGACGCGGTGAGCCTCATCAACACCATCAATTCCATCGTCGGCATCGACCTCGACCTAATGGCGCCGGAGCCGGTGGTCGATGGCAAGGGCACGCATGGCGGCTATTGCGGGCCGGCGGTAAAGCCGATCGCGCTGCACATGGCGGCGGAGATCGCGCGCGACCCCGAATGCCGCAACATTCCGGTGTCCGCCATCGGCGGCATCGAAAGCTGGCGCGACGCGGCGGAGTTCGTCGCGGTCGGCGCCGGCTCGGTTCAGGTCTGCACCGCCGCGATGCATTACGGCTTCAAGATCGTCGATGACATGATCGACGGCATGGCGCGCTGGATGGCCGGCGCGGGGTATGACCGGATCGGCGATTATCGCGGCCGCGCCGTGCCCAACATCACCGATTGGCAGTATCTGAACCTCAACTATCAGACCATCGCCGTCATCGACCAGGATCTGTGCATCAAATGCGGCCTGTGCCATGTCGTGTGCGAAGACACCTCGCACCAGGCGGTGGCGGCCTTGCGCGAGGATGGCAAGCGCCGCTATCAAGTGATCGACGAAGCGTGCGTCGGCTGTAACCTCTGCATGCATGTCTGTCCGGTCGAGGGCTGTATCACCATGAAACAGATGGAAACCGGCAAGCCGGCGCTGAATTGGACGCGGCACCCGAACAACCCAACGCGCCAGGCCGCCGAATAGCGCATGACCCCGCCGCAAAACCTGACGATCGATGGCGCGCGCCTGTGGCGCAGCCTGATGGAGATGGCGACCATCGGCGCCACCGCCAAGGGCGGCAGCAAGCGCCTCGCGCTGAGCGATCTCGACCGGCAAGGCCGCGATCTTTTCGTGCGCTGGTGCGAGGAAGCGGGCTGCACCGTCACCGTGGACCGGATCGGCAATATCTTCGCCCGCCGCGCCGGCCGGCGCGATGACCTGCCGCCGGTGGTGTGCGGCAGCCATCTCGACACCCAGCCGACCGGGGGAAAGTTCGATGGCGTCTATGGCGTGCTGGCCGGGCTCGAGGTAATCCGCACCCTCAACGATCTGAAATACGAGACCGACGCGCCGATCGAGGTCTCGGTGTGGACCAACGAGGAGGGGTCGCGCTTCGCCCCGGCCTGTGTCGGCTCGGGCGTGTTCGCCGGGGTGTTCGATCTCGATTATGGCCATGCCCGCGCCGATCTCGACGGCAAGACGGTGGGCGAGGAATTGCGCCGCATCGGCTATCTGGGCGACGCGCCGGCCGGCGGGCGGCCGTTCCGCGCCTTCTTCGAGGCGCATATCGAGCAAGGGCCGATCCTCGAAGCCGAGGGCCGGACCATCGGCGTGGTGCAGGGCATTCAGGGCATCCGCTGGTTCGAGGTGACCATCACCGGCGCCGAGAGCCATGCCGGCACCACGCCGATGAACCGGCGCCGCGACGCGCTGCTCGGCGCCGCCCGGATCATCGACCGGGTCAACGCCATCGCGCTGGAATTTCCGCCGGGAGTCTCGACCGTCGGCCTGCTGCAGGTCAGCCCCAATTCGCGCAACACGATTCCCGGCACGGTGTTCTTCAGCGTCGATCTGCGCCACCCTAAGGATGAGGTGCTGGCGCGGATGGTGGCGCGGCTCGACGGCGCCCTGCGCGAGGTGTGCGGCGCGGCGGGCCTGACCGCCGAGAATAAAGAGATTTGGCGCTCGCCCGCCGTCCATTACGATCAAGGCTGCATCGATGCGGTGCGTCAGGCGGCAAACGACATGGGCTATAGCCATCGCGATATCGTTTCGGGCGCCGGCCACGATGCCGGCTATCTGGCGCGGGTGGCGCCGGTCGGCATGGTGTTCGTGCCGTGCAAGGACGGGCTGAGCCACAACGAGGTCGAGGATGCCGCGCCCGCCGACCTCGCGGCCGGGTGCAACGTGCTGATGCGCGCGATGCTGGCGCACGCGGCCGGGGGCTGAGGCGGGTGGCGAAGATCGAACGCTTGCGCGATCGCGGCGGCGCCGAGGTATCGCCCGCCCCGCGCCGGGAGGCTGTTGTCGAAATCGCGGGCCTCAATCTGGTTTTCCAGACCGCGGATACACCGGTGAAGGCGCTGTCCGAGGTCGATCTGGTCGTCAACAAAGGCGATTTCATCTCGCTGATCGGGCCGTCGGGCTGTGGCAAGACCACGCTGCTCCGTGTCATCGCCGATCTGGAACGCGCCACCAGCGGCCACATCAAGGTCAACGGCGTCTCGCCGGAGGAGGCGCGGCTGAAGCGCGCCTATGGCTATGTCTT
>DATCDN010000104.1:0-77958 GCA_036510675.1 Allostellaceae bacterium
AAAATCCGTAATGCCTCACCCAAGCCGTTCCGCTGGACAAAATCCGCCGACGATATCTTGGCATCGATCAACCGCTTCTGCCGTCGAACACTCGACACCAACGCAAACCGTGCATAGGAACTTCAGAATCGGGACACTAGCCCGCCTATAACCGTCGCGAAAGGCCGCCGATGTTCGTCATTCCCTATCCCGCGATCGATCCGGTACTGGTGTCGATCGGCCCGTTCGCGGTGCGCTGGTACGCGCTTGCCTATATCGTGGCGCTGTTGCTGGGCTGGCGCTATTGCAATGGGCTGGCGCGGCGCTGGGAGGCGCGCGGCACGCCGGTCGCCGGCCCGCGCGAGTTCGACGATTTCCTGGTCTGGGCGACCATCGGCGTCGTGCTGGGCGGCCGCATCGGCTATGTGCTGTTCTATAATTTCGCCTACTATCTGCACAATCCGGCCCAGGCGCTGGAAGTGTGGCATGGCGGCATGTCCTTTCACGGCGGCGCCGGCGGGGTGTGCGTCGCCATCGTGCTGTTCTGCCGCCGCCGCCATCTGCTGCTGCTGCGCTTCGCCGATCTGATCGCCTGCGCGGTGCCGATCGGGCTGTTCCTGGGGCGCATCGCCAATTTCATCAATGGCGAGCTGTGGGGGCGGCCGACCGACGTCGCCTGGGCGATGGTGTTCCCGACGGGCGGCCCGGTGCCGCGCCACCCGAGCCAGCTCTATGAGGCGGCACTGGAAGGGCTGGTGCTGTTCCTGATCCTGTTTTTCGCCCAGCGTTCGGACCGGGTGCGGGCGCGGCCCGGCACCATCACGGGCGTATTCCTGGTGGGCTATGGCGCGTTCCGCATCTTCGCGGAATTCTTCCGCGAGCCGGATCAGCAGCTCGGCTTTCTCTGGGGCGGCGCGACGATGGGCCAGATTCTGTCGGTGCCGCTGGTGATCGCCGGCCTGTTCCTGGTGTGGTACGCCCGGCGGCGCCAGCCGGTGAGCGCGTGAACGATCTGGCCCGGATGCTGGCCCGGCGCATTCACGAGACCGGGCCGATAACGGTAGGCGAGTATATGGCGGCGGTCGTGCCGCATTATTACGCCGGGCGCGATCCCTTGGGCGCCGGCGGCGATTTCATCACCGCGCCGGAGATCAGCCAGATGTTCGGCGAGCTGCTGGGCCTGTGGTGCGCCGAGACGTGGCGCGCCATGGGCGCGCCGCGGCCCTTTATCCTGGCCGAGCTGGGACCGGGGCGCGGCACCTTGATGCGCGACGCGCTGCGCGCGCTGCGGCTGGTGCCGGAATGCCGCGCCGCGCTCGCGCTGCATCTGGTCGAGACCAGCTCGCCCTTGCGCGACATTCAGGCGCGCGCGCTGGCTGACGCGGCGCCGCATTGGCATGCGCGGGCCGAGAACATTCCCGATGGGCCGCTGATCCTGATCGCCAACGAGTTTCTCGACGCGCTGCCGATCCGGCAATTCGAGCGTCTGAAAGAAGGCTGGCGGGAACGGCGCGTCGGCTATGCGCTTGATCGCTTCACCTTCGTCCTCGATGGCGAAATCGCGCCCGCCGCGATGGCGGAGCCGCTCGGCGCGATCCGCGAGACATCGCCCGCGGCATACGCCCTGGCGGCATGGCTCGGCAGCCGCGTCGCGCACCAGGGCGGCGCCGCGCTGCTGATCGATTACGGCTACCTGGCGAGTGGGACCGGCGAGACCTTGCAGGCCTTGCGCGCGCACCAGCGCGCCGACGTGCTGAGCGAGCCGGGCGAGGCCGACCTCACCGCCCATGTCGATTTCGCCGCGCTGGCCACGGCCGCCGCGACGGCGGGTGCCCAGATCGCCGGCCCGGTGGCGCAGGGTGCGTTCCTCCAGCGGCTCGGTATCGAGGTGCGCGCCGCGCGCCTGATCGCGGCCGCCGCCGAATCCCAGGCGGTGGCGATCGCGGCGGCCTATCGCCGGCTGGTCGATCCCGACGCCATGGGCGCGCTGTTCAAGGTGATGGCGATCGCCGATCCGGCCTTGCCGCCGCTGGCGGGGTTCGCATGATCACGCTCGCGGCGCTCGGCGCGCCCGGCATGGCGCATGGGTTTTTCACGCGCGACGGCGGCGTCAGCACCGGCATCTATGCCTCGCTGAATTGCGGGCTAGGGTCGCGCGACGAGGCGGCGGCGGTGGCCGAGAATCGCGCCCGCGCCGCCGTCGCGCTGGGCCTGCCCCGCGACGCCATCGTCACCAACAATCAGGTGCATGGCCGCGTCGTCGTGACGCTCGACGGCATCGCCTCCGCGGCCGAGCGGCCCAAAGCCGATGGCATGGTGACGCGCCGGCGCGGCATCGCGCTCGGCATTCTCACCGCCGATTGCGTGCCGGTGCTGTTCGCCGATGCCGAGGCGGGCGTGATCGGCGCCGCGCATGCCGGCTGGCGCGGGGCGATTGGCGGCGTGCTCGACGCGACGCTTGCGGCGATGGTGGCGCTGGGCGCGCGACCCGCGCGCATTCATGCCGGGATCGGCCCCGCGATCGCACAGGCATCCTATGAGGTCGGGCCGGAATTTCCGGCGCCGTTCCTGGCCCAGGACCCCGGCAACGCGCGATTCTTCATCGCACTCGACAGTGGCAAATTCCGCTTCGACCTGCCGGCCTATGTGCGCCTGCGGCTCGACCAGCTCGACCTCGCCTCGGTCGCGGCCACCGGCGGCGATACGGCGGCCGAGCCGGCGCGGTTCTTCTCCTATCGGCGCTCGCGGCTGGCGGGCGAGCCGGATTACGGCCGCTTGCTATCGGCGATCGCGCTTCTATGATCCGCCGCGCCAGAACCCCATGCCCGTCTGACCCCGTGTCCCGCCCGATACCCTTTGCCGTGCCGCCCGTCCTGCTTTTGCTGGTGGCGCTGGCGGCGTGCCAGCCCTTGCCCCATCCCTTCGGCGAGAACCATCCGGTGCCGCTGTCCCCGATGATGAGCCCGCCCGACGCCGCCGGCATCGTCGTGCGCCCGATCGTCGGTGCGCCGCCGGCGGCGGCGGCGGCGCTGGCCGAGGCGATGGCCGATGCCCTGCGCAACGAGGACGTGCCGTCGGACACCGACGCCAGCAATCGCCACTCCTACCATTTGGGCGCCTCGGTCCGGGCCGAGCCGGCGGCCGACCGGACGCGCCTGATCGTCGCTTGGCAACTGACCGACGCGGCGGGCCGCGTCATGAGCCGCGAGACCATGACCCGCGAGGTGCCGAACGAAGCCTGGCGGCGCGGCGACGAGACCGTGGCCAAGTCCCTCGTTGCGACGCTGGCGCCGACCCTGGCCCGCCGGGTGGAAGGGGACACGCCGGTCGAGCATGTCCCGCACGCCCCGGTCGTGGCGATCGCCCCGGTGATCGGCGCGCCCGGCGATGGCGGCCGCACGCTCGCCCTGTCGATCGCCGATGCGCTGCGGCGGGCCGGAATTGCCCTGAAGGACAAGCCGGCCGACCAGGCAACCTATCTCCTCGCCTGCAAGATCGAGGTGGGCAAGCCGGCCGGCGGCCATCAGCAGGTCAAGATCGCGTGGACCGTGTCGCGGGCGGCCGGCGGCGAGATCGGCCAGGTCAGCCAGGAGAACGCGGTGCCGGCCGGCAGCCTCGACGGTCCCTGGGGCGATACCGCCTTCGATGTCGCCAATGCGGCGCTGGGCGGCATCGTGCAATTGATCCAACAGGCCCAGGCGGCCCTGCCCGCCGGGAAGTGAAGCGGCTGCGAAAGCGCATGGACAGGGGGATGACGGATTTGTTAAGTTCCGCCCCGCTCGGCGCCGGAAGCGTCCTTTTTCGCGTCCGGGGCTTCGATCCGCGGCTGAGAGCGTCATGAAAATTCTTGCCTGCAACAGCAATCGGCCGCTTGCCGAAGCGATTTCGGCCTATTTGAACACGCCGCTGACCGATGCCAGCGTGCGGCGCTTTTCCGATATGGAAGTGTTCGTCGAAATCCATGAAAACGTCCGCGGCGAGGATGTTTTCGTGATTCAATCGACCTCCTATCCCGCCAACGACAATCTGATGGAGCTGCTGGTCACGCTGGACGCGCTGCGGCGCTCCTCGGCGCGGCGCGCGACCGCGGTCATTCCCTATTTCGGCTATGCCCGCCAGGACCGCAAGACCGCCTCGCGCTCGCCGATCTCGGCCAAGCTGGTCGCCAACATGATCACGGCGGCCGGCGCCGACCGGGTGCTGACGCTCGATCTCCATGCCGGGCAGATCCAGGGCTTTTTCGACATTCCGACCGACAATCTCTTCGGTCAGCCGGTGTTCGCCAAGGACATCAAGGAACGCTATAATGGCGACGATCTGGTGATCGTGTCGCCTGATGTCGGCGGCGTGGTGCGGGCGCGCAGCATCGCTCGCCGGCTGGAGGCGGACCTCGCCATCATCGACAAGCGGCGCGAGCGCGCCGGGGTGTCCGAGGTCATGAACATCATTGGCGAGGTCGAGGGCCGGCGCTGTATCCTGGTGGACGATATCGTCGATAGCGCCGGCACCCTGTGCAACGCCGCCGAGGCCCTAAAGGAGCGCGGCGCGAAATCGGTTTCCGCCTATGTCACCCATGGCGTATTGTCGGGCGGCGCGGTCGCGCGCGTCACCGCCTCGCCGATCGAGCTGCTGGTGACCACGGATTCGATCCGCGCCACCGAGGCGCAGCGCCTGGCGCGCAACGTGCGCCAGTTGACCATTGCACCCTTGATCGCCGAAGCGATCCGCCGCATCAGCGAGGAACGCTCGGTCTCGAGCCTGTTCGATTAAGCGACGATCGAGATGAAATGGTCATCTCGATCGTCGCCCCCGGGCTTGACCCGGGGATCCATCAGATGGATGCCCGGATCAAGTCCGGGCATGACGAGTGAAACGTGTTTTGTTGTGTTCAACGGGATACCGGCACCCCTGGAGGCCGATCCCCACCAACCAAGGAGCGATCATGCCTGAGATTCATACTATCCGCGCCGAGGCGCGCGACCGGGCGGGAAAGGGGCCGGCCCGGGAGACGCGCCGACAGGGCCGGGTTCCCGGGGTGCTGTACGGGGAAAAAGAACCACCGCAAATGATCAGCGTCGAGCCGCGCGCGCTGACCACCGAGATGAGCCGCCCCGGCTTCTTCGCCCGGCTGATCGAGGTCGAGATCGCCGATGGCGACAGCGCGTCCAAGCACCGGGTGCTGCCGCGCGACGTGCAGCTCGACCCGGTCACGGATCGCCCGCTGCATGTCGATTTCATGCGGGTCGGCAGCGACACGCCGATCCGCGTCGCGGTGCCGGTGGTGTTCATCAACCAGGGCGCCTCGCCGGGCCTGAAGCGCGGCGGCATTCTCAATATCGTGCGTCACGATATCGAACTGATCTGTCGGGCCGAGCATATTCCGGAACGCATCACCATTGATCTCGATGGGCTTGAAATCGGCGACAGCATTCACATCCATTCGGTGGTTCTGCCGGAAGGGGTGAAGCCCTCCGTCTCGCGCGACTTCACCGTCGCCTCGATCGCGGCGCCGACCGCGGTGCGCGAAGAGCAAGTCGCGGCGGCGGCGGCGGCAGCAGCCTCGAAAGCCGCCGCGGCCGCCGCGCTGGAGGCGGGCGAGGCCGAGGGTGCCGCGGGCACGCCGGGCGCCACGCCGGCGCCAGGGGCACCCCCGGCCGCCGGTGCGCCGGCCGGAGGCGCCGCCCCGGCCAAGAAGGGCTGACGTCGCGCGGCATGCGACTCCTTGTCGGCCTGGGCAATCCGGGGCCGCGATACGAGCGCAATCGGCACAATATCGGCTTCATGGCGGTGGAGGCGTTGCTCCGCCGCCATGAATTCCGCGCGGTGCGCAACCGGTTCGATGCCCATCTCGCGGAAGGCCAGATCGGCGCCGAGCGCGTCTTTGTCATGATGCCGCAAACCTTCATGAACGATTCCGGCAATGCGGTGGGGCCGGCGGCGCGGTTCTACAAGATCGCGCCGGAAGAAGTGGCGGTGATCCATGACGAGGTCGATCTGGCGCCCGGCAAGCTGCGGGTCAAGCAGGGCGGCGGTTCGGCCGGCCATAACGGCATCCGGTCCATCGATGCCGGACTGGGTTATGATTATTGGCGGGTGCGCCTCGGCGTCGGCCATCCCGGCGCCAAGGAGCTGGTGCCCCATTGGGTGCTGCAGAATTTCACCGCCGAGGATATGAACTGGGTGACACCGCTGACCGAGGCGGTGGCCGAGGCGATGCCGACCCTGGTGGCGGACGATCCGGCCGGGTTCATGAGCAAGGTGGCGCTGATCCTGAAGCCGCCCCGCCCGAAGCCGCCAAGGGAAGAGAAAGTCGACGATTCGAAAAAGGAAACCTGAACCGCCAAGCCCGCCCCGGCCCACGAGCCGGGGAAGCCAAGACGTCAAGTTCATTACTCTACCACCAGCAGCGCGCCTCCCCGGCGAAAGCCGGGGTCCAGGTTTGCCATGGATACCGGCTTGCGCCGGTAAGGGAGAATGAACTTGGCGCCTTGCGGTGAATTATTTTGTGGTGTGAAGGAAGTAGGACCGAGATGGGTTTCAATTGCGGGATTGTTGGGCTGCCCAATGTCGGCAAATCGACGCTGTTCAATGCACTGACCGCGACGCAAGCGGCGGAGGCGGCGAACTATCCGTTCTGCACCATCGAGCCGAACATCGGCCGCGTCGCGGTGCCGGATGAGCGGCTGGACGTGTGCGCGCGCCTCGCGAAATCGGCCAAGATCGTGCCGACCCAATTGGAATTCGTCGACATTGCCGGGCTGGTGCGCGGCGCCTCGAAGGGCGAGGGGCTGGGCAACCAGTTCCTGGGCCACATCCGCGCGGTCGATGCCATCGCCCATGTGCTGCGCTGTTTCGCCGACGGCAATGTCACGCATGTCGAGGGCTCGCTCGACCCCACGCGTGACGCCGAGACGGTGGAGACGGAATTGCTGCTGGCCGATCTCGACAGTCTGGACCGGCGGGTCAGGGCCGCCGAAAAGAAGGCGCGCGGCCAGGACAAGGAGGCGAAGGCGCAACTGGCGCTGATGGAACGCGCCAATGCGTGGCTCGCCGAGGGCAAGCCCGCGCGTGATCTGGCGGTCGCGCCGGAGGAGGGGGCGATGTTCCGCGAGCTGCAGTTGATCACCGCCAAGCCGGTGCTTTATATCGCCAATGTCGATGAGGCGTCGGCCGCCACTGGCAATGAATTGTCGGCCCAGGTCGCCGCCTATGCGGCGGCGCACGGCGCCGGCTCGGTGGTGATTTCGGCCGCCATCGAATCCGAGCTGGCCCAGCTTTCCGACGCCGACAAGGGCGACTATCTGGCCAGCCTCGGCCTTGACGAGCCGGGCCTGACACGGGTCATTGGCGCCGGCTATCGCCTCCTCGACCTCATCACCTTCCTCACCGTCGGCCCCAAGGAATCGAAGGCCTGGACCGTGGCCAAGGGCACCAAGGCACCGCGGGCGGCGGGCACGATCCACACCGATTTCGAGCACGGCTTCATCCGCGCCGAGACCATTTCCTACGCCGATTTCGTCGCCGCCGGCGGCGAGCAGGGCGCCCGCGAGGCCGGCCGCATGCGGCTCGAGGGCAGCGAGTATGTCGTGCAGGACGGCGACATTCTGCATTTCCGCTTCAATGTTTAGCGGCCGGTTTCTATGATCGGCCATCGATAAAGAGGAGAATAAGCATGGGCCAGAACGTAACGCTGACGGCCAAGGACGGGCATTCCTTCGCGGCCTATCGCGCCGACCCCGCCGGCGCGCCGAAGGGCGCGATCGTCGTCATTCAGGAGATTTTCGGCGTCAATCATCACATCCGCGCGGTGGCCGATGGCTTCGCCAAGGAGGGCTATGTCGCGGTGGCGCCCGCCCTATTCGATCGCGCCGAGAAAAACGTCGAGCTCGGCTATGACCAGGCCGGCATGACCGCCGGGCGCGGCCTGATCGGCAAGATCCCGATGGACAAGATCGCCGAGGACACCCAGGCCACCATCGATTACGCCCAGCAATTCGGCAAGGTCGGCATCGTCGGCTATTGCCTCGGCGGCTCGGTCGCCTTCACCGCCGCCACCAAGCTCAGCGGCATCGCGGCCGCGGTCGGCTATTACGGCGGCCAGATCGCCGCCAACGCGCAAAACAAGCCCAAGGTCCCGACCCTGCTGCATTTCGGCGATCAGGATCAGAGCATCCCGATGACCGATGTCGAGAAGGTCAAGGCGGTGCGCGGCGGCGACACGGAAATCCATGTCTATCACGCGGGCCATGGCTTCAATTGCGACGAGCGGCCGAGCTATGAGGCGGAATCGGCCAAGCTTGCGCTAAGCCGCACGCTCGATCATTTCAAGAAACATATCGGCTAGCTCTTTTAGGGCGCGGGAATCAGATCAAGCCGCCGCTCGATGCGTTCGACCCGTCTGTCGAGCGTGTCGAGCCGGCGAGACACGCTCGCATATTGTTCTTCGAGAATGCCGAGACGTTCCTTGACCTCGCGCATATCGTCGGCGATCCGGTCGACTTTCTCATCCAGCCGACGCAGATAGGTCAACGTCAGGCTCTCGACATTGTCGCTCATGGTCGAAGCCTATCGCGGGTGAATGTCTGTGTCGAGTAGGGGGGAGGGTCAGGAGGCGCGATGATCACCGGCATCATCGGCGCGATGCCCGAGGAAATCGCGCTGCTGCACGGCGACCTCGCGATCACGCGGCAGGTCACGCGCGGCATGCGCGACTATATCGTCGGCACCCTATGCGGCCAGGACGTGGTCCTGGTGTTTTCGCGCTGGGGCAAGGTCGCGGCGGCGTCCACCGCCACCACCCTGATCGAGGCGTTCGGCGTCGAGCAAATCCTGTTCACCGGCGTCGCCGGGGCCATCGCCGAGGATTTGAATATCGGCGACGTGGTGATCGGCACCGAACTGATCCAGCACGACATGGACGTCTCGGCGGTGCTGAACCTGCAACCTTTTGAGGTTCCGCTGTTGCACCGCGCCAGCTTTCCGGCCGACGCGCGCCTCACCGCGATGGCGATCGGCGCCGCCGAAATCTATCTGGGCCGCGATCCGCCCGCCGCCGAATTACGCGGCTTCGGCGCAGGCCGGCCCACGATGCGGGCGGGGCTGATCGTCAGCGGCGATCAGTTCATCGCCGATGCCGCCCGGGTGGCCGGCCTCCGGGCGCGCCTGCCGGCGGCGCAATGCGTCGAGATGGAGGGCGCCGCTGTCGCCCAGGTTTGCTTTGAGCATGGCGTGCCGATGGCGGTGATCCGGGTCATCTCCGACAAGGCGGATCATAGCGCGGCGGTAGACTTCACGCGCTTCATCGCCGACGTCGCGAGCCACGTCACCCGCGGCATCATCCGCGAGATGCTGGCCGGCCTCTAACCCGCCGCGTCAGGTCGCGGCGTTGAGCTGGGCCGAAATTTCCTTGGCGATGCCGCGCAGCGCGTTGACATCGGCCGCGCCGACCAGCGCATAGGCGTGTCCGCCGTGCCGCCAATAGACGAAATTCATATCGTCGCGCCGCTCCGACGAGATCGGCATATCGGACTTCGTCGAGGCGCCGACCACCATGGTGACCGAGCCGAACTTCTTGTCCGGCGAGATATAGAAGAGCTGCGTCGCCGGCCGCCCCTCCATCACCAGGTACCGGGCGCCCTCGAAGCGGAATCCCCATGATTTGAGATTGGGCAGGCGGAAATTGGCCGGCAGTTTCTGAATATTCTTGCGCCCGCTGTCGCCATTGGGCGGCACATCGACCAGCCCCTGCTCGTTGATCCCGGCATTGATCAGCAGCCGATGATAGCCGGCGATATTGTCGAGCCAATAGGAAGGCGTGGTCGCGGCGTCGGCGGTGCTGGTGCTGTCGGCCGGCGCCTGGGCCGCGAAATAGCCGCCGCCCGCGCCGATGGTCAGCAACAGGAACGAAGCGGCCACGGCGCCGCCCAGCCAGTACCGGCGATCGCCCCAATTCTGCCGCAGCGTCGCGACGCCCATCCGGCGGGCGCGGACCGCCACCAGATCGATGACGCTGGGCGCCTTGCCACGCGCCGCATCAAGGAGGCGCTGGGGCACCGTCTCGCGCATAATCTCGTCCATCGCCGCGCGCAAGGTCGCCGCGCTATCGGTGAGCGCACCGGCGCGGTCGCGCAACTGCGGGCTGCTCTCCAGCGCCGCCGCCACCTCGTCCCGAGCGCCGCCGTCCAGCTCGCCATCGAGATAGGCTATCAGCGTTTCGTCACTTGGCTGCCGCATTATCCAAACTCCTTCCGCGGTCGCTATCGGCGCCCAACCGGGCTTCGAGGGCCACCCGCGCACGCGCGAGACGGCTCATGATCGTTCCCACCGGCACTTTCGCAACCTGGGCCGCTTCCTTGTAGCTCAGGCCCTCCACCGTCACGAGCAGCAGCGCGGTGCGCTGATCGTCCGGTATCGTGTTCAATGCCGCCTGCACCTCTTTCAACCGCAACCGCGCCTCGACCATGCGCGCCGGCAGGTCGGTGCCGATGTCCATCGCGGCGTCTTCATGCTCTTCCTTGCGCACCTCCCGCGCGCGCAATTGATCGATCCAGATAGTCTGCACGATGCGAAACATCCAACTGTCAAACCGCGTACCCTCCTGAAACTGATGCGAGCGCGACAACGCCCGCTCGCACGCCGCCTGCACCAGATCATCCGCCGCCGCGCCCGACCCCGCCATGCCGCGGGCGAAGCGCCGAAGACGGGGCAGGAGCGCAATCAACTGATCGCTGAACGACTCGCTCACCGATCCCGATCCCGATCCACCCGGCACGATCCGCCGAACCCCCTGCCGGCGAGACGAATCGCCCCACTGACCCGGGCCCGATCAAACCCGATGCCGGGTGTAATCACGGGCCTAAGGTAATGATAACGTGATCGCACGCGCATTATTCCCTAGTAATATTCGTGGCGGATACTCGTAGTAATGGAATTTAGACGACCCCCAACCCCAATCGACGGTGTACCATTGCCCCGCCGGGCGAACAAACCTAATCGCGCCGGCGCGCGCCCCGCCCGCCGGCACCGCCGACGCCTCCAAACATTACGGTAATTACATGATTCATCTCTCTTTTCGGGGTTCACAAAGCCGCCGACGCACGCCATTCTACCGGCCCGGTTGGGGGTTGAGGATTTCCCGGAAATGAAAATAAGTGTGGTGACGGAACGCCGCCCCCATGAACGGCGCGTCGCGGCCTCGCCGGACTCGGTGAAACGGCTGACTGCTCAAGGCCACGAGATCCTGGTCGAAACCGGCGCCGGCATCGCCAGCGCCTATACCGATGCGGCCTATCAGGCGGCGGGCGCGACGATTGTCGAGCGCGGTCAAGCCTATGGCGATGCCGATATTCTCCTGAAGGTACAACGCCCGTTGAGCATCGGCGACGGCGCGATCGACGAAATGGCGATGTTGCGGCGCGGCGCGGTGCTGATCGGCATGCTGTCGCCCTTGCAGCACAAGGACCAGGTCGCGGCCTATGCCAAGGCTGGGGTCACCGCCTTCGCGATGGAGCTGGTGCCCCGCATCACCCGCGCCCAGACCATGGACGTGCTGTCGAGCCAGGCCAACCTCGCCGGCTATAAGGCGGTTTTGGAGGCGGCCGCCTCGTTCGGGCGCGCCTTCCCGATGATGATGACGGCCGCCGGCACCATCGCGCCGGCGCGGGTGCTGATCATGGGCGCCGGCGTCGCCGGCCTGCAGGCGATCGCGACCGCGCGCCGCCTCGGCGCCATCGTCTCGGCGACCGACGTGCGGCTCGCGGCGAAGGAACAGGTCGAGAGTCTCGGCGCCACCTTCCTGGTGGTCGACCTCGAGGCGATGAAACAGATGGAAACCGCCGGCGGCTATGCCAAGGAAATGGGCGCGGATTTTCAGCGCCGCCAGCGCGAACACGTCGCCGAGGCGTTGAAGAAGACCGATATCGCCATTACCACCGCGCTGATCCCGGGCCGCAAGGCGCCGGTGCTGATCACCGCGACCATGGTCGCCAACATGCGCGCGGGGTCGGTGATCGTCGATCTCGCCGTCGAGCAGGGCGGCAATGTCGAGGGCGCCGCGTACGGCAAGAATGTCGTCACCGCCAACGGCGTCACCATCATGGGGCCGGCCAACCTGCCCGCCGACATCGCGGTCGATGCCAGCGCGCTCTATGCGCGCAATCTCTTCGCCTTCCTGGGGCTGATCGTCGGCAAGGACAAGAATCTGGCAATCGACATCAATGACGAGATCGTCAAAGCGACCCTGCTGACGCGCGACGGCGCGGTCGTGCATCCACAATTGGCGGGCGTGTAGGGGCGGCCATGGGCAGCGGTGAAATCTTCGTCTCGTTCTTGACCGTCTTCGTGCTGGCGGTGTTCGTCGGCTATCACGTGGTCTGGCGGGTGACGCCGGCGTTGCATTCGCCGCTGATGGCGGTGACCAACGCCATCTCCTCGGTGATCATCGTCGGCGCGCTGATCGCGGCCGGGCCGATGGGCTACAGCTTCTCCAAGGTGATGGGCTTCGTCGCGGTGATACTGGCCTCGATCAACATCTTCGGCGGCTTCATCGTGACCCAGCGCATGCTGCAAATGTTCAAGAAAAAGAAATAGGTGAGGCAGTGAGCGCCAATATCTCGGCCTTCCTTTATCTGATCGCGTCGGTCTGTTTCATCCTGGCGTTGCGCGGCCTGTCGTCGCCGGTGACCTCGCGCTCCGGCAACATGTTCGGCATCGCCGGCATGGTGATTGCGATCGGCACGACGCTCGCCTCGCCGGGCGTGGTGTCCTATCCGCTGATCGTCGCCGGCATCGTCATCGGCGGCGCCATCGGCACCTTCATCGCGCTGCGCATTCAGATGACCGCGCTGCCGCAATTGGTGGCGGCGTTCCACAGTCTCGTCGGCCTTGCCGCGGTGTGCGTCGCGGCGGCGGCGTTCTATGCCCCCGCCGCCTACGGCATCGGCGCGCCGGGCGCGATCCGCGCCGAGAGCCTGATCGAAATGGCGCTCGGCACCGCCATCGGCGCCGTCACCTTCACCGGCTCGATCATCGCCTTCGGCAAGCTGCAAGGGTTGATCACCGGCCGACCGCTGGTGTTTCCGGGCCAGCACCCGCTGAACGCGCTGCTCGGCATCGTGCTGGTGGCGATCATCGTCTGGCTCGTCATCGACCAGCCGCCGATTGCCTTCTGGCTGGTCGTGGCGCTGTCGCTGCTGCTCGGCCTGCTGCTGATCCTGCCAATCGGCGGCGCCGACATGCCGGTCGTGATCTCGATGCTGAATTCCTATTCGGGCTGGGCTGCCTGCGGCATCGGCTTCACGCTCGGCAATTCGCTGCTGATCGTCACCGGCGCCCTCGTCGGCTCGTCGGGCGCGATCCTCAGCTACATCATGTGCAAGGGCATGAACCGCTCGATCTTCAACGTGATCCTGGGCGGGTTCGGGACCGAGGGCGGCATCGTCGCCGCCGGCGCCGGCCACGGCGACAAATCGGTCAAGTCCGGCAGCGCCGAGGATGCCGCCTTCATCATGAAGAATGCCGGCTCGGTTATCATCGTGCCGGGCTATGGCATGGCGGTGGCCCAGGCGCAGCACGCCCTGAAGGAGATGGCCGATCTTCTGAAGAAGGAAGGCGCCACGGTCAAATATGCCATCCATCCGGTGGCCGGCCGGATGCCGGGGCACATGAACGTGCTGCTGGCCGAGGCCAATGTGCCCTATGACGAAGTCTTCGAGCTGGACGAGATCAACAATGATTTCGCCCAGACGGATGTCGCGTTCGTCATCGGCGCCAACGACGTGACCAACCCGGCGGCCAAGACCGACCCCACGTCGCCGATCTATGGCATGCCGATTCTCGAAGTCGAAAAAGCCAAGACGGTGCTGTTCGTCAAACGGTCCATGGCCTCGGGCTATGCCGGCGTCGAGAACGAACTGTTCTATCGCGACAACACCATGATGCTGTTCGGCGACGCCAAGAAAATGTGCGAGCAAATCGTCAAGGCGTCGGCCTGACGGTATCCGCCCGCCGCCGCCGGTCCCGCGCGTTCGGCGCGCGATTCTTGCCCGTATTCTTAAGTCCCTCACAAAGAGTTGTGAGGGACGACAGGCCCGCTTTTCCGCCATCGGCGGGACGCTTCGCGCGGGTTTAGGCCACCTCAAACTGGCGCCCGCGACTCGGGGGTATTGAACCCGCTGGCCTTTGTGCGTTACTTTAACCGCTGAAACGAGCCGATAGGGCTTGGAGGGGCTGCGTGGGCGTATTGTGCGGTACAATGTCGTCCCAAAAGACGGGGGCCAAGGCTGGGCCTTGGAGTTTCACCGACTTTTCCCGGGCCGCCCGTTATCGCCCGTGCCGCGCAATAAATCCCGTTAGCCGCCCCCCTGTTAGGCGCCCCGCCGCGAGGGCGCCCTGATGGACGGCGACCGAACCGGCACCCCGTGCTATCTCATTCTTCAAGGCATGCCGACGCCGTTCTTGGCGAAACTGGGCGCGGCGCTCGCCGCCCAAGGCTATACCGTGAAGAAGATCAATTTCACCGGCGGCGACCGGGTCTTTTGGCGCCTGCCCGGCGCGGCCGATTATCGCGGCGACCTCAAGGCGTGGCCGAAATTTCTCGAAACGCGGCTCGTCGAGTGGCGCGTCTCCGACATCGTCCTGTTCGGGGATTGCCGGCCGCTGCATCGGGCCGCCGTCGCGGCCGCGGCACGTCGCGGCATCCGGGTCCACGTCATCGAGGAAGGCTATCTGCGGCCCAACTGGATCACCGTGGCGAAGGACGGCGTCAACGGCAATTCGGTGCTGCCACTGGACCCGGACTGGTTCCTGGCCGAGGCGGCGAAGCTGCCGCCCTGGCATCCCGGCGCTCAGGTCACCAGCCAGTTTCGCCGGCGCGCGGTATGGGATGTCAGCTACCATGTCAGCTCGTTGGTGCTGCGCTGGTACTATCCGCGCTATCGCACCCATCTCGTCCTCAATCCGTTTCGCGAATATGCCGGCTGGGTCAAGCGCACGCTGCGCAAACCGCTGATCCGCCCGCGCACCCGCCGGGCGATCGAGACGCTCAATTCCTGGCGCGGAAAGCGGCCCTTCTTCCTGTTTCCGCTGCAACTCGAATCCGACAGCCAACTGGTATTTCACTCGACCTATGACGCGCTGCTGCCGGCCTTGGAATATGTCCTGGCCTCGTTCGCCCGGCATGCCCCGGCGGAGGCTGGCCTGGTCATCAAGGAGCATCCGCTCGATCCCGGCCTGACCGATTGGCACGCGAATGTGACGCGGGCGGCGGCACGCCTCGGCATCGCGGACCGGGTGCTGTACATCCGCGGTTGCGGGGTCGAGCCGATCCTGGACGGCTGCGCCGGCGTCGTCACGCTGAACAGCACGACGGGGTTCCTCGCCCTATCGGCGGCGGTGCCGGTGGTCGCGCTGGCCAAGGCGATCTACAACATGCCGGGCCTGACGTTCCAAGACGGGCTGGACCGGTTCTGGGCCGAGGCGACCCGGCCCGATCCGGCGGTGTTCGATGCCTTCCGCCGCGTCGTCGCCCATCGCACGCAGGTCAATGGCGGCTTCTTCAGCACCGCCGGCTTGGCGCTGGCCGTCGAAGGCACGATCGCCCGGCTGATCGAGCGCGCGGCGCGCCAGCCGGTGATCTGGGCGATGCCCGTGCCGGTCGAGCGGGATCCCGCCAACCACGCGGAACGCCACGAAGCCGAAGCCGTGCGGGCGCGGATCAGCCTTTAAGCTGCTTCGTCAAGCCGACGAAATCGACGGCACCCCAGTGCTCGACAAAAAGCCCATCCTTGACGCGCAGGATGTCGGTCGAGTTCCACACCGCCTTCTTGCCGGTCGCGGGAATGCCGAGATAGGTGTCCTTGTGCGTGCCGGTCCAGATCAGATTGGCGGCAATCAGGTCGCCATGGACCACGCGGATGTCGGTGCTGAGCGTGACATCGGGGAATGCCTTGAAGCGCGCCGCGAAATAGGCTTTGGCCTGGGCACGCCCGTTCAAATTCGCCGGCGCCGCATGGGCCATGATCAGCGCCTGGTGATTGGTATAGGCGCTGTCGGAATAGACCTTGTCGAACAGCTCGACATCATGGCTGTTGATCGCCGCGATCATCCGATCGAGGCACGCATTGGTGGCCGCCTCGTCGGCGCCGTCGGCGGCATGCGCCGGACCACCCGCTGATGCCAGCATGCCGAGCGCGGCACTCCCCAATGATACCGTCTTGAGCATGTCCCGTCGGTCCATTTGATCCCTCCATGATCCTTGTGCCGCGTGCCCCGGTCCCGTCGCGCCGGGGCTTGATCGACGGCACCAATATACCATATCTCTCCATGGCGGCGATGCCTTTGGGAGCGCTGCCGGATCGAGCGGGTGCCAGACCGGGCCCGCATCCGGGACTCGCTCAGATCGAGGAGGTCCGATGCCGCGCTTGTCGCTGTTCAATTCGCCCTTGCTACTAGGCTTCGACCAGTTCGAGCGGGCGCTTGACCGGGTCAGCAAGACCGCCGTCGATGGCTATCCGCCCTATAATGTCGAGCAGACGGGCGATAACGCGCTGCGCATCACCCTCGCGGTGGCGGGCTTCGCCGCCGACGATCTGGCCGTGCAGGTCGAGGATCGGCAACTGGTGGTGCGCGGCAAGCACACCGACGAGCGCGAGCGTGTCTATCTTCACCGCGGCATCGCGGCCCGTCAGTTCCAACGCTCCTTCGTTCTGGCCGAGGGAATCGAAGTGCTGAACGCCGCGCTCGATAACGGCTTGCTGCATATCGATCTCGTCCGGCACGTCCCCGAGGGGCAGGTGCGGACGATCGCGATCGCGACCGCGCGGGCGCGGCCGCAACCCATCGATACGAACAGCGGGCCGATCCTCGGCGCGCCGGCCAACGGGACCGGATCCCGGGGCGGGACGACCGGACTAGACGCAAACGGACAAAGCAAGGGCGGTGCCGATGGGACCGACCGGAAAGGATAACGATGATGACCGCGATGGAACGATGGAAGCAATTGCCGGCGCAGGAATTCGTCACGCTGGGCATGCAGAATCTGGCCTATATCAAGCCGGTTACGGTCAACGATCACTTGGCCTTCGCCATCCACGCCGCCGACGGCACGCCGATGGCGGTGCTGGATGACCGCCTGATCGCGGAGGCGGCGATCCGCCAGCACGAGCTGGAACCGCTCAGCGTTCACTGAACCATAGCAGCGGATGGTTATTTGCCGGGCGGGGGCGCCATGCCATCGCCCGGCACGATTTTCTCAACGAGGACCGTGGCCTTTTCCCCCACCCCGAACGGTCCCGGAATCGCGTGATGGACCGGCGGCAGGCTTTTCAGATAGGCCGCGATGGCCTGCCGATCCGCTGATGTCAGCACGCCGAAATTCTCCCACGGCATGGCCGGGGACAGGATGCGCCCATCCGGCCGCTTCCCGGTGGTGAACGCGGTGATGATCTGATCCGCCGACCAATTGCCGAGCCCCGTCTCCTTGTCCGGCGTCAGATTGCGGCCGACGAACACGCCGAGACCGGGCACCTCGAAGCCGACATCGGAGCCGCCGAGCCGATGGGCCAGGTCGGGCTTGCCGAGCAGCGAGCCGGCCGTGTGGCAATCGCCGCAGCCCATGATCGCGACCAGATACTGGCCGCGCGCGATCTGATCGTCGGCGGCGTGCCCCGAATTCGCGCCGATCGTTGCCAGTGCCAGAACCGCGCCGAGCGCGGCGCCGCGAATTGCAACCATGAGTCCATCTCCCCCCAATGTTTCCGGCCTGTTCCGCCGGACACCGCCTGATTACCACGATTCTACGATAGCGAGCAACGGGCCGGGATGAAAATGACCGCCACATCATCTAGTCAGGTTCGCGGAACGTCCTGAGGCCGAATCGGCGAATCGTCCTAGATGTTGTGCGCCGACGCGATCGATGGTTTAGGCGGCGTTGCTGGTCGGGCGATCGGTCAGCAGCGCGTAAAGCGCCTCGGCGCGGTCGGTGCCGCGCAGCTTTTCACACATGATCCGGTCGCGAAAGAGGCGCGAGACCCGCGCCAGCGCCTTCAGATGCTCGGCGCCGGCATTCTGGGGCACCAGCAGGACGAAGATCAGGTCTACCGGTTGCTCATCGATGGCGTCGAACGCCACCGGCTTCTCCAGCCGGGCAAAGAGGCCGTAAAGCCGCTCCAGCCCCGGCAGCTTACCGTGTGGCACCGCCGTGCCCATGCCGACGCCGGTGCTGCCCAGGCGCTCGCGCTCCCACAGCACTTCGAAGACCGCGCGCTCCTCGCGTCCGACCATCGGCGCGGCGCGGCGCGCCAACTCCACGAGGGCCTGGCGTTTGCTGGTAGCGCGCAGATTGGCGATCACGCTCGCCGGCGTGATGAGATCGTCGATCTCCATCAGGGTTGCTTTAGTGCCTCGTTGCCTGGCATTCGGATGGGGCGGGCCGCGCCCGCCATCCGCTGGCGCCGCATCCTAAGGAGCGGCCCGACCCTGTCAAGCGATGGCGCCACGAATCGCCGGTCATGCGAGGAATGAGGCGTGATCGCGACGGCGCTGAACCGAGGAGGGAATGTGCATCGCCTCGCGATATTTGGCGACGGTGCGCCGTGCGACGGCGACGCCGTCGCGCCGCAGCAGAGTGACCAGCCGGTCGTCCGAGAGGATCGCCGCCTGCTCGGTATCGATCAGCGCCTTGATGCGAAAGCGCACCGCCTCGGCCGAGAGGGCGTCGCCCCCGGTCGCCGACGCCACCGCGGCGGTAAAAAAATACTTCAGCTCGAACAGGCCGCGCGGCGTCGCGATGTATTTGTTCGCGGTGACGCGGCTCACCGTGCTCTCATGCATGCCGATCTCGGCGGCGATATCGCGCAGCACCAGCGGCCGCAAATGCTGAACGCCGTGGCGGAAAAATCCATCCTGCTGGCGCACGATTTCGCGCGCCACCTTGATGATGGTGGTGGCGCGCTGATGCAGCGCCTTCGCCAGCCAATTGGCTTGCCGCAGGCGCTCGGCGATGTATTCGCGCTCGGGCTTGGCCCGGCTTTTGCCGCTGATTTCGGCGTAATAGCGGCGATTCACGAGGACGCGCGGCAGGGTCTCGCCGTTGAGCTCCACCGCCCAGTCGCCGTTCGGCAGGGCGCGCAGCAACACTTCCGGCACCACCGGCGTCGCCAGCACCGGGTCGAAGGCGAGCCCCGGCTTGGGGTCGAGCGCCTTGATCTCCGCCACCATCTCGGCAAGGTCCTCGGCATCGACGCCGCACAGACGCATCAAACCGGCCCCATCCCGGCTAGCGAGCAGCGGCAAATGGTCCAACAGCGCCTGCATTGCCGGATCGAGGCGGTTGCGCTCCTTGAGCTGCAAGCCGAGGCATTCGCGCAAATCGCGCGCGCCGATGCCGGCCGGATCGCATTGCTGCAGCCGTGACAGCACCATTTCGGCACGCGCCGTCGGACAGCCCAGCCGGACCGCCAGTTCCGCCAGGTCGCCGGCGAGATAGCCCGCCTCGTCCACCATCTCCACCAGCTCGGCCCCGATCAGGCGATCCACCGGATCGGCGATGTCCACCGCGAGCTGTTCCAGGAGATGCTCGCGCAGCGTCTTGGGGCGGCTCGGCGTGCGGTCCAGACCCGGCACCTCTTCCATCGGTCCGAGCCGGGGCTTGGCCGATTGCCACGCCGCCGGATCGCCGCCGAAATCGAGCCTTCCATCGCCGTCGCTGCCCGCCGCTTCGGTCGTTATTTCGGCATCGCCGCCGCTTTCCTGGGCGGAGGGCGGCGCCTCGGCCCCTTCATCGCCGCCCTCGTCGCGGTCCAGCAGCGGATTGGTCTCGAGCTCGCTATCGATGAACTGGTTCAGCTCCTGGCTCGATAATTGCAACAGCTTGATCGCCTGCTGCAATTGCGGGGTCATTACCAGGGCCTGCGATTGGCGCAGGTCAAGCCGCTGTGAGAAAATCATGGCTGCCTTCTAACTTGCCGCGGTGCGAACCGCAAGCCAATGCAATGCAAAAAGCGGGCCAAGTCGGCCGTTCTATCGAAAAAACTGGTTCCCTGGTCGCGGCAGGCCGAGATTCTCGCGCAGTGTCTTCCCCTCATAATCGCGGCGGAGGATGCCCCGGCGCTGCAATTCCGGGACCACCTTGTCCACGAACTCATCGAGGCCGCCGGGCACATGCGAGAACAGCATGTTGAACCCATCCGACCCTTCCTCATGGAGCCATTGCTCCATCTGATCGGCGATGGTCCGGGGCGTGCCGACCATGGCGTTGCCGTAATAGGAGCCGGCGCGCTGGGCGAGCTGCCGCACGGTCCAGCCGGTCCGCCGAGCGATCTCGACCATGCGGTCGCGGCCCGACTGGCTGGCGTTGCTTGGCGGAATCTCGGGCAGCGTCGCGTCGGGGTCGAATTTCGACGCGTCGGTGCCGAGCTGGATCGACAGCGAGGCGATGCCGCTGTCGTAATGGACGAGACTGTCGAGCGTGGCGCGCTTTGCCTGTGCCTCCTCGACCGTGTCGCCGATGACGCAGAAACAGCCGGGCAGTATCTTGAGATGGTCGGGATCGCGGCCCAGCTTTTTCATCCGGCCTTTGACATCGGCATAGAATTTCTTCGCCGCCGCGAGGTCGAGCGAGGAGCCGAAGATCACTTCGGCGACCTCGGCGGCGAATTGGCGCCCGGCCTCGGACGCGCCGGCCTGGACAATCACCGGCCAGCCCTGGATCGGCCGCGCGATGTTGAGCGGCCCGCGCACCGAAAAATAGTCGCCTTTGTGATTGAGGGTGTGAATCTTGGCGGGGTCGAAATAGATGCCTTCCGCGACATTGCGGACGAAGGCGTCGTCGGCGAACGAATCCCACAGGCCGGTGACGACGTCATAGAACTCACGCGCGCGGCGATAGCGCTCGTCATGCTCGACATGCTCATCGAGGCCGAAATTCAGCGCGGCGTCGGGGTTGGACGTGGTGACGATGTTCCAGCCGGCGCGCCCGCCGCTGAGATGGTCGAGCGACGAGAAGCGCCGCGCGACGTGATAGGGTTCATCGAAGGTGGTCGAGCCGGTCGCGATCAGGCCGAGATGGGTCGTCGCCGTCGCCAGCGCCGGCAGCAGAATCATCGGGTCGAACGAGGTGACGGTGGCGCTGCGCATCAGCGCCTTCATCGGCATGTTCAGCACGGCGAGGTGATCGGCCATGAAGAACGCGTCGAACTTGCCGCGCTCCAGCGTCTGGGCAAAGCGACGGATATGCTCGAAGTTGAAATTGGCGTCGGGCCAAGCACCGGGATATCGCCACCAGGCAGTATGAATGCCGACGGGCCGCATGAACGCGCCGAGGCGGAGTTGTTTCTGCTGAGTCATACCGTGAGTTTTACCTCATCCCCAAGCGGGTGTGGAGCGGTCACCGCTCATGCCACCCATCGGCTTCCGCTGATTGGCTTTCCGCGGTGTCAAATCGGCTTGGATGGCCAAAATCGGCTTTCGATTGGCTTCGTTTCGACCTCCGCCCCTTGATTCCGCTCCGCATATTGGCTTCGTTCGGCAAAATATCATTTTTCTCCCATCCCAATCCGCCGGCATCACGCTGGCACCGACGTCATGTAACGCTTTTTGCGTTCGATTCAAGAGCCTCGCGTGGACCTCGCCATTTGGGATTCTTGCCAATCTCGCTGACTAGTCTTATGTCTAGTCAGGAGGTGATCGCGTGAAACAGTGGAAACTACAGGACGCCAAGGCCCGGTTCAGCGAGTGCGTCGAGCAATGTATCAAGGAGGGGCCGCAAATGATCACCCGGCGCGGCACCCCCACCGCCGTGTTGGTGCCAGTGAGCGAGTGGGAGCTTCTGCAGAAATCGCGCAAGCCGACGCTGAAGGAATTGCTGCTCACGGATTGGGCGCGCTTCGACGATTTGCCGATCCCGAAACGTGGCAGTTGGAAACATCGCCCGCCGCCCAATTTCGACGATTGAGCGTTGAGTCATGTACCTGCTCGATACCAACGTCCTCTCGGAGCTGCGGCGCTCGCGGCCGCACGGCGCCGTGCTCGCATGGCTCCGCACCGTCGAGGAAAATCAAATCTCGATTTCCGCGATGACCATCTTCGAATTGCAGGTCGGCGTGGAACGGACCCGGCACGGCAATCCAGACAAGGCCGCCGAGATCGACGCATGGATCGGCCGTGCCATCGAAACGTTTCGGGTCATCGATCTCGATCCGCCGATTTCACGCATCGCCGCCAAGTTGCTGCACGGACAGTCACCGGACTTGCAGGAAGACGGTTTCATCGCCGCCACCGCACTCGTCCATAATCTCACCGTGGTGACGCGAACCGTGCGCGACTTCGCGCATTTCGACGTGCCGATGTTCGATCCGTTCAAGAGTTAGACATCGCCAACGCCGACACCGGGATGCCCAGCCGCTGTGGCAATTCCCGGCGCCCGAGCGGCGTGAGCTGGACGATTCGTGATTGCGCCGAGCGCCGCAGCCAACCCAATTCGCCGAGCCGCGCCAGCAAGGCGGCGCCGAGCGGGCCCGCGAGATGGTGGCGCCGCTCGGTCCAGTCGAGACATTGCCGCGCCACCCCGTGACGCGTCGGCCGCAACGCGCCGGCATCGATGCCGAGCGCCCCGAACCAGTCGCGGCCCGGCGCCGTCAGCGCATAGCGCTTGTCCGCCTCCGGCACCAAAAAATCACGGTCCTCGAGCGTATGGGCGATCGCCACGCCAAGCCGCCCGGCGAGATGATCGTAACACCGCCGCGCCTCGCGTAGCTCCTGCGCCTCGGCGCTCAAGGCCCGGCGGCGGACCGGCGACGCCGGGCCAAACCCGGCGAGGCTCTCCAGAATCGCGGCGATCTCGCCACCGGCGAGACGATAATAGCGATGCCGACCCTCGGGCTCGACCGTGAGGAAGCCGCCATCGACCAGTTTCGCCAGATGCGCGCTCGCGGTTTGCGCGGTGATCCCCGCCGCATAGGCCAGTTCGCCCGCCAGCAAGGCGCCGCCATCCAATAGCACGCCGAGCATGGCGGCTCGTGCCGGATCGCCGATCAGCGCGCCGGCGGCGGCCAGATTGGGTGCTCGCTCCATACTTCGATGTTAGACGAAACATTCCGCCGGCGCCATGCCCATTTCAAGCCTCGGCACGAAGCAGGAGGCAGTACATGGCAGACCGCGACCGGCCCGGCGTCACCCTGATCGTGACGTGCATTTCGTACATCGTCGTCATTCTCGACACCTCGATCGTCAATGTCGCGCTGGAGCGGATCGGCGGCGGTCTCCACGCGGATACCGCCGGGCTGCAATGGGTGGTGAACGCCTATACGCTGATCTTCGCCAGCCTGTTGCTGACCGGTGGCACGCTGGGCGACCGCTGGGGTGCGCGACGGGTCTATCTGCTGGGCATGGCGATCTTCGCCGCCGCCTCGGCGGCCTGCGCCGCGGCGCCCTCGCTGCCGCTGCTGGTGGCGGCGCGGGCGGTGCAGGGTATCGGCGCGGCGCTGGTGGTGCCGAATTCGCTGGTGATGCTCAACGGCGCCTATGCCGATGCGGGCGCGCGGAAGCGGGCGGTCGGCATTTTCGCCGGCGGCGGCGGCATCGCCTTGGCGTCGGGGCCGCTGGCCGGTGGCGCGCTGATCGCGCTGTTCGGCTGGCGCGCGATCTTTTTCGTCAACCTGCCGATCTGCCTCGCCGGCATGGCGCTGGCATGGCGGTTGCGCGATCGCGGGCCGGCCTCGCGCCGCGCCTTCGACCCGGCGGGACAGGTCGCCGCCATCGTCACGCTGGCCGCGCTCGCCGCCGGCTTGATCGAGGGCCGCGCCCTCGGCTGGTGGTCGCCCGCGACACTCGGGATTTTCGCCACCGCGCTGGCCGGCCTCGCCGTGTTTCTGCGCGTCGAGAGCCGCGTTGCCGAGCCGATGGTGCCGCTGGCGATTTTACGCCGCCCCGCGATTGCCGCGAGCGCGGCCGTCGCGTTGGTGATGACCTTCTGTCTGTTTGGCCTGATCTTCATCCTGAGCCTTTATTTTCAACAGATCCGGCTCGACAGCCCGCTGGCCGCGGGCGCCGCCTTGCTGCCGACGACGGCGAGCGTCACCGTCACCAATCTTCTCTCGGGCCGTCTCGGCGGCCGCTATGGCACGCGATTGCCGATCCTGCTCGGGCTGGGCGCCGCGGTGCTCGGCTTCCTGTGCCTGCTGCCGCTCGGCCCCAACGTCGCCTATGCCTGGCTGGTCGGACCACTGCTGGCGCTCGGCGTCGCGGGCGGGCTGGTGACGCCGGCGGTGACCTCGTCGCTGATGGAAGCGGCCGCCGGCTTCGAGCCGGGCCTCGCCTCGGGCGTGCTCAACGCGGCGCGGCAGATCGGCACGGTGCTGGGCGTGGCGCTGCTCGGCACCCTGATCGCGGACCGGGCGACCTTCATGTCCGGCATGCGCTGGGATATGGCGATCGCCGCGACGGTCTCGCTCGCGGCCGGGATCGCGGCGCTGCGCTGGCTACCGGCGGGCACGATCATCACCGAGGCTTGATGATGTCGACTGCAAGTTTCCTGATGGGCGTCGTATCAGACTGGGCCGCAAGCGATGAAAATTCGACTGGACGGCGATGCGACTTAATTTGCTGGAGTGATAAACCTAATTGGATTTGCGGCGCCTCTAGCGCGATATTCTTCCGGGACACGTCTGTTTACATACAGATTAGCGATTCTAATTTCAGCTTGTTCTCCTTCAAATCCCGAACGCAACGGGAAATCTTCGTCGAGCCAGGGGAAATAGGCTGGAGTCGCAGGTACCCAACGAGTCGGTCTAAAAGCACCGACTACTAGACCGCGTCGCTGCGCCAGTACCAGCCGGTAAGCTTCTGCTTTGTTACGATCAATCCGCCAGCAACCCCGAACTGAGTCGTAGATATTCCTTGTCTCGTCGCTGTAACTCGTCGTGATGTTTATAAGGATGAGGGGTTCCTGGACCTCGAAGGGAGAAGCTGAATATTCCGCGATTACCTCCTCAACGTGCCTTACTCCGTAATCGCTGGCGCCATGCCCGCTAACACGGTTTGTTAAGCCGGGATAAGCATCCATGACGGCGGCTTCGATCTGGAAGGCAATTTTCTCGTCTTCAATTCCGTGTCGATGGATAACGTGAGCCACTTGAAGTCCTGCGCTCGTAATCTCCTTGATGCGTTGGAGCTTTAGATCAGCAGCGTCTTCATCGCCAGATTTTTTCTTCAAAGCGCCGGTGGCGTGTTGAAAAATACGGTTCCGTTTGCCCTTTCCAACATAGAAAGTCTGACCATCCCGGGGATCGATCAAACGATAGACGTAAAACTTGAGGCGCTCGGCCACCTCATTTGGAAAGTTTATTCGCACCATTTTTTTACCCCGCCGCTTTCGCCAGCCCCGCTTGCCGCAGATGGGCCGTGATCTCGTCGAGGATCGCGGGATCGTCGATGGTCGCCGGGACCTTGTAGTCCTCGCCGTCGGCGATGTGGCGCATGGTGCCGCGCAGGATTTTCCCCGAGCGGGTCTTGGGCAGGCGCTGCACCACCAGTGCGTCGCGCAGGCTGGCCACCGCGCCGATCCGCGCGCGGATCAGCGCCAGCACCTCGCGCGACACCACCTCATGCGGGGTATTGGTGCCGGCTTTCAGCACGATGAAGCCGAGCGGCACCTGGCCCTTGAGCGGGTCGGCGATGCCGATGACCGCGCATTCGGCGACATCCCGGTGCGCCGCCACCACTTCCTCCATGGCGCCGGTGGAGAGGCGATGACCGGCGACGTTGATGACATCGTCGGTGCGGGTCATGACATAGACATAGCCGTCTTCGTCAATATAGCCGGCATCGGCGGTGGCGTAGTAGCCGGGGAATTCGGTGAGATAGGCGTCGATGAACCGCTGGTCGGCGTTCCACAGCGTCGGCGACGAACCGGGCGCCAGCGGCAGCTTCATGCAGATGGCGCCAATTTCGCCCGGCTTCATGTCGTTGCCCTGGGGGTCGAGCACATGCAGATCCCAGCCCGGCACCGGCTTCGTTACCGAGCCATGCTTCACCGGCAAGCGGCCGAGCCCGACGCAATTGCCGGCCATCGGCCAGCCGGTCTCGGTCTGCCACCAATGGTCGATCACCGGAATGCCCAGTTGCTGCTCGGCCCAGGCGATGGTCGGCGGATCGCAGCGCTCCCCCGCCAGGAACAGCGTCGCGAGGCTGGCGCGGTCATAGTCGCGGATCAGCTTGCCGTCGGGATCGTCGCGCCTGATCGCACGGAATGCGGTCGGCGCGGTGAAGATGGCGTTGATCTTGTGGTCCCGGACCAGGCGCCAATAGGCGCCGGCATCGGGGGTGCCGACCGGCTTCCCCTCATACAGCACGGTGGTCAGACCATAAAGCAGCGGGCCATAGACGATATAGGAATGACCGACCACCCAGCCGACATCGGAGCCGGCCATAAACACCTGGCCCGGTTCCATGCCGAAGAAATATTTCATCGACCAGGCCAGCGCGACCGCGTGCCCGCCATTGTCGCGGATGATGCCCTTGGGCACGCCGGTGGTGCCCGAGGTGTAGAGCACATAAAGCGGATCGGTTGCCGCGACCGAGACGCAATCCGCCGGCGGCGCGGCCGCCACCGCCTCCCGCCAGTCGAGATCGCGGCCCGCGATCATGGTCGCGGGTCCCTGCGGCCGCTGGAGGATCAGGCAATGGTCCGGCTTGTGCGCCGATAGCTCGATGCCCTGATCCAGCAGCGGCTTATAGGCGATGATTCGGTTGACCTCGATGCCGCAAGACGCCGACAGCACCAGCTTGGGCTTCGCGTCCTCGATGCGCGCCGCCAGCTCGGCGCCGGCGAAGCCGCCGAACACCACGGAATGGATGGCGCCGATGCGCGCGCAGGCCAGCATCGCCATCGCCGCCTCCGGCACCATCGGCATATAGATGACGACGCGATCACCGGCCGCGACCCCAAGCGCGCTGATGGCGCCCGCCAGCCGCGCCGTCTCCTCGGTTAGCTCGGCATAGGTATAGCGCCGGACCTGGTTGGTGACCGGGCTGTCGTAGATCAGCGCGATGCGCTCGCCATGGCCGGCGGCGACATGGCGGTCGAGCGCGTTGTAGCAGGTGTTGAGCCGCCCGCCGGTGAACCAGCGATAAAAGGGCGGACGGCTATCGTCGAACACCCGGTCCCAGCGCCGGTCCCAATCGATCATCGCCGCCGCCTCGGCCCAGAACCCTTCCGGGTCGGTCAGCGAACGGCAATAGACCTCTTCATAGCGGCTGGACATGGCGATTTCCCTACGGCGATGATGCCCGATCATGCGGCAAGGGAATACCGTTTGCCAAGCAAACCGCTCAGCTAAGGGGACCTAATCGGAATGGGAGCAGAGAAACGCTAAGGCGCGTGTTCCATGGAGACGATTTCGTCTTTGATGCGGAGCTTTTGCCGCTTCAAGTCGGCGACGAGATCGATATTGGGCAGGGGGCGGTGGGTTTCACTATCGATGGCGTGCTCCAGGCTGCGATGTTGAGCCCGGAGGGACTCGATCCGATCGTCTAGCATCATGGCTCCTCCTGATCTGGTTGGACAGGTTGAGGCACCGAACGCGCCGATGTTAGCGCCGATCCCGCTCGGCCGCCAAGCGGCTTGTCGCCTGCGCGACATGGGCCGCCACTTTTTTCATTAAGGTCGGCAAAGCGAGATCGGCGAAACGCTCGGGCATGGCGGCAATAAAGCCCTCATGGTTAACGATTGGAGCGGTTCCAATCCACACCTCAAGCGCCAGATCGAAATGGGTAAAACCGTGACGCACCCGCCCCGGCAGCTTCCGCCAAACACCCGTTACCGGGGAAAATTTGGTTATTTCCTCGGGCGCGATCCACGGCGTCTCGCGCCACGGCGTCGAGGGAAACTCCATCATCCCGCCCAGCAGCCCGTCATTCGGGCGCCGGCGCAGCAGCACCGCGCCATCATCCCGCACCGCCCAGAAGACGATGCCGTGGCGTTGCGGCTTGGCCTTTTTCGGCTTCTGGCGCGGCAATTCCTCGGCGATGCCGCGCGCCCGGGCCCGGCACGCCTCGCGCCACGGACAAAGCGCGCAGGCCGGGCGGCGTGGCGTGCAGATGGTGGCGCCGAGATCCATCGCCGCCTGCGCATAATCACCGGACCGCGTGGCCGGGGTCAGGGTCGCGGCGAGCGCGCGGATGGTTTCCTTGGCGCCGGGCAGCGGCGCCTCGACGGCGAATAGCCGCGCCACCACCCGCTCGATATTGCCGTCGAGCGGCGTCGCCGGGATATCGAAGGCGACCGCCGCGATCGCCGCCGCGGTATAGGCGCCGATGCCGGGCAGATCGCGTAGCGCCGCCTCGTCGCGCGGAAATTCGCCGCCATGCCGCTCGGCCACGACACGGGCGCAGGCATGGAGATTGCGCGCCCGCGCGTAATAGCCCAGCCCCTGCCATTCATGCAGCACATCGTCCAGCGGCGCCGCCGCCAGCGCGTGCACATCGGGCCAGCGCGCCAGGAAGGTCGCGAAGCGCGGCCCGACCGTGGCGACGGTGGTCTGCTGCAGCATGATCTCGCTGAGCCAGACGCGATAGGGATCGGGCACCACGCCCGGCGGCGACCGCCACGGCAGGTCGCGGCGGTGCCGGTCGTACCAGGCGAGCAACGCCGTTGCTAAGTCGGGCGATGAATTTTTTTGTACCGCCATCGATGCAATGAACCATCAAGCCGCACCGGACAAAAGCCCCCACCCAACCCTCCCCGTAAAACGGGGGAGGGCCTCCGCGCCGCGCACTTCTTAACCCTCCCCCGCCTGCGGGGGCCGCATTGATGACGACCATATGGCCACCGCACGAAAGCGTAATCCCGTCTGTCGTAACATTGATGAAGGCGGTGCCGTCCATCGTTTGAACCAGGGCGCCGGCGAGCCCCGTGACGACCTGCCCCGTGACCACGACAACCGTGCATGGCAGCGATTTTGCCGAGCCGCTGCCAGAAGTTTTACGCCTGCTGGTCTAACCAGCGGTTGAGAGAGCGGTCGAGCGGCGTCTTTTGGACGTTGGAAGCCACGGGCACCCGCTATCGACAAGTTGACGCTTCCAGTGGCAGGGTTAGAGAAATCGGAGGGTGGAGGAAATGTTCAGAAAGCTCGCGGGCGCCATCCTTATTGCCGGCTTGGCGCTTGCCGTTTTTAGTGAAAAATCATCCGCCCAAGAATGGTTCAAAATAAGCGGTTATGCAGAACACCCGATTCGGTATGTAGACGCACATCAAAAGAGACGGATCAATTTCACAAATCCGCATCTTAGAAGACTTCGACATGAAGGACGAGAACGGGAAGCCATACGTTTTTGGGCCTGCCGAGACCCCATTTTTATCCAGAATATTTACAATGCAATTCGACTGCGAAACTTCACAAAATCGCCTGATTGAAGATCACTTTTTTTCAAAAAACATGGGGGATGGTACTGTTGTCGATTTAGGAAATAAACAAACCACTGGCTGGATCGGCACCGTAGGTGGAACAGCACCTACACTACAGTCAATTGCCTGCGGTAAAGCTCCGCTGCCAGCGGACCATAATCGAACAGAGTCCGGGATCAATCACTCTGCCCTTGGGATAAAAATCCAAGAAGTTACAAAAAATATCGCGGAGTATCTGGGGCTGCCTTACCCCACAGGGGCAATGATTGTCTCGGTCAATGACAATAGCCCCGCTGCGGCTGCCGGATTCCGGCAGGGCGATGTCATCCTATCGTACAACGGTCATCATGTAGTCCGCTGGGTTGATCTTCCCCCGATGGTTGAAAATACCCCGGTAGGTGAGAAATTTACCGTCATCGTCCTACGAAATGGGGGCCAGCTTTCTCTCGAATCTACGATGGCAGCCGCATCGTCAATCAATGCGGCCAAGAGGGATAGCAAACCCAACCCTTGGGCTATTTCACCAAATAACCCTCCACCTTCGACACTCCGTCGCGACCCATGTCGCCGTCCAGAAATCCGCTCGCCGGGCGCAGTGAGTTTGCTCAACAGTAAAATCGGCCAACCATCAGGCCCTTCAAAGCGGGTCTCGACCATAGAAGATACCTCCGACGACAATGGTCCCGGCGACATCAGTTGCCGCGCCACCCTGATGTATTCGGATGGCACCGAAGAATCTGGAAGTCTGTCTTTTTCCGATCCTGGCGCGGATTCGCCAGCCCTCGTCTATTGGCAGTCGGATTCAGATAAAGCTGAAGCGGAACTAAATCGCCCCGCGTGTGGAACCTCCTACGATGCAAATTGTCGGTGGGATCAGCAAATGATCTGCGGAAATTCCACCCCCTCTGATTGCGCCATACTCCAAAGTCGTTTTTCCCAACAATTTGCCGCATGTTTCGCGTATGCAGGCACGGCTATATCAGTCTTCAATTTTTATTCCATGCGGACATCAAAACTATTCGCGGAAGAATCGCTCTCCCATAGTAGCAGCATGCGAATTGATCTCTTGGACGGACTGATCAGTAGCGCATATTCTGGCAGGTGGAAAACGGCCAAAGAATTTTCGGATGCCGCCGTACCGCGATGCATGCATGGCAACCCGTTCTAACTCGTCATCAAAAGCGCGGGAACGGGAACATTAGTTTTAGGCGCGGGGATAGATACTACGCCAATAATTGTTGGCCCATGAGTTTCCGCCCGGTTGCCGGCTATTGCCGACATGTCGAAGCGATGTGACTCCCCCGCCTGCGGGGGAGGGTTGGGTGGGGGGCCAGCCACCGGCGCGATATTTCTGATAATCTCCGCACCGCGATGACGATGGAACCGAACCCGCCCGACATCAAAGCCGCGATCCGCGACGCCGCCTTGCGACTGGGCTTCGATGCGGTGGGCTTCGCCGCCGCCGAGCTGGCGCCGGAATCGCGCGCGCGGCTCGCCGATTATCTGGCGCGGGGCCTGCACGGCGATATGGGCTGGCTGGCGGACCGCGCCGGACAGCGCGGCGATCCGCGCGAATTATGGCCCGAGGCGAAGAGCGTCGTCGTCCTTGCCATGAATTACGGCCCCGAGGGCGATCCGCTGGCGAATCTGGCGCGACCCGATCGCGGCACGGTGTCGGTCTATGCGCGCGGCCGCGATTATCACGAGTTGATCAAGTCGCGGCTCAAGGCGCTGGCGCGCGCCATCGAACAGATCGCCCCCGGCGCGCTGAAATTATTTGTCGATACCGCGCCGGTGATGGAAAAGCCGCTGGCCCAGCGCGCCGGAATCGGTTGGCAGGGCAAGCACACCAATTTGGTCTCGCGGGCGCATGGCTCTTGGCTGTTCCTCGGCGAGATTTATCTCAGCATCGAGCTGCCGCCCGACGCTGGCGAGATCGACCATTGCGGCCAGTGCCACGCCTGTCTCGACATCTGTCCGACGCGTGCCTTCGTCAAACCCTATCTGCTCGATGCGCGGCGCTGTATCTCCTATCTCACCATCGAGCATAAGGGCCATATCGCGGCGGAACTGCGCCCGCTGATGGGCAATCGCATCTATGGCTGCGACGATTGCCTCGCCGTCTGCCCGTGGAACAAATTCGCCCATCCCGCGCGCGAGCCGGCGCTACGGGCACGCGACGAGCTGACGACGCCGCGTCTGGCCGCGCTCGCCGCCCTCGACGATGCGGCGTTCCGCGCGCTGTTTTCAGGCTCGCCGGTGAAGCGCACCGGCCGCGACCGCTTCGTGCGCAATGTGCTAATCGCGATCGGCAACAGCGGCGACGGCGCCTTGCTGCCGAGCGTCGTCGCGCGATTGGACGACGCCTCGCCGCTGGTGCGGGCGATGGCGGTATGGGCGCTGACGCGGCTCGCGGCGGCCCCGCATATCGACGCGCTGCGGGCACGGCATTTTCAGAGGGAACCCGACGAGGCCGTGCGCGCCGAGTGGCCCGATGCAATTGATCGGGGAACCACCGGGTGCGACGGCAGTTTATGATTCGACGGTCCAGCAATCAGATCAAGGGGATTTCCCATGAATAGGTTTCTCGCGTTGATAATCGCCGCGGGCGTGACGATGACCAGCGTCGCCGCCCTGGCCGCGCCGGTAGCGAATGTCGCGCCGCCGGCGGTGGCGCAGGAGCGCGCCGACAATGCCGGCACCGCGCCGCTCTATCAGAACGTCTATTATCATCACCGGCGTCGCCATCACCGCCACCACCACCACCACTTCCATCACTATCCCTGAGCGACGAGGTACGCGCCGGGACGACCGGCGCGTTTTCGCAACATAATGGGAGCATGACGATGAAATATCTTCTTCCGCTGGCGGTGGCGTCGGGGCTGGTGATTTCCGGCGTGGCATTCGCCGACGAGGCGACGCATCAGGATCGGGCAGCGATCCATCACACGACCCACCAAGCTATGCACCACGAACGCAAGGAACAGCGCGCGCTGCACCACGGCAATATACACCGCGCCGCGCATGAGCAGCGCAAGATCGACGCCAAGAAGGCGGAGCTACATGATGAGCATCACGCGCTGCATCACGACCGGGCCGAGGGAGAGTAACCGGCGCACGACATCGGCGCCGCTAGAGTTAGATTCATCCGGATTGAAACGGCCCTTTTTAGTCATTCCCGCGAAAGCAGGGAATCCCTTACCGGCGCAGGCCGGTATCCATTATGCAACGGCACAATGGATACCGGCGTTCGCCGGTAAGGGAAAAAATGTTTCAATTTTGGTGTCGGACTCTGAATTCCCGGCGGCGGCGTCAGCCCTGTAACATAGCAACCGGCGGCGTCAGCCGCCGTAAAATACATTATCCCCCAAATCCTTCATCTCGAGGGTGGCGGCGTCGGGGCGCCCGGTGATCGGGTTCTTGAGATGCGCCTCGACCACCTCGGCGATGACGACATGATGATCGCCTTCCTCGACGATTTTCCGGACCCGACATTCGATCGCGGCGGGCGCGTCGGTCAATAGCGGCGCGCCGGTCGCGGCGCCCTTGGTGAAGGCCATGCCGCTGATTTTGTCGCCCTCGACCTTGGCGGGCTTGAAGAAGGCGAAGGCGGCACCCTTCTGATCCTTGCCCAGCACGTTGAGGGCAAAGGCACCGGTCTCTTTCAGAATGTGGTAGGCGCCCGAATCCGCCTTCACCCCCAGCGTCACCAGCGGCGGCGCGAAGGAGGATTGGGTGACGAAATTGATGGTGGCGGCGCCGACATTGCCCTTGCCGTCATCGGCGGTCAGCACATAGAGCCCGTAGGGAATCATCCGCAATACGGTCTTCTTGGCGTCCTGATTCATGGCCTCACCCTTGTTGCTTTGAGAAAAAAATCTAAGCCGGCTGGCGGTCGAGATAGGCGACGCGCCAGCGCACCACCCACCAGGTGACCCGCGCCAGCCCCATATTGAGGCGGCCATGCGGCTTCAGCCCGGCCGCCTTGAACACCATGGCGATGGCGCGCTCGATATGATGCCAGCGATAGACCCGCATCGCGCCCACAGCATAGAGCCGGGCATAACGGCGACGCTCGTAGGGGCCAACAGGTTGGTTGGCGGCGTAATAGGCATAGGCCAATTCGTCATCCTGCGCCTCGCGCACGCGGCTCAGCGCGATCTTGAGACGCTGCCATTTGGTCAGCCGGTCGATGGCGAGATAGCGCTTCATGTGGGTGTAGAATAATTTGTAATGGCGCAGCTCGTCGGCGGCGATGTTGTGGCAGATCGCCTTCAGCACCGGCTCGTCCACCGCCTCGGCCAGCGCGGTGTAATAGGAGCTGGTGCCGGTCTCGACGATGCAGCGCGACACCAGCTCGCCGGCGCGGGTGCCGCGCACGGAATGGGTGGCGGTGAGATCGACGCGGAAGCCGGCGGTGAAGCGCGCCGCCGCGGCGGCATGATCGAACGCCGGATCGGCGAGCGTCGCCCAGCGCCCCAGCGCGTGGCCGTGCTGTACTTCCTCGCCGCCCCAGCGCCGCGCGACTCCCTGAAACGCGGCATCGTCATGGAACACGCCGCACAGATATTCGGTGTAGTCGCGGCCATTTTGCTCGACCAGGCTCGCCGCCTTGACGATGCGCAGAACGGCCGGATCGACCTTCGTGCGGTCGAACGCGTCCCAGTCGATATCGTCGAGCGTCCAATGACCCATGGGCTTGAGTATAATCATTCGAGGGTCGGGGTGAAGGGCTTGTGATCGGGCCATGCTTCACCCCACAATCGCGCCATGCATGCGATTCCCCTCAATGACCGCCTGATTGTCGCGCTGGATGTGCCGACCGTCGCGCAGGCAAACGCGCTGATCGACAGGCTCGGCGTCGCCGTCAATTTCTACAAGATCGGGCTCCAGCTTCAATATGCCGGCGGCATCGACCTGGCGCGCGATCTGAAGGCCGCCGGCAAGAAAATTTTCCTCGATTCAAAGCTCCTCGATATCGACCAGACCGTGACCGGCGCCACCGCCAACATCGCCCGGCTGGGGGTGGATTTCCTGACCATCCACGGCCACGCGCCGACCTTGCGCGCGGCGGTGAAAGGGCGCGGCGACAGCGGCCTGCGCCTGCTCGCGGTGACGGTGCTGACCAGCATGGGCGCCGACGACATGGCGGAACTCGGCACGCGTTATACGGTCGAAGAGATGGTGCTGCGCCGCGCCGAGGCGGCCTTGGCGGCGGCCTGCGACGGCGTGATCGCCTCGGGCCACGAGGCGCGACAAATCCGCGCGCGCGCCGGCGACAAATTATTGATCGTGACGCCGGGCATTCGCTCCGAAGGGGTCGCGGCCGATGATCAGAAGCGTGCCACGACGCCGCGCGAGGCGATCGCCGCCGGCGCCGATTACCTGGTGGTCGGGCGCGAAATCCTGCGCAGCCCCGACCCCGCCGCCACCGCCGAAGCGATCCTGCGCCAGATCGAGGCCGCCCTCACGCGGTGATCCGGCGCCGAACATTAAAGCTGGATGAAATCAGCGTGATCGGGGATGCGCGCAGCGAGGCGGCGCCTATCTATAGGGTACACGCTCTGACCCCCAAGTGGCGTGTAAACTCAAAGGGGCCATCCGCTAGTCGGCTGGCCCCATTTTTTTGCCCGCGCCGTGGATGCGAGGGGCGCCTTAATGCGCGCCGGCGGCGCCGAGTGCGTTGAGCTTGGCGTCGATCACCGCGAGCTGGCGGCGCGCCATGTTGCGGTCATCGTCGGTGGGCGAGCCGTTGAGCCGTGCCTCTAATTCGCGGGCCTGGCCCTCGAGCACCGCGCGGTTGAGATCGGGCAGCGCCACCGCCTCGTCGGCCAATACCGTGCAGCGTTCGGCATTGACCTCGGCGAAGCCGCCGGCGACGAACACGCGGTCCTTGACCTTGCCGCCCTCGTAAATCTCGATCAGCCCCGGCCGGACTGTCGAGATCAGCAGCGCATGGCCCGGCAGCACGCCGAAATTGCCCTCGGTGCCCGGCACCACCACCATCTCGACCTGCTCCGAGCGCAATAGGCGCTCGGGCGAGACCAGTTCGAATTGCAGCGTCGCGGCCATGCCTACGCCTCGGCCGCGATCTTGCGGGCCTTATCGACCACGTCCTCGATGGTGCCGACCATATAGAAGGCGCTTTCCGGCAGATCGTCATAGTCGCCGGCAACGATGCCCTTGAACGCCTTGATCGTGTCCTCGAGATTGACGAATACGCCCGGCGTGCCGGTGAACACCTCCGCGACATGGAACGGTTGGGACAGGAATTTCTGAATCTTGCGGGCGCGGGCGACGGTCAGCTTGTCTTCCTCCGACAGCTCGTCCATGCCCAGAATCGCGATGATGTCCTGCAGCGATTTGTAGGTTTGCAGCACGCGCTGGACATCGCGCGCCACCTGATAATGCTCGTCGCCGACGACGCGCGGGTCGAGCATGCGCGAGGTCGAGTCCAGGGGATCGACCGCCGGATAGATGCCCAGCTCGGCGATCTGCCGTGACAGCACCGTGGTCGCGTCCAAATGCGCGAACGAGGTGGCGGGCGCCGGGTCGGTCAGATCGTCGGCGGGGACGTAGATCGCCTGAACCGAGGTAATCGAGCCCTTCTTGGTGGTGGTGATGCGCTCCTGCAGCGCGCCCATGTCGGTGGCGAGCGTCGGCTGATAGCCCACCGCCGAGGGAATGCGCCCGAGCAGCGCGGACACTTCCGAGCCGGCCTGGGTGAAGCGGAAGATGTTATCGACGAAGAACAGCACGTCCTGGCCTTCCTCGTCGCGGAAATATTCGGCGACGGTGAGGCCGGTCAGGCCGACGCGCGCGCGGGCGCCCGGCGGCTCGTTCATCTGGCCATAGATCAGCGCCACCTTGGAGCCCGGGCCGTCCGGGTTGACGATGCCGGCATCGATCATCTCGTGATAGAGATCGTTGCCTTCGCGGGTGCGCTCGCCGACGCCGGCGAACACCGAATAGCCGCCATGCTTCTTGGCGATGTTGTTGATCAATTCCTGAATGATCACGGTCTTGCCGACGCCGGCGCCCCCGAACAGCCCGATCTTGCCGCCGCGCGCATAGGGCGCCAGCAGATCGACCACCTTGATGCCGGTGGCGAGAATTTCCGCCTCGGTCGATTGATCGATGAAGTCGGGCGCGGCGCGATGAATTGGCGCCCGCCGCTTGGTCAGCACCGGCCCGCGTTCATCCACCGGCTCGCCGACGACATTGAGGATGCGGCCCAGCGTTTCCGGCCCCACCGGCACCATGATCGGCGCGCCGGTATCGGTCGCCTGGGCGCCGCGCGCCAGCCCGTCCGTGGTATCCATGGCGATGGTGCGCACCGTGTTCTCGCCGAGATGCTGCGCCACTTCCAGCACCAGCGTATGGCCTTGATGGGCGACATGCAGCGCGTTCAGGATCGACGGCAGCTCGCCGTCGAACTTGATGTCGACGACGGCGCCCATGATCTGCGTGACGGTGCCGATGGTATTGGTGGCCATCTTGAACTTCCTTCTTACAGCGCCTCGGCGCCGGAGATGATTTCGATCAGTTCCTTGGTAATCGTCGCCTGGCGCGACCGGTTATAGATGGTGTTGAGATTCTTGATGATGTCGCCGGCGTTGCGCGTCGCGTTATCCATCGCGGTCATGCGCGCGCCCCACTCGCTGGCGATGCTGTCCAGGAGGCCGGTATATATCTGCACCGCGAGATTGCGCGGCAGCAGCTCGTTCAGAATCTCTTCCTCGTCGGGCTCGAACTCATAGACGCCGCGGGTCGCGGCATCGGCCGGCGCCGCGGTATCGGCGGGCGGCGAGAACGGAATCAATTGCTGCTTGGTGACGATCTGCGCGATCGCCGAGCGGAAATGGTTGAAGACGATGGTGCAGACATCGAATTGCTTGTCGGCATAGAGCGCCAGCAGCACCTCGGCGATCGCCTGCGCCTCCTCGAAGCGCAGGCGCGGCCGCCCGATCTCGATGCGGCTATCGACGATGCGCTTGCCATGGTCGCGGCGCAGCGCGTCGCGCCCCTTGCGCCCCAGCGTCAGCAGCTTCACCGTCTTGCCCTGGGATTCGAGCGCGCGGATCGTGCGCCGCGTCTCGCGGATGATCGAGGCGTTGAAGCCGCCGGCAAGGCCGCGATCGGAGGTCGCGACGATCAGCAAATGCACCTGGTCGGCGCCGGTGCCGGCCAGCAGCGGCGCGGCATTGACCTGGCCCCGGAGGCTGGCGGCGAGCGAACCGAGCATGCGCTCCATCCGCTGGGCATAGGGGCGCGCCGCCTCCGCCTGTTCCTGCGCGCGGCGCAGGCGCGACGCCGCCACCATCTTCTGCGCCGACGTGATCTTCTGCGTCGAGCGGATGGAGCGGATGCGGTTCCGCAGTTCCTTGAGCGTGGCCATCGGCGGCTACCGCGTCACGCGAAGGTTTTTGTGAAGCCGTCGAGGAACGCGGCCAGCGCCTTGTCATTGTCGGGCGTGATCTCGCGCTTGTCGCGGATATCGGCCAGGATTTGCGGCCCCTTGGCGCGCAGGTCGGACAGCATCGCCGCCTCATAGCGCGTCACCTGGGCGACATCGACCTTGTCGAGATAGCCGCGCGTGCCGGCGAAGATCGACACCACCTGCTCCTCCACCGGCACCGGCGAGAATTGCGGCTGTTTCAATAACTCGGTCAGGCGCGCGCCGCGCGCCAGCAAGCGCTGGGTCGCGGCGTCGAGATCGGAGGCGAATTGCGAGAACGCCGCCATCTCGCGATACTGTGCCAGCTCCAGCTTGATGCGGCCCGAGACCTGCTTCATCGCCTTGATCTGCGCCGCCGAGCCGACCCGGCTGACGCTGAGGCCGACGTTGATCGCGGGGCGAATACCGCGATAGAACAGGTCGGTTTCGAGGAAGATCTGGCCGTCGGTGATCGAGATCACGTTGGTCGGGATATAGGCCGAGACGTCGCCCGCCTGAGTCTCGATGATCGGCAGCGCGGTCAGCGAGCCGGAGCCATGGTCGGCATTCATCTTGGCGGCGCGCTCCAGAAGGCGCGAATGCAGATAGAACACGTCGCCGGGATAGGCCTCGCGGCCCGGCGGGCGGCGCAACAGCAGCGACATCTGGCGATAGGCGACCGCCTGCTTGGAGAGATCGTCATAGACGATGACCGCGTGCATCCCATTGTCGCGAAAGAATTCGCCCATGGCGCAGCCGGAATAAGGCGCCAGGAATTGCAGCGGCGCCGGCTCCGACGCGGTGGCGGCGACCACGATGGTATAGTCCAGCGCGCCGTAATCCTGCAGCGTCTTGACGATCTGCGCCACCGTCGAGCGCTTCTGGCCGATCGCGACATAGATGCAATAGAGCTTGCGGCTCTCATCGCCCGATTCGTTGATCTTCTTCTGGTTGATGAAGGCGTCGATGGCGACCGCGGTCTTGCCGGTCTGGCGGTCGCCGATGATCAGCTCGCGCTGGCCGCGGCCGATCGGCACCAGCGCGTCGATCGCCTTGAGGCCGGTCTGCACCGGCTCCGAAACCGATTTGCGCGGAATGATGCCGGGCGCCTTGACCTCGACGCGCATGCGCTTGACATCGGTCAGCGGCCCCTTGCCGTCGATCGGGTTGCCCAAGGCATCGACCACCCGGCCCAGCAGCCCCCGCCCCACGGGGACATCGACGATGGCGCCGGTGCGCTTCACGACGTCGCCTTCGCGGATGCCGGTGTCGGAGCCGAAGATCACGATTCCGACATTGTCGGTCTCGAGATTGAGCGCCATCCCCTTGGTGCCGTCGCTGAATTCGACCATCTCGCCGGCCTCGACCTTGTCGAGGCCATAGACGCGCGCGATGCCGTCGCCGACCGACAGAACCTGGCCCACCTCGGCGATATCGGCCTCGGTGCCGAAATCGGCGATCTGTTGCTTCAGGATCGCGGAGATTTCCGCTGCCCTAATGTCCATTGACTAAACCCCTTTCAAGGCAAGCCGCAGCCGGGCAAGCTTGCTTTTTAGCGATGCGTCGATCATGCGCGAGCCGATGCGGACGATAATGCCGCCCAGAAGGCTCGGATCGACGCGCGAATCGATGGCGAGCTTGGCCCCCGCGCTCTTACGCAGCGCCTCGGCCAAGGCCGCGGATTGTGCCGCCGTCAGCGGCGCCGCCGAGGTGACGACCGCCGTCACCTCGCCGCGCCGTTCGGCGAGATTGGCGAGAAACGCCGTGATCATCTCGGGCAGCGCGAAGAAGCGGCGGTTGCGCGCCAGCAGCCCGAGGAAATTGCGGGTCAATTGCGACAGCTGGGCCTTCTCGGCCAGGGCGGCGATCGCCCGCCCCTGCGCGTCGCGGCCGATCACCGGGCTGCGGATGACCCGGCGCAGCTCGGCGCTCTCGGCCAGCATCCGGCCCAAGGATTTGAGGTCGCCCGCCACCTGGTCGAGCGAACGGCCGTCATCGGCGAGCTCGAACAGCGCCCGCGCATAGCGCTCGGCAAGGCCTGATACGCCTGTCGCTTCGGATGCCACGAAGTAACGGTCCCCTATCTCAAGCCACGATCCATGATTCCCGCCTCTCGCACCCCCGGAGGGCGACCACCAATGCCGTCGAAAGGCATGAAAAGCGCGGCGTTTCCTGGCCTGTCCCTTGATCGGCCGGCGCGCGACGAAGCACGCCCGGAAAGCGCGGCCGGTTTCTATCACGGGGTCGGGAGCGGCGCAACCGCATGGCACGCCCGACGCTGCGACAATGCGCCGCCGCCGCTTATCCCCCTCTCCTCCCATTGGGAGGAGAGGGTGGGGTGAGGTGGGCTGGCTCGGCGCTTCCCCACCTCACCCCAACCCTCTCCGCCCCCAAGGGGCGGAGAGTGAGATCAAACTCCTCGCCCGATAGCGCGGGCGCTTGCTATATCTCGGGCAAGAATGGTGGAGAAACATCGTGAAAGACGAAAAATTCGGGCCGGGCTTCACCCCAATTCCCCCGCCCGAGCCCGATCTGACCGTGGCCGCGATGATCGCCCGCGCGGTGGCGCTGCGGCCGCTGTTGCGGGCGCGGCAGGCCGAGACCGAGGCGGCGGCGCGGCTCTCCGACGATATGAACCGGCGCTTCGTCGAAGCCGGCTTCTATCGCGCCATTCAGCCGCGCTGCTTCGGCGGCTATGAGGTCAGCGTTCCCGATTTCATGCGGGTGATGATGGAGGTGGCGCGCGGCTGCGCCGAAAGCGGCTGGGTGCTCGCCCTGACCGCCGGCCACGCCCATCTCTTCGCCGGCTTTCCCGCCGAGGGGCAGATCGAGGTCTATGGCGCCGACGGCGAGTTTCGCGCGCCCGGCGTGCCGCCGCCCAGCGCCAAGGCGGTTCCGGCCGCCGGCGGCTATCGCGTCACCGGCGGCTGGGATTACGTCTCGGGCTGCGATATCGCCACTCATTTCATCGGCGGCGCCCTCGCCATCGACCCCGCGACCGAGGCACCCGCCGGCACCATCCTGATAATCATCGACCGCGCCGATTACACCATCGTCGATAATTGGCACATGATCGGGATGCAAGGCACCGGCTCGAAGCGTATCGAGATCAAGGATTTGTTCGTCCCGGCCTATCGCACCATGCTATGGACGCGGCCCACCGGCGAGCTGTCCACCGACCGGCCGGGGCGCGCGCTGCATGACAATCCGATGTATTTCGGCCGCAATACGCCCTTCCTGGTGGCGGAATCGACGGCGGTGGTGGTCGGCGCCGCCTATGGCGCGCTCGATATTTATGAGGAGATCATCAAGAGCCGCAAGACGCCGTGGCCGCCCTATCCCTATCGTTACGAATTGGCCGAGTATCAGCATAATTTCGGCCGCTGCCAGGCGCTGATCGATACCGCCCATGCCGCCATGATCCAGGTCGGCGAGCAATTCATGGAATTATGCCACGCCCAGGCCGCCGGCGGCCCACCCTTCGGCGTCGATGCCGAGCGGCGGCTGCAGATGGTGGAGCAGCAATGCATCCATCTCGCCTATGAGGCGGTCGATATCATGTTCCGCACCGCCGGCACCTCGGCCGCCAAGGCGGATGCGATGCTGGGGCGCTATTGGAAGAACATCGCGGTCATTCGCGGCCATCTCGCCCATCAGTCCGACAGCGCCGCGCTCAATTTCGGGCGCTTCCATTTCGGCCTGACGCCCACCGGGCGCATCTGAATGAGCGCCGCCGTCATCGACACGTCGGCGCTGGTCGAATGGCTGGTCGATGGCGCGCGCGACTGCGTGCCGCCGCAGGATGTGCTGAAAAAGCTCGCCGAGGGGCTGGTGGCCGCCGGCGTGCCCCTGGCGCGGGCGGCGGTATTCGTGCGCACCCTCCATCCCCTCGTCGCGGGGCGGCGCTTCGGCTGGCGCGCCGACGGGCCGGTCGAGGTCAGCGCCCTGCGCTATGAGATGATCGAGTCCTCGGGCTACACCGACAGCCCGGTCGCGTACATCTACCAAAACGATTCCGAGCTGCGCCGTCCCCTGGCCCGCGCCGACTGCCCAATGGATTTTCCGATCCTCAACGGCATGCGCGACGAGGGCATCACCGATTATGTCGGCATGCCGCTGCGCTTCACCTTCGGCGGCGAGGTTCATGTCGCGGTGTGGTCGACGGCGGCGCCCGGCGGCTTCACCCCGGCGCAGATTGGCGCCATCCGCTCCATCATCGCGCCGCTGGCGCGGGTCGCCGAAGTCCGCGCGCTAACGCGCTCCTCATCGGCGCTGCTCGACACTTATGTCGGCCACAAGACCGGCGAGCGGGTTCGCGCCGGGCATATTCAGCGCGGCGATACCGAGGCGATCCGCGCCGCGATCTGGCTGTCGGACATGCGCGGCTTCACTACACTCACCGACCGCGAGCCGCCGGAAACCGTGATGGCGGTGCTGAATAATTATTTCGATTGCCAGGTGCCGGCGATTACGGCGCATGGCGGCGAGGTGCTGAAATATATCGGCGACGGCCTCCTGGCGATTTTCCCGGTGACCGAGGCGCTGGGCGCCGATGCCGCCTGCGCCGAGGCGCTGGCCGCCGCGCACGAGGCGCGCGCCGAGGTGGCGAAGGTCGCGGGTCTGCGCTTCGGCCTGGCACTGCATCTGGGCGACGTTCTCTATGGCAATATCGGTAGTGGCGACCGGCTCGATTTCACCTGCATCGGTCCGGCGGTCAATCTGGCGGCGCGGCTGGAAAAGATCGCCGCGCGCGAGGGCCGCGCGGTGGTAGCGTCGGCCGACTTCGCCCGGCATTGCGGCGCGACCCTGATGCCGCTGGGTGATTTCCCACTCGCCGGCTTCCGCGCGCCGCAACCGGCCTTCGGGCTGACGGACGAGTAGGGAAAGCGCGCCCCGCGTCACAGAAAACTATAGGGATCGATGTCCACGGTGGCGCGCACCGGCGACGGCAGCTTCACCCGGCCCAGCCATTCGCGCATTACTTGTTGCAGGCGGATGTGGCGCTTGGCCTTGACCAGAAAGCGCCGGCGGTGGCGGCCGCGTAGAATCGCCAGCGGCGCCGGCGCCGGACCCAGCACCTCGATTCCCGGTTGTTGCGGCGCGCAGCGCGCGAAGGCGCGCGCGGTGAAATCGGCGCCGTCCTCGTCGGGCGCCGAGACGATCAGCGCGGCGAGCCGGCCGAAAGGCGGCCAGCCATGGGCGCGCCGCTCAGCCGCCTCAAGCGCGAGGAACCGGTCGCGATCGTCGGCGACGAGGGCGCGCATCACCGGATGCTCGGGATGAAAGGTCTGGACCAGCACCAGGCCGGGCTGGACCTCGCGCCCGGCGCGGCCGGAAACCTGATGCAGCAATTGAAAGCTGCGCTCGCCCGCGCGCAGATCGCCGCCATCGAGGCCGAGATCGGCATCGATCACGCCAACCAGGGTCAATAGCGGGAAATGATGCCCCTTTGCTACCATCTGCGTACCGATCAGGATATCGATATCATGCCGCTCCACCCGCTCCAGCAATACCGCCGCGGCATCGGGTCCGATCAGCGTGTCCGAGGCCATCACCGCGACCCGCGCCGCCGGGAAAAGCTGGGCGATTTCCTCGGCGATGCGCTCGACCCCCGGCCCGCACGGCGCGAAGCTCGCCGCCGCGCCGCATTGCCGACACAGCGGCGGCACCGGCTCGGCATGGCCGCAATGATGGCATTGCAGCCGGTGATGAAAGCGATGCTCCACCAGCCACGCCGTGCAGTTCGGGCATTGCAGGCGAAAGCCGCATTGCCGGCACAGAGTCAGCGGCGCGTAGCCACGGCGATTGAGGAACAGCATCGCCTGCTCATGCGCTTCCAGCGTATGGCGCAACTCCTCGATCAATTGCGGCGCCAGGAACGAGTGCCGCTCCGGCGCGGTGCGGCGCAGGTCGATCAGGCGGATATCGGGCAGCCGCGCGCTGCCATGCCGCGCCGGCAGATGCAGCCGGCGATAGCGCCCTTCCTCGACATTGATTTGGGTTTCGAGCGACGGCGTCGCCGAGACCAGCACGATCGGAATCCGCGCCAGCGAGGCGCGCACCACCGCCATGTCGCGGGCGTGATAGATCACGCCCTCCTCCTGCTTGAAGGATTGGTCGTGCTCCTCGTCGATCACGATCAGGCCCAGTTCGTGGAACGGCAGGAACAAGGCCGAGCGCGCGCCGACCACCAGCCGCGCCTCGCCCTCGGCGACCGCGCGCCAAGTCTCGCGCCGCTCGGCCTGACCGAGATCGGAATGCCATTGCGGCGGCGCCGCGCCGAAGCGCTGGGCGAAGCGCCGCAGCCATTGCGCCGACAGCGCGATCTCCGGCAGCAACACCAGCACCTGCTGGCCGCGCGCCAGCGCCGCGGCGATGGCGGCGAAATAAACCTCGGTCTTGCCGGACCCGGTGACGCCGTCGAGGAAGGTGACCCCGAACCCGCCTTTATCGAAATGGGCGATCAGCTCATCGGCCGCGATTTCCTGCGCCGAGGACAAAGTCGGCCCCGGACGGCGCCAATCGGGCGGGCTGAGCGGCGCCCGGCGCGACAGCGCCACGGGCGCCAGCAGCCCCGCCGCGACGAGGCCGCGCACCACGCCGGCGCCGCAGGCGGCGCGGCGCGCCAGATCGGCGGCGGTGCCTGGCACCTGCGCAGCCTCGACGATGATGCGGCGCCGCGGCGGTGTCAGCGCCGTCGCCGGATCGGCGGCGAGCGCGCGACCCGCCGCGCTGGGCGCGAACCCGATCAGCGCGCGCAGCGGCTCCAGCGCGTCGGGCACGCTCATCGCCATGCGCAGTACCGCGCCGGGCGGCGCCAGTGTATAAGCCGCGACCCAATCGATCAGCGCGCGCAATTCGTCGGATAAGGGCGGCGCGTCGAGTCGCGCGGCGACGGGCTTCACTTTTTCCGACGCGATCTCATCTGTCGAGGGACCCCACACCACGCCCGCCAGCTTGCGGGCGCCGAGGGGCACCGACACGAAATCGCCGGGTGCGAGATCGATGCCGGAAGGCACGGCATAATCGTAGGCGCCGGCGAGCGGCAGCGGCAACAGCACGCGCACCCGCGCGCCGCTTGCGGCCGCGATCGAATCGCCGGCAGAACTGGCATGTGATGTCGGCATGCGATAGTCTCTTAATCCGAACGGGGAGGGGCCGCCACGCTGGCGGCGCGCATGACGCGGAGTGGGGAGATAGGAAGCAAGGCATGAAATTTTTTGTCGATACCGCCGATATTGCCGAGATTCGGGATCTTGCCGCCACCGGCCTGGTGGATGGCGTCACCACCAACCCGTCGCTGATCGCGAAATCGGGTCGCGATTTCAAGGACACGATCCGCGAGATATGCAGCATCGTGCCGGGGCCGGTCAGCGCCGAGGTCACCGCCAGCGACCATGCCACCCAATTGGCCGAGGGGCGCCTTCTCGCCAAGATCGCCAAGAATGTCGCGGTCAAGGTGCCGCTGACGATGGATGGGCTGAAGACCTGCAAGGCACTGCGGGACGAAGGCACCATGGTCAATGTCACTTTGTGCTTTTCCGCGGTGCAGGCACTGCTCGCCGCCAAGGCCGGCGCGACCTTCATCTCGCCCTTTGTTGGACGCCTCGATGATGTCGCCGAGGATGGGATGAGCGTGGTGCGTGATATCGTCACGATCTATCGCCAATACCCCAATCTTAAGACCGAAGTACTGGTCGCATCGATCCGCCACCCCATGCACGTCCTTGAGGCCGCGAAGATCGGCGCCCATGTCGGCACCATGCCGCCCAGCGTGATCCGGCAATTGTACCAGCACCCGCTGACCGATAAGGGCTTGGCCAGTTTCGCCGCCGACTGGAAGAAGACGGGGCAGTCGATTCTAGGACTGGCGAAACAGGCCGCCGAATGACGCAGGACAAGCACAAACCCGTGGCGGCGGCGGAGCCCGACGGCATCGCCGAAGCCGAGGTTTGCGCCTATCTGCGCGCCCATCCGGACTTCCTGGTGCACCATCCGGCGTTGCTCGCGGTGCTGACGCCGCCAGCCTTGCAGCGCGGCGACCAGGTCGTCGATATGCAGAGCTTCATGCTGCAGCGCCAGCGGGGCGAATTGGAGAAGCTTCAGGCCCAGCATGGCGAGCTGATCGGCACCAGCCGCGCCAATCTCGTCAGTCAGGGCCGCGTCCACAGCGCGGCGCTGGCGCTGTTCGGCGCGCGCAGCTTTGAACAGCTGATCCAGACCGTGACCACCGATCTCGCGGTGATGCTCGATGCCGATGTCGCCACCATCGGCGTCGAATCGGCCGAGCCGATGAAGCCGAAGCTGCGCAACCAGGGCGTCCAGATTCTGAAACCGGGCACGGTGGCGGAATTGTTCGGCGAGGATCGCGACGTGCTGCTGTTCGAGGAGATCGAGGGCGACCCGGCTTTGTTCGGCGACGGTGCCGGGCTGGTGCACTCGGCGGCGCTGTTGCGACTGCGGGTCAGCGCCAAATCGCCGGCCGGCCTCCTTGCCATCGGCACCCGCACGCCGGGCAAGTTCCATGTCGCGCAGGGCACGGAATTGCTGCATTTCCTCGGCCGGTCCGTGGCGATCACCATCGCGCAATGGCTCGATCTGCCGGCCTGATTTTCCCAACCCCGCCGGCGCCGCTGGCGCCCGCGCGGTTTGCCGCGACACCCGACTTGGCCGAGGCGAGCGCGCGCTGGTGCGAGTGGCTGGCGAGCGAGCGCCGCGTCTCGCCCCACACCCTCGCCGCCTATGGTCGCGACCTGGCGCAGTTCCTCGACTTCGTCACCGAGCATCGGGGCGGCGTCCCCGACCTCGCGGCGCTGACGGCGCTGACGCCAGCGGATTTTCGCGCCTGGCTCGCGCATCGCGTCGGGCATGACATCGGGCGGGCGTCCAATGCGCGCGCGCTCTCCACCTTGCGCAATTTCTTCCGCTTTCTCGACCGGCGCGGCCTCGCGAAAAACGCCGCGCTGATCGCGGTGAAATCGCCCAAGCTGCCGAAGCCGGTGCCGAAGGCGATGAGCGAGGATGAGGCGCAAACCGCGCTCGATGGCGGCGCCGGGATGGAGCGCGAAATCTGGATTGCCAAGCGTGACCGCGCGATCCTGACGCTGCTCTATGGCGCGGGCCTGCGCCTGGGCGAGGCGCTGGGCATGCGGCGCGGCGATGCACCGCTCAGCGCAGGCGCGATGAGCATCACCGGTAAGGGCAATAAGACGCGGATGGTGCCGATCCTGCCCGCCGTCGCCGCCGCGATTCAGGATTATCTCGCCGCCTGCCCGCACGCGCTGGCCAACGATGCGCCGCTGTTCGTCGGCGCGCGCGGCGGGCCACTGCATCCGCGCCTGGTTCAAGGCCAGATGATGAAGCTGCGCGCCGCGCTGGGCTTGCCGGAACATGCGACGCCGCATGCGCTGCGTCACAGTTTCGCGACACATCTATTGGCCGGCGGCGGCGATTTGCGCTCGATCCAGGAATTGCTCGGCCACGCGTCGCTCTCGACGACGCAACGCTATACCAAGGTCGATGCCGCGAGGTTACTCACGGTCTATGACAGTGCGCATCCGCGGGCGAAGGGAGATTCCGGGTGAAGCGTCACGCGCTCTATGCCAGCTGCGTCGGCGGCTGATGCGACGCGCCACCCCGACGAAAGTCGGGGTCCATCGTGCCGCTTCACCGTGGATACCGGCTTTCGCCGGTAAGGCTGAAGAGCAAGGTCGGGTGGGCGTGGCGAATGCGGCCGATCTCGACCGGCGCCTATTCCCTGCCGCGAATGGGCGTGTGTAGTCCTGGAATTCTGATCCCAAACAGAATCAGTAAAATCGACGCGATCGCCGCCGTCTCGAGGAATTTTCCCGCGAGCAGGTTGGGCATGATTATCTGCGCCAAGACCGCCGCGACGCAGCCCAGACCAACGCTCGTCATCAGGAAATTCATCACGCTTCTCCGACCATGCCGGGCAGCATAATCACGTATTGCCGTGCCGGTACGGCTGGGGACGTTAATTGGTAAATGCGATCACGCTTAGATGTGAATCGCTTCGCCGCCAACCGCGAGCGCGGCTTCCTTCACCGCTTCGTTGAGGGTCGGGTGGGCGTGGCAGATGCGGCCGATATCCTCGGCGCTGGCGGCGAATTCCATCGCTACCACGCATTCCGCGATCATGGTGCCGGCATCGGGGCCGATGATATGGACACCGAGCACGCGATCGGTGACGGCATCGGCGAGAATTTTTACGAACCCCTCGGTCTCGCCGTTGGCGCGGGCGCGTGCATTGGCGCTGAACGGGAATTTGCCGGTCTTGTACGACACGCCCGCGGCCTTTAGCTCTTCCTCGGTCTTGCCGACGCTGGCGACTTCGGGCGCGGTGTAGATCACGGCGGGAATGGCGTCGTAATTTACCTGTCCGTGCTGGCCGGCAAGAATTTCGGCGAGGGCGACGCCCTCCTCGCTTGCCTTATGCGCCAGCATCGGGCCGGCGATGACATCGCCGATGGCATAAATCCCCGCCACATTCGTCGTGAAGCGATGATCGACGATGATGCGGCCCTTATTGTCGAGCGCGACGCCAACCTTCTCCAACCCGAGGCCCGCCGTATAGGGACGGCGGCCGATGCACACCAACACCGCATCGGCCTTCAGCGTCTCCGCCGCGCCGCCCGCCGCCGGCTCCAGCGACAGGGTGACCCCGCCCTTGGCCTGGCTGGCCGACGCGACCTTGGTGCCGAGCCTGAATTTGAAACCCTGTTTCGCGAGAATCTTCTGCAGCGCGGCGCCGGTCTCGGTATCCATGTTCGGCACGATGCGATCGAGGAATTCGACCACCGTGACCTCGGCGCCGAGCCGCTGCCATACCGAGCCCATTTCGAGGCCAATATAGCCGCCGCCGACCACGACGAGATGCTTCGGCACCGCATCGAGCGACAGCGCGCCGGTCGAGCTGAGGACGGTTTTCTCATCGACCGGCACGTCCACTAGCGGCATCGATTCCGAGCCGGTGGCGATGATGATCGATTTGGCTTTGAGTTCCGTCTTGCCGTCCACCGTGACGGTGCCCGGCGCGGTGATGACAGCGCCGCCCGTGACGCGTTCGATCTTGTGCTTGCGGAACAGATAATCGACGCCGCCGGTATTGGCCGCGACCACCTTGTCCTTGCGCGCCATCATGGTCGGCAAATCGAGCGACACGCCCGATAGCGTCACCCCATGCGCGGCGAAGGCGTGCCCCGCCTCGGCGAATTTCTCCGACGATTGCAACAGCGCCTTCGACGGAATGCAGCCGATATTGAGACAGGTGCCGCCGAGGGTCGCGCGCTTCTCGACGCAGGCGACGCGCATGCCGAGCTGCGCCGCGCGGATCGCCGCGACATAGCCGCCGGGTCCGCCGCCGATCACGATGACATCGAAATCGCTCATGGGAATTTCTTCCCCCTCTCCACCCCCGGGGGCGGAGAGGGTCGGGGTGAGGTGGGGGAATCGCGGAGCATAGCCACCTCACCCTCCCGCGCCGATGGCGCGGGTCCCTCCCTCTCCTCCCAATGGGCGGAGAGGGGTAAGAAGGGACAGAGGCACTCGCGGAGCATCATACCTCGAACAGCAGGCGTTCGGGGTCCTCGACACATTCCTTGACGCGAACCAGGAACGTCACCGCTTCGCGGCCATCGACGACGCGGTGATCGTAGCTGAGCGCGAGATACATCATCGGCCGCGCCTCGATCTTGTCGCCGACCACCATCGGCCGCTTCATGATCTTGTGCATGCCGAGGATGCCCGATTGCGGCGGGTTCAGAATCGGCGTCGACATCAGCGAGCCATAGACGCCGCCATTCGACACCGTGAAGGTGCCGCCCATCAGATCGTCGAGCGCTAGCTTACCGTCTCGTGCGCGCTTGCCGAGCTCGCCGATTTTTTTCTCGATTTCGGCGAAGGACAGCGCGTCCGCGTCGCGCACCACCGGCACCACGAGACCATGCTCGGTGCCGACCGCGACGCCGATATCGTAATGGTTCTTGTAGATCAGATCGTCGCCGGAAATCTCGGCGTTGACGGCGGGTACGTCCTTCAGCGCGGCGATGCACGCCTTGACGAAGATCGACATATAGCCGAGCCGCACGCCATGCTTCTTCTCGAAACTGTCGCGATATTTGTCGCGCATCGCCATCGCCGCGCTCATATCCACCTCGTTGAAGGTTGTGAGCATGGCGGCGGTGTTCTGCGCCTCCTTCAAGCGTTCGGCGATGGTGCGGCGCAGGCGCGTCATCCGCACGCGCTCCTCGCGCGGCCCGACCTGACGCGGCGGCGCGGCCGGCTTGGCGGCGGGCGCGGGGGTTGCCGGTACCGCAAGCACATCGCCCTTGGTGACGCGGCCGTCACGCCCGCTGCCCGCGATCGTGGCGGGATCGAGCGCTTTATCCTCGGCGAGCTTGCGCACCGCGGGACCCGAGCGTTCGAGTTGGCTCGCCGTCGGCGCCGCCTTGGCGGGCGCCGCCGCTTTCGGCGCGGCGGCGGGCTTGGCGCCCGCCTTGCCCTCGGCGATATGGCCGAGAACGGCGCCGACCGCGACATTGGCGCCCTCGGCCGCGACGATATCGGCGAGCGTGCCGGCCACCGGCGCGTTGATCTCCAGCGTCACCTTGTCGGTTTCGATCTCGACCAGCGGATCGTCCATCGCGATCGTGTCACCGGCCTGCTTGAGCCAGCGGCCGACGCTGGCCTCCGTGACCGATTCGCCGAGGGTAGGAACCTTGATGTCGATCGTCATATCCTGTCCCGTGATCCTGTCCCGCCCGTTCAGGCGCCGATCAGCGCCTGTTCCACCAGCCGCGCCTGCTCGGCATTGTGCCGCCGCAACAGCCCGGTCGCGGTCGCCGCCATTTCCGGGCGCCCGGCATAGAGCGGCCGCTTGCCCTTGATGTCGAGCCGCGCCGCCACCGCCTCGATGCGCCGGTCGATGAAGTTCCAGGCGCCCATGTTCTGCGGCTCTTCCTGGCACCAGATCAGCTCGGCTTGTCTGTAGCGCGCCAGCGCCGCGCCCAGCGTCTTCACCGGAAAGGGATAGAGCTGCTCGACACGCAGGATCGCGACATCCTCGAGCTTGCGCTCGCGCCGCGCATGCAGCAGGTCGAAATAGACCTTGCCGCTGCACAGCACGACGCGCCGCACCTTGTCGTCGGCCGCGAGCGTATCGATCTCCGCGATGACGCGATGGAACGACGTGCCCGGCCCCATCGCATCGAGGCGCGACGCCACTTCCGGGCTGCGCAACAGCGATTTCGGCGTCGCGATGACGAGCGGCTTGCGGAAATTGCGATGCACCTGACGGCGCAGCGCATGAAAATAATTGGCGGCGGTGGTGAGATTGCAGACCTGCCAATTATCCTCGCCGCACATCTGCAGGAACCGCTCCAGCCGCGCCGAGGAATGGTCCGGCCCCTGCCCCTCATAGCCATGCGGCAGCAGTAGGGTCAGGCCCGACATGCGCAGCCATTTCGCCTCGCCCGAGGAAATGAACTGATCGGTGACGACCTGCGCGCCATTGGCGAAATCGCCGAATTGCGCCTCCCATAGGATCAGCGCGCGCGGTTCGGCGAGGCTGTAGCCATATTCGAAGCCCAGCACGCCGGCCTCGGAGAGGGGCGAATCCAGCACCTCGAACGGCGCCTGCTTGGCGCCGACATGCTGGAGGGGAATGTACTTGGCCTCGGTCTCCTGATCGACCAGCACGGCATGGCGCTGGGAGAAGGTGCCGCGCCCCGAATCCTGGCCGGAGAGGCGCACGAAGGTGCCGTCCGCCACCAGCGTGCCGAACGCCAGCGCCTCGGCGGTCGCCCAGTCGATGCCCTCACCCGAGGCCAGAGCCTCGCGCTTCTGCTCGAGCTGGCGCGCGATCTTGCGGTTGAGATGGAAATCGGCGGGCGCCGTGGTAATCGCGGCGCCAACTTGGCGCAGCAATTCCATTGTCGCCGAGGTTTCGCCGCGCCGGTCGTCGCCCGACGCCACCGCCATGCCGCTCCACGCGCCTTCGAGCCAATCGGCCTTGTTCGGGCGATAGCTTTTCGCCGCCTCGAACTGGATGTCGAGCTGGGCCTGGAAATCGGCCGCGAGCTTGGCGGCGGCGGCTTCGGTGACGATGCCTTCCTCGGCCAAGCGGCCGGCATAGAGCTCGCGCGTCGTCGGATGATTGGCGATCGCCTGGTACATCAAGGGCTGAGTAAAGGCAGGCTCATCGCCCTCATTATGGCCATGACGGCGGTAGCAAAAGATATCCACGACGGCATCTTTTTTGAACTGAAGACGATATTCCGTGGCAATGCGCGCCACATGCACCACCGCTTCGGGATCGTCGCCATTCACATGGAAGATCGGCGCCTGGATCGCCTTGGCGATATCGGACGGGTAGGGACCGGAGCGCGCCGCCGTCGGGCTGGTGGTGAAGCCGATCTGGTTGTTGACGATGAAATGGATGGTGCCGCCGGTGCGATAGCCCTTGAGCTCCGACAGTTCCAGCGTCTCGCCGACCAGCCCCTGCCCCGCGAAGGCGGCATCGCCATGAATCAGCAGGCCGATGACCTGGACGCGCTCGTGGTCGCCGCGCTGGCGCTGCTTGGCGCGCACCTTGCCCAGCACCACCGGATTGACGATTTCGAGATGCGATGGGTTGGCGGTCAGCGACAGATGGACATTGTTGCCGTCGAACTCGCGGTCGGTCGAGGTGCCGAGATGATATTTGACGTCGCCCGAGCCTTGCACATCGTCGGGGTTGGCGGGGTTGCCCTGGAACTCGGAGAACAGGGCCGCGAACGGCTTGCCCATCATGTTGGTCAGGACGTTGAGCCGGCCGCGATGCGCCATGCCGATCACCAGCTCCTTCACGCCGAGCTGGCCGCCGCGCTTGATGACCTGCTCCAGCGCCGGGATCAGGGATTCCGCGCCCTCGATCCCGAACCGCTTGGTGCCGGTATAGCGCTTGTCGAGGAACCGCTCCAACCCCTCGGCGGCGGTCAGCCGCTCCAGGATCGCGTGCTTGCCAGAGGCGGTGAAGTCGGTCTGGTTGCGCGGCACCTCGATGCGGCGCTGAATCCAGCGGCGCTGTTCGAGCTCCTGGATATGCATGTATTCGATGCCGACATGGCCGCAATAGGTGGCGCGGCAGGCATCGATGATCTGGCGCAGGGTCGCGGTCTCGAAACCCAGCAGGCCGTCGATGAAAAATTGCCGCGCCAGATCCGCCTCGGTCAGCCCATAGGTGACGGGATCGAGATCGGGATGGCCGTCGCGCTTGGCGAGGCCGAGCGGGTCGAGGTCGGCGATCAGGTGGCCCTGATTGCGATAGGCCCGGATCAGGGCGACCGCGCGCAGCGAATCGAGAATGGTGGCGGTGCCGGTTTGCGGCGCGGGCGCCGCGTGGCCGTTCGCCTTGAGCGCGGGGGTGATCTCGGCATGGCCATTGGCCGCGCCATTCGCCATGCCGTTGCCGATGACCTGGCTGTGCTCGCGCGCCCAATCGGGGCCCGACAGTTCCTTCGCGATCGCCGGGGTCTGCTCCGCCAGATCGGCGAAGAAGCCGCGCCAGCTCGGATCGACCGATTGGGGGTCGGTCAGATACCGGGCATAGAGTTCGGCGATGAAGGTGGCGTTGCCGCCATAGAGAAAACTGGTCTGTTCAAGTCGCGACATTGTTCTGGCTCGCCGCCGCATCGGCGGCCCGGGTTAGAGATGGGGAGTTCCGCCCAATAACCTAGCTTCCCTTGGTTAGGGATTGACGAACGGGCGGCTCTACGCCGCCTGGATTTTCCGGGTTGCCTCAAGCAAGGCCCGTACCGCGGCGACCGATTTGTCGAATTCGGCCTTCTCGGCCGCGTTCATCTGGATTTCGACGATGCGCTCCACGCCCTGGGCGCCGATCACCACCGGAACGCCGACATAGAGGTCCTTGACGCCATATTGGCCGGTCAGATAGGCGGCGCACGACACCACCCGCTTCTTGTCCTTCAAATAGGATTCGGCCATCGCGATCGCCGACGAGGCCGGCGCATAGAAGGCCGAGCCGGTCTTCAGCAGATTAACAATCTCGCCGCCACCATCGCGGGTGCGCTGCACGATCTTTTGCAGCTTTTCGTCGGTGGTCCAGCCCATCTTGACCAGATCGGGCAAGGGAATACCCGCAACCGTGGAATAACGCACCAACGGCACCATCGAATCGCCATGGCCACCCAGGACGAAGGCGGTGACATCCTCGACCGAGACGCCGAATTCCTCGGCCAGGAAATAGCGGAAGCGCGCGCCGTCCAGCACGCCGGCCATGCCGACCACCCGCTCCGCCGGCAGGCCCGAGGCCTCGCGCATCACCCAGACCATGACATCAAGCGGATTGGTGATGGTGATGACGAAGGCGCCGGGGCAATGGGTCTTGATCGCCTCGCCGACGCTCTTCACCACCTTGGCGTTGATGCCGATCAGATCGTCGCGGCTCATGCCCGGCTTGCGCGGCACGCCAGCGGTCACGATCACCACGTCGGCGCCAGCGATCGCCGAATAGTCGTTGGCGCCGGTGAAGTTGGCATCGAAACCCTCGACCGGCGCGGCCTCGGCGATGTCCAGCGATTTGCCCTGCGGCACGCCATCGACGATGTCGAACATCACCACATCGCCCAGTTCCTTGAGGCCAATCAACAGCGCCAGCGTGCCGCCGATCTGACCCGCGCCGATCAGCGCGATTTTCTTGCGTGCCATGGAAAAACCTCTTCGCTTGGGACGGCGCGGGTTTAGCGCGAATTACCCCGGCGGGCAACAAGACCCTCACCCGTCGCCGCTGGCGCGGCGCCACCCTCTCCCGCGAGCGGGAGAGGGCTATTGGCTCGGAGCGGTCGGCCCCTCTCCCACTTGTGGGAGAGGGAGGGGCCCAATCCGAAGGATTGGGAGGGTGAGGGTGCTACCCCCTACGGGCGGCGATGTAGTCGGCGCTTTGCATTTCGTTGAGGCGGGAGACGGTGCGCTGAAACTCGAAGGCGCCGTCGCCGTCGGGATAAAGCGCCTCCGGCGGCGCCACGGCGCTCGCCACCAGATTGCCGTGCGCCTCATAAAGCGTGTCGATGAAAATGGTGAAGCGCCTGGCCTCGTTGCGCAGGCGCCGGTCCATCACTGGAATGCCCTCGACCACGATAGTGTGAAACGCCTGGCACAGCGCCAGGAAATCGGGCGGCCCGAGCGGCCGGGCGCACAGCTCGTCGAAGCCGAACCAGGCGACGCCCTTGGCGGCGCGCGGCACCAAAAGCTTCCGGCCCAGCACGGTCAGCGTTTCCTCTTTCCCCTCGGCGCCGCCGGTCAAATCGTCGAACGCGGCGGCGAGCGCATCGTGGCTCGACCCGGCGGGGGAGACGAAGTAGGTCTTGCGGCCGGCGAAGCGTTGCAGCCGGTAATCGCGCCCGCCATCGAGCCGCAGCACCGCCATGCGGTCCTTCAACAGGGCGATGAACGGCAGGAACCGGTCGCGCTGTAGTCCGTCCTGATAGAGCTCGTCGGGCGGGCGGTTGGAGGTCGCGACCACCACCACCCCGGCCGCGAACAGCGCCGCGAACAGCCGGCCCAGGATCATCGCATCGGCGATGTCGGTGACGTCGAACTCGTCGAAGCACAGCAGCGTCGCGGCCGCGGCGATCTCGGCGGCGACCGGGCCGATCGGGTCGGTCTTCTCCGCGCGGCGCGCATGGATGCGGACATGCACCTCCAGCATGAAGGCATAGAAATGGACGCGGCGCTTCTTCGCCACCGGCGCGGCGGCGAAGAACAAATCCATCAGCATCGACTTGCCGCGCCCGACCGCGCCCCAAAGATAGAGACCCCGCGGCGGCGCGGCGGCCGCAGGCGCCAGGCCGAGCCGCGCGCGCCAGCCGGCCGCCGGCGGCGCGGGGGTGTAATCCGCCAATTGCCGCGCCAGCGTATCGAGGCGCCGCGCCGCCGCCTCTTGTTGCGGATCGGGCTGCAATTCGCCGGCGGCGCGGCGCGCCTCATAGAGTGCGAGCGGGGTGGTCGGCGGCAAATCGGGCTGGGGGAGGGCCATGGGCGGAGGGGGTTCTATAACGGGATTTTGCCGCGCAGGTAAAGGCGTTGGCTTCTCAATAATAGCGCTTGAACGCGGGCCAGGCGCGGGCCAGGCCGCCGTGGAAATCGCGACACAGCATGATCGGCCGATCGTCCTCGTAGGGCATCGTATAGGGCGCGCCGAAGCGGCCCGCGATCTCGAGGCGCGCGCAGCGGTCGCGCCAGCGCGCCGGGTCGCCGTTGATATGGATGATGACGCCGCCATCATGGCCGCGCGTGCCCCACAGATAATACTGGTCCTGGCCGCTGAGCGCCGGCGGCAGGCCGTCGGCCGCGCCATAGAAATCGATGGCCGCCGCCTCGCCGTAATCGGTCGCGATAATCGCCGCCCGCGCGCGCTCGTCGGGCGGCAGCGCGCGATAGACCGCCGCGACCTTCTGCTCCAATTCGCGCCAGCCGAATTGATCGGAAAAGAGCTGGGTCAGCGGCGCGCCCAGTGAGGCGCGCTGGTTGGCCTTGGGCCGCAGATGCGTCGCGTCCATATAGTCGCCGAGAAGATCCGGCGACAGGATCGGCAGCGTCATCGGCAGCGCCTCCGCCGTCACCGCGACCGCGACCGCGATGACGACGATCTTCAGCCATACCCACGCCCGCGCGGCGACCACGGCGCCGATCGCGAACAAGGTCGGATAGGCGCCGGCGAGGTAATAATCCTTGCCGTGCGAGGCCCACGTCACGATGGCAGCCCCCAGCCAAGCGATGGCGAGGAAGCGCGCCGGCTTCAATTCGGCGCGCACAAACGGCGCGATCAAGCCCGCGAGCCACAGCGGCGCGAGGAATGGATTGAGGATGAAAATCTGATGGAGGAAGAAATAGAGCGGCGAGCCGGTGAGATTGTCCCGGGAATGGTTCGCCGTGACTTCGAGAAACGGCCAACCCTCGACCGTCTGCCAGATCAGGTTCGGCGCCGCGATCAGCGCCGCCAGCGCCGCCCCGTACCACAGCGCGCGGCGGGCATAGAGGCGCCGCTCCGGCATCGCCGCGAGGCCGATGGCGAGGCCGATGAACCACAACACCACGCCATATTTTGCCTCGAACGCGACGCCCGCGATCAAGCCCGCCCAAATCAAATCGCGATCCGTTCCGCGTAACGCCGCGCGCGTAACGAAATAGGCGAGGGCGGTCCAGGCCAGCGCATCGAAGCTCGACGTGCACAAGGTCGCGCTCAAGCCGATCAGCACCGGCGCCAGCGCGCTGGCGCCGCCCGCGATCAGCGCCGCGCCGCGCCCGCCCCCCAAGAGCCGGGCGAACGCGCCGGTCAGCGGCACCAACGCCGCCGCCGCAAGTGCCGCCGGCAGCCGTAGCAGCCACAGGCATTCGCCGAACAGCTGCGTCGCCGCCGACAGCAGCGGCACCAGCGGCGGCTGATCGACATAGCCGAACGCGGGATGGCGGCCGCAGATGATGAAATAAAGCTCGTCGCGGAAAAAATCGTATCGCCCCGCGACCGCGATATGAACCAGCAGCGTGCCCGCCGCCAGCGCCCAGAGCCAGGGATCTCGTCGCAACATTTCGCGCGGCATAAGCATCGCCCTTCATAACCAAGAAATTCTTTGCCCGCACGCAAAGAAGCGGGCTAATCACAGGGCAGAGAATTGGAGGAATCATGCGCTTCGGAACATTCACCGCCGGACTCGTCGCGTTCGCCCTGCTTGCCGCGCCCGCCTTGGCGGAAAAGAAATACGCGCCGGGCGTCACCGACACCGAAATCAAGATCGGCCAGACCGAACCCTATAGCGGCCCCGTCTCGGGCTTCAGCACCAATGGCGTCGCCGACGCCGCCTTCTTCAAGATGATCAACGACAAGGGCGGCATCAACGGCCGCAAGATCAACCTGATCAGCGTCGACGATGGCTACAGCCCGAACAAATCGGTCGAGCAGGTCCGCAAGCTGATCGAGGAAGAGCATGTCGCCTTCACCTATCGCTCGCTCGGCACCGCGTCGCAGATCGCGCTGCAGAAATACATGAACGCCAATAAGATCCCGCAACTCTTCGCCGGCGGCGGCGCCAGCCGGCTGGTCAATCCCGAGAAATTTCCCTGGACCCTCGCCGGCACGCCGCTCTACACGGTTGAGGCGCATCGCTATTCCAAATACATTCTGGCGCATTCGCCCAACGCCAAGATCGCGATCCTCTATTCCAACGACGATCTGGGCAAGGACATGCTGCGCGGCATGAAGGAGGGGCTGGGCGACAAGTTCGACAAGATGGTGGTCGCCACCGCCAGCTATGAATTCTCCGACCCGACGGTCGATTCGCAGATCCTGACCCTGAAGGCGTCGGGCGCCGACACCTTCATGAATTTCGCGATCGGCAAATTCGCCAGCCAGGCAATCCGCCAGGCCTATGACACCGGCTGGAAGCCCACCCAATATCTCATCGCGATCTCGTCGCTGGTCGGTACCACGCTGAAACCCGCCGGCTTCGACAAGGCCAAGGGCATCGTCTCCTCCGTGTTCTGGAAAGACCCGTTCGATCCGGAATGGAAAGATTCGCCCGACATGGTCGCGTGGAACGCCTGGATGGACAAATATCTGCCGAACGCCAACAAGTCCGATTTCAGCTATGTCGGCGGCTATCTCTTCGGCAGCATCCTGGTGCACATCCTGCAAGCCTGCGGCGAGGATCTGACGCGTGAGAACATCATGCACCAGGCCGCCAACATGCACGACGTGCAAGTGCCGCTGCTGTTACCGGGCGTCACGGTCAACACCACGCCGACCGACTACCGCCTGTTCCGCCAGGGCCGAATGGAGCGGTTCGACGGCACGCGCTGGGTGATGTTCGGCCCGCTGATGTCGGACTAAGCGGGGTTGCGCGCGCTGGCGCCCAGGTCGATCGCCAGCGCCAGCAGCGCCATCGCGGCGCCGATGCCGAACAGCCAAGCATAGACGCCGCCGGTCGCGACAAAGAGATAGGAAAAGAAATAGCCCGACGCCGCCTGGCCGATGGCGAAGCCGATCGTTGCCGCGGCCCACACCGCGCGCTGGCGCGCCGCGCCGTCGATTAATTCCTGGATGCGGCCGACGGTGACGGTGACCATGCCGGGGATCAGCGCGCCCATCAGGAAGCTGGAAATCGCGAGCGCGGCGTCGGACGCCGACAGGAGAATCAGCGCGATATCGGCGACTTCGAGCACGAGGCCGAAGCGAAACGTAGCGCGGAAGCCGATCCGGTCGGCGATCGGCCCCATGACCAGCGGCCCGACAATGGCGCCGATGCCGAAAATCACCCAATAGACGCCGGCGACGTCGATGCCGCGATGCAAGCCGCGGGCGATGAAATCCGACAGGAACACCATGTGCGGCACCTGCGCGGTGGCATTGAGCGCGTACTCGATCAGCAGCGCCACGACGACGATGCCGCCCCCCTGTAGCCGCGTGGCCCGTGGCGCGGGTGAGGGCGCGGATGATGGCGCGGCGTCGGGACTGAACCCGGTCCACGCCGCCGCCGTCAGCAACGCGGAGAATACGCCGAGCCCGCACCAGGTCTCCACGAGGCCCCAGCACAGCAGCAGCGGCACCAGCGTGCCCGAGATCGCAACCCCGGCGCCGAGACCCGCGAAGATCGCGCCGCCGACCATGCCGCGCCGCGCCGGCGGGACGTGCGCCAGCACGGCGGGCGCCGCCAGCACCATGACGACTGCGCCCGCGACGCCGGCGATGAACCGCCAGCAGAAATACCAGAGCCAGGATTGCGGCCACGCGCAGGCGAAGAACGACAGCGTGACCACCACCATCATGATCCGGATCAGCGTCGCGGAGGGCGCCAGCCGCGCCACCCGGCGCGCCACGACGGCGCCGAGCAGATACCCCGCCAGATTGGCGGCGCCGAAATAGATGATCGCGGATTGGGAAAACCAGCGCGCCTCGATCAGCGCGGGGATCATCGGCGTGTAGGCGAGCCGCGCCATGCCGATGCAGATCAGCCCCGCGCTCGACGCGGCAAAGGCGGCGCGCCAGATGTTCATCGCGGGGGCGCGGAGAACCCCCATCGACGAGCGACTTACCGTCGCTCGACCATCATCTGCTTGATGTCGCCGATCGCCTTGGCCGGGTTGAGTCCCTTGGGACAGGTGTTGCTGCAATTCATGATGGTATGGCAGCGATAGAGCTTGAACGGGTCCTCGAGCTGGTCGAGCCGCGCCCCGGTCTTCTCGTCACGGCTGTCCTGCAGCCAGCGCGCCGCCTGCAATAGCACCGCCGGGCCGAGATAGCGTTCGCCCTGCCACCAATAGCTGGGGCAGCCCGTGGTGCAGCAGAAGCACAGGATGCATTCCCACAGCCCATCGAGCTTTGCGCGTTCCGCCTCGGATTGCAGCCGCTCGCGATCCGGCGCCGGCGTCTCGGTCTGCAGCCAGGGCTGGATCGATTCATATTGCGCATAGGCGTGGGTCAGGTCGGGCACCAGATCCTTGATCACCGGCATGTGCGGCAGCGGATAAATGTGAATCTCGCCGGGCAAATCCTCGATCGCCTTGAGACAGGCGAGCGTGTTGCCGCCGCCGATATTCATGGCGCAGGAGCCGCACACGCCCTCGCGGCACGAGCGGCGGAAGGTCAGGCCGGTATCGATCTCGTTCTTGATCTTGATCAGCGCGTCGAGAACCATCGGCCCGCATGTGTCGAGATCGACCTCATAGGTATCGAGCCGCGGATTGGCCTTCTCGTCGGGGTCATAGCGATAGACCTTGAAGGCGCGCACCCGCTTGGCCCCGGCGGGCGCCTTATAGGTCTTGCCGGTCCCGACCTTGGAATTTTTCGGCAACGAAAATTTGGCCATGTCTCGACTTTCTGATATGGCGCCGAAGCGCCTATCTCTCTGCCGTCATGGCCGGGCTTGACCCGGCCATCCAGGGCAAGCGACGTGCGTCGGCTTTGGATCCCCGGATCAAGTCCGGGGGTGACGGAAAAGGGGATGGAATTTTTTTCATCCGGACGAACCCTAATAGACGCGCGCCTTGGGCGGGATCGATTCGACTTCGTTCGACATGGTGTTGAGATGCACGGGGCGATAGCCGAGCCGCACCTTGCCGCTGGCATCGAGCCAGGTCAGCGAATGCTTCAGCCAGTGGATGTCGTCGCGGCTGGGGAAATCCTCGCGCGCATGGGCGCCGCGACTCTCGGTCCGCGCCAGCGCGGCGGAAATCGTGACGGTCGACTGCGCCAGAAGATTATCGAGCTCCAGCGCCTCGACCAGATCGGTGTTCCAGATCATCGAGCGGTCGGTGAGGCCGAGATCGTTCATCGACGCGGTGACGTCCGCGATCTTGGCGACGCCATCGGCCAGCGTCGGCCCGCGAAAGATGGCGCAATCGGCCTGCATGGTGCGCTGCATGTTGAGGCGGATTTCGCCGGCCTTGAGCCGGCCCTTGGCGTTGCGCACCTTGTCGAGCCGCGCCACTGCCTGGTCGCCGGCGCCGGCGGGCAGCGGCTTCAGCGCGGCGCCGGGGGTCACCAATTCCGCCGCGCGCTGCGCCGCGGCGCGGCCGAACACCACGAGATCGAGCAGCGAATTGGTGCCGAGACGATTGGCGCCATGGACCGAGACGCAAGCCGCCTCGCCGACCGCCATCAGGCCGGGGATCACGCGCTCGGGATCGTCCGCGGTCGGGTTCAGCGCCTCGCCATGGTAATTGGTCGGGATGCCGCCCATCGCGTAATGCGCGGTTGGCAGCACGGGAATCGGTTCGCGCGTCACCTCCACCCCGGCGAAGACTTTCGCGGTCTCGGAGATGCCGGGCAGCCGTTCATGCAGTACCTTCGGGTCGAGATGCTCGAGATGCAGCATGATGTGGTCCTTGTGCGGACCACAGCCGCGGCCCTCCCTGATCTCGATGGTCATGGCGCGGCTGACCACGTCGCGCGACGCCAAATCCTTGGCATGGGGGGCATAGCGCTCCATGAACCGCTCGCCCTCGGCATTGGTGAGATAGCCGCCCTCGCCGCGCGCGCCCTCGGTGATCAGCACGCCGGCGCCATAGACGCCGGTCGGGTGGAACTGGAAGAATTCCGGGTCCTGCATCGGCACTCCGGCGCGCAGCGCCATGGCGTTGCCGTCGCCGGTGCAGGTATGCGCCTGTGTCGTGGAGAAAAAGGCGCGGCCATAGCCGCCGGTCGCCAGCACCACCAGATGCGCGCGAAAGCGATGGATGGTGCCGTCGTCGAGACACCAGGCCATGACGCCACAGCACGCGCCATCCTCGTCCATGATCAGATCGAGCGCGATATATTCGACGAAGAACTCGACATTGTGCTTGAGGCTCTGCTGATAGAGCGTGTGGATCATGGCGTGGCCGGTGCGGTCGGCGGCGGCGCAGGCGCGCTTCGCCATCGGGCCTTCGCCATAATCCGTGGTGTGGCCGCCGAACGGGCGCTGATAGATCTTGCCGTCTTCGGTGCGCGAGAACGGCACGCCGAAATGCTCGAGCTCGATCACCGCCTGCATCGCGTTGTGGCACATATATTCGATGGCATCCTGGTCGCCGAGCCAGTCGGAGCCCTTGACCGAATCGTAGAAGTGCCAGCGCCAATCGTCCTTGCCCATATTGCCGAGCGCGGCGCTGATGCCGCCCTGCGCCGCGACGGTATGGGAGCGGGTCGGAAACACCTTGGTGATGCAGGCGGTCTTGAGTCCGGCCATGCCCATGCCCAAGGTGGCGCGCAGGCCGGAGCCGCCGGCGCCGACGACAATGACATCGTAGAGATGATCGGTGACGGGATAGACGGCCATGCTCAGCCTCCGAATGCGAGTTTGAGCACGGCGAAAATGCCGGCCACCGCGAGCAGCAATGCCAACAGCTTGACGAAGACGATGCCGGCGAGCTTGGTGCCCTCGCCCGGCGCGTAATCCTCGATCACGACCTGGAGGCCCAACGACGCGTGATAAAACAGGGCACCAAGCGTCAAAATCATCAAGACCGCCGCGACCGGCCCATGCAGCCAGGCCATCAGGGTCAGGCGGTCGGCGCCCGCCAGCGACACCAGCGAGGCGCAGAACCAGATGCCAAGCGGCACCAGGGCGACGGCGCTGACGCGCTGCGCCCACCAATGCGCGACGCCCTCCTTGGCGGAGCCGAGGCCGAGCGCGCGGCCCAGCGGCGAGCGGAGCTGCTTCTCGCTCATCCGTGCAGCACCACAAGGCCGGCGATGAAGGCCACCAGGGTCAGCACCACGCTGGCCGCGATCACGAGTTGGCTGGCGCGATAGGCGGTCTGGAGGTCATAGCCGTGCCCCGCATCCCACACCAGATGCCGGATGCCGTTGCACAGATGATAGAAAAAACTCCAGCACCAGCCGAACAGGAAGATGAGGCCGAGCCACGAGCCGAAGAACCATTGCGCGTCGGCGAATGCCGCCTCGCTGCTCGCCGCCGCCACCAGCCACCACACCAGGAATACCGCGCCGGCCGACAGCGCCAAGCCGGTCGCGCGATGCGCGATCGAGGTCGCCATGGTCAGCGGCCATTTGTAGATTTGAAGATGCGGCGAGAGCGGCCGTTCGGCTTGCGTCATTGGGGAGAAACCCTGAGACCGGCGCCTCTTTTTGCGCCAGTTCCGGGTGTAGCTGCTGCATTGCAGCAAGTCAACGCCGTGTACGCATGGCTGCGTGGCGGCGACGGCATTTTCGGCCTCAGCGCGGCATCAGCACCCAATAATCGAGATCGAGGACCAAAGCAGGGTCATCGGCGTCCCCGGTCCGGTCCGGAAAATCGGCGCAGGGCCGATCCCTGGCGGCGATCGTGCGCAGGCGCAGGGCGCCGAGATCGGTCCGGCCGGGCAACGCGGCCTTCGCCAGCACCGCGCTCCACGCATAAATCGTGTCGCCCGCGACGGTCGGCGCGACATGGCGGCCGCCATTGATCGCCGCGATGTGGAAGGCGTTGGCCAGCCCGTTGAAGCTCGCCGCGCGGGCGAGGCTGATGACGTGGCCGCCATAGACGAGACGCCGGCCCTTGGCTGGGCCGCCGGCCTGCGCGCGTGCCCGATGCGCGTCGAAATGCACCCGCGCGCTGTTCTGATAGAGCCGCGTCGCCAGCGCATGCTCGGCTTCCTCGATCGTCATGCCGTCGCCATGATCGATGCGCGCGCCGACGGCGTAATCATCGAAGCCGAGCGAGGAGCCGGCGAGCGCGCGGTCGTATTTTTTCAGATCGAGATCGGCCGGCACGATGAGATGTTCCGGCCCCACCGCGGCCGGCAGGTCAGGCACGGTCGCCGGCGGCGCGGCGGCGGCGGGGTCGCGCTTCGCCACCATCACCCAGCGGACATAATCGACGATCGCCTCGCCGCGCTGATTTTCGCCGCGCGTGCGGACATAGGCGATGCCGCTTTTGCGATTGGCATTCTCGCGCAAGCCGATGATCCGCGAGCGGGCGCGCAGCGTGTCGCCCGGATAGACCGGCGCGCCGAAGCGGCAATCGGCATAGCCGAGATTGGCGATGGCGTTGAGCGAAATGTCGGGCACGCTCTTGCCGAACACCAGGTTGAAGACCAGCACATCGTCGAGCGGCGCCGACCGATAGCCGATGTCTTGCGCGAACGGATCGGAACAATTCACCGCGAAGCGCGAGCCGGTCAGCGCGAGATAGAGCGCGGCATCGCCCGCGCCGACGGTGCGCGGGGTGGCGTGATCGAACACCTGGCCGAGGCGGAAATCCTCGAAGAAATTTCCGCGCTCGACCGGCTCAGCCATCAGTGAACGGGCGCGCCGTGATCGTGGCCGCGATGCGCCAGATGGTCCTTGCCCAGCACTTCGGCGATCTGCACCGCGTTGAGCGCCGCGCCCTTGCGCAGATTGTCGGCGACGACCCACAGCGCCAGCCCGTACGGCACGGTCGGATCGCGGCGGATGCGGCTGACAAAAACTGAATCCTCGCCGGCCGCCTCCTTGGGGGTGACATAGCCCTCATCGACGCGATGATCGACGACGCTGATCCCCGGCGCCTTGCGCAGCGCGGCGCGCGCGGCCTCGACCGAGATCGCGCTCTCGAATTCGACATGAATCGCCTCGGCATGGCCGACGAACACCGGCACGCGCACGCAGGTCGCGACCACCGCGATATCGCCGTCGAGAATCTTCCGCGTCTCGGCGGCCATCTTCCATTCTTCCTTGGTGAAGCCGTCATCCATGAAGGTATCGATGTGCGGAATGACGTTGAAGGCGATCGGCTTGGTGAAGCGTTCCTTGGTGATCGGGTCGTTGACATAGACGGCGCGAGTCTGATTGAACAGCTCGTCCATCGCCTCGCGCCCGGCACCCGACACCGACTGATAGGTCGCGACCACCACCCGTTTGATGCGCGCGATGTCGTGCAGCGGCTTCAGCGCCATCACCATCTGGATGGTGGAGCAATTAGGGTTGGCGATGATGCCCTTCTTGGCCTGGCCGATGGCGGCGGGATTGACCTCGGGCACCACCAGCGGCACGTCCTTGTCCATGCGCCATTGCGAGGTGTTGTCGATCACGATGGCGCCGGCCTTCGCCGCGCGCGGCGCGAACTCGGCCGAGACCTTGCTGCCGGGCGAGGACAGCACGATATCGACGCCCTTGAAATCGAAGGTCTCGAGGCTTTCGACCTTCACCATGTGCTCGTCGCCGAACGCCACTTCCGTGCCGATCGACCGCGACGATGCCACCGCATGCAGCCGCGAGATCGGAAATTCGCGCTCGGCGAGGATGTTCAGCATCTCGCGCCCGACATTGCCGGTGGCGCCGACCACCGCTACTCGAAAGGCCATGTTCCGCTCCAAAGCTGCTTATTGCAGCGCAATAAAGTCGCCTGATGTACGCGCTCCCGCCCCGGATTGACAAGGGGTGCGACCGGACGAGTATGGGCATAATAGGAGCAATAAGCGATGGCCCGACCCACCCGCTTCGCCGAATTCTGGCCCGGGTTTATGGCTAGTGGGGCGGTTACAGCGGCAACTACGCGACGCAAGCGCTTAGACCGCGCCGCGCCGGAGGCATGGGCGGAGAAGGAAAACTGTATCCACGTGTCGTGGACAGGTTCTGACTTGCGGCCTATATAGCCGGCCATGTCCCCCGTCCCGTTCATCAAGATGCATGGTCTGGGCAATGATTTCGTCGTGCTCGACGCGCGGGCGACACCGCTTGCCTTTGACGCGGCCGCGACGCGGGCGATTGCCGACCGCCACACCGGCATCGGCTGCGACCAGCTGATCATCCTGGAGCCGCCGCGCGACCCGCGCGCCCAGCTGTTCATGGCGATCCGCAATGCCGATGGCGGCGCGGTCGAGGCGTGCGGCAACGCCACGCGCTGCATCGCCGATCTGGTGATGCGCGAGCGCCATACCGAGACCGCGACCATCGAGACCGGGGCCGGGTTGATCTCGGCGCGTGCCGCCGGGCCGCGCCGGGTCAGCGTCGATATGGGGCCGCCGGCCCTCGACTGGCGCGCGATTCCGCTGGCGCGACAATGCGACACCGCGCATGTGCCGCTGACGCTGGGGCCGCTCTCCGACCCGGTCGCGACCAGCATGGGCAATCCCCATGTCACGTTCTTCGTGCCCGACCTCGCCGCCATCGACCTCGCGACGCTGGGGCCGATCCTCGAGCATGATGCGCTGTTCCCGGCGCGCGCCAATATCGGCGTCGCGCAAATCCTGTCGCCGGCGCGAATTCGCCTCCGCGTGTGGGAGCGCGGGGCCGGCCTGACACCCGCCTGCGGCACCGGCGCCTGTGCAGCCCTGGTCGCGGCGGCGCGGCGCGGCCTGACCGGGCGCCAGGCCGAGATGGTCGCCGACGGCGGCACCTTAGAAATCGAATGGCGCGACGATGATCACGTCATCATGACCGGCCCGGTCGCGGTCAGCTTCACCGGCACGCTCGACGACAGCCTGCTGCGCTAACATCGTGCCGCTCGACATTGTCACGTTCGGTTGCCGCCTCAATGTCTTCGAATCCGAAACCATCCGGCGCCACGCCGAGGCGGCCGGCCTCGACGACGCGATCATCGTCAATACCTGCGCCGTCACCGCCGAGGCCGAGCGCAAGGCGCGCCAGGCCATCCGCAAGCTGCGCCGGGAGCGGCCGGGCGCGAGGCTGATCGTCACCGGCTGCGCGGCGCAGATCGATCCGGCGCGCTTCAGTGCGATGGCCGAGGTCGATCATGTCCTCGGCAATGTGGAAAAGCTTCGGCCCGAGAGCTATCGCGATCTCGGCGCGCGGGTCGCGGCGGGCGACATCTTCGCGGCGCACGAGACGGCGGCGCATCGGGTCGAGGGCTTCGACGGCCGCGCCCGCGCCTTCGTCCAGGCGCAGCAGGGCTGCGACCATCGCTGTACCTTCTGCGTCATCCCCTATGGCCGTGGGCCCAGCCGCTCGACGCCGATCGAGGCGGTGATCGCGCAATCGCGTCTGCTGGTCGCGCGCGGCTATCGCGAGCTGGTGCTGACCGGCATCGACATCACCGCCTATGGGCTCGATCTGCCCGACCGCCCCACGCTCGGCCATTTGTGCCGCGCGCTGCTCGATGCGCTGCCGGATTTGCCCCGGTTGCGCCTCTCGTCGCTCGATCCGGCCGAGATCGACGAGGAATTATGGGCGCTGATCGCCGGCGAGCCGCGGCTGATGCCGCATCTCCATCTGTCGCTGCAGGCCGGCGACGATCTGATCCTGAAGCGCATGAAGCGCCGCCACAGCCGCGCCCAGGCGCTGGCCGCCGCCACGCGGGCGCGCGCGCTGCGGCCGGGCATCGCGCTCGGCGCCGATCTCATCGCCGGCTTCCCGACCGAAAGCGAGGCGATGTTCGACAATACCGTGGCGCTGGTCGAGGAGGCCGCGCTCGATTATCTCCACGTCTTCCCGTTCAGCCCGCGGCCCGGCACGCCGGCCGCGCGCATGCCCGGGGTTCCGGGCCCGGCGATCCGCGCGCGGGCGGCGCGACTGCGCGCGGTGGGGGCCGAGCGGCTGGCGCGCGCGTTGCGCCGGCATGTCGGCACGGTCGCGAACATCCTGGTTGAGCGCGGCGGCGTCGGCCATACCGAGCATTACGCCCCGGTGCGCTTCGCGGCGCCGCCGGACGAGATGGTGGGCAGCATCGTGCCGATGCGCATCGTCTCGACCGACGGCACGATCTTGAGCGGTATTCCGACATGAGCGACACCGACGAGAAGAAGCGATCCTGGTTCGGCCGGCTGAAGGCGGGGCTGGCGCGGTCGTCGAACAAGATCAGCGACGGTATCACCGGCATTTTCAACAAGCGCCGGCTCGATGACGAGGCGCTGGCCGAGCTGGAGGAGCTGCTGATCTCGGCCGATCTCGGCTGGGGCCTGGCGAAGGAGGCGACCCAGCGCCTGCGCCATGCCAAGTTCAACCAGGAAGTGGCGCCCGAGGAAATCCGCATCGCGCTGGCCCAGACCATCGAGCCGTTTCTAGAGCCGGTGGAGCAGCCGCTGATGATCGATCCCGCCAACAAGCCGCATGTCATCCTGGTGGTCGGCGCCAACGGCAGCGGCAAGACCACCACCATCGGCAAGCTCGCCAAAATCTTCCGCGACGACGGCAAGAGCGTGGTGCTGGCGGCGGGCGACACGTTCCGCGCCGCCGCCGTCGAACAGCTGCAGATCTGGGGCCAGCGCGCCGGCGTGCCGGTGATCGTCGCGGCCCAGGGCGCGGATGCGGCCGGCCTCGCCTTCGATGCGCTGGCCGCCGCCAAGCGCCAGGGCGCCGATATCCTGCTGATCGACACCGCCGGCCGCCTCCACAACAAGACCGACCTGATGGCGGAGCTGCAGAAGATTCAGCGCGTCATCAAGAAGCTCGATCCAACGGCGCCGCATTCGGTGCTGCTGGTGCTCGACGCCACCATCGGCCAGACCGCGCTGCAACACATCCAGACGTTCCGCGATCTGGTCGGCATCACCGGCATCGTGATGACCAAGCTCGACGGCAGCGCGCGCGGCGGGGTGCTGGTGGCGCTGGCGGAGATGTACACGATTCCGGTGCCGTATATCGGCCTCGGCGAGGCGATCGACGATCTGCGGCCATTCGAGGCGGCCGCCTTCGCCCGGGGACTCGTCGGCCTCGATCGCCAGCGCTGACGCGCCCGCGCCGGAAGGATGAACGGCGCCTTAGCCATGGTAATTGCTTGCGAAACTGGCGAATCGGTGGGCAGACTCATGGTTGTCCGCGCGTCTTCGTAATACGTTCATAGGAGGCGATGCCGAGCTTGGCACGTCAAGTCGTCGCGATCGTAGACGATCGAATCACCAATCTGAAAATCCTCGAACGACTTGCGGGTTCGCTGGGGGATGAGATCGACGTGCGGACCTTCGCGCATCCCCAGCTCGCGCTCGATTTCGCCACCGCCACCCCGCCCGATCTGCTGATCACCGATTTCAACATGCCGGATTTGAACGGCGCCGAATTCATCCGCCGGCTGCGCCAGTTGCCGGCCTGCGCCGATCTGCCGATCATCGTCGTCACCGCCTATGAGGATCGCGATCTGCGGCTCCAGGCGCTGGAGGCGGGCGCCACTGACTATCTGCTCAGCCCGGTCGATCATCGCGAATTTCGCGGCCGCGCCGCCAATCTGCTGACCTTGCAACGCCAGCAATTGCTGCTGAAGGAGCGCGCCTCGACGCTCGAGGAAAAAATCCAGATCGACGAGCAGCGCCATCGCGATGAGTTGCAGGGCAGCCACGACATGCTGTTGCGCGTCATCGACGCCATGCCGGTGATGGTCAGCGCCACCGACCGCGACGGCCGCTTCGTCTTCGTCAACAGCTCCTTCGCGCTTCGCTTCGGCTGGCCGGCGGCCGACATGATCGGCCAATTGCCGAGCGCGCTGCGGCCCGATTCCGAGACCCGCACCACCATGGAACGCCACCGCCAGATAATCGACGGCCATCGGCCAGGCGGCGCCTGGGAGCAGGAAATCGCGCTGCCCAGCGGCCAGCGGCGGGTGTTGCTGAACAATCTCGCGCTGCTGCGCGACGGCAATGGCCAGCCCTCGATGGTGGTGTCGGCGGCGCTCGACATCTCCGACCGCAAGGAAGCGGAGCTGGCGCTGATCGCCGCCAAGGAAGAGGCCGAACTGGCGAGCCGCAGCAAGACCGAGTTCCTGGCCAATATGAGCCATGAGCTGCGCACCCCGCTCAACGCCATCATCGGCTTTTCCCAACTCATGGCCGACGAGATCATGGGGCCGCTGGGCAGCGCGCGCTATACCAGCTATGCGCGCGACATCTGCGCGTCGGGCCAGCATCTTCTCAGCATCATCGGCGACATTCTCGACGTCTCGAAGCTCGAGGCCGGCCGCATCGAACTCGACGAGGAAGAGGTCGATATCACCCAGGTGATCCGCGACCTCCTGCATCTGGTGATCGAGCGGGCACGTTCGCTCGAAATCGGCATCGATCTCGAAGTGCCGGCCGACCTGCCGCGCGTCCATGGCGATTCGCTGAAGCTGAAGCAGGTGCTGCTCAACCTCATCACCAACGCGATCAAGTTCAGCCATGCCGGCGGCCGCGTGCTGGTGCGCGCCACGGTGGAGCCGGACGGGCTGCATCTCGGCGTGGTCGATCACGGCATCGGCATGGACCAGCACGAAATCAAGACCGCGGTGACCCGCTTCGGCCAAGTCGCCAGCCCGTGGAGCCGCAAGCATCATGGCACCGGCCTCGGCCTGCCGCTGGCGATCGGGCTGGTGGAATTGCATGACGGCCGGCTGACCATCGACAGCGTCAAGGATCAGGGCACCACGGTCACCATCGTGCTGCCGCCGGGGCGGCTGGTGCGCACCGGGGTCGCGGTCGGCGCCTGACACCGCCGAATAGCGCCGGACCGGCCGGCGATTCGTCCTAAAAACTTCTTCCCTTCAATGGTTTCGGCTATTGTGCGAAGGGGGCACCTGCGCTTTTCCTGCTAACTGTCGGTCCTGGCCCGCCGCCCCGGCCAGAATGCCAATGCCGTCAACGGGTAAGCATTGTTCGGGATAACCAGGGCGTCGCAACGCAGCGGATAGATTTTTTGTTTTCGACCACCGCCATCTCCTCTCCCTCGCCGCGAGTCGCCGGGCGCGCCCGACCCGCGCCCAGCCGGGACGTCGCGGCGGCCGGTGCCGCGCCGCCCAAGATGGCGCTGCCCGGCGACGGCAAGACCGGGTCCGGCTCGGGATTGAGCGGGCGGCGCCAGCGCGTCATCGCGATGATCATCACGGCTTATGCCGTGGCGGTGCCGATGCTGCTGCTGGGGGTCGAGCTGATCCGCGCCGATCCGCCGGCGGTGGTGATGGTCTGGCTCGCCATGCTGACGCTTGGCCCGGCGCTGGCGGCCGCCGTCGCGGTGCTGCAGGGCACCGGCGCCATCGCGCGCGGCATCGTCGAGCACAGCCGCAACAGCGAAGCCCAGCAGATCATCGTTCATCTGTTCTTTCCCGGCGGCGTGCTGATCTATCTCGCCGGGCTGGCGGTCTATCGGGTCGAGACCGACCTGCTGATGATTCTGATCGCCATCGACATCGCCGGCGTGCTGGTGTCGTGGCTGCTATTCGTGCATCTGCTGCTGCGGCCGGAGCCGTCGCTGGTGCGCCGCTGCGCCGCGATTTTGAGCGACGTGGTGTTCGTCTCGCTGTTCCTGCACCTCGGCGATTATCTCGCGACGCCGTGGTTCGCGATCTATCTGTGGATCGTCTTCGGCTTCGGCTTTCGCTTCGGCGTGCGCACGCTGGTCGGCGCCACCGGGTTGAGCGCGGTCGGCTTCACGGCGGTGCTGTGGGCGACGCCGTTCTGGCAGGAGCGGCCATGGGTCGCCGCCGGCATCTACCTCGCGCTGTTGGGGCCGGCCGGCTACGCGGTCGATCTGATCCGCCGCCTGACCATCGCCAAGGCCCAGGCCGAGGCCGCCAACCAGGCCAAGAGCCGCTTTCTCGCGGTGATGAGCCATGAATTGCGCACGCCGCTGAACAGCATGATCGGCATGGGCTCGCTGTTCGGCCGCACCGGCCTCGACACCGAACAGCGCGACATGCTGGCGACCATCCAGCTGTCGGCGCGCACGCTCCTGGGCCTGATCAACGACATTCTCGATTTCTCCAAGCTCGAGGCCGGCAAGCTCCAGCCCGAGCCCGAGAATTTCGTGCTGCACGAGGTGCTGGGCGGGGTGGTGGCGATGCTGCGCCCGCAGGCCCAGGCCAAGGGGCTGGCGCTGAGCCTCCAAATCGATCCGCGCCTGCCGCCCGCCTATCGTGGCATGCCGCTGCAAATCCGCCAGATCGTGATGAACCTCATCGCCAACGCCATCAAATTCACCCCGCGGGGGCGCATCGACGTGGCGGCGACCCTGGTCGAGCGTGACGGCAATCGGGTGCACTGCCGCCTCGCCGTACGCGATGACGGCATCGGCATCGCCGCCGACGTGCGCGACAAGATTTTCGACGTCTTCACCCAGGCCGACGGCACCGTGACGCGGCGCTATGGCGGCACCGGCCTCGGCCTCGCCATCGTCAAGCAACTGGCGCAGCTCATGGGTGGCGGGGTCACGGTCGAGAGCGAGGTCGGCCGGGGCAGCACCTTCATCATCGACCTGCCGCTCGATTGCGATCCCGCCGGCTCCAGCCGCCCGCCCGACCTCGCCGGTCGCCTGGCGATGGTGGTGACCCGCGACAGCGACCTCGCGCGCTATCTCCAGGGCCGGCTCAGCGCCTGGCGCGGCGAGGTGCAATGGTCGAGCGACGGCGATGTCGCGCTGGCGCGCCTCGCCGAGGTCGCGACTGGCGTGCCGAGACCGGTGCTGATGCTCGACGGGCGCGGCGATCCGCTGGCGGGGCTCAGCCAGTTGCACCGCGCGGCCCAGCTCGGCGAGCGCGCGCCGATCACCATCTTCATCGCGCCCGAGGGGAGCGCCGGCGGCATCGCCACCTTCGGCGCCGCCAGCCTCTCCTCGGTGCTGGAGGCGCCGGTGACCGACGGCCAGCTCGCCAGCGCGCTGCTGGCGGCGCTGGCTAGCGACCGGCCGACGCTCGGCGATTGGCTGACGCCGTCTCCGGCGCTGCCCCCGCTGGTGCCGATTTCGGCGCCGCCGCCGGCCTATGTCGCACCGCTTCCGCCCAGTCCGCTCCCGTCCGGCGGCAACGGCACGGCGGCGGCGCTATCGGCGCAACCGCCGGCCAGTACCGCGCCACTACCGCGACCGGAACGCCTCCTCAAAATCCTGGTCGCCGAGGATAATGCCGCGAACTGCAAGATCCTGCGGCGCATCCTGGAGCTGGCGGGGCACCAGGCGGTGGTTGCCACCGACGGCGCCTCGGCGCTCGACGCGATGGGGAGCGACCGCTTCGACCTGGTGTTGATGGACATCAACATGCCCGAGATGTCGGGCTATGAAGTCACCAAGATGTACCGGGTCGAGCATCTGGCCGAGCCGCGCCTGCCGATCATCGCGCTGACCGCCGACGGCACCAGCGAGACCGAGCGGCTGTGCCGCGACGCCGGCCTCGACGCGGTGTTGACGAAGCCGGTCGAGGCGGCGCAGTTGCTGGCGGCGATCGACGAGACCTATCGGCGCGTCGCGCCCTATGGCACGCCGATCGGGCCGACCCCGACCGCCGCGCCGGCGCCGCCGACGCAACCCATGGTCCCGCCGGCGCCGCCGGGCCGGGTGGTGACGCCGATCTCGTCGCATCCGCGCTTCCTGGCGGAGGGCGGCGGCCCGGTAATCGACGAGGGCGTCATCGACGCCCTGACGACGCTGGGCGGAGGCCAGGAATTCCTGGCCGAGGTGATCGACGCCTTCCGCAACGATGCGCGCCGCCTGTTCGAGCCGCTGCGCATCGCCATCGACGAGCACGATCTGCGCGCCTTCAAGGAATTGACCCATTCGCTGAAGAGCGGCGGCGCCAATCTCGGCGCGGTGCGGTTCTGTCAGACCATCACCGCCCTCAAGGATGTCACCACCCGCGACCTGGCCCAGAACGGGCCGGTCTATCTGGAAAAGCTGGTCTCGGAATTTCTTAAGCTGGAAGGCGCGTTCGACCGGCTGTTGAAGGACCCCCGCCGTCCCTGAGCTTGCAACCGGCGCTCGTTGCTATATATCATTGGTATACGGCATTCGGGAGGTGGCATGACGACCGCAAAATTATTCTGGTCCGGGCGATCGCAAGCCATTCGCCTGCCAAAGGAATTTCGCTTCGAGGGCGACGAGGTCCGCATCCGGCGTCACGGGGCCGCTGTGATCGTCGAGCCGGTGGCGGAGACGTGGCAATGGCTCGATGCCCTGGTCGGCGACCTCGATCCTGATTTCGTGGCCGCCGTGGAAGAACAGCCCGCCCAACAGGGACGCCCGATGCTCGACGACATCTTCCGCTAATGGTGTTTTTGCTGGACACGAACGCCGTCATCGCGCTGTTGCGCGGCCCCGATTCCAAACTGGCGCGGCGGACGCGGCAGCATCGGCCCACCGATATCGGAATGTCGGCCATCGTCGCGCACGAATTGTTTTATGGCGCCTTCAAAAGCCGCCGGGTCGCGCAGAATTTGGCGCTGGTCGATGCCTTACAATTCACCGTTATCGAATTCGACAAGGAAGATTCCCGCCGAGCCGGCGAGATCCGGGCCTTTCTGGCCGGCGCGGGCACGCCGATTGGGCCCTATGATGTGCTGATCGCGGGCCAGGCGTTGGCACGCGATCTCATCCTCATTACCCGCAATCGTGGGGAATTCAGCCGCGTTCCCAATCTGCGGCTGGAAGATTGGGAAGAGTGATGTCGCGATTGCTCAGGCCGGTTGCAAGGTGCGCTCGCGGCGGCGGTCTTGGGCGCTGGCGAGGCGCAGCATCTTCTTCAGATCGCTTTCCTCGAGCTTGAAGGCGGCCTCGACCCAGAGGTCGGCGATCCGCGCCATCTCCTCGAAGCCGATCGGGTTGACCAGGCGCCGCGCGGCGCGCAGCGCGACATGGGTCTGGTGGCGCTTGCCGTTGTGGCCGATCGCGTCATAGAAGGTCTCGACCCCGGCGCCGTCGGGCGCCAGTACGTCGATCAGCCCGATCTCATGCAGCTTCTCGGCGGTGAAAATCTCGCCCGACAGGATCATGCGCTCGGCAAGGCCGGGCGCAATGCGGCGGGCCATGAAGGTATAGGCGCCCATGCCGGGAAAGAGGTTGAACAGCACCTCCGGCAGCCCGAACTTGGCGCTGCGCTCGGCGACCACGAGATTGCTCGACATCGCGGCCTCGAAGCCGCCACCCAGCGCGTCGCCCTGGACCAGCGCGACGGTGACCACCGGCAATTGATAGAGCGATGAATTGATATAGCCGACCTCGCAGCACTGATGGGCATAGCGGGTCAGCTCGCCGCGATCGCGTCGCCGGATCAGGTTCGCGAACAGTTCCAGATCGCCGCCGAGATTCCACACCCCCGGCGCCCGCGAGCCCAGCACCAGATAGCGCAGCGGCGGCTCGTCGCCGGCGCCGGTCGCCGCCAGCGACAGATCGCGCACCAGGCGCTGCACCTGCTGGGCCTCGTTCAGCACGGTCGGCGAGAAGCACGGTCGGCCGGTATATTCGAACTGGCACCACAAAATCCGCTCATCGCCATCATATTGCAGGCGGAACTGCGTGAGGCGCTGGGCCGCCACGATCGCGGCGACGCTGTTTCCCGCCGCAGCCCCGGATTGGCGCTGCGCCGCGAGATCGATCAATTGAGCCGGTGAGGCCATCGCGTCCTCCTGGTCGGCCGGGGCAGGGCCGTCCCTTGCCCAAACCGGGTGTTTCTCCGGTGGGCTGTCCCTCTAAAAGTCAACGTTTACATAAATTTAACGCCTATTCAAGAGGTGTATTCTCAAGAAAGGCACGTTAACCATTGACGCAAGGGCTCGCGTGCGGCGCCGGTGTCCGACCACCACATCTAGGTGCCCGTGAGATAGGCCGTCAGCTCGGCGGCGAGGTGGTCGAACAACAGCCGCACGCGGCGGCTGGCGCGCAGATCCTCGTGCATCACCAGCCACAGATCGAGCATCATCCGAAACGCGCCGGGCAGCACCGGCACCAGATCGGGATCGCGGCGGGCCAGCGCGTCCTGGCAGCCGGCGATGCCATAGCCGGCCTTGAGGGCGGCGAGCTGCGCCAGATCGGAATCGGTGCGCAGGCTGAAGAAATCGCGGGTGATCGGCATCCCTTGCGCCGCCAGGAAATCGCCGGCCCAGGCGCTGGCGTCGAAGCCGATCACGGTATGGCCGGCGGCGTCCGCGATGGTGGCGGGCAGGCCGTGGCGCGTGACATAGGCGCGGTGAGCATAGAGCGACAGTGGCACCGGACCGATATGGCGGGCGACCAGCGCCGCCTGGCCGGGCCGCACCATCCGCACCGCGATGTCGGCCTCGTGGCGCAACAGATCCTCGACCCGGTTCGACAAGACAAGTTCAATAGCGATGCCGGGATGCGCCTCATGAAAGCGCGCCAAGATCGGCGGCAGGACGGCGGCGCCCATCAATTCGCTGGCGGTGAGGCGCACCGTGCCCCGGTCCTCCTCGGCGCCGCCGGAGGCCGCCCGGCGCAGCGCCGCCATGGAGGCGGCCATGGTCTCGGCATGCGGAACGATGTCGAACGCGGCCGCCGTCGGCATGACCCCCTGATGCGACCGGGTGAACAGCGGCACGCCGAGCCGGGCCTCGAATTCCTCGATCTGGCGGCCGATGGTCGGTTGGGTCAGGCCCAGCGCGCGGGCGGCTCCCGACAGGCTCCCCGCCTGGATCACCGCCAGGAAGGCCCGCGCCAGGTCCCAATTTTCCGTCGTATTCATACATTTATGTATAACGACGGCTGATATTTCGTCAATTTATCTTGAAACGGAGATGGGTGGAGAGTGCGCCTGTGCATTGGCTCTGGAGGTCATCATGACAAAAACAATTCTGGTTCTGGGCGCGACCGGCGGCATTGGCGGCGAGGTGGCGCGGGCCTTCCTGCGGCGGGGCTGGCGGGTGCGGGCGCTGACCCGGCGGCCGGCGGACGCGGCGGCGAAATTCCCTTGGCTCATGGGCGTCGAGTGGGTCGGCGGCGATGCCATGAATGAGGCGGCGGTGCTCGCCGGGGCGGCCGGCACCCAGTTCCTGTTCCATGGCGCCCACCCGGCGAACTATGCCAACTGGGCGGAATGGGGCATTCCGATGCTGGCGCACAGCATCGCCGCCGCCAAGGCCAGCGGCGCGCGGCTGATCCTGCCTGGCAATATCTATAATTTCGGCCCCGATGCTGGGGCCGTCGTCGCCGAGAATGCACCACAGCATCCCGCGACCGAGAAGGGCCGGGTTCGGGTCCGCATGGAAGGGCTGCTGGCACAGGCATCGCTTGCGGGGGTTCGCTCCCTGGTGGTCCGCGCCAACGATTTTTTCGGCCCGCATTCGCCCAGCTCGTGGTTCGGCGGCGCGATGGTGAAGCCGGGCCGGCCGTTGCGCTCGATCACCTATCCGGGCCTGCCGGAGGTCGGCCATGGCTTCGCCTATCTGCCCGACCTGGCCGAGGCGGTGGCGCGTCTTGCCGAGATCGACGACCGGCTGGCACCGTTCGAGACCGTGCATTTCGGCGGCCATTGGTTCGATCGCGGCATCGCCTTCGCGCACGCGGTCGGCCGCGCCGCCGGTACCCCCGACTTGCCGGTGCGGCGCTTTCCGTGGCCGCTTATTTGGGCATTACGGCCGTTCTGGGGCTTGGCGCATGAATTGTGGGAGATGCGCTATCTGTGGCGCGAGCCGCTGCGCCTCGACAACGCCAAGCTGGTCTCGCTGATCGGACCGGAGCCGCACACTCCGATCGACCAGGCACTACGCGAGACCTTGGAGGGAATGGGGTACCTGCCGGCGGCGCGTCGGAAAATGGCGAGCGGAGAGATCGCGGCCGTGCCGCGAAAAATTTGAACCAAGGCGCCAACTTCATTCTCGAACCAACCGAGCGCTTCCCCGGCTTTCGAGCGTGTGAAGGATTCTGGTTTTGGGCGCGGTGGGGTGTTGAAAGGCCGAGCGATAGTGTGCCGGCGGGGGCGCGGTTGGATTTGGGCGGCCGGTTCGGTGCTTTATGCGGTAGCGGCTGCGATCCTGA
>DATCDN010000105.1:0-35623 GCA_036510675.1 Allostellaceae bacterium
CATTGCCGGAGCGCGGATCTTCCACCCCGGAAAAGCATGTGCGAAACCCGTCCATCCCATCCCCCGAGAGCTGCCATCCAACTCCCGGTCAGAATCCGAATCCCGCCCCCGCGCAAGAAAATTCCGTCTGCGATTCCCCTGCCTCGGATGCTTTCCTCGGTTGTGGCGTCTAGGACGCCCGTGTCATCATCACCGGCAAAAAAATCGGGAACAGGAGCATTTACGGGCAATGGTTCGTGCGGGAGTTTCTGGAGGGGGGAACATTCTCGGCGACTTCGACATTAAGTAAACCCGTGCATGAAGGCTCGCTCGCGGATAGTCCCTTGATCTTCGATCGCGGCAAGTGGGAAATCAAAAATGGTGAAGTCTGCGAAACATATTTCCAGTGGCAGGCAGGGAAGACGTTTTGCTGGGCCATCGCAACGGCCGATGGCAAGAACTATTATTATGCCGACAACGGCGTCCCGATAGTCTTTGTCCCCTGACAAGACGGCCCCGCGCAAGGCGGGGCCGTGGGTTACGCGGCAATGGTCTGGTCTCGGTTCAGGCCGCGATCCGGGCATCGATCGACCGTCTCGGCCGCCCTGTCGTTCGACGACCGCGCCACCGCCGCGGAATATGTCGCGGCGCTGGCCGCCGATCCCGGCATCCGCGCCGTGGGCATCTATGATTGCAGCGGCGCGCTGTTCGCCGGTATCGGCGCGCCAGCAAGGACCATTTGCCGCCAACGGTTCGCGGGCCGCCGCATAGCCGCGCCACCGCCGACCGGCTGAATGTCGTGGCGTCGGTGATGAGCGGCGGCGCCGAGATCGGGCGCGTCTATGTCAGTACCGTGATGGAGACCTGGCCGCGCCGGCTGGAGCGATACGGATTACACGGGCGTGGGCGGGGCAGGGATCGAGCTGATCGGCAAGTCCTTCAGCTTCGACGCCCTGGGTCTGCGCCTACGCGAGGTACTCGACGGGGTCGCGCGGTAGCGCGATGTCCCGCGCGGCCCCGACCGACGATCGGCGGCCGACTCGGTGCATGCCGTGAAAAATTGCGTGTACCGCCGCCCCATGGCAAGAGGGGCCCGTCCGATGTGTTGAGTGGGGTTGGTTGTGCGATCGCTGCGCCATGCTGGTGTAATATTCGTCCTGATCCTGATCGGTGCCTGCGGCGTCGCGCGGGCGCAGGATCGAAGCTTTTCGGAATGGCGCGCGCATTTTCGCGGCGAGGCGCTGGCGGCGGGAATCGCGCCCGCGCTGTTCGATCGCGCCATGGCGGATGTGCGACCGATTCCGCACATCATCGAACTCGATCATCGCCAGCCCGAAGGCAAGCTGCGGTTCAGCGATTATGTCCGGCGCCTCGCGTCGCCTCAGCGCCGCGCCGGCGTACGCCAGCACCTCGACGATAATCGCGCGCTGCTGGCCGACATCGGTCGCCGCTATGGCGTTCAGCCGCGCTTCATCGTCGCGCTGTGGGGCATGGAAACCGATTTCGGCCATTTTCCCGGTGATTTTCCGGTGCTGGCCTCGCTCGCGACCTTGGCCTATGACGGGCGCCGCGCCGCCCTGTTCGAGCGCGAGCTGATCGCCGCCCTGCGCATCATCCAGCGCGACGGCATTTCCCCCTCGGAGCTGCGCGGCTCATGGGCCGGGGCCATGGGCCAGTGCCAATTCATGCCGTCGAGCTTCCTGCAATATGCCGTTAGCTATCGCGGCACGGGGCGGCCGGATATCTGGACCGATCGCGCGGATGTCCTTGCTTCCATTGCGAATTATTTGGCGCGGCTAGGTTGGAACGATCGCGAGAATTGGGGCCGCATGGTGCAGGCGCCGGCCGGCCTCCCCGCCGGCGATGTCGGCCTCGGGACCCAAAAGTCGCTGGCGGAATGGCGGCGGTTGGGGGTCCGGAACGCCGATGGCGGACCCCTGCCGCAGGCCAATTTGATGGCCTCGCTGCTGTTGCCGGAGGGGGTCGGGGGCCCGGCTTTGCTGGTTTACGGCAATTTCCGCACCTTACTTCGCTGGAACAATTCACAAGCCTTTGCAACGTCTGTCGGATTGCTTGCGGACGACAGCGAATCCCGTTAGCGTCGCCCGAATTCGATCAATCACCGAAACGGGCAATGGACATGCTGCGGGGGTCGCTGAAATGGACGGTGTGGGCCACGGCGGCGCTGGCGCTTGCCGCGTGCGGCACGGAGCCTCACCATGCCGGAAATGCGCCATTCCCGGCCGCTTCGTCCGGGACCGGCCATTCGCATGGCTTCTACAAGGTAGGCAAGCCCTATCAAATCCAGGGCACCTGGTATTATCCATCCGAGAACTGGTCCTATGACGAGACCGGCATCGCCTCGTGGTATGGCGAGCAATTTCATGGCCGCTATACCGCTGATGGCGAGGTCTTCAACCTCAACGAGTTGAGCGCCGCGCACCGCACCCTGCCGATGCCGGCGGTGGTGCGGGTCACCAATCTTGAGAATGGCCGCTCGATCAAGCTGCGGGTCAATGATCGCGGCCCCTATGCGCGCGGCCGGATCATCGACGTGTCGCGCCGCGCCGCCCAGATGCTGGGCTTCGAGGGGCAGGGCACCGCCAAGGTGCGGGTCCAGATCGACGTGCCGGATTCGATGAAGGTGGCGGCCGCCGCCGGCCGCAATGGCGGCGGCCACGCGCCCTCCGCCGGCGCGATGATCGCCGCCGTGGTCAGCGCGCCGATCGCCCTGCCGGTCGCGGCCGTGGTGGCGGCGACCACGCCTGCGCCGAAGCCGGCGCCGCGCGAGGTCAGGGTTGCCGACAATCGCCCGATGGCCGAATCGGTCGTCGTCCCCGCCGATCGGCCCTACATCCTCGACGATCTGCCGGGCATGAACGCGCCGCCGACCTCGACGCTGGAGCGGGCGCCGACCACCACCAAAATCAGCATCGTGCCGGTGAAGTCCACCCAGATCTATGTCCAGGCCGGCGCGTTTTCCGATTCGGAGAATGCGCATCGCATGGAACAGCGGCTGCGCGGCCTGGGTCAGCCGGTGCGCGTCATGAGCGCCGCCGTCAATGGCGCCTCGATCTATCGCGTGCGGGTCGGCCCGGTCGCCTCGGTCGATGCCGCCGACACTCTGTTGGATCGCGTCGTCTCGAACGGCATCCCCGACGCGCGGATCGTGGTCGATTGATCGCTCCGGTCGCGCGGATTACTCTGACCGCGACGCGGCAGCGCGAGAGGTGTTCATGACTTTAGATATGTCCCGGAGCATGCGGCCGGCCTCGCCGGCTTGGTGGGCGCCGATAATGCTGGCGGCCGTCCTGTCGCTCGGCATGCCGCATGCCAGCGCCGCCGCGACCAAGGCGGAAAAGGCCAAGATCGCGGCAAAGGCGCACGGCCATGCCGAGGCGCCGCAGGGCGGCCCCGCCGTCGGCGCTAACGGCGTGCCGACCTTCGATACCGCGGCGCGGTTCGCCATCGTCGTCGATTACAATTCCGGCGCCGTGCTGCTCGACAAGAATGCCGATGAGCACATGCCGACCGCGTCGATGAGCAAGATCATGACCGCCTATCAGGTCGGGCTCTATCTCAAGGCCGGCAAGGCCAAGCTCGACGATGTATTTCCGGTCAGCAAGGAAGCGTGGAAGACCGGGGGCTCCAAGATGTTCGTGCCCTATCCGGGCGAGGTGAAGGTCAGCGACCTGTTGCGCGGCGTGATGATCCAGTCGGGTAACGATGCGTGCATCGTGCTGGCCGAGGGGCTGGCCGGCAGCACCGCCGCCTTCGTCGACCAGATGAACGAGACCGCGAAGAAGCTGGGCCTGACCAACAGCCATTTCGCCGATGTCGACGGCCTGCCCGATGCGGGGCATTACATGTCGCCGCGCGATCTGGTGATGCTGTCGGAGCATCTGATCCGCGACTTTCCCGACATCTACAAATTGGCCTCCGAGCGCGAATTTACCTACAACAACATCAAGCAGGGCAACCGCAATCCGCTGCTTTATAAGGATATCGGCGCCGACGGCGTGAAGACCGGCCACACCGAGGAGGCCGGTTACGGCCTGGTCGGCTCGGCGGTGCGCAACGGGCGGCGGATCATTATCGTGATCGCGGGCCTGTCGAGCATGAATGGGCGCACCCAGGAATCGGAACGGCTGATGGACTGGGCGTTCCGCTCCTTCGACGACGTCACGGTGGCACGCAAGGGCACCGCCATCGACCAGGCGCCAGTGTGGCTCGGCGACAAAGCCGATGTCCCGGTTAGCACGGCGGAGGATGCGGTGATGACGGTGCCGCGCGGGACCCACGGCCATGTCAAAGTGACCGCCATCTATGACGGGCCGGCCAAGGCGCCGATCGCGGTCGGCGACAAGATCGGCGAATTGCAGGTCGCGGTGGCCGACGGCGCGACCGCAGACTATCCGCTGGTGGCGCTGGCGCCGGTACAGAAGCTGGGCCCGGTCGGGCGCGCCGCCCAGGGCATCGCGCAGTATATTTGGGAAAAGAAGCGCTGAGCGGCCGCTTCATCACCCTCGAAGGCGGCGAAGGCGCGGGCAAATCCACCCAGGCCAAATTGCTGGTGGCGGCGCTGACCAGCGCCGGCATCGGCGTCATCGCGACGCGCGAGCCGGGTGGCGCGCCGGCGGCGGAGCTGATCCGCGAACTGCTGCTGAAGGGTGAGCCCGGCCGCTGGGACGGCATTAGCGAGGCGCTGCTGATGGTGGCCGCGCGGCGCGCGCATCTCAACGAGACGATTCTGCCGGCGCTGACGCGCGGCGATTGGGTGGTGTGCGACCGCTTCGCCGATTCGACCACGGCTTATCAGGGGCACGGCGCCGGTGTGCCGGTCGCCGCGCTCGACGCGCTGCACCGGCTGATCGCCGGCGACCTCAAGCCCGACCTGACCCTGCTGCTCGATCTGCCGGTCGAGGCGGGGCTGGCGCGCGCCCACGCCCGGCGCGGCGACGAGACGCGGTTCGAGCAGAAGGATAGTCATTTCCACAAGCGGGTCCGGCGCGGCTTCCTCGCCGTGGCGAAGGCGGAGCCGACGCGCTGCATCGTGATCGACGCCAGCCGGCCGGTCGCGGATATCCATCGCGCGGTGCTGAGCGTGATGGCCGCGAAACTCGGCATCGCCTTTCCCTGACCCCGGTTCCGCCTTACGTCGGACCGAGGGACCTGTTATTTCATCGCCGATGTCCGATGGGAGCGACGACGAAGACAGCGGCGACGTTGCCGAGGCGGCACAAGCCGCCCCGCTGTTGCGGCGTGAGAATAGCGCGCTGGTCGGGCAGGGGCGGGCCGAGGCGGCGCTGCTGGCCGCTTGGCGCACCGGGCGGCTGCCGCATGCTTGGCTGCTGACCGGGCCGCGCGGCATCGGCAAGGCGACGCTGGCGTTCCGCTTCACCCGCTTCCTCCTGGCGCAGGATGGCGCGGGGCCGGCGCTGTTCGGCGGGCCGCAGCCGACCGGGCTGGCGGTCGATCCCGCCAGCCCCGCCTTCCGCCGCGTGGCGTCCGGCGGCCATGCCGATGTTCTTTTAATCGAAAGAGCTTACGACGAAAAACGCAAGCGTCGTCGCAGCGAAATCGTGATCGATGATGTGCGCCAGATCGGGGAGTTTCTGCATCTGACCCCGGCGGAGGGCGGCTGGCGGATCGTCATCGTGGATGGCGCCGATGAGATGAATCGCAACGCGGCCAATGCCTTGCTGAAGGTTCTTGAGGAGCCGTCGCGGCGCTCGCTGTTACTCCTTACCAGCGCCAGTCCCGGCCGTCTGCTGCCGACTATCCGTTCACGCTGCCGCCACCTGGCTCTTACCCTATTATCTGAAGGGCAAATCGCTGATCTTCTGAAACAATATCGGCCAACGCTGACCCCGGATGAGGTCTCCGGCCTAGCTGGGTTGGCCGGAGGCAGCATCGGCCGCGCGCTCGATCTCGCCGGGGCGGGCGGGCTGGCGCTTTATCGCGAGATGATGGCGCTGTTGACCGCGCTGCCCGCGCTCGATGGCGCGGCGGTGGATCGGCTGGCCGACAGGCTGGGCCGGGCCGGCGCCGAGGAGTCGTTTCGCCTGATGGCGGAGCTGCTGCCCCGCCGCATCGCTCGCATGATCCGTGACACCAGCGCCGGCATCGATCCCGATCTTGCCCGGCTCGCGGCACGGCGGTCCCTTGATCGCTGGGTCGAGGTGTGGGAAAAACTCAACCGTCTCTTTGCCCTGGTGGATGTCGTCACCCTCGACCGCAAGCAAGCCATGCTCAATGCCTTCTTTGCGCTCGAAGAGGCCGCGCGCTAAACCCACGAATTCGACCGAGGAGTGACATGGCCGGCGGCGAGAAATTCTACGTCACCACGCCGATCTATTATGTGAATGACGCGCCGCATCTGGGGCACGCCTACACGACGGTCGCGTGCGACGCGCTGACCCGATTCCGCCGGCTCGACGGCGCCGAGGTGCTGTTCACCACTGGCACCGACGAGCATGGCCAGAAGGTCGAGAATTCGGCGCAGGCCGCCGGGGTCGCGCCGCAGGCGTTCTGCGACCGGGTGTCCCAGACCTTCCGCGCGATGAACGCGCTGCTCGGGATCGACACCCACGATTTCGTCCGCACCACGGAACAGCGCCATATCGACTGCGCCACCGAGCTATGGAATCGCATCGCCGCGAACGGCGCCGGCGACATCTATCTCGGCAAGTACGGCTATTGGTACTCGGTCCGCGACGAAGCGCCCTATGACGAGAGCGAACTGGTCAACGGCAAGGCCCCGACCGGGGCCGACGTCGAATGGGTCGAAGAGGAGAATTACTTTTTCCGCCTATCGGCCTGGCAAGACCGGCTGCTCGCCTTTTACGAGGCCAATCCCGACTTCATCGGCCCGACCGCGCGCCGCAACGAGGTAATGAGCTTCGTCAAGGGCGGGCTGCGCGACCTCTCGATCTCGCGCACCAGCTTCACCTGGGGCATTCCGGTGCCGGGCGACGCCAAGCACATCATGTATGTCTGGATCGAAGCGCTGTCGGTATATCTCACCGGCGCCGGCTTTCCCGACACCGCCAGCGCGCGCTATCAGAAATTCTGGCCGTGCGACCTGCACATGGTCGGCAAGGACATCATCCGCTTTCACTGCGTCTATTGGCCGGCGTTCCTGATGGCGGCCGGCCTGCCGGTGCCGAAGCGCGTCTTCGGCCATGGCTGGTGGACGGTCGAAGGGCAGAAAATGTCGAAATCGCTGGGCAATTTCATTCCGCCCAAGGTGCTGGTCGACACATACGGGCTCGATCCGTCGCGCTATTTCATGCTGCGGGAATTACCGTTCGGCGCCGACGGTGATTTCTCGCATCGCGCCATGGTCAGCCGCATCAATGGCGACCTCGCCAACGATCTCGGCAATCTGGCGCAACGCGTGCTGACGATGGTCCAGCGCTATTGCGAGGGCAGGGTGCCGGCGCCCGGCCCGTTCACGGCGCCGGACCAGGCCCTGTTGGGCGCCGCGCGTGCGCTGCTGGCGGCACTCCGCGTTGAATACGCGGTGCCGGCCTATCATCGCGCGCTGGAGCAGATCTGGGTGGTGGTCGGCGATGCCAATCGCTATGTCGATGAGCAGGCGCCCTGGGCCTTGCGCAAGAGCGAACCGGCGCGCTGCGACACGGTGCTGTATGTGCTGGCGGATACCATCCGCCATCTCGCCATTCTGGTGCAGCCGATGATGCCAGGCTCCATGACGAAGCTGCTCGATCAATTGGCCGTGCCGCCGGACCGGCGCGATTTCGCGGCGCTCGCGGCATCGCCGCTGGTCGCGGGGACGATGCTGCCGAAGCCCAAAGGCATCTTCCCCCGTTATGTGGAGGAGGGCATTGATGCTGGTCGATAGCCATTGCCACATCGATTTCGCCGAGCCGGATGACCGGCCGGCGCTGATCGAGCGCGCGCGCGAGGCCGGGGTGCGCACCATGCTGACCATCGGCACCAAGGCGGACGAACTGCCCGAGGTGATCGAGATCGCCTCGTCCGATCCCGATATCTGGTGCAGCATCGGCGTTCATCCGCACGAAGCGCAGGCGGCACCCGACCATGTCATGGACCAGCTGACCGATCTGATCGCGCATCCGAAGGTCGTGGGCATCGGCGAAACCGGGCTCGATTTCCATTACGAGCATTCGCCGCGCGACCGCCAGGCGCAGCTCTTTCGCGCCCAGTGCCGGCTGGCGCGGGCCGCCGGCCTGCCGGTGATCATCCATAGCCGCAACGCCGACGCCGAGACCGTCGCCATCCTGGCCGATGAGGGCATGAGCCGGGGGGTCATCCATTGCTTTTCCACCAGTCGCGCTCTGTCCGAGCCGGCGTTGGCGCTGGGGTTCTATATCTCGATTTCCGGCATCGTAACCTTCAAGAACGCCGAGGAACTGCGCGGCATCGTGCCGGAGATACCGCTCGACCGGCTGCTGATCGAAACGGATTCGCCCTATCTCGCGCCCATTCCGCTGCGCGGCAAGACCAACGAGCCGGCGTTCATAGTTCATACCGCCGCGAAAGTCGCTGAACTTAAAGGTATTTCGGTCGAGGAATTGGCGGCGGCGACGACCGACAATTTCTTCCGCCTGTTCGACAAGGCCCAGCGTCCGGCGGTCTGGTGAAGGTCACCATCCTGGGCTGCGGCCCGTCCTGGGGCGTGCCGCCGATCGGCGGCAATTGGGGCCAATGCGATCCCGACAACCCCAAGAATCGCCGTCGCCGCGCCGGGATTGCGATTGCCGAGGCCGGCGCGACCATCCTGGTGGACACGCCGCCAGACCTGCGCGAGGCGCTTTTATCCAGTAATCTCAGTCGTATCGACGCGGTTATTTTCACTCATGCACATGCCGACCATATCCACGGCATCGACGATCTGCGCCTTCCAAGCTGGGAATTGAAGCGGCCGATCCCGGCCTATGGCGATGCCCAGACCCTCGACGCGATCCATCAGCGCTTCAGCTATACAATGGATGGCGTGCGCGATCCCAGCGGCTCTGGCTACTACTATCAGCCCATTCTGGAACCACATGCGATTGAAGGAAAATTCGCCGCCGCTGGGGTGCCGGTGACGTCGTTCACCCAGAAGCATGGCCGGGTGCCGTCGCTGGGCTTGCGGTTCGGCCGCTTCGCCTATTCGACCGATGTGGTGGCCCTCGACGAGGCGGCGTTCGCGGCGCTGGTCGGGGTCGAAGTCTGGATCGTCGATTGCCTGCGCCGCGAGCAGCACATCACCCATTCCCATCTGGCCCAATCGCTGGCCTGGATCGAGCGCGTCGGGCCGGCGCGCGCGTTCCTGACCCACATGGACGAGAGCCTGGATTATGCGACGCTGAAGCGCGAGCTGCCACCGCATGTCGAGCCGGCCTATGACGGTATGGTCATCGAGATCTGAGGTCCGTCCCGGAAATGATGACGTTATTTCTCATAATATACATTATGCGATAATCGGAGCAAACGCGCCCCTTCGTCAGCCGGCGTGGCAATGGGGATAATTGTCGGCGCGGCTCCAGACCTGATTTTGACCCAGCAGTGGAATGCCGACATAGCCGCGCAGACGCAGATGGTTGGCATCCTCCAGCGTGACGTTGGCGTGATAGGTCTTGCCACTTTCGGGATCGTAGATGCTGCCCTCGACCCAGCTATTCGGGTCGCCGCCGCCACGATGAAAGCCGTAGACGATGGTGAGGCCGCACATGGGCTGTCGGCGGTGCGCTGGATCGGGGTTCTTTTTATCGAGCGGGATGACGCCCGGCTTGGCGTCGGCCGGCGGCTTCATCCAGTCGATGTGGCCGCAAATCGAATCGCCGCAGGGGGCGATGGCGACGACCCCCTTGCCGTCCGCCGTGAGCCAGCGGCCGGTGACACTGGCTTCATCCTTCGCGGCGGCGATGCCGGTCATCAGCCCGAAGATCACGGCTAAACAAAATCCCAGCTTCAAGGCACATTCTCCCGGTGAATTGCGACGGGTCGCGCTTAAACATGGGAATGCGGGAAATGGATCGCCAAGAGGCAATTTTTGCTCAACGGTTCGGTGACGGCTCGCCGCTGCTGGTGTTGTTGCACGGCCAGGGCGCCAATGGCGATGTCTGGAACGGCCTGCGGCCCCTGATCGAGCGCGATTGGCGCGGCGCCTGCGTCATTCCCGATCTGCGGGGCCATGGTCGCTCGTTCCACGACGCGCCCTATGCCTATGGCACCTACGCCGCGGATGTCGCGGCCCTGATCGGCCCGGACGCTGACATATTCCTGGTGGGCCATTCGCTCGGCGGCGCGGTGGCCCTGATGCTGGCGAGCGGCTGGTTCGGCGTACGCGTGCGCGCCATCATGGCGTTCGGCATCAAGGTGAATTGGACCGCTGAAGAATTGGCGCGTCGCAAGCAATTCGCGGGAGCGGCGGTGCGCTGGTTCGACGCCAGGGCGGCGGCGATCGAGCGCTATCTCAAAGTGTCGGGCCAGTTCGGGCTGGTCGATCCCTCCGCGCCCGCCGCCGCATCCGGCATTGTCGAGGAAAATGGCCGGTTCCGGCTCGCCGCCGATCCACGCATCAATGGCGGCGGCGATCTGCCCGACGTTCGCGCTCTTTATCATGCCGCCAAGACGCCGGTGACGCTGGGGGTCGGCGCGCGGGATCCGATGGTGCCGATCGCCGACGCGCGCAGTCTCGATCCCAACGCGGTCCTGTTCGAGGGGGCGGGGCACAACGCCCATGTCGAGCGACCGGAAGCGGTGTGGAACGCGGTCGTCCGGGCAACAAATTTCGGTGATCGGGGTGTCGATTCTGGCCGACAGGCACCGACATTGAATTGACTTAACCGCAAGGCACGGATAACCAAGACGACAATAAAACAAGTCGCTTGAAAATAAGTCGCTAGGGGGAGGGATTGCGTTTGAGGACGAAGCCGCCGACGCGGCACGCATGTGATCAGGCACGCGCCGAGGCGGCATGGTAGCGCCACTGCTCGAGGTCGATCGCGTCGCCGTCAGCTTCGGCGGCATCGTGGCGTTGGACCATATCAGCTTCGAGGTCGCGACCGGCGAGATTTGCGGCCTGATCGGACCCAATGGCGCCGGCAAGACCACCCTCTTCAACTGCCTGTCCCGGCTTTATCCGGTGCAATCCGGCGATATCCGGTTCGAGGGCCGATCGGTGATCCGCATGGCCAAGCATGCCATCGCCCCACTCGGCATCGGCCGGACCTTTCAGAACCTGGCGCTGTTCCGCTCGATGTCGGTGCGGCGCAACATCATGGTCGGCGGCCATTGCCGGACCAAATCCAGCTTCCTCGACAACGCCTTTCGCCTGCCGATCGCGTCGCGCGAGGAAGTGGCGCTGAGCGCGCGCACGCATGAATTAATCGCGTTCCTTAAGCTTGAGGCGCAGGCGGAAATTCCGGTCGCCTCCCTGCCCTTCGGCCTGCAGAAGCGGGTGGAGCTGGGCCGCGCGCTGGCGGCACAGCCGAAACTGCTGCTGCTGGATGAGCCGGCCGCCGGCCTCAACCATGAAGAGCTCGGCGATCTTGGCCGCATGATCCGGGATATCCGCGAGCGGTTCGGCATCACCATCCTCCTGGTCGAGCATCACATGAGCCTGGTGATGGGCGTCTCGGACAAGGTCGTGGCGCTCGATTTCGGCCGCAAGATCGCCGAGGGGCCGCCCGCTTATGTCCAGCAGCATCCGGACGTGATCCGGGCCTATCTCGGGGCGGCGTGATGGCGGCGCTGCTCGCGGTCAAGAATCTCACCGCCGCCTATGGCGATACCGTCGTGCTGCACGGCCTGAGCTTCGAGCTGGCGGAGGGCGGCATTACCGCGATCCTCGGCGCGAATGGCGCCGGCAAGACCACGACGCTGCGGGCCTTGTGCGGCCTCGTCAAGCGGCGGGGCGAGATCGCGTTCGCCGGCCGCCGCATCGAGACGCTGGTGACGGAGGATGTGGTGCGGCTCGGCGTCGCCCATGTCCCCGATGGCCGGGGCACCTTCGCCAGCATGACGGCGGAGGAAAACCTGCGGCTCGGCGCCTATCTGCGCCGCGACCGCGCCGAGGTGGCGCGTGATTTCGACAATGTCTACACGCTATTTCCCCGGCTGAAGGAGCGGCGCCAGCAGCAGGCCGGCACGCTGTCCGGCGGCGAGCAGCAGATGCTGGCGATCGCGCGCGCCCTGATGCTGCGGCCGCGCCTGCTGCTGCTGGACGAGCCGTCATTCGGCCTCGCGCCGCTGATCGTGCAGGAAATCTATCGCACGCTGCGCGCCATCAACCAGCAAACCGGGGTCAGCATGCTGCTGGTGGAGCAGAACGCGACCCTGGCGCTCGACCTCGCGGACCATGCCTATCTGGTCGAAACGGGCCGGGTCGTGATCTCCGGCGATTCCGAAACGGTGAAAGCGGACGAGACCATCCGCCGCTCGTATCTCGGCTATTAGGGGCGACGAATGGCTCACCTCCCGCACCCGAACGATCCCTCTCTGCCCTCGGGGGCGGAGAGGTTAGGTGAGGTGGGGGAATCGCCGGCAATCGTTGCTCAAGCCCCACCTCACCCCGACCCTCTCCCCCCCAATGGGGCGGAGAGGGAGAAAAGACACAGGACCTAAGCGATGGACGCGCTTCTGCATCAGGTCTTCAGCGGCATCGCGTCGGGCGGCATCTATGCCGGTCTCGCCCTCGCTTTGGTGATGATCTATCAATCGACCGGCCACATCAATTTCGCCCAGGGCGAAATGGCGATGTTCTCGACCTATATTGCGTGGGAGCTGATCGATTATGGCACGCCCTATTGGGGCGCGTTCTTCCTGACCATCGTGTTCGCGTTCGCCGCTGGGGTCGCGATCGAGCGGCTGGTAATCCGGCCGTTCCACAATCTGCCGGTGATCTCGCTGATCATCGTGTTCATCGGCCTGCTGGTCATCGTCAACAGCACCGCCAGTTGGATTTTCGGCACCACGCTCAAGACCTTTCCCTCGCCGTTCCCCAGCGCGCCGCTGTGGAACAACCACTATATCTCGAACCACGAACTCGGCTCGATCGGCGTGGTGCTGATCATCGTCGCCATCCTCTATGTGTTCTTCCGCTATACCGCGCTGGGGCTGGCGATGCGCGCGGTCGCGGAGAACCCGGTGTCGAGCCGCCTCGTCGGCATCCGCGTCGGCTGGATGCTGGCGCTGGGCTGGGGCCTGGCGGCGGCGATCGGCGCGGTGTCGGGCATGCTGGTGGCGCCGATCCTCTATCTCGACAGCACCATGATGGGCGGCGTGCTGATCTATAGCCTTGCCGGCGCCATCCTCGGCGGCCTCGACAATCCCTGGGGCGCGGCGCTGGGCGGCTTCATCATCGGCGTCATGGAGAATGTCCTCGGCGCCTATGTCATCGGCACGCAGCTCAAGCTTTCGGTGGCGCTGATCGTCATCGTGGCGGTGCTGCTGGTGCGGCCCAGCGGCCTCTTCGGCCGCACCGTGGTCACGCGGGTCTGATCATGTCAGAACCCATCAAGACCGGATCCGCCCTCGAAGCGACCCCGCCGCATCCGGCGCCCTTCGTCGATGCCGTGAACCGGCCCGACCTGCTGGCGACGGCGCCGTTGCCGCGTTCCGCCGGTCTCTCCGGCGGCCGCATGGGCGGCCTCGCCGTGATCATCCTGATCGGCGTCGGCCTGCCCTTCGTGCTGCAGAATTTCTATATTTTCCAGCTCACCCTCGCGATGGTCTACGCCATCGCGCTGATCGGCCTCAACATGCTGGTCGGCTTCAACGGCCAGGTATCGCTGGGCCATGGCGCGATCTATGCCATCGGCGCCTATGTCGCCGCCATCCTGATGGACAAGGCCGACTGGCCCTATTGGGCCTCGGTGTTTCCGGCGGGCTTCGTCTGCCTTGCCTTCGGCTATGTCTTCGGCCTGCCGGCGTTGCGGTTGCAGGGACATTATCTGGCGCTCGCCAGTCTCGCGCTCGCCGTCACCACGCCGCAGGTGCTGAAGCACAAGGCGCTCGAGGATTGGACCGGCGGCTTCTCGGGCATCGTCTTGAACAAGCCCGACGTGCCGTTCGGCCTGCCGATCAACCAGGATCAATGGCTCTATTTCTTCGTCTACGCGATCATGCTGGTGCTGTTCCTGGTCGCCTATAACCTGCTGCGCGGGCGCATCGGGCGCGCCATGATCGCGATCCGCGATCAGCCGATCGCCGCCGAGGCGATGGGTATCAACAGCGCCGTTATCAAGACCTCGACCTTCGGCGTCAGCGCCTTCTATACCGGCGTCGCCGGCGCGCTGTCCGCCATCGTGGTGCAGTTCGTCTCGCCCGACAGCTATGATTTCTTCCTGTCGATCACGCTGCTGGTCGGCATCGCGGTCGGCGGCTTCGCCTCGCTGTCGGGGGCGATCTACGGCGCGCTGTTCATCCTGCTGGTGCCCAATTTCGCCGGCGAATTGTCGAAATCGGCGCCGTGGGCGATCTATGGCGTGCTGCTGATCCTGTGCATGTATTTCATGCCGACCGGCGTTGCGGGCTTCATCCGCATTACCACCGCGCGCATCGGCCGGATGATGGGGCGATAGTGGATTCGGCCGGCGCAATGCGGCGCCTCTTGGATATCATGGCGCGGCTGCGCGACCCCGAGCGCGGCTGCCCCTGGGACAAGGTGCAGAATTTCCGCACCATCGCGCCCTACACGATCGAGGAAGCCTATGAGGTCGCCGAGGCGTGCGAGGCCGGCGATCCCGAGGCGCTGAAGGACGAACTCGGCGATTTGCTATTCCAGACCGTGTTTCATGCCCGCATGGCGGAGGAAGCCGGCCTGTTCCGCTTCGCCGACGTCGCCGAGGCGATTTCCGACAAGATGATCCGCCGCCATCCACATGTCTTCGGCGACACCGATATCGCCGACGCCGACGCGCAGACCGTGGCCTGGGAGGAAACCAAGGCCACGGAGCGCGCGGCCGCCGGCGCCGCCAGCGTGCTCGATGGCGTCGGCGTCGCCCTGCCCGCGCTCACCCGCGCCGAGAAATTGCAGAAACGGGCGGCGCGCGTCGGCTTCGATTGGCCGGACGCGGCGCCAGTGTTCGCCAAGATCGACGAGGAGCTGGACGAGCTGCGCGCCGAGATCGAGCTGGGCGCCGACCCAGCGCGCATCGAGGACGAGCTTGGCGACGTGCTGTTCGCGGTCGCCAATCTGGCGCGCCACCTGCGGGTCGATCCCGAGCAGGCATTGCGCGCGGCATCACGCAAATTCGAGCGCCGCTTCCGGGCGATGGAGGCATCCTTATCGCCGCTCAAAGGCAAATCGCTCGACGAACTCGAGGCGGCGTGGCAACGGGTGAAATGGCTTGAACGGAAGTAGGACCAAACCGTGGGTCCCTCGACAGGCGCTTCGCGCCAGCTCGGGATGAGGTTCTTTTTTAGTGCGGGCACTAAACTTTCCTCATCCTGAGCTGCGGCGAAGCCGCAAGTCGAAGGACGCGGGATGGTCCTGCGGGCCCTATTTCTCCGGTTCCACCAAGGCCGCGTAGACCATGTTCCGCAACTTCGATTCGAGGCGGAACAATTGCATCGAGGCCTGGACCATCAGGACCGCGAAGAAATCGCGGCGCGGATCGCACCAGAACAGCGTGCCCGCCGCGCCCGACCAATGGAAATTGCCGACCGAGCCGGCGTGGACCGCCTCGCCGGCGGTGCGGCGCACGGCGAAGCCGAGGCCGAACCCATAGCCGGGGCCGGGAATATACCAGGTCGGGCCGGGCCCGATATCGTGGCCGAGATGGTCGGCGGTCATATAGGCGACCGTCTCCGGGCCGAGCACCCGCTTCCCCTCGAGCGCGCCGCCATTCAACAGCGTTTGCAAGAACCGCGCGTAATCGAGCGCGGTCGATTGCATGCCCTGGCCGCCCATTTGCGATTTTAGCGTCTGGCGCGGATCGTAGGGCGGCGCGCCGCCGACGAGATGGTCCGGCGGCGCCGGCTCGGCGACGCGGCCATGCTTCGCCTTGTCGGCGATGCAGAACGACGTGTCGGACATGCCGAGCGGTTCAAGAATGTGCGCCTGCTCCCAGTCATAAAGCGACTTGCCGGAAACCATTTCGACGACGTGGCCCAGCACGTCGGTCGCGTGGCTGTAGTTCCACCCGGCGCCCGGCTGAAAGGCCAGCGGCAGCTTCGCCAGCGCCTCGACGAACTCGGCATTGGTCAGATCGGCGCCGAAGAAATTGGCATCGCGATAGAGCTTGCTGATCGCGGTATCGAAAAACCCATAGGTCAGACCCGATGTATGGCGCATCAGATCCTGCACGGTCATCGGTCGCCCGCACGGGATCAGATCCATCACCGGCGGCATCCCCGCCATCATGCCGGGACGCGGTATTCCAACCCGTGCCTCGGCGAATTGCGGGAGGTAGGCGGCGACCGGGTTTTCAAGCAGCAGCTTGCCCTGCTCCACCAGAATCATCGCGGCGACGGTGGTGATCGGCTTGCTCATGGAATAGATGCGGAAGATCGCATCCTTGGTCATCGGCGACTTCGCCGCCTTGTCGCGATAGCCGACCGCCTCGAAATAGGCAATCTTGCCGTGCCGCGCGATCAGCATCGTGGCGCCGGGCAGTTGCCCAGTCTCGACCTCACCGCGCAATTCATCGGTCAGGCGCTGCAGGCGGTCGCGCGAAAAACCGACCTGTTCGGGGCTGCCTTCGTCGAGGCCACGCTGTGCATGAGACATGATGTTCTCCCTATTTCTCGGGTTCCGTCAGCGCGGCATAGACCATGTTCGGCAACAGCGCCGCGTAATGCGGGCCCTGGTTCGGCGCCTGGACCATGAACACGACCAGCATGTCGAGCTTCGGATCGTTCCAGAACTGGGTCCCTGCGGCGCCGCCCCAGAAATAATTGCCGGGGGAACCCGCGATGGTCGCGACGCCCTCGCTGCGCCGCACGGCGAAGCCCAGGCCGAAACCGGTGCCGGGACCGGGCAGGTAGAGGTTGGTGCTGGGGCCGATCTTGCCGAGATGGTCGGCGGTCATCAGCTTCACGGTTTCCGGCGACAGGATGCGGTGGCCATCGAGCTTGCCGCCATAAAGCAGCATTTGCAGGAACCGCGCATAGTCGATAGCCGTGCCTTCCATGCCCTGGCCGCCGGCTTCCCACTTGCCGGCGATGGTCGGGTTGAACAGCGGAAAGCCGAACACCTTGCTGTCGGTGTCGAGGCCCTGGGCGATGCGTATTTTCTTCGCCGGGTCGGTGACATAAAAGCCGGTGTCAGTCATGCCCAGCGGGTCGAGAATATTCTCCTTCTCGAAGCGATAGAGCGATTTCCCCGACACCACTTCGACGACGCGGCCCAGGACATCCGTGCCGTTGCTGTAATTCCACACGGTGCCCGGCTGAAACGCCAGCGGCAGCTTGGCGATGCGGGTAACGAACTCGGCATTGTCGTAATCGCCGCCGAAGAGGCCATTGTCGCGATACATCTTGGCGACGGGGTCGCCCCAGAAGCCATAGGTCAGGCCGGCGGTGTGGCGCAGCAAATCCTGGATGGTCGGCGGCCGGTTGGGGGCGACCAGCGCGGGGTTGCCGGTATCGCCGCCGACCGCATGGGGGTCGGCCTTGGTCGCGCTCAGCACCTTCACATGGCCGAATTGCGGCAGATATTTCGCGATCGGGTCGTTGAGGAACAGCTTGCCCTCCTCGACCAGGATCATCGCGGCAACCGAGGTGATGGCCTTGCTCATGGAGAACAGGCGGAAGATGCCGTCACTGGGCATCGGAATTTTCTTGTCGGGATCGAGCCAGCCGACCGTGTCGAAATAGGCGATCTTGCCATGCCGCGCGATGATCAGCGCCGCGCCGGGAATGACATGATGATCGACATCGGCCTTCAGCGTATCGGTGATGCGGGCGAGGCGATCCTTGGAAAAGCCCAGCTCCTCCGGCTCGGCGTAGCCCAATTCCTGCGCCAAGGCCGAGCCGATGAAGCCCAACACCAGCAACACGCCAAGACCCGCGCGCATCATGTACCGCATGCCCGACCCTCCCCTTATTCCCTGACGAGGATTAAGGCACGGTCGTGAAGGGCGTGCAATCGGGGGATGGGGATGAACGCCGGTGGCTGTATGCGGCCTTCGAGACGCCGCCTTGCGGCGGCTCCTCTGGCCGAGGGTTTTCGTTTTTTTAGGCATTCCAAAATTTCCTCATGCTGATGAGGAGCGGCCGCGGGCCGCGTCTCGAAAGCCGCACGGCGATTTCCGCTACCATTCCCCCCTGCGACACCCTGCCGCCTGCCATTGTTTGACCTGGGGCGATGGGAGGGTCGATAGTACCCGCCGCAACCAACGGGAATCTGTCCATGCCACGCAGCAATTCGGCGGCGCAACGCGATATCGCCGCCCAGCTTCACCCCTATACCAATCTCGCCAAGCATGAGACCGACGGTCCGCTGATCATCGCGCGCGGCCAGGGCGTGCATGTCTGGGACGATCAGGGCAAGGAATATATCGAGGGGCTGGCCGGCCTGTGGTGTGTCTCGCTGGGCTATGGCGAGAAGCGGCTGATCGAGGCCGCGAAGGCGCAGATGGAAAAGCTGGCCTATTACCATCTGTTCAACAGCAAGAGCCACGAGACCGCGATCGAGCTGGCGGAGCGGATTCTGGCGCTGATGCCGGTGCCGATGTCGAAGGTGTTCTTCAACAACTCCGGATCGGAGGCCAACGATACCGCCATCAAGATCATCTGGTACTACAATAATGCGATCGGGCGGCCCAAGAAGAAGAAGCTGATCTCGCGCCAGCAGGGCTATCACGGCGTCACCGTCGCGACCGCCAGCCTGACCGGCCTGCCGAACAACCACCGCGATTTCGACCTGCCGATCGCCAATATCCTGTTCACCGATTGCCCGCATCATTACCGCTTCGCCAATCCGGGCGAGAGCGAAGAGGATTTTTCGACCCGGCTCGCCGCCAATCTCGACGCGCTGATCGAGCGCGAAGGCCCCGACACGGTGGCGGCGTTCTTCGCCGAGCCGGTCATGGGCGCCGGCGGCGTCATCGTGCCGCCCCGGACCTATTTCGAGAAAATCCAGGCGGTACTGAAAAAACACGACGTGATGCTGGTCGCCGATGAGGTGATCTGCGGGTTCGGGCGCACCGGCAACATGTTCGGCAGCGAGACCTTCGGCATGAAGCCGGACATCATGACCATGGCGAAGGCGCTGTCGTCGGGCTATGTGCCGATTTCCGCGACGGTGGTGTCCGAGGCGATCTATCAGGTCCTGAAACAGCAGAGCGTGAAGATCGGCGTATTTGCGCACGGCTTCACCTATTCCGGCCATCCGGTGCCGGCGGCGGTCGCGGTCGAGACGCTGAAGATTTATGAGGAGCGCGATATTTTATCGCAAATCCGCAAGGTCTCCCCGCGCCTGCAAGACGGGCTGCGGCGCTTCGCCGCTCACCCGAATGTCGGCGAGGTGCGCGGCGTCGGCCTCATCGCCGGGCTGGAAATGGTTGCCGACAAAAAGACCAAACAGCGCTTCGACGCGAAGCTCGGCGCTGGTGCGTTGTTAGCCGCGCGGGCGCAGGCAAATGGCTTGATCGTCAGGGTCTTGGGCGGCGATGGTGTTGCGATATGTCCGCCGCTGGTGATCAGCGAGGCGGAAATCGACGAGCTGCTGTCGCGTCTCGGCAAGGCGCTCGACGAAACCGCCGAGCGGCTGACGGCGTAAGGTATTCGAGATGCTTCTTGGTTGCGTCCGTCCAGTCGGGGAATATGCTTGGCTACAATTCCGCCAAACGGAAGCCCCCCTCCCAACCCTCCCCCGCAAGCGGGGGAAGGCGGAAAAAGCGAAGCTTTTTCGGGTGGGGGCCAGTCCGAGGGAGATGCGGAGGGCCGGTCAATGGGGCGTGAGCGAATGAATTATCAGCAATTCTTCAAGAGCCGCCTCGATGCCCTGCGGGCCGAAGGGCGCTATCGCGTGTTTGCCGATCTGGAACGGCACGCCGGCGATTTCCCGCGTGCCTTTCACCACACCATCGGCGCGGATATCACGGTCTGGTGCTCCAACGATTATCTCGGCATGGGCCAGCATCCGGCGGTGCTGAAGGCCATGCACGAGGCGATCGACCGCGCCGGCGCCGGCGCCGGCGGCACCCGCAACATCTCCGGCACGGTGCACGATCATGTGCTGCTGGAGCGGGAATTGTCCGACCTCCACGGCACCGAGGCGGCACTGATCTTCACCTCGGGCTATGTCGCCAACGAGGCGGCGCTGTCCACCATCGCCGGCCACATGCCGGACTGCATCATCTTTTCGGACGCGCTGAACCACGCCTCGATGATTCAGGGCATCCGCCACAGCGGCGCCGAGAAACACATCTTCAAGCATAACGACCCGGCCGATCTCGATCGTCTGCTGTCGGCCGCCGATCCGGCGCGGCCCAAGCTGGTGTGCTTTGAATCCGTCTATTCAATGGATGGCGACATCGCCCCCATCGCCGAGATTTGCGACGTCGCCGACCGTCATGGCGCGATGACCTATCTCGACGAGGTGCATGCCGTCGGCCTCTATGGCCCGCGCGGGGGCGGCATCGCCGAGCGCGACGGCGTGATGCATCGCCTGACCATCATCCAAGGCACGCTGGCCAAGGGCTTCGGCATCGTCGGCGGCTATATCGCCGGCTCCGCCGACATGGTGGATTTCGTCCGCAGCTTCGCCTCGGGCTTTATTTTTTCCAGCGCCATGCCGCCCGCCGTCGCCGCGGGCGCGCTCGCCAGCATTCGCCATATCAAGGGCGCCGGGGAATTGCGCGAGCGGCATCAGGAACGCGCGGCGCGGCTGAAGCGCCGGCTGACCGAGGCCGGCCTGCCGGTGATGCCCAGCCAGAGCCACATCGTGCCGGTATTCGTCGGTGATCCGCGCCTGTGCAAAGCCGCCTCGGACGATTTGCTGGATCGCCACCGCGTCTATGTCCAGCCGATCAATTACCCGACCGTGCCGCGCGGCACGGAACGGCTGCGCTTCACCCCGACGCCCCAGCATAGCGACGCCGATATCGAGCATCTCGTCGCCGCGCTGACCGACATCTGGTCGCGGCTGCCGATCCGCCGGGTGGCGTAAGGAAACTAGCCCGCCGCTCGGGCCAAACGGTGCTACACTAGCGGTCATGTTCAAGGATCAGTCGCTGTTGCCCGCCGAAGCCGTCCGTCTGGCGGCGCTCGGCCTGCTGGCGGATGGGCCGCGCCGCTACGGCGATCTCGCGATGGAAATCCGCCATTTCATCGGCCTCGCGGTTGGCCCCTCGCTCGATCTGATGGGCTCGTCGATCGAACTGTTGCGCTATGAGGGGCTGGCCGAGGCGCAAGACGGCGCCGGCGCCCACGACAATGCGATGCTGGCGCTAACTCCGGCGGGCGAGGCGGCGCTGGCGATATTGCTGCAGGCGCCCTTGCGGACACCCGGCACCGATGCCGGCCGGCTGGCGCTGTTACTGAAGCTGCGCTTTTTTCATCACCTCGCCGCGCCTGAGCAAGCAGCGCAGCGGCGCCAGATCGCCGAGGCGCTGGCGGCGGAATTGCTTCGGCTCGAGGATTTGCGGCTTCATGCCGCCTCGGCGCCGGCGCTGACTGCGTGGCTCGACCGCGACATCGCCGATTTGCGCGGCCGGATCGAGCAATTTCCATAATCGGAGTCCGACGGGGACGCGGCCGATGGATGGCACGGGATCGGGAGACAACCGCAAAACGGGACGCGACGCCGTTGCCCGCGAGGAACGCGAGGCTAAATCCGCGGTCGCGCCGCTGCAATTTTATCGCACCGCCTCGCTGCCCTGCCCCTATATCGAGGGGCGGACCGAACGCAAGCTGGTGACGGAACTCGTCGGGCGCGATGGTATCGGCTTCTACAATGAATTATCGCGCGGCGGCTTCCGGCGCAGCCATCACCTCGCCTATCGTCCCGCCTGCGCCGGCTGCAATGCCTGCATCCCGGTGCGGATCGTTGTTCCCGATTTCGCGCCCGGCCGGTCGCTGCGCCGCGTCGCTCAACGCAACGCCGATTTGCGGGTCGACATGGGCGCGACCAAGGCCAGCATTGACCAGTTCCGCATGTTCATGCGCTATCAGCGCTCGCGCCATCATGACAGCGAAATGGCGTCGATGACCTATGGCGATTATCGCGCCATGATCGAGGACAGCCCGGTCGAGAGCCGCCTCATCGATATGCATGGTCCCGATGGCGCGATCCTCGGCGCGTGCCTCGTCGACCTTCTCGATGACGGGGTGTCGGCGGTCTATAGCTTCTATGACCTCGATGAGGCGAAGCGCAGCCTCGGATCCTATCTCATTCTGGCGCTGATCGCGGAAACCCGGCGGCTGCACCTGCCCTATCTTTATCTCGGCTATTGGATCGGCGAGAGCCCCAAAATGGCCTATAAATCGCGCTTTCGCCCGCTGGAAGGATTGAGCGCCCAGGGCTGGACGCTCATCGATCCTTAAACTTAGGCCGCCGCCCGGCGTCCCAGCCGCTTCAGGCAGCGATCGATCCACAGTCGCGTCAGCTTCTCCTGGACGCCGTTCTGGCCCAGGCGCTGACGCAGGACACTGAAATCGACGCGATCGATCAACTGGTCCTGGTTGAAGCAGGAAAACACCACGGTCTCCTCGCCGGTCGCGGGGTCGCGCTGAACCTGCAGGCACTGGGCGCAGATTTCCTTCATCATGCATTGCATCGGCGAATTGATCGACGCGATACCAACATGATCTGCCCGTAGATAGGGCGCGAGCACGCCATGACGCGCGCGCCCTACCGCCGCCATCATGCCATCGGAGCCGATGGCGATGATGCGGTCGGCATCATGCAGCCGGATCGGCGCCTCGCCCAATTCGCCCGACGCATAGGCGCGCATCGCCTCGACGATATTGCCGACGAAGCTCTTATCCTGGGGGCGGTCGGGCGCGAAGCCCGGCGCCTCGTCGCAACACCACACCACGATGTCGGCGGCGCGCTCGATCTCCTCGATCTTGTAGCGGTCCTGCACCTTCTTATAGCCGGCGAAGTACAGCACCTTGGAGCCGGCCTCGCGCAGCGCCTGCCCGATCGAAAACAGCACCGCGTTGCCGAGGCCACCGCCGACCAGCGCCACGGTCTCATCCGCCGGCGTCTCGGTCGGCGTGCCGGTCGGCCCCATCAGGATCACGCGCTCGCCCGGCACGAGCTGCGCGCAGAGATCGGAAGAGCCGCCCATCTCCAGAACGATGGTCGAGAGCAGGCCCTTCTCCTTATCGACCCACGCCCCGGTCAGCGCCAGGCCCTCCATGCCAAGCGTGGTGCCGTCGGTGCGCTGGGCTTGGGTTTCGTAATTTTGCAGCCGATAGAATTGGCCGGGCCGAAAGGCGCGCGCGGCCATCGGTGCCCGCACCACCACCTCGACGATGTTCGAGGTCAGACGCTCGACCCGCTCCACCGTCGCGGTCAGCGCATCGCGCATCCGCGCCGCGAGTTCGCTGGGCGCGGGCGCGCGCGGCGGCAGCTTGGCCAACGCGCGGCTGACCACCGGATAGCCGAGGCGCGCGCCGCCCATCGCCTTCACCACGTTGCCGGAAAAACTCGGATGCAGGTCACCGAAGAAGCTGACCGCGCGGCCATCCGGGTGGAGGCTCATCAGCACGCGCACTTCGGCGGGCTTGGCGACACGCTCCGGCGTCGCGGGATTGCCATTCTCGTCATAGGCCTGGAAGAACCGGCCATCCAGTTTCACATGGGTCGGATCCTCACGGCCCAGGACGGTGTTGGGCTGCGTTCCCGCCGCGACCAGAATGGCGCGCGCCGGCAGCGTGACCAGCGATTTATCGCGGGTCGTAAAACTGATGGAGGCGGCGTGACCGAAGCGATCGACCTCGACGGCCTCGGGCGTCAACCCCTCGGCGAAGCGGATGCCCTCTTCCATCGCCTTCGCCACTTCCTCGTGGTTGAGCGTGTAGCTCGGCGCGTCGATCAGGCGGCGGCGATAGGCGATGGTGGCGCCGCCCCAGCGCGTCAGCAGCGCGGCCAGATTGGGCGAGCGGCCATCGCGTTTGGCCGACGCGCGCTCGTCACGCAGCGCCCGCGCATGGCCGATGAATTCGTCGGCGGTCTCGCTCTCTTCCTCGGTCCAGCCGGCACGAACCGCCCGCTCACCGCGCTCTGCCGTCAGCGTTTCGTAGCGGGCAAGGAATTTCTCGACCTGCACGGGATAGTAGGCCAGCGATTCCGTCGTGGTATCGATCGCCGTGAGGCCGCCGCCGATCACCACGATCGGCAATCGGATCGACAAATTGGCGACGCTGTCGGTCTTGGCGGCGCCGGTCAATTGCAGCGCCATCAGGAAATCCGACGCCTGGCGCACGCCGCGCGCCAAGCCGTTTTTCATCGGGATGACGGTCGGCCGGCCAGCGCCCGCGCACAGCGCGATGTGATCGAAGCCAAGCGCGAACGCCTCCTCGATGCCCAGCGTGCCGCCGAAACGCACGCCGCCGAACATCGAGAATTCGGCGCGCCGCTCGAGCAGCAAGCGCACCAGCTTCAGGAAATTCTTGTCCCAGCGCACGGTGATGCCGTATTCGGCGACGCCGCCGAAACCGGCCATTACGCGGTCGTCGAGGTCTTCGACCAATTCGCTGAGATCGCGGACCGGCTTGAAATCGTGCCGCTCGCCATAGGCATCGACGCCCGACACGACGGGATCGAGCGGCTCGATCTTTAACCCATCGACCGCGATGACGGTGTGGCCGTCATTCATCAGATGATGCGCCAGCGTGAAACCGGCGGGCCCCAATCCGACCACCAGTACCTTATAGCCGCTCGCCGGCTTCGGCAGCGGCCGGCGCAGATCGAGCGGATTCCAGCGCGTCAGCAGCCCATAAATCTCAAAACCCCAAGGCAGCGACAGCACGTCCTTCAGGTTCCGCGTCTCGACCTGCGGAATATCGACCGGCTCCTGCTTCTGGTAGATGCAGGCTTTCATGCAATCGTTGCAAATGCGGTGGCCGGTGGCCGCCACCATTGGATTGTCGATCGTCACGATCGCCAGCGCGCCGATGGCATTGCCACCGGCCTTCACGAGGTTCATCTCGGAGATTTTTTGTTCGAGCGGACAGCCCGCCAGCGTCACCCCGAACACGCTTTTCTGAAAAGCGCCGGTCTTACGATCCTTCAGCCCGCGGGAACAGGAATCCTTGCCCTGATTGTGGCACCAAATGCAGTAATTGGCTTGGTCGAGCGCGCCCTTCAGATCGGTGCCCGGATCGGTCAGGGCGAAGCCTTCGCGAAAGCGATGGTGCGAGTCCGGCAGGCGCAGCATCGCGACGCCATGCTCGACGGTGGTCTCGACCGGCACCAGATGCTCCATGTCGAGCCGATGCGGCACCTTGAACAGAACGCCGGCATGATGTTTCTCGTGGCCCGCCGGCGACAGTGTCGCCCAGGCGGCGTAGCGCACCGCGAGATCGAGCGCATCCTGGTTCGCCGCCTCGTCATCCATCCACGGCGCGACATGGCGCGCGAACGCTTCCTCGGTCAGCGCCTCGCCGAACAATTCTTCGAGCGCGTGTTGTGTCGCGGCCGCGTCGATTGCCGCGACTTGCTCGGTGGTCACACCCTTCACGGCGCGGCGCTGCACGAAGAGGCGCTTCACCGTATAGAGCGGCGCCAGCGCCTGATGCCGCGCCTGTAACGCCCGCACTTCCTCGCCGATGCCGAACAGCTCGCCGACAAAATCCTCGAGATGCGGCGCCAGATCGATCAGCAGTTCGGATTCGGTCTTGGCCTCCAGCGCCCCGGAATCGCGCCGTCCCGCCATCAGGCGATTGAACAGCGCGGTATCGGTCTTCTCGACATGCGCGACGAAGGCGGCGTCCAACCGTGCCAGCCCGTCACGGCGATATAAATCCGCGAAATTCAACCCGTGCCTCAAGGCGAGGTCGGCCATGTGCGCATTATCTCCCGTCCGGCCCCGTCCGATGGATTGGACCGCACTGTTCCTGACTATCCGCTGACGGCGCTTTATGGTCGCGCCAAAACTCTCCGTCAACCCGATGGATTAAGTGGGTATTTCCCACGCGAATGCCAGCGGGGGCCTCAATATCGCCCGCGCAAGGATGCGAGTGTCAGGCGCCAGCTTCGCCACGGATCGCGCCGCGTCACGCCGGCCGCGAAAACGTTGAAATCGGCGCGCCGCAGCCGTTGCAGATCGGCCGCGGCAAGTACGGCCGGCAACAGCGCCGGCAGGGCGGCACGCGACACATCGCCGCGCAATCCACGCGCCGTCGCCAAATGATGCGCCGCGCGGTCGGCGATACGGCGCACGATGACGGCCAGCGGCGGTGACGCTTTGCCAGCGAACAGCAATTCGAGATCGAGGCCCGTCTCATCGATCAGCGCCCGCGGCAAAATGAAGCGGCGCGTGCGGGCGAGGAAGGGCGTCGCCCGCAACAGGCCGGCCAACGCATAGGCGATGGCGGCGGCGCGCGCCGCCTGGTTCGTGACCGCCCCACCCTCGCCCAGCGCCTGCAGCACCAGCAATTGCAGAGGCGCGGCGGTCTCTTCGGCATGGGCTTCGAGCGCCGCCAGGGTCGCCGGCGGCTCGGGCGCCAGATCGCGTTCGCGCGCGTCGATCAGCCGATCGAAATGCTCCCGGCTCAAACCGCCGGCCGCGATCGCGGCCGCCAGCGGCGATAGCACCTCGTGCCGGCGAACCGTCTCTCCGGCGAACACGGCGTCGATCCCCTCGCGCCACCATTGCAGGCGAATCTGGCCCAAGAGCGGATCGGTCACGGTCTCGCGGATGCGCGCGATTTCGTAGTTGAAGGCGTACAGCGCGCGCACCGCGTCGCGCCGGACGGCGGGCACGAACAGGGTCAGCAGAAACCGGTCGTAATCATGCCGCCGCAGCATCGCATCGAGGGAAGCCGAGGTTTCTACGATTGCTGGCATATGACCCTATGGTATGATCATCCGTTATCAGGCATGCAAATAACCGCGCAGGGGAGCGATGAAAAATCCATTGGATTCGCTGACGCAGACGATTGTTCTCGGCTTCATTTTGACGGCAATCATGGTCGTCGCGATCCACCTTATCGCGGCCTGACGGAGACCCGCCATGGTTTGGAACGAGCTCGTGACCCACGCCTGGTGGGCCCTCGCCTTTCGCTGGCTGCACGTCATGGCCGGCATCATGTGGATCGGCCACCTGTGGTATTTCAACTTCACGCAGACGCCGACCATGCCCAAGATTCCGCAGGAGCTGCGGCCCGGCGTTGCTCGCTACATCCTCCCCGAGGCGCTGTTCTGGTTCCGTTGGGGCGCGATGGCGACCATCGTCACCGGACTGGTTCTGGCGTGGTTTCAGGACGAATTGCTCGACACCATCAAGATCGGCATCGGCGAGCATAATGCGCATGTCACGTCGATCGGCATCGGCATGTGGCTGGGCGCGATCATGTGGGCCAATGTCTGGCTGGTAATCTGGCCCAACCAGAAGAAGAATATGGGCCTGGTGCCGGCACCGGCGAACCGGCGTGCCCGCGCGGCCCGCATCGCGGGACTGGCCTCGCGATTCAACACGGTGCTATCGATCCCCATGCTCTATGGCATGACCTCGGTTCACTTCTATTAGTTGGAGCGATTATCGTGTATTCAAAGCGGCTACATGCGGGCTGCATTTTGGATCGTTCCGTGCCGCTTCACTGTTGCAGATCATATGGAACTTCACTCTACCTGAGAGGTTGAGATGGCTGTTGAACTCCCCCCCCTACCGTTTCCCAAGGACGCGCTTGAGCCGTATATGTCGGCCCGGACGCTGGAATTCCATCACGACAAGCACCATGCGGCCTATGTCACGAATTTGAACAATCTGATCAAGGATTCGCCGCTGGCCAACGAATCCCTGGAAAACATCATCAAGGCCACGGCCAAGGACGAGGCGAAGACCGGCATCTTCAACAACGCCGCGCAGGTGTGGAACCACACCTTCTTCTGGAATTGCCTGAAGAAGGGCGGCGGCGGCAAGCCGAGCGGCGACATCGCCAAGCGCATCGACAGCGACCTCGGCGGCTACGACAAATTTGTCGAGCATTTCAAGCAGGCCGGCGCGACCCAGTTCGGCAGCGGCTGGGCTTGGCTGGTGCTCGATGGCGGCAAGCTGAAGGTCACCAAGACGGCGAACGCGGTCAATCCGCTATCCCAAGGCCAAACCGCGCTGCTGACCATCGATGTGTGGGAACACGCCTACTATCTCGATTTTCAGAACAAGCGGCCCGACTTTATCGCGACCTTCCTCGATCATCTGGTGAATTGGGATTACGCCGAGCGCAATCTTCAGGCCGGCCACGCCCTGCCCCATTGATTGATTGAACGATCGGGACGGGCGCGCCAGCCCGTCCCTTTTTTATGCGCGGCCTTATGCCCCCGGCACCAGCAGGGCGGCAGCGACCCGGCGTCCCTCCGTCAACAGCACATCGTAGGTTCGGCACGCGGCGCCGGTGTCCATCGGGTCCACGGTGATACCGATGCGGCGCAGGTCCGTCCGGAGCGCCGGCGGCACCAGCAGCATGTGCTTGCCACAGCCCAGCAGCAGCATTTCGATCGCGAGCTCGGTGCCGGCGCGCGCCGCCAGCGGGGCGAAGCTGCCGATGGTTACGTCGTCCATATCCATCGCCGGCCAGGCGAAGGTCGCGTCAGGACAGACGATGATGGCGCCCGCATAGGCAATACCGCTGACCTTGAACCCGCGTGGGCCATAGGCCTCGATGACCTGGCGATCCGCGGGGATGCTCGGTGTGATGTCCAAGAGCGGCGCGCCTAGCGCGTGCGCTGCGGGCTGGCGCCGGGTTTAGGCAGCGGCCGCGTGGGCGGCTTCGCCACCGGCTTTGCCGCCGGTTTCGGCGTCTCGGCATCGTCTTCGCTCTTGGTACGGCCGCCCCGCTTCGGGCGGATGTAATAGAGCATCGGCGCCGCGATGAAGAGCGAGGAATAGGTGCCGACCACGACCCCCCACAGCATCGCGATACTGAAACCGCGCAGCACTTCGCCGCCGAAAATCAACAGCGACAGCACGGCGAGCGCCACGGTGCCGACCGTGAGGATGGTGCGCGACAGGGTCTCGTTCAGGCTCTTGTTGATGAGCTCCTTGAACTCGATGCTCTTGTAGCGGCGCATGGTCTCGCGCACGCGATCATAGATCACCACGGTATCGTTGATCGAATAGCCCGCGATGGTGAGGATCGCCGCCAGCGTCGTCAGATCGAACTCGATCTGCAGCAGCGCGAAGAGGCCGATCGTGGTCAGGGTGTCGTGCAGCGTCGACAGCATCGCGCCGACGCCGAACGGCCATTCGAAGCGGAACCAGACATAGGCGGCGATCGCCAGCAGCGCCAGGACAGTAGCGAGGACGCCGGCGCGAACCAATTCGTTGCCCACGGTCGGCCCGACCACTTCGGTCCGGCGATAATCGACCGAGCTGCCGAGCGCCGCCTTGACCTTGTCGACCCCGGCCATCTGCGCCTTGTCGTCGCCGGGCTGGCGCGGCACGCGGATCAGGACTTCGTTGGCGGCACCGAAATTCTGCAGCGTCACCTCGCCGAGGCCGAGGCTGTTGAGCGTTGGGCGCATGGTGGCGAGATCGGCCGGCCCGCTCAGCGTGCGCGCCTCGATCAAGGTGCCGCCGGCGAAATCGATGCCGTAATTCAGGCCCTGTACCAGAAACAGCACGATCGAGGCGACCGTCAACACCAGCGACAAGGCAAAACCCACCTTGTGCCAACGCATGAAATCGATATTGGGCATATGCCGGATGACGATCAGCGGACGACGCAGCATGATATCTCTTTAAATCGGAATTTCTTTTGGCTTGGCCCGCCGCAGCCAGGTGACGATTTGCAGGCGGGTCACGAGAATGGCGGAAAACAGTGAGGTTAGCACGCCGATGCTGAGGGTGACGGCAAAGCCCTTCACCGGACCCGAGCCAAGCCAAAACATCAGCGCGCCGGCGACCAGGGTCGTGACGTGACTGTCGAGAATGGTGCCGAAGGCACGCTCGAACCCCGCCTGTAGCGACGAGATCAGCGAGCGGCCGCCCCGCACCTCTTCCCGAATGCGCTCATAGATCAGGACGTTGGCATCGACCGCCATGCCCAGCGTCAGGGCGATGCCGGCAATTCCCGGCAGGGTCAGGGTCGCGCCAAGGAGGGTCAGCGCCGAAAACATCAGGCACAGGTTGAAGAACAGCGCGATGTTCGCGAAGATTCCGAACAGGCCGTAGAACAGGAACATGAAGATCACGACCAGCACCACGGCGACGACGCTGGCGGTGGTGCCGTCACGGATCGAATCGGCGCCGAGATCGGGGCCGACCGTGCGCTGTTCCAGAATGGTCAGCGGCGCCGGCAGGGCGCCGGCGCGCAGCAACAGCGCCAGATCGTTTGCCGACTGAACGGTGAAGCTGCCCGAAATGACCCCCTGCCCGCCCAGGATCGCCTCGCGGATCACCGGCGCGCTGATCACCTTGTTGTCGAGCACGATGGCAAAACGCTTGCCGACATTTTCACGGGTCGCGTCGCCGAACCGGCGCGCGCCGGTGGAATCGAACTTGAAGCTGACCACCGGCTCGTTGCCGTTCTGAAAGCTGGGCTGGGCGTCGGTCAGCGTATCGCCGCTGACCATGATGCGGCGCTTCACCACGATCGAGCCGGCATTGGCGCCGGCCCGGCCGTGATCGTCTTCCATCGGCAGGGAGATATCGCCCGGCGGAATCCGGCCGCGCGCCGCATCCTCGGGGCTGACATTCTCGTCCACGAGCTGGAAGGTCATCTTGGCGGTGCGGCCCAGCAATTCCTTGATGTGCTCGGGATTGCCGACCCCCGGGAGCTGAACCAGGATACGGTCTTGGCCCTCGCGCTGAATGGTCGGCTCCTTGGTGCCGGATTCGTCGATGCGGCGGCGCACGATCTCGATCGATTGCTCGACCGCCGACCGGCGCCGCGCCTCCAAGGCCGTCGCGTTGAATTTGATCGAGACATGGCCCTCGGCATCGATATTGGTATCGATGTCGGCGTCGATCTTGCGCGCCATCGCGCGCACCTGCTCGGCGACCTTCGGATCGGTCAGGGTGAAGCGGGCCTCGTCGCTGCGCGCCTCGAGGCCGGTATAGCCGATGTGGGCGGTGCGCAGTTCCGCGCGCATGCTGTCGACGACGTTTTCCAGCCGCTCCTTCACCACCGCGCTCATATCGACTTCAAGCAGCAGATAGGAGCCGCCGCGCAGATCGAGGCCGAGATTGATCTGGGCGTGCGGCAGCCATTTCGGCAGGCCGGCGAGCCACCGTTCGCTGAAGGCATTGGGCAGCGCCAGCAGCACGCCCAGCGCGCAGACCACCAGGATCAGAGTGACCAGCCATTTCGGAAAATAAAGCATCGCCGATATCAGCCGCGCGTTTTTCCGCCGGCCTTGGGCTTTTCGATCACCGCCTGCTCGTCATCGTCATCGGTGTCCTTGGCGGCCTTGCCCGAAACCGGCTCGGTCTTGGTCAGCACGCTGGCGATGGTGCTGCGCACCGCGCGCACCCGCGTTCCCTCGGCCAGATCGATCAGCACTTCCTCATTGCCGATCACCTTGGCGACGGTGCCGATCAGCCCGCCCCCGGTGACCACCCGGTCGCCGCGCCGGATCGCGCCCAGCATCGCCTTCTGGACCTTGGCCTTTTGCTGCTGCGGCCGGATCAGGAAGAAATAGAACACCACGAAGATGAGGGCCAACGGAGCAATCTGCACCAGCGTGCTTGACGCGCCGTCGCCGCCAAACAGCGATTGGGCATGGGCCGGCGTGATCAACATCCACGAAGCTCCCTCGGACTTTTTTGGATGACCAGACGATGAACGGGGCATTCCTACTGGAACTGGCGGAAAAGAGCAACCGCGCGCCCCGACGCAGTCGCGCGACGCGTCGGACGCCGCAAATTTATCCCTGTTTTACTTCTGGGGCGTAGCGTTACCCTTCCCTCCCACAATCGGTTGTCGTCAGCGCAATGGCGTGTCCTGGCCTGCTTACCCTTCCGCACCGGCTGTTCCTTCGCGCCGCCGCGGCCATATTGGTCGCCGGCGCGCTGTCCGCGCCGGCATTCGCCGTCGATATGCGGGCGCCGCCGGCCACCCTCGCGGTCCATCCCGAGACGCTGCCCAGCGTCGCCAGCCGCCACACCGGCACGATCGACGCGGCGGACTGGGCGATCTTCAAGCATCGCTTCATTCGCGACGACGGGCAATTGGTCGACAGTTTCTCCCAATTGTCGCACAGCGAGGGCCAGGGTTATGCCCTGCTGCTGGCGCTCGCCGCCAACGACCGCCCGACCTTCGACCGGGTCTGGGCCTGGACGCGGACCAATCTCAAGCGCGACGGCGATGCCTTGCTGGCATGGAAATGGAAGCCCGATGCCGCCGGCGGCGGCGCGATTGACGATCATAATGACGCCACCGACGCCGATATCCTGGTCGCCTGGGCCCTCCATCGCGCCGCCGGCCAATGGCAGGTCGCCGCCTATAACGATGCCGCGCGTCCCATTGGCCGCGACATTTTGGCCAAGCTGGTGCGCGATGTCGGCGGCTTCGCCATTCTCCTGCCCGGTCTCGACGGGTTCGAGCATCAGGGCGACATCACCGTCAATCTCTCCTATTGGATTTTCCCGGCGTTCCTGTCACTGAACGAGATCGTCCCGTCGCTGCGCTGGTACGAGCTGGAGCGCAGTGGCCTCTATCTCTTAGGCGCCGCGCAATTCGGGACCCAGAAGCTGCCCGCCGACTGGATGCTGCTGCATCCGACCCCGGCGGGCGGCCTGACCGTCGCGCTGGCGCCGGACCGGCCACTCTACGGCTTCGACGCGATGCGAATTCCGCTCTATCTGCTGTGGGACGGCAAGATTTCGGCCGCGACCATGGCGCCGTTCCTGGCGTTCTGGAAGGCAACGCCGGACAACAAGATCCCCGCCACCGTCAACCTGGCCACCGGCGCGGTCTCGAGCTATCCGATCCCGCCGGGGATGCGGGCCATTGTCTTGGCGGTCGAGGCCCAAATCGCCCAACCCGAGCGGCGCGTGGGCACGGCCTTGATTCCGACCCTGCCGGCCATCGAGCCCGATCATGATTACTATTCGGCGGCGCTGGGGCTGCTGGTCAGGCTGGCCCTCGGCGAGACTTCGTAACCCTTAGAGTGAGATCCGCCCGGACGGAAGCAACCTTGCTTCCGTCCGGGCGGATCTCACTCCAATCATTGAATTTGAGGCGGATTCACGCCTGATGGAATCGCGAACGCGATTCCATCAAAGGCGATCCGACTCTACGAGAGCTGGGCGATCAGCCGATCGACGGTCGGATGGGCCGGCGCCCGCACCAGACCGCGCTCGCCACCAATTTCGCCGATAAGGGCGGTGGCGCGGGCACGGGCGGCGAGGCGCTGCTTGCCGGAGAGGGCACGATAGACCGCGACCCGCTTCGCCGTGGCATCGCGGTCGCCATTCTCCTCGGCGACCCGATACCAGGCATAGGCGCCGATCGGATCGGCGGCGACGCCTTTACCCTCGGCATAGAGGCGACCTAGCGCGACCTGCGCCTGGCTCACCCCATGGCGCGCCGCCCGCTCGTACCACATCGCGGCGCTGGCGGCGTCGCGGGAGACGCCGGCACCGCTCTGATAGGCGACGCCGAGCCGATATTCGGCCAACGGAAAGCCGGTGGTGGCGGCATTCATGAACAGGATCGCGGCTTCGACCGGGTCGCGCTTCACGCCCACTCCCTCGGCGATCATCACCGCGAAATCATATTGCGCCTCGGCCGAGCCGGTCTTGGCGGCGGCCCGGAACCAGCTCGCGGCGCCGGCAAGATCGGGGCCGGGCGTGCCGCGATCGGCCAATTGCAGGCCGAGGCGGATCTGGGCATCGGTATCGCCGCCCCGCGCGCGGGTTTCCAGCGACGAGGTCATGGCGCCGGTCGCGGCGCTCGCGGCGGTCGGATGGTTCAGGCGATGCAGCAGGCCGCCGACAATGTCGCCGGTGCTGGTTATCAGGCCAAGCGCGAACAGCGCGATGAACACGGTCGCCGCCACCAGCAGAATCGGCATCCGGCCGAACGAGCTGGCCGATTTCGCCAGCGTTGCCGTGACCGGCATCGCCGCCATCTCGGGATGGATGCGCATCGGCCGGATCGGCTCCGACAGCGGCGGCAATCGTCGATCGTCCACCACCGGCGCCGGGCTGGGCGTCGTAAAGCGCTCCGCCGGCCGGAATGTCGCCGAAAGGCGCGGCGCCGGCTCGGGCGCGTCCGGAAGCGGCGGCGCCGCGACGGTGGGCTCTTGGACCGGCTCAGGCGCGGCGGCAGCGGCGGGCTTCGCGGCGGCCGGGACCGCGGGCACGATGATGCTGGACGCATGCGTCGGCGCCGACCGTGCCGCCACCGGCTCGTCGGTCGGCAGCCATTTCAGCACCAGGGCGCCGCCCCGCTTGCCGGTCAGGCGGACGTGCATCGCCTCGTTATCGGCGAGGCGCCGCAGGATCTCGGTATAGAAGCCTTCCAGCACATAGGGCAGCTGATCGGCGCGCTTTTCAAACGGCCAGGGCGCCCGATGCTCGAAGACAATCGTGTCCTGACGATCGAGCACCGCGACCCAGCCCCAATCGAGAATCGACAATGCCCGATTGATCGCCGGCTCGAATTCGTCGCGCACCGCCGGCAGCGGCGTCAGCAAGTCCCGGCTCATGCGCCCGCCGATGGTGCGCAACAGCAACTCGGCACGGCCCGTCCCCTGACGCTGCTCGATCTCGCGGGCGATCGCCGCCAGCGCATTCACCCAATTGACCGCGCGCCGTTCCGGCACCAGGCCCCGCTCACCCGGCGGCAAGTGATTGCCCGGGTCGATGTTCCCCGATCCCCGGATCATCGCTTCGAATTCGGCCAGAACGGAATCCCCGTTCAGATCGTCCAACGGCGCCATTTACTCATGCTCCCCTATTATTCACAGCGGCCCATCACGGCTCTATCTCGGCCGTTGGCTGACGGATCGCGAACCGAACCTAGTACGTGTCGAACTTCTTCTTCAGATAAACCGCCAGGCTTTGCTCATTGTAATTGAAGGAATTATCGGCACCGAAGCTGGCCCCCAGCACCAGCAGCGGCGCGACCTCGTATTCGGCGCGGGCGGTGATGCCATAGATCGCGGTAGTGACGGTCTGGCTCGGATAAATCGAGTTGGGGATCGCCGCGCCCTGCAAGTTGGGATCAAGTGGGAAATAGGGCGACGATTTGTCGTGGAAGTTCATCAGACCGACTTGGCCGCCGACCGTGTAATTCACTCGGCCCCACCGTCCGGTATATTCGATCGGAATGGTGGCCTCGACGGCGGTCTGCGGGCTGAAATATCCGCCGTTCCCCAGCGTGTAGAAATCGAGGTTGCGCTCGTAAGCCTGGGCCTGGAGGTTGACACCGACCTTCAGCCCGCCGGTCTCGGTCCGATAGAAGCGCCAATAGGCGCCGCCGCCGGCATCGACCATGTAGTTCGATTGCACATTCTGGCCGTCGAGGAACGCCACGGTGGCATCGCCATAGACGCCGGTACGGCCATTGTCATAGCCGATATCGAACCGTCCCCCGGTGC
>DATCDN010000106.1:0-24028 GCA_036510675.1 Allostellaceae bacterium
GAGGGAGAAAAAACATGCGCCAACTTCTCCCTCCCCCCTTGAGGGGGAGGGTCGGGGTGGGGGGGAGGCCGCGCTCGATCATTTCCGCGCCTTCATCAGATCGATGAAGCGGTCGAACAGATAGTGACTGTCCTGCGGGCCGGGGCTGGCCTCGGGGTGGTATTGCACCGAGAAGATCGGCTTGTCCGTGAGACGGAACCCCTCGTTGGTGCCGTCGAACAGCGAGACATGGGTGACCTCGGTGTTGGCCGGCAGCGTCTCGTCCAGCACCACGAAACCATGGTTCTGGCTGGTGATCTCGACCTTGCCGGTGGCGAGATCCTTCACCGGATGATTGGCGCCGCGATGGCCGATTGCCATTTTCTTGGTTTTTGCGCCCAAGGACAGCGCCAGTAATTGGTGGCCGAGACAGATGCCGAAAATCGGCTTGCCGCTGGCCATCAATTCCTTCAGCACCGGGACCGCGTAATCGCCGGTGGCGGCGGGATCGCCCGGCCCATTCGACAGGAAAATCCCGTCCGGCCGATGGCGCAGCACATCCGCGGCGGTGGCGCTCGCCGGCACGACGGTAACATCACAGCCGGCACTGGCCAGCATGCGCAGAATGTTGCGCTTGGCGCCGTAGTCGATCGCCACGACCTTGTAGCGCGGCTGGGTCAGCGTGCCGTAACCTTGGCCCCAGACCCAGTCGGTCTGGTCCCAGCCATAGCTCTGGCGGGTGGTTACTTCCTTCGCCAAATCCATGCCTTCGAGGCCCGGCCAGGCGCGCGCCGCCTGTTGCAATGCCGGGACGTCGAGTTGGCCGTCCGGCGCATGGCACAGCGCGCCGTTGGGCGCGCCCTGGTCGCGAATCCGCCGCGTCAGCTTCCGCGTGTCGATGCCGGTGAGCCCGACGAGGTTGAAGGATTTAAGCCAGGCGTCGAAATGCTGTACCGCCCGCCAGTTCGAGGGCTGGGTGATGTCGGCGCGCAGCACCAGGCCGAGCGCCGCGCTGGTCTGGGTTTCGATGTCCTCGCGGTTGGCGCCGACATTGCCGATATGGGGGAAGGTGAAGGTGACGATCTGGCCGGCATAAGAGGGATCGGTCATGATCTCCTGATAGCCGGTCATGCTGGTGTTGAAGCAGACCTCGCCGACCCGCGTGCCGGCGGCGCCGATGCCGTGCCCCCAAAACACGCTGCCATCGGCCAGAACCAGGGCCGCGGTCGGGCGCGAGGGAAGCGGATTCATGCGAAGCGGCAGCCTTTGAGCGATGGACCTATGCCGCGCCAAAACCCGCGCCGGACGGAGGGTCCAGGGCACGGGGACAAGCATGTTGCGGCTAGGCCCCTCACATAGCCGCGCGGCCTGGAGCCGTCAACCCCGCGCGATGGCGGCGGAACGGATCGATTTTACGGGGTTTCCTTTCGACCCTCCCCCATCCAATGGGGGAGGCGTCAGCAAGGCTCACGCTCGTGGCTGAACCGCGCCATTGCCTTTTCGCGCCCCGATTGATTCCGGGGAAGTCTCTGAATTTAAAGAAGGGAAATTTTCTTACCGTCGAAAGGCGGGTTTGCCCCGGCGAGTTGATCAAGAATTGCCTTGTCCGCGGCAGCAACCAGCAGGGATACCATGGTCTCGCCCCCGATGCTTGCTTCGGTAGCGGAAAAATCAAGCATCGCGTGCATAGTCATCAGTCTTTGCTCTTGCGACATGGACCGTCTCCATCGGGATCGAAAGGGTTGATCGAAAGAAGAGTGCGATCCGCCCGGACGGAAGCAACCTTGCTTCCGTCCGGGCGGAGAAATCGCACTCTAATCATTGAATTAGAGGCGGATTCACGCCTTGATGGAATCGCGACTGCGATTCCATCAAGGGCGATCCGACTCTAGCTATGCCGGCAGGCTGAGGCGGAACAGCGTGCCCTCGGCATCGCTGTGGCCGAGGGTGATGTCGCCGCCATGCGCGCGCAGGATTTCGCGCGCGATGGCGAGGCCGAGCCCCATGCCGCCCGGCCGCGCCGAGCCGGCGAACGGGCGAAACAGATTGTCGCGTGCCTTGGGCGCGAGGCCCGGCCCGTCATCGGCGATCGCGATGACGACGCGCCGTTCTTCGCAGTGCGCCGAGATGACGACCCGCCGGGCCCCCGACTGGACGGCGTTGCGTGCCAGGTTCAACAGCACGCGAAACAGCTGATCGCGATCGGCGCGGATCGTCAAATCGGGCGGCACCTCATCGACCAGCCGATGCGGATCGTCGTGGACGCCGTTCTCGATGACCGGGGTCAGTTCGGCGACCAGCGGGCGCAGCGGAAATTCCTCCAGCTTGAGCGGCGCCGCGCCCTCGCGCGTATAGCCCAGCGTGCCGACGCATAGCGCCACCGCGCGGTCGATGGCGCCGATCAGGTTGGGCATGACGCGCTGAACCTCGGGCACCTCGCTGTTGGCGAGCCGGTCCGACAACAGGCGCACCACGCCCAGGATGTTCTTCAGATCGTGGCTGATCTTGGTGACGGTGGTGCCGAGCGCCACCAGCCGCTCGTTTTGGCGCAACGCGCCCAGCACTGCCTTCTGCATGCGCGCCAGTTCCTGTTGCGCCAGCGCGATCTCGTCGCCGCTGCGCGACGGCGTGATGATCGCCGCCTCTTCCGGACGATCGCGAAAATCCATCACGCTCTGCGTCAGGCGGCGCAGCCGCGACACCACCATCCATTGCAGGCCGAAGAAGAGGAACAGCGACGCGATCAGCGAGGTGATGATCGACACCGACAGCACGCGCTCGCCATAGTTGATCATCGCCGCGCGCACCGGCGCCTCGTCCAACAGCGCCTCGACCACGACGCCGCTCTCTTTCGGCGAGACATCGAGCACGCGCAGCACCCGGTTGTGCCGCTGGATAAAGGTCGTGATCGCGTCCGCGATCAGCATCGGCATCATCTCGCCGCGCAGATCGTAGGTGGCATCGATCTTCGGCGGCATTGCCGCGTCGAGCATCAGCGTCGTGTTGTCGGTCCGGTGCAGCACGATGCCGTGGGCGCCGACGTGCCGCAGCAGCTTGTTGGCGAGGTCGGGGCTGACGGTGTTGTTGGGCGTCGCCTCCAGCGCCAGCGCCGCGAGATGCGCCTCGCCCAGCACCATGCGCAGATAATCATGGCGGAAGCCGGCGACCGACGGCACCAGGATCAGCGCCTCGATCAGCATGAAAAACACCAGGGTCAGCACGAGCAGCCGTAGCGACAGGCTGGCGCCGAACCGGGGGGCGGATAATGTGTCGCGCTGCATTTCCGCGAATATAGCCTCAATGTTCCGAATAATCAGCCGCCGCCGCGAGTCGCGTTGGCGGTTCTTGCTGCATTGCAGCGCGGCCGCTATGTTGCGGCGCTTATAAATGGGTCCAGGAGTTCCGCCAAATGCTCGGCCGTGACACGGAGACCGTCGCCCCGACCGGCCTTGCCTATGAGGATTTATGGGTCGGCCGCTCCGCCCATCTGGAGCGGCTGGTCGACGACGCGCTGGTGCGCCAATTTTCGGCGCTGTCCGGCGACGACAACCCGGTACATCTCGACGAGGCGTTCGCCCGCACCACGCGTTTCGGCGGCCGCATCGCCCAAGGCATGCTGGGCGCCGCCTTCATTTCCGCGGTGATCGGCGGGCACCTGCCGGGCCACGGCACCATTTATCTGTCGCAGAGCCTGACCTTCAAGGCGCCGGTGCGTCTGGGCGACCGCGTCATCACCGAGGTGACGATCACTCAATTGCGCCCCGAAAAATCGCGCGCCGTGCTGAAGACCGTGTGCCGGGTCGGCGATACCGTGGTGATCGAGGGCGAGGCGCTGGTGATGGTGCCGAAACGCGGCTAAAAGCGGCGCATGCAGCTCTTCCGACACGCCGGTCGTGACGCGCCCCGGGGCGCGGTGATCGCCATCGGCAATTTCGACGGGGTCCATGTCGGCCATCGGGCGGTAATCGCCGAGGCCCAGGGGCTGGCGCGGTCGCTCGGCGCGCCGCTGGCGCTCCTGACCTTCGAGCCGCATCCGCGCAGCGTCTTCGTGCCGAATGGCCCGCCGTTCCGCCTCACCCCGTTCCGCGCCAAGACGCGGCTGATCGGCGAGACCGGGGTCGATCTGCTGTTCACCTTGCGCTTCGACCGCGCCTTCGCCGCGAAGACGGCGGAGGAATTCGTCGCCGATCTGCTGGTCGGCCGGCTAGGCGCGCGGTGGATCGTGGTCGGACAGGATTTCACCTTCGGGCGCGGCCGCGCCGGCAATCCGGCGCTGTTGCGCGACATGGGGGCGCGGCTCGGCTTCGGCCTCTCGGTCTTGCAGCCGCTGGCCGATGACGGCGCCAAGGCGGCGTCCGCCAGCCGCATCCGCGCCCATCTCGCCGCCGGCCGGCCGTGCGCGGCGGCGGAATTGCTGGGCCGGGATTGGGAGATCGAGGGCCGGGTGCGTCAAGGCGACCGGCGCGGGCGCGAACTCGGCTTTCCTACTGCGAACCTCGCGATCGGCGACTACCTGCATCCGGCGCCCGGCGTCTATGCGGTGCGGGCCGGGATCGTCGAGCGCGGAACCGTGGCGTGGCACGATGGCGTCGCTAATTTCGGCAACCGCCCGACCTTCGCCGGCACCGATTGGCGGCTGGAGACAAATCTGTTCGACTTTGCCGGCGATCTTTACGGCCGGCATCTGCGCGTCGCCATCGTCGATTTCATTCGCCCCGATGCGAAGTTCGACAGTGCCGAGGCGCTGGTCGCCGCGATGCACGAGGATGCCGCCAAGGCGCGTGCTATACTGGCGGGGGAATAGTCGGGAGGTCCCGCATGCGGGTTTTGCGTCAGGACGGCGAATTCGGGTGGACCGAAGCGACCTTCCGTGTCCCGGATCCACGGCTGCAACCCTATATCGAAGGCGACTATCTCGGCTGGGCCGAGGACATATCTCGGCCGGTCATGCTGCGCGAGACGCCGAACGGTTTTATTCCGATGATTTTCAATCTCGGTCCCGCTTGGCGCGTCGTCGGCGCCGATGGCGCGTCGGGCTTTCAGGATTCATTCCTCGCGGGACTGCATGAACGCTACACGCTGGTCGAATCCTCCGGCCGGTCCTGCTGCATTCAGGTCAATTTCACGCCGGGCGGCGCGCTCAAATTGCTTGGCCTGCCCTTGAGCGAGATCGCGCATCGCGTGATTCCGATCGAGGAGATCGTGGGGCGCGCCGGCCGCGATCTCATCGCGCGGCTGCGCGAGGCGCGGGATTGGCGGCGCCGGTTTGCCCTGCTCGAAGATTTCTTCCTCACGCGCTTTGCCGGGCCGCATATGCTGTCGCGCGAATCCGCCTGGGCGTGGCGCATGCTGCGCGAACGCAACGGGATGCTGCTAATCGGCGATCTCGCGACCGAATTGGGCTGGAGCCGCAAGCGCCTGATCGCGGACTTCCATCGCGAGTTCGGGCTGACCCCGAAGCGCGCCGCGCGGGTGATGCGCTTCGAGCGGGCGATCCGCGGCATCGACGGCGTGCCGGCGCCGCGCTGGGCCGAAATCGCCGCCGATTGCGGCTATTACGATCAAGCGCATCTCAATCGCGATTTTCGCGCCTTTGCCGGCGTGACGCCCGCCGAATATGTCGCCGGGCTGCTGCCGAACTACGGCGTGCCCGGCTATTAAAGTGCGATCCGACTCTAGCCGGGTAAAATTTATCCAATACGGCGGCCGGCCCGCCTTTTAGGATCGCCGCGGATCGACGAACAGCAAAGGAGGTTTCGATGCCAAAAGTCCCGCCCGAGGGCATGTCCCAGGTGATCCCCTATCTCTATTATGCCGACGTGCCGAAAGCCGCCGATTGGCTGGTGGCGGCATTCGGCTTCGAGAAGATCATGGTCCACCCGACCGGAAATGGCCGGCATCACGGCGAGGTGCGGTTCGGCGCCGGGATGGTGATGATGGGCACCGCCAGCGACGAATTCGGCAGCAAATCACCGGGGCAGGCGAAGGCGCATACCAGCGGCACCTTCATCTATCTCGACGATGTCGATGCGCATTTCGCCACGGCCAAGGCGGCCGGGGCCGAGATCGTCCAACCGCTCGGCGACCAGGAATATGGCCGCACCTATTGGGCGCGCGATCCCGAGGGCCATGACTGGTTCTTCACCCGCCCACCGGGATAATCTTTTGTCGTCGGCGGACGAATCCGCTAAATTCGCATGAATGTGGGACGCGGATAGCGCGCACCAAGGGGACATCTTCCAAGGAGATGATGGGCGATGCGGTCAATGATTTCGGCAGCCGCGACGCTGCTCCAACTGGGCTTGCTGGTTTTGCTGACCGTTGGTCCGGCCCACGCCGCTTGCGGCCCGGACCTCGATAAAGCGTATATTTACTGCCTACGCCAGCAGCAATGCATGGGGGGGTGCCCTCATGACAGCGACTGTCCCTCGATAAAAAAAGAGGCGCTTCAGTGTTACGCCGCGCGAGACAAGGCGCGGAAAGCGGAGAATGAGAAAGAGACGCAAGAATATTTAGTGAAGGTCGCCCAAAATCCGGGCTGGCCGTGCTTGGGCCCGATGACCTGCTATCCGCAGTTCATTCCCAAGGCGTGCTATGGCTTCATTCCCGGCGCGCGGCCACCCTATACCGAGCAAATGTTGAACGACAAACAGCCGCGGTGCCAGAATCAAATCGCCGAACTGCTGGATGCGATGCGAAAGGTCAATGCCCTCCCGAAGCTGACGCCGCAGGAAGCGGAGCGGGAACTCCATATGATGCCCGACTCACCGACCCTTATGACCCGAAAGAAATTGGTCGACATTGAGGCCCGGATTTCGGGGGAAAAGGCACCGCCCCCCAATCCGAACCAGCAAAGACGGGAATACCAAAGGCAGGAGATCGACCTGTTCATGGCCAATTGCGGACCCCACGCCAGTGCGGAACTTCGCCCGATATGTCCGGGGGTGAAGCGGCTTTTGGCCCGCAAGGCGAAGGCTGGCGATCCCGTTGCCCGCTGCCTGGTGAGCGGACATTCAAATTGCGCCAACGCCAGATAGAAGGGATGCATCGCTGAATTTTCCCTCTCGCCCATCGGGAGGAGAGGGTAGGAAGAGGTGGGCAGGACTCGGTGATTCCCCCACCTCACCCCAACCCTCTCCGCCCCCAAGGGCGGAGAGGGAGATAAGAAGTAGGCGCGCGGTGCCTGTTGAGGGACGCATGGCTGAATTTCCCCTCTCCACCCATTGGGGGGAGAGGGCGGGGCCCATCGCGAAGCGATGGGAGGGTAAGGTGGGCTGACTCGGTGCTTCCCTCACCTCACCCCAACCCTCTCCGCCCCAAGGGCGGAGAGGGAGATGACAGGGGCAATTGACGGAGTCGGGCCGGCTTTCTATCTTCGCCGCCATGGCCAAGGGTTGCTTCAGCCGCGTTTCGCGAATTAGCCGCCCGGTCCTCGTGTGAGGATCGGGACAGCGCCCGTATTCGCCTTCTTCCTCTCTTATCCGAGCTGAGCCATGGCCAAGGATTATCGCGATACCGTTTTTCTGCCCAATACCGCCTTTCCGATGAAGGCGGCGCTGCCCCAGCGCGAGCCGCAATTGCTGGACCGCTGGAAGCGGATGGATCTGTGGAATCTTCAGCGCGCGCGCTCGAAGGGCCGGCCGAAATACATCCTTCATGACGGGCCGCCCTACGCCAATGGCAACATCCATCTCGGCACCGCGCTCAACAAAATCCTGAAGGATTTGGTGAACCGGACCCAGCAGATGCTGGGCAAGGACACGGTCTATGTTCCGGGCTGGGACTGTCACGGCCTGCCCATCGAATGGAAGATCGAAGAAGAATACCGCGCCAAGAAGCGCAAGAAGGATGATGTGCCGATCCTCGAATTCCGCGAGGAGTGCCGCCAGTTCGCGGCGCATTGGGTCGGCGTGCAAAGCGCGGAGTTTCAGCGCCTGGGCGTGCTCGGCGATTGGGATCATCCCTATACCACCATGACGCATCATGCCGAGGCGCGAATCCTGCGCGAGATCGGCAAGTTCGTGATGAATGGCGGTCTCTATCGCGGCGCGCGGCCGATCATGTGGTCGGTGGTGGAGCAGACGGCCCTCGCCGAGGCCGAGGTCGAATATCACGACCATGTCTCGACCACGGTGTGGGTGAAGTTCCCGGTGGCACGCGCCTCGCGCCCGGAATTGAAGGGCGCTTCGGTGGTGATCTGGACCACCACGCCCTGGACCCTGCCGGGCAATCGCGCGATCGCTTACGGCGCCGCGATGGATTATGTGCTGGTCGAAATCACGCACGCGCCCGAAGGCGGCCTGGTGACGGTCGGCGACAAGATATTGGTGTCGCTGAAACGCTGGCCGGCGATGGAGCAGGAATTGAAGATTGGCGGCATCGTCCATGCCGCGATCATCGGCCGCGATCTCGACGGCACCGTCGCGCGCCATCCGCTGCATGGCCAGGGCTACGATTTTGATGTGCCGCTGCTGGCCGGGGACTTCGTCACCGACGAGGACGGCACGGGCTTCGTCCATATCGCGCCCGGTCACGGCGCCGACGATTTCGTGCTGGGCCGTAAGCACAATATCCCGGTGCCGGAGACGGTCGCCGCCGACGGCACCTATCTCGACACGGTGCCGCTGTTCGCGGGGAAGCGCGTCTATCGCCCCAACGGCAAGGAAGGCGATGCCAATGGCGCCGTGATCGCGGCGCTGATCGCGGCGGGCGCGCTGTTGGGGCAGGGCAAGCTGACCCATTCCTATCCGCATTCCTGGCGCTCCAAGGCGCCGCTGATCTTCCGCACCACGCCGCAATGGTTCATCTCGATGGCGACCAACCATCTGCGCGACGTGGCGCTCGCGGCGATCGACGCCACCGAATTTTTTCCGCCGCAGGGCCGCAACCGCATCCGCGCGATGATCGAGACGCGGCCCGATTGGTGCATCTCGCGCCAGCGCGCCTGGGGTGTGCCGATCGCGGTCTTCGTCGACAAGGCGACGGGCGAAGTCTTGCGCGACCAGGATGTCATCGACCGGATCGCCGCGAAATTCGAAGAGGGCGGCGCCGACCGCTGGTACGACACGCCGGCCAGCGAATTTCTCGGCCCCGACCGCGACCCGTCGCGCTTCGAGCAGGTCATGGACATTGTCGATGTCTGGTTCGAAAGCGGCTCGACCCACGGTTTCGTGCTGGAGGAGCGCGCCGATCTGAAATGGCCGGCCGACCTCTATCTCGAAGGCTCGGACCAGCATCGCGGCTGGTTCCACTCGTCGCTGCTGGAAAGTTGCGGCACGCGCGGGCGCGCGCCGTTCGACCAGGTGCTGACCCACGGCTTCGTGCTCGACGAGCAGGGTCGCAAGATGTCCAAGTCGCTGGGCAATATCGTGGCGCCGCAGGACGTGGTGGCGCAGAACGGCGCCGATATTCTGCGGCTCTGGGTGGTCAATTCCGACTTCACCGCCGACCTCGGCCTCGGTCCCGAAATCCTGAAGCGCAACATCGACGCCTATCGCCGCTTCCGCAACACGCTACGCTATCTGCTGGGCGCGCTCGGCGGCTTTTCGCCGGAGGAACGCGTCGCGCCCGAGACGATGCCGGCGCTGGAACGCTGGGTGCTGCATCGCCTCGCCGAAATCGATGCCGAGGTGCGCGCGGCGGCCGAGCGCTATGATTTCCACGCCATGTTCACCGCGCTGCATAATTTCTGTGCCGTCGATCTGTCGGCGTTCTATTTCGATACGCGGAAGGACGCGCTCTATTGCGACGCGCCGATGGCGCCGCGCCGGCGCGGGGTGCGCACCACGCTCGACCGGGTGTTCGACCATCTCGTCCGGTGGCTGGCGCCGATCCTGTGCTTCACCGCGGAAGAGGCGTGGCTGCTACGCCATGGTGATGGAAATGATACCAGCGTGCATATCGAATGTTATGCCGATGTTTCCCCCGCGTGGCGCGATTCAGCGCTGGGTGATACCTACGCGCTGTTACGCGACTGGCGACGTGTCATTACCGGCGCACTCGAGGAAGAGCGTGCCGAAAAGCATATCGGTTCGAGTCTTCAGGCCGCAGTAACCATCTATTTGGGCGGGCACCCAATTGAGGACAACAGCGGTCAAGCTCGGGCATTAGCGAAGATAAAGGGCGAATTGGAACAAAAGCTAACGGGCGTCGACCTAGCCGAATTTTGTATAGTCTCATCGGCGACATGGGCGTATCAGCCTATACCCGAAGGGGCCTTCACTCTCACCGATGTTGCCGGTGTCGGTGTGACCGTGACTCTTGCGCCGGGCGACAAATGCCAGCGCTGCTGGCGCGTCCTGCCCGAGGTCGGGCACCATCCGGGGCATGACGATCTGTGCGATCGCTGCGCCGACGCGCTGGATCGGGCCGCCTGATGCTGGTGCGCGGCATCGTCATCGCGGTGGTCGTCGCGATCGTCGATCAGCTCGCCAAATGGGGCATTCTTGGGTATTTCGCGGCGCATCCCGAGGCCGAGCATCATGTCGTGGTTACCGGGTTCTTCAACCTGGTGCTGACCATGAATCGCGGCATCAGCTTCGGCATGTTCAACAATGATCGCCATGTCGGCGAGGTCATTCTGGTGGCGCTGGCGGCGGCGATCGTCATCGGGCTGCTGATCTGGCTGCGGCGGCTCGCCGCCGGCCTGCCGGCGGTGGCGATCGGCATGATCATCGGCGGCGCGGCCGGCAACGCGCTGGATCGGGTGGCGCGCGGCGCGGTTGTCGATTTCCTCGACTTTCATGCCGGACAATGGCATCCCTTTGCGTTCAATCTGGCCGACGCCGCGATCAGCGTTGGTGTCGGTTTGTTAATACTCGATGGATTGCTGGGCGGAGGGGCCGGGCGATCCAACAGAGGGGCGAAGGGAGCCGTGGTTTGATGCGTCGGTCGAGTCTGGTGATTTGCGCGTGTCTCGTGCTGCCGGTGGCGCTCTCGGGGTGCGGCAGCATGAAGCGCGCGGTGGGTCTCGAAAAGACCGTGCCCAATGAATTCGATGTGGTGGAAAACGCCCCGCTGGCGATCCCGCCCGACTTCAATCTGCGGCCGCCCCGGCCGGGCGCGACGCCCAGCCAGGCCGTGCCCTCGACCGTTCAGGCCAAGGAAACCATCTTTCGGGCCGCCGGCACGACCGGCCCGGTTCCCGGGGCCGATGAGCGCATGAGCGCCGGCGAGAACGATATCGTCCGCGCGGCCGGCGCCGACAGCGCGCCGGGCGATATTCGCCAGGTCATCAATACCGAGGCCGCCGAATCCCAGCCCTTCGATCGGAAATTCGTCGACCGGCTGTTGTTCTGGCGGACCCCCCAGCCCAACATGAAGGGCGTCCTCGATCCGGTGAAGGAAACCGCGCGGCTTGAGGACAAGAACGGCGCGAACACCGTGTCCAAGCAATTCTCCAGTCCGCCGACCGTCGATCGTAAATCCGACACCGGCTCGATCTTCGACCGGCTGTTCTAATTCGGCCGCGGCGCCTCGATGAGCGATGCGGTCGAATGCGTCGTGATCGGGGCGGGGGTGGTGGGGCTCGCGGTCGCGCGCGCGTTGGCGCGGGCCGGGCACGAGGTCCTGATTCTCGAGGCGGCGCGCCAGTTCGGGACCGAAACATCGTCGCGTAATAGCGAAGTCATTCATGCCGGCCTGCATTATCCCAAGGATAGTTTGAAGGCGCGGTTCTGCGTCGCCGGCCGCGACCTGCTCTATGACTATTGCGCCGAGCATGGTGTGCCCCATCGCCGTATCGGCAAGCTGACAGTCGCCTGCACCGAGCCGGAGCTGGCGACGATCGAGGCGATCAAGCGCAAGGCCGAGGGCAATGGCGTCACCGACCTCGAATGGTTGGATCAGCCGGAGGCCCGCGCCCTCGAACCGGCGCTGCGCTGCCTGCGCGCCTTTCTTTCGCCCTCGACGGGCATCATCGACAGCCACGCGCTGATGCTCGCCTATCTCGGCGACGCCGAGGCGGCGGGTGCCGCGATCGCTTATCGTGCCCCGGTGCTGCGCGGGCGTGTTCTGGCCGAGGGCTTCGCGTTGGCGGTCGGCGGCGACGACGCGATGGCGCTCGAATGCCGATTGCTGGTCAATTCGGCGGGACTCTATGCGCCGGGGCTGGCGCGCCGCATCGCCGGCATTCCGGCGGCAACCATTCCGCAAGATTATTTCTGCCGCGGCGTCTATTTCACCTTGTCCGGGCGCGCGCCGTTCAGCCGCCTCGTCTATCCCGTGCCCGAACATGCCGGGCTGGGCGTGCATCTGACGCTCGATCTGGGCGGGCAGGCGAAGTTCGGGCCGGACACGGAATGGATCGACGGCGTCGATTACACGGTCGATCCCCGGCGCGGCGATAAATTCTATGCCGCGATCCGCACCTATTGGCCCGGCCTCAAGGATGGCGCGCTGCAGCCCGGCTATGCCGGCATTCGCCCGAAGATCAGCGGCCCGACCGAGCCCGCCGCCGATTTCGTCGTCCAAGGCCCGGCGGCGCACGGCATTCCCGGTCTCGTCAATCTCTATGGCATCGAATCGCCGGGTCTCACCGCGTCGCTCGCGCTTGCCGAGCATGTCAGTAAGTTACTGCAATGATTGGGGTGCTAAACATTGCACGAGCGGGATGAGGCCGCTACTGTGACGGGCTGTACGTCGAGAAAAAAGTTTGGGGAGGTCGCCATGAAGAAGCTGTTCGTCGTCGCCGGCGCGATTGTCTTTGCGCTGGTCAGCGGAGCGGCGTCCGCCGCGGATGCGCCGGTGCAATGGCGGCTGTCCCATTGGGTGCCGCCGAGCCATCCGCTGCAACCCGCCTTCGAGGCTTGGGCGAAGTCGATCAAGGATGAATCCCACGGCAGCATCGCGATCACGATCTATCCGGCGCAGCAGCTCGGCAAGGCGTTCGACCATTACGACATGGCGCGCGACGACATCGCCGACATCACCCATGTCAGCCCCGGCTATCAGCCCGGACGCTTTCCGATTTTCGCGCTCGGCTCGGTGCCGTTCTTGGTCGCCAATGCCAAAGGCGGATCGGCGGCACTCGATGAATGGTATCGCGCCTATGCCGGCACCGAGATGAAGGATGTGCATTTCTGTCTCGCCCATTTCCACGATCCCGGCACCTTCCATTCCAATAAGAAGATCGTGGTCCCGGCGGACATCAGGGGGCTGAAGATCCGTCCCGCCACCGGTACCATCGCCAGCTTCATCACGCTGCTCGGCGGCACCAATGTCCAGGCCTCGGCGCCCGAAGCGCGCGACGTGATCGCGCGCGGCGTCGCCGACGGCATCACCTTTCCGTGGCGCTCGCTGATCCTGTTCGGCATCGACAAGGTGGTGAAATACCATCTCGACATGCCGTTCTATGTCACCCCGTTCGTGCTGGTGATCAATAACGGCAAGTACAATGCGCTGGCGCCCGACCAGAAGAAGGTGATCGACGACCATTGCACCAGCGCCTGGGCGGAAAAGATCGCCTCGCCTTGGGCCGATTACGAACATTCCGGCCGCGCCATGATCAAGGCCGAGGCGGGGCATGAATTCATCGAGCCGACCGCGGCGCAGGTCGCCGAATGGCGCAAGGCGGCCGAACCGCTGAAGACCGATTGGGCGAATGACGTGAAGAAGGCCGGCGGCGATCCCGACAAGATCTTCGCCGCGTTCGAGGCCAGCCTGAAGAAACACGGCGCGGCCTATTGAGCCAGGCCGCGTCGGGTTATTCGCGAAGGCGCGGCGACCGCTTTATCCAAGCGATAGAGTGGCTCGCCGCGATCTTCGTCGCCATCGTGACCATCGACACCTTCGTCTCGGTCATGCTGCGCTACTTCTTCGCCTGGCAGATTCCCGACAGCTTCGATTTTGGGCGGATGCTGCTGGGCATCCTGATTTTCTGGGGCATCGCCGCGACCTCGTTTCGTGGGACCCACATCACCGTCGATCTGGTCTGGTCGATCGTCGGCCCCCGGTGGAAACGCTATATCGACGTGTTCGCGACGCTGGTGCTGCTGTTCGTCATCGCGGTCCACACCTTCACGCTGGTCGACAAGGTGATCAGCACTTATCGCGACAATGTCGAGACCTTCGACCTCCATTTGCCGATTTGGCCGTTCTTTCTGGTCGCTTGGCTGGGCGATTTCGCGGCGGTGCTGCTGATCGCGGTGCGGACCTATCGCCTGATCTTCGAGCCAGGTTCCGTGAACGAATTCCGCAAGCAGCCGGTGGAATGAGGATGGCGCCGTGAGTCCGGATCTGGTTGCCGTCCTCGGCTTTGTCGCGCTGTTCGTGTTGATGCTGCTGCGTGTGCCGGTCGGCATGGCGATGGGCCTCGTCGGCGTCACCGGCTTCGGTTATCTGGTCGGCACCGAGCCGGCGCTGAAGATGATCGGCCAGACCTCGATGCGCACGGTCACCGACTATACATTCGGCATCATTCCGATGTTCCTGCTGATGGGCCAGTTCGCGGCGCATTCCGGCATGAGCCGCGAGCTGTTCAAATCGGCCAACAGTTTCGTCGGCCACCGCCGGGGTGGGCTGGGCCTCGCCACCATCGCGGCCTGCGGCGGCTTTGCCGCGATCTCCGGCTCGTCGGTCGCGACCGCCGCGACCTTCTCCACCATCGCCTATCCCGAGATGCGGCGGTATGGCTATCCGCAATCCTTCTCCACCGGCGTGATCGCGGCCGGCGGCACGCTGGGCGCAATTCTGCCGCCCTCGACGGTGCTGACGGTCTATGGCCTCATCACCGAACAGGATATCGGCAAGCTGTTCATCGCCGGGATCGTGCCCGGCATTCTCGCCGCCACCATGTACATGCTGACCATCTCGATCATCGGCATGGTCGCGCCGAATTTCCTGCCGCGCGGGCCGCGCAGTTCGTGGCGGGAGCGGTTTTTGGCGCTGAAGGATGTGTGGGCGTCGCTGCTGCTGTTCATCTTTGTCATCGGCGGTCTCTATGGCGGCCTGTTCATCCCGACCGAGGCGGCGGCGATGGGCGCGGGCGGCGCCTTCATTATCGGCATTTCGCGGCGGCGCCTGTCGCGCGATGCGATCCTGCAATCGCTGCTCGGCGCGACCCGCACCGCCGCCGCGGTGTTCACGGTGCTGATCGGCGCCATTCTCTTCGGCTATTTCCTCACCGTTACCCAGACGCCGCAGAACATCACCCTGTTCCTGACCAGCCTCGGGCTCGGCCGCTATGGCGTGCTGGCGCTGATCATGGTGATGTATCTGCTACTCGGCTGTTTGATGGATGCGCTGGGGATGATCATTCTGACCATTCCGATCATCTTCCCGGTGGTGACGGCGCTGGGCTTCGACCCGATCTGGTTCGGCATCATCATCGTGATGACGGTAGAGCTGGGCCTGATCCATCCGCCGGTCGGCATGAACGTGTTCGTGATCAAGAGCGTGATTGAAGACGTTAAGATTTCGACCATCTTCAAGGGCGTGCTACCCTTCGTCGCAACCGATATTCTGCGGCTGATCATTTTGATCTCATTTCCCATTTTGGCGACCTACCTGCCGAGTCATATGCGGTAGGTAGCGGCGCCGGACTCCGGAGGAGCCATGTCCGAACGCTCATTCAAGAAAGAGGTTCAGTCCCTGCGCTTGGGCGAGGGCGAGCTGTTTCGCGGCGAGGGCATTCTGGCCGTCACCAAGGCGCTGCTGCAATCGGGTGTCTCCTATGTTGGCGGCTATCAGGGCGCGCCGGTATCGCATCTGGTCGATGTGCTGGTCGATGCCGAGGACATCATTGCCGACCTCGGCGTCCATCTCGAAACCTGCACCAACGAGGCCTCGGCGGCGGCGATGCTCGGCGCCTCGATCAATTATCCGCTGCGCGGCTGCGTCACCTGGAAATCGATTGTCGGCACCAATGTCGCGGCTGACGGCCTCTCCAATTTGTCGTCGCCGGGGGTGATCGGCGGTGCGTTGATCGTGATCGGTGAGGACTACGGCGAAGGCGCCAGCGTGATTCAGGAACGCTCCTATGCCTATGCCATGAAATCCTCGATGTGGCTGCTCGACCCGCGGCCCGATCTGCCGACTATCGTCAACGCGGTGGAAAAGGGCTTCGAGCTCAGCGAGGCGAGCCATGCGCCGGTGATGTTGGAGCTGCGCATTCGCGCCTGCCACGTCACCGGCGAGTTCGTGGCCAAGGCCAACCGGCGCGGCGAATATTCCGGCCAGAATAAGCTCGCCGGTCCGCCCAAATTCGATTACGGCAAGCTGGCGCATCCGCCCGTCACCTTCATTCAGGAGCGGCTCAAGGTCGAGGAGCGCATTCCCGCCGCGCAGGCCTTCATCCGCGAGCACAAGCTCAACGAAATCTTCCCCGGCGATATCGAGGATCTGGGCATCATCGTGCTGGGCGGCCTCTATAACAGCACGATGCGCGCGCTGGAGCGGTTCGGCCTCGCGGACACCTTTGGCGCGTCGCGCATCCCGATCTATGTGCTGAACGTCGCCTATCCGCTGGTGCCGGACGAGCTGATCGGATTCTGCGCCGGCAAGCGCGCGGTGCTGGTGGTCGAGGAAGGCTTTCCCGATTACATCGAGCAGCAGATCAACGTCGTGCTGCGCCGCGCCGATCTCAACACCAGGGTTCATGGCAAGGGCGCGCTACCGCCGACCGGCGAATATAATTCCGAAGTGCTGCTCGCCGGCATCGCATCGTTCCTGCGCGAGACGCGGCCGGCCGGCATCGATGTCGATGGCATCGGCGCGCGGGCCGGCGATCTCATCGCCCGGAAACGCGCGGCGGCGGCGCAGGTCGGCAGCCTGCCGGTGCGCTTTCCGACCTTCTGCACCGGCTGCCCCGAGCGGCCGGTGTTCAGCGCCATCAAGCTGATGCAGCGCGAGACCGGCCCGGTGCATATCAGCGCCGATATCGGCTGTCACGCGCTGGCGACGTACGAGCCGTTCAACATGGGCAATTCGATCCTTGGCTATGGCATGAGTCTCGCCAGCGCGGCGGCGGTCGGCCCGAATATGAGCAAGCGATCGATCGCCATCATGGGCGACGGGGGCTTTTGGCATAATGGCATTCTGACTGGCGTCGCCAGCAACCTCTTCAATAAGGGTGACGGCATCCTCGTCATCATGGCCAATGGCTACACCTCCGCCACCGGCCTGCAATACATGCCGTCGAGCAAAACCAATCGCGACGGCGCCCCGACCGGCATGAGCATCGAGGGCACATTGAATTCGATGGGCGTCAAATGGATGCGCAAGGTGCGCACCTACAATGTCGCCAGCATGACCAAGACCCTGAAAGAGGCGATGAAGACGGCGCAGACCGGGCTCAAGGTCATCATCGCCGACGGCGAATGCATGCTGGCGCGCCAGAAACGCGTCCGCGCCGAGGAAGCTGGCAAGCTGCAACGTGGCGAGCGGGTGGCCCGCGCGCGCTATGGCATCGACGACGCGATCTGTACCGGCGACCATTCCTGCATCCGGCTGTCCGGCTGTCCGTCGCTGACGGTGAAGCCCAATCCCGATCCGCTGCGCCGCGATCCGGTGGCGCATGTCAATCAGGGCTGCGTCGGCTGCGGCCTGTGCGGCGAGGTCGCGCACGCCGCGGTGCTGTGCCCGTCCTTCTATCGCGCCGAGATCGTACGCAACCCAAGCATGCGCGACATTGCCGTGGCGCGCTGGCGCAAGCGGATCATCGGTTGGCTCGGCGGTCCCATCGACGACGAGGCCGCGCTGGAGCCGGCGGAATGATCCCCGGGTCACAGCCGGGGGGCGCGCTGGTCAAAGTCCTGATTGCCGCGCTGGGCGGCGAGGGTGGCGCGGTATTGACCAACTGGATCGTCGCGGCCGCCGACGCTCTCGGCTATCCGGTGCAAAGTACCTCGATCCCCGGCGTCGCGCAGCGGACCGGCGCCACCACCTATTACATCGAGATGTTGCCCCAGGCAGCGCTGGCCGGCGACAAGCGGCCGGTGATGGCGCTGGTGCCCGGCATCGGCGATGTCGATCTGGTGGCGACCAGCGAATTGCTGGAGGCGGGCAGGGCGATCGGCGGCGGCTTCGTCACCCCCGACCGCACCATGACGGTCGCCTCGACCCATCGCATCTATGCCATGGCCGAGAAGATCGAGATGGGCGATGGCCGGCTCGATGCCGACAAGCTGCTGCGCGCCATCGCCGAGAACAGCCAGAGCGTGCTGCTGTTCGATATGGACGATATCGCCCAGCGCAATGGCGCGATGATCAACGCGGTGATGCTGGGCGCCCTCGCCGGCACCGGGCGGCTGCCGCTGTCGGAAGCGGCGCTGGCGGCGGCGATCGAGGCGGAGGGCAAGGCCGCCGAGGCCAATCTGCGCGGCTTCCGCGCCGGCCTCGCGGCGGCTCGCCAGACCCAGGCGGAGGCGAGCGCCGCGCTGGCCGGGCCCGGGCAGATCGCCTATTTCCCGACCCAAGATGAATTTGCCGAATTCCCCGAGGCAGCGCGCGGGATTATCGCGGAAGGCGTGCGCCGTCTCAGCGCCTATCAGAACGCCGCCTACGCCCAGCGCTACCTCGAACGCCTCCGGCCGATTGCGGCGGCGGACAAGAGCAGCGGCGCCGGCGGTAAGCTGTTGGCCGAGACCGCGCGGCATCTCGCGCTGCGCATGTCGTTCGAGGATGTGATCCGCGTCGCCGAAGTGAAGCTCGATCCGGCGCGCATGAAGCGCATCGCGCAGGAAGTCGGCGCCAAGCCCGGCGAGCCGGTCGCGGTGACCGATTTCTTCAAGCCCGGCATCGAGGAGATCGCGACCATCCTGCCGTCGTTTTTGGCGCGGCCGATCCTGCGCCTGTCGGAGCGCGCGGGCTGGCTCGGCACCGTGTACTGGGGCATGTCGGTCAAGAGCACGTCGGTGTCGGGCTATCTGAAACTGCGTCTTCTCGCGAGCTTCAAGCGCTGGCGTCCCCGGAGTCACAAATTCCGCGAGGAGCAACGGCAGATCGACGAATGGCTCGGCCTCGTCGCGCGCGCCGCTTCGCGCTCGCCCGACCTTGGCCTCGAAGTCGCGGATTGCGCGCGCCTCATCAAGGGCTATGGCGACACGCTGAAGCGCGGGCAGGGAAACTACGACACCATCGTCGCGCGCGTGATCGGCCCGGCGCTCGACGGACGCTGGTCGCCGGCACAATCGGTCGACGCCGTTGCCAGCGCCCGCGCCGCCGCGCTCGCCGATCCCGAGGGCGACAGCCTCGCTCGCACCATCGGTGAAATCGAAAGCGGCACGCGCCTCGGCCTGGCGGCTGAATGATTCATTTCGCCTATCTGAATTACGGCCCCAGCGAGAATTTTCGGCGGGAGCTGAAATACAGCTTCCTGACGCCGCGCCCCTTTCTCGATCCCGCGCGGCATCGCGTCGCGATTTTCACCGATGCGCCCGACTTGTTCGCCGGCTGGCCGGTCACCGCCGTTTCGATTGCCGACAAGATGGCGGCTTATTCCGCGAACGGCCGGTTCGGTCATCGCGTTAAACCGGCCGTGGTGCTCGACGCGCTGCGCCGCTTCGGCGAGCCGGTGCTGCTGATGGATTCGGATTCGATCGTCTCCGACGGTTTCATGCCGCGCGTCGGAGCCGCGATGAATGCCGGCGCGATCATGAACCAGTTCGCGCGCGCCGATCCGATTCCGGCCTTGGCGGGGTTCGAGGTCACGCTGCCCCATTCGGCCTATCGCTACGACCGCCAGACGGCGCGCATGTTCAATAGCGGGCTGATCGGCGCGCGGCCCGACCATCTTGCCGCGATCGAGGATGCTATCGCCTTGACCGACGCCTTCCTCGCTCAGCCTGCCGCGCGCGATTATCATTTTCAGCTCGAGCAATTGGCGATCGGCGAGGCGCTCCGCGTCCACCGCATCGCCATCGCCGAAATCCACGACAGTTTCTTCCATCATTGGAAGCGCAGTTGGCGCCGCTATGCCGCCTATCGTTTCCCCAAGATTCTGCCGCGTGCGTGGGACGATTTCAGTCCGCCGCGCGCCAAACTGACATTCAACCCGGCAGCCGTGCGCCTTGTCTCAATGATGCATTCGCTGCGGAAACGCGTCGGGTAGTGGCGATAGCGCCGCCCGGTCGCTTCTACTGCATGAACCAGCCGTGGCTGACGACCAGGGACTGGCCGGTCAGTGCGTTCGATTCGAAGCCCGCGAAGAACAGGACCGCGGCGGCCACGTCCGCGACCGTGGTGAATTCGCCGTCCACCGTGTCCTTGATCTGTCGCCGGTGGCCGGAATCAACATGGGCTGGGTGGCCGGCCAATGGCGCGATTTCCGCGCCTGGCGATCCGACGAAAGGCTGTTTCTATGGAGCGGGTTGAGCCTACAGAGCATGATGGGCGCCACGCGGCGATTGAGGGCGAATGACCGTCGTCACCGATAAGGCGCGCGGGCCGCTCGGCCGAACGCTGTTCCGCATCGTGCGCTACGGCTTCGCCGGCCTCGCCATCTCGATCGTTTACAGTCTCGCCGTGGTGGTGTTGGTCGCGGGCCTTCGCGTGGCCGGCCCGACCGCCGCCAGCGTCATCGCCTTCATTCTGGTTCTGCCGATCGGCTATGTGACGCATCGCCGGGTCACTTTCCTCGATGCCGAGCCCGACCCGCTGATGCCGCTGCGCTTCGCCGTTACCACCGCCGCGAGTTTCGTGGTGGCGATCGGCGGCATGTATGTCGTGACGGACGTTCTGGGCAAATCCTATCTCCTCGGCATCGCGCTGAATTGGCTGGTGATCCCGGCCATGAATTTTCTCATCTATTGCCTGTGGGTGTTTCGGGTGGGAAAGCCGCCCGGCGTGCTCGCCGCCGCCGCCGCCGCCGGCGCGACGGAGCCGGCACCCGACCGGGGGTCGCCCGAACGCGTCGGCTATTCCTGGGACCGTTATGACGAAATCTTGCCCGATCATGAGCGGCAATTTCGGCGCTGGACGCCCCGATTCGGCCCGGACGATTGGCGCGGCGTGCGATTTCTCGATGCCGGTTGCGGTATTGGCCGCAATTCCTATTGGCCCATGACCTACGGCGCGGCCGGCGGATTGGCGGTCGATTTGGACGATCGCACCCTGGCCAGCGCGCGCGCCAATCTGCATTCGTTTCCGGCCGTCGAGGTACGGCGGCAGAGCATTTATGAGATCGCCGAAGAGAACGCATTCGATGTCGCATTCGTTATCGGCGTCGTCCATCACCTCGAATATCCCGACGCCGCGGTCGCGCGCCTCGTCCGGGCGACGAAGCCCGGTGGTTCGGTGCTGATCTGGCTCCATGGGCGCGAGAATAACGGCTGGATCGTCCATCTGCTCAACCCCGTCCGCATGGCACTGCTCAGCCGGCTGCCGCTCGGCCTGGTGCAGGCGCTATCCTGGCCCGCGACGGCACTGCTGTGGATTTTTCTGCGGTCGGGCGGTGGGCGCCTGCAATATCTCGCCTTCATCCGGCGCTTCGCGTTCCGCCATCTGCGCGCCATCGTGTTCGACCACATGATCCCGCGCATCGCGCGGTACTATACGAAGAGCGAGGCGATGGCGCTGTTGCGGGATTCCGGTCTCGATGGGGTCGAGGCGGTCTGGGTCAATGAAATGTCCTGGGCGGTCCGCGGCCGCAAGCCGGCAAGCTAAAGTCTGATACACCGAAATTGAAACCCCTCATCGTCGTCCCTGCGAAAGCAGAGACCCAGAGCGGGCGATGTGCGGTTGCCCCCGATCAGGTCGGGGGCAGGCTCTGGATTCCCGCTTTCGCGGGGATGAGCAATATAACTTAAACAATTGACATCATTCATACATTTCTGCAAAATGTTCCTACACAAGCTATGCACAGATACGAGATATCAACTAGTTAGCCAAAATAGCTGCACAGTTCCTGCACAGATAGCGACACATATGGCATTTTTGACTGACAAGGAAGAGCTCAAACCCGGCTTGGTGATTTTTCGACGCGCGGACGTGCAGCACCGCAACTGGTACTGCCGCGTCAGGCTCCCGAAAAGCGACCGCTATAAGATACTCTCCCTAAAGACGTCCGATATATCGGCGGCGCGGGAGCGGGCTTTCGATCACGATGCGGATTTGCGTTTCCGCCTCAAGCATGACGTTCCGATCTTCAACCGCTCGTTCAGCCAAATTGCGAAGGAGTATGTCGCCTTGCAGAAGCGGCGGGGGGCGACGGGCCAGGTGTCGGAAGCGCGTTGGAAAAAGTGCGAATCCGTCATCCGAGCACGCCTGGACCTGTATGTAGGCTCGACGCAGATTCATCTCGTCGCGCAAGACCGCTGGGATAATTATCCCACCTGGCGGCGCGAGACGAGCAAAGGGCGCCTGCGCGAGCATGTCAGCGACGCCACCATCCGCTTCGAGATGTCGATTTTCGGTGCGGTGATGAACTTTGCCGCCAGCAAGCGGTACATCACCGCCAGCCAGCGTTTCCAGGGCCGGCCAACGCTGGCGAAGGTTCGACGCGACGCCTTCGCCCCGGAGGAATACCGCAAGCTTCACACAGTCGGGCGGTCATGGGTGAAAGCGGGAAGCCGCCCGTCGAGCGTCTGGTCGCGCACCATTGCCTATAATTTCGTGCTGATCATGTGCAACACCGGCATGAGGCCATCGGAAGCCAAGAACCTTCGCTGGCGCGACATAACGATCCGCAAGGACCGCGACGGGCGCGATGTCGTCGTGCTGCGGGTCAGCGGCAAGGGCAAAGCGCGCGAACTGGTCGCCCCGGCGAGCGTCGCCGGCTATATCGAGCGCATCCGCGCAATCGCGAAGGCTACTGAGCCGGACGATCGCGTCTTTACGACCCACAGTGGCGTTCCGGCCAAAACGCTCTACAAGACGATGATCGAAGACCTGCTCAACGAGGCGAAGCTCCGGATTGGCCCTTCGGGCATTCCCCGCTCCACCTACAGCTTCCGCCATACCTACGCGACATTCCGCCTGAGCGAAGGCGTCGATGTCTACTTCCTCGCCCAGCAGATGGGCACGTCGGTCCAGATGATCGAGGATCATTACGGTCATGTGAATCCCGTCAGGAATGCGGATCGCATTCTTCAGGGGATGACAGGCTGGCAGCTCGTTCCTGCCGAGCCGGCGGCTGAAGTCCCTTCCGGCCGCAAAACACGCCGCGCCGTGCGCACCTCGCCGCCGCGAGATTCGCGGCGCCAACCTTCTGACCCAAGCTGATAAGCGTTCTGGCTCGTCGGGTCTGAGCGTCGAGTTCGACGCGCGACAGCCACGCCTTCGGGAGCCAGCCGATGCGCCGCGGCGCATCTTGATCGGCTGCGCTCGCAGTAACGGCCAAGCCCTATGTGTCGAGTTCGACACGGCGAAGGCATCGAGTTATTCACGTCAGCACCGTGGCAGGCATCGAGTTCGATGTCCTGTGCTGACCCCATTCGCATCTAACGAAGTTGCGTCGAGCCTGCTTTTCACTGCCGACTGTCGAGAGCGAGACGCTTCCGGCGCTTTACGGAAGGCGCCCGTATCGATGGTGGAGGGCGTGACGGATTTTGTCGCGGTTGAGCAGCGCGCTGCGATAGTGCTCCGAATCATTCACGTGGAGCCATAGCTCGGTCTCTGCGGCGTTGAGCAGCGCCAGCAATTCCATCCATGCGCAGGTCTCAAGTTCGATTGTCGTCAGCGGTTCCATAAATCCTCCTTCGTTTGCGACCGCGACCATCGCGGCCATGCGCGAAGGACTGCGCCGTCGGAGGCTGCCGCATCGCTTGCGACCGCAACAATCAGAGAAGGAGTGCTTGCACTTGCCGGCTTAGGCCGACCAAGGCGCTAACGATCAAGCATAGCCGCGAATGGGCGCGTCCAAACCGGGAGAACTAGCGGCTGATACTGGTCGTGGTCTAGCGTCGGCGACACAGAATTCCGGGCAGGTATCGCTTACTGTCGCGTCCTATGTTTTCCTCGCTGACGAGGCCATCGGATCGTGCCCCTACGCGTGGTGTAGGAGCGGCTATATCATTGCGGTCTTCGGCGTGTCTGGCCGAGACTGTCAAGCGGCCTGAAGGGGCAGCATGACGGTTTGATCATCGCCGAGTTGAGCGATAGTTTCCAGGGTCAT
>DATCDN010000107.1:0-24200 GCA_036510675.1 Allostellaceae bacterium
ACGACGTCATTCCCTTCACCGACCCCGATTTGTCCCATCGCACCTTCATGATGGGGTTTCGGCGCGGGTTTCAAATCGCGATCGGCGCCTGCGATCTGGTTTTCGTCTCGTCGGAATTTTGCCGCGCCGCGATCGACAAATTGTGCCGCGAGCGCGGCTGGCCGCTGGCGCGCATCGCGCGCATTCCGTTCGGCGCCGGCTTCGCCATCGAGGCCGCCGGCGCCGCCGTCCGCCCGATGGAATGGCCGGCGCGGTTCGTCCTCTTCGTCTCCTCGATCGACCGGCGGAAGAATCACGCGCTCATGCTGCGGGTATGGCGGCGCTTGCTGGAGCGTCACGGCGCCGCCGCGGTGCCGTCGCTGATCTTCCTGGGGGGGGGCGGCGACAATGTCGGAACGATCTTGGCCGAGGCGCGCGCCGACGAGACGCTGCGCGCCAAGGTGACGATGATCCGGAGCGCCTCGGACAATCTGGTGCGCGAGGCCTATCGGCGTTGCCTCTTCACCGTCTATCCCAGCTTCACGGAGGGGTGGGGGCTGCCGGTCGCGGAGAGCCTGGCGTTCGGCAAATTCTGCATCGTCTCGAACCGTGCGTCATTGCCGGAGGTCGGTGGCGATCTGGTCGATTATCTCGATCCGGCCGATGACGATATGGCGTTGGCGATGGTTGAGCGGGCGCTCTATGAACCCGGTTACCTTGCCGCGCGCACCGCGCGGATCGTCGCCGATTATCGCGAGCCGACCTGGGATGAATGCGCCCGCGCCCTGGTGGCGGCGGCCGATACGCTCGATGAAGCTAAGCCACTTCCCGGGCGCGCGTCGATTTGAACTTGGCCAGTGCCTGCGGCGTGTCGATGTCGGTCAGGATGCCGTCGCCATCCATCTCGGTCTCGGCGACGAGGTCGGGATGGGCGGCGATGACCTCGCGCGCGCCGCTGTCGCCCTCCACCCGTGCCAATTCGTGGAATACCTGCTTGCCGAGCAGCACCGGATTGCCGCGCTTGCCCTTGCGCGTCGGCACCACGATAGCGCGGCCCTCGACCGGGTTGAAATGCGTGATCAGCGTGTCGATTTCCTTGGCCGCGATGCGCGGCATGTCGCCCAACAGTACCACCGCGCCATCGATATCGGCGGGCAGCGCCGCCATGCCGGCCTTCATCGAGGTCGAAAGTCCCTGCGCGTAGTCGGGATTATGCGTGAAGGCCACCGGCAGGCCCGATAGCGCCGCCGCGACGTCGTCGCGCTGATGGCCGGTGACGACGATCACCGGCTCGGCGTGCGAAGCGAGGGCGGCCTGCGCGACGTGGCGCACCATCGGCTTGCCGTCGATCTCGATCGTGAGTTTGTTGACCGTGCCCATGCGGGTCGATTGTCCGGCGCCGAGGATGATCGCGGCGATGCGCGGGGCGCGGGGCGCCGTCGCGGCATGGGCCTCGTGCGCCTCCGCGCGCGGCAGCCCTCGGGTCGGGATATCGGCCAGCAAGCCGCCGACGCCCATGCGCATGATTTCGTTCGGGCCGGCCGGCAAGCCGGCGCACAGGCGCTGCAACACCCAATCATAGCCGTTCATTTTGGGCGAGCGCGCGCAACCCGGCAGGCCCAGCACCGGCAAGCCATCAAGTTCGCCCATCAGCAGCAGATTGCCGGGATCGACCGGCATGCCGAAATGGATGATCTTGCCGCCGGCGCCGGTGAGCGCCGCCGGAATCACGTCGCGCCGGTCGATGATCGCCGAGGCGCCGGCGACCAACACCATATCGGCGCCGCCGCGGATCGCGACGCGGATATGCTCGGCCAGCTCAATCGCGTCATGCGCGCAGCGGCTTTCCGCGATCAGCGCGCTGCCGAGTGCCGTCAGCCGGTCGCGGGTGGTCGTCACGGTCTTGTCGAGGACGCTTTCCTTGAAGCCGGGCAGGCGCGTCTGAATCAGCGCAACATGCTTTTCCAGAAACGGGACGACCTTGAATAACGGCCCGCTGGCTCGGGCCTGGGCGGTGCAGGCGTCGATCGCCTTGCCGCTGACCGCGAACGGAATGATCTTGACCGTGGCGACCATCTGTTTTGGCGCGACCACGGAATAGGGTTCAACCGTCGACAGGGTGATGGTCTCATCGACCAGGTTGAAGGCATCGACGGCGGCGCGATCGACGACGCAGAGACCGAGCGCCTGGGCGTAGAAATTGACCCGGCCGGTGAAGGCCGGTCCGGTTTCGACACCCGGCGCCGCGAGCGCCTCGGCGGCCAGCGCGGCCGCCTCGTTCTCGCCGATATCGCCGGGTTCGAGCTTGGCGGCGACAATGGTCGTCCTGCCGGCCGCCTTCAGCGCGGCGATATCCTCGGCGGTGAGGACGCGGCCCTTTTTCAGGCTGCGTCCGGGCACGATCACGCTGTGCGCGACCGCGGCTCCTTTCGCCTCGGCGACCGGGAATTCACCGAATTTCACGCTGCCGTCTCGCGGGAGCTGGCCTTCGCGGCGGCGCGCTCGGCCTTGGCCTGCTCCACCGGGCCGCGCAACACCTGGGTGATTTCGGCCATGATCGAGACCGCGATCTCGGCCGGCGAGATCGCGCCGAGCTTCAGCCCGACCGGGCCGTGGATGCGCGCCATCTGCTCGTCGGTGAAGCCGAGCTCGCGCAGCCGGTCGAGCCGCCGTCCATGGGTTTTGCGCGAACCCAGCGCGCCGATATAGAACGCGTCCGAGTGCAGCGCCTCGGCCAGGCCGGGGTCGTCCAGCTTCGGGTCGTGGGTCACCGTGACCACGGCGGTGCGCCGGTCCGGCTTCAACTGCTTCATCGCATCGTCCGGCCACTCGCTGTTGATCGTCACATCCGGGAACCGTTCCGGGCTGGCGAAGGCGGCGCGCGGGTCGATGATGGTGACGAGATAGCCGGTCAGCGCCGCCATGTGGGCGAGGGGCTGCGCGATATGGACCGCGCCGACGATCAGCATGCGCAGGCGCGGATTGAAGATCTCGATGAAGATCTTGCCCTCGCCGGTCATCACGGTGTCGTTCTCGTCACGCTCCCAGGCGCGGGTGACCGCGCCCATGAGTGTATCGGTGACGGGAAGATTTCCTTCAATCTCAGCACCTTGGATCAGGCTCTGCTGTCCGGTCTTAAGATTGGTGGCCAGCGCCGCGGCCTTGCCGGAACGGCTGGCGGCAAGTGCTTGATTTAAGAGCTTTATATTCATTCGACGCGCTCGATATAAACGTCGATCTTGCCGCCGCAGGCCAGGCCGACTTCCCAGGCGCGCTCATCGGTGACGCCGAAGGACAAGAGGCGCGGCTGGCCGTCCTTGATCGATTTCATGCCTTCCTCGATCACCGCGCCTTCGACGCAGCCGCCGGAGACCGAGCCGATGAACCCGCCATCGTCGGCCAGCACCAGCTTGGAGCCGCTGGGCCGGGGCGAGGAGCCCCAGCTCGAGACCACTGTCGCCAGCGCCACGCCCTTGCCCTCGCCGCGCCATTTCGCGGCCTGGCTCAGAATCTGTTCGTTGTCGCCCGCACTTTCCATACTACCCCGCTTCCCGCCAAGCGGCCGCGGCGTCCAGGCGTCGCGGCCCCGGCTTGCTCAATGCCAATACCAGCGCTTCCAGGCTCTCAAGACTGTGGACCGGCCGGAACTCATCAACATGGGGCAGGATTGCCCGCACCCCTAATGATTTGGGCGCAAACCCCTCATAACGCAACAGCGGGTTGAGCCAAACCAGGCGGCGGCTGGATTTGTGCAGCCGCTCCATCTCGCGCCCGATATCGGTGCCGGCATCGCGATCGAGCCCGTCCGAGATCAGGATGACCACGGCGCCTTGGCCGAGAACGCGGCGCGACCAATATCGGTTAAAGGCCCGGAGCGTGTGGCCGATGCGCGTGCCGCCCGACCAGTCATCGACCGCGCCGGCGACCGCGTCGAGCGCGTCATCGACATCGGCCGCGCGCAGATAGCGCGTAATGTTGGTTAGCCGCGTGCCGAAGAGGAACGTATGCACGCGATCGCGGTCGTTGGTGATGGCGTGGACGAAATGCAGGAAGACGCGGCTATAGCGCGCCATGGAACCCGATATATCGCACAGAATGACCAGTGGCGGCGGGCGCGAGCGCCGGCTGCGCCGCCGCAACGCCAAGAGGCCGCCGGAGCGCATCTGGGCCCGCAGCGTGGCGCGCATGTCGGCGCGCGCGCCGCGCGGGTCGGGCTGAAACCGCCGGGTTGGCAGATCGCGGATCGGCAGGCGCATGTGGCGGATCGCGCTTTTCGCCCGCGCCAGCTCCTCCAGCGACATTTTCTCGAAATCCATCTTCTGCAGGATCTCGCGCTCGGAGAACGTCATCCGCGCGTCGATTTCGAGTTCTTCCTTCTGCTCGCGCTCCTTGCCCTCGCCGCCGCCCGGCGTTTTCAGCGCCTCGGCGAGGCGGCGATTCATTTCCTCGCCCGGCGACAGATCGGTGCGGATGTCGGGCATCAGCATCTGCATCATGCGTTCGAGCAATTGCGGATTGCGCCAGAAGATGTGGAACGCCTGGTCGAACAATTCGCGCTGATCGCGGCGATTGACGAACACGGAATGCAGTGTCCAGTAGAAATCGGCGCGGCTCTCGATGCCAGCCTTTTGCAGCGCCTCGACCGCAAGCAACACCTTGCCGGGTCCGATCGGCAATCCCGCCGCGCGCAGGGCGCGCGCGAAATACATGATGTTTTCGAGGAGGCGGCCGCCGCCGCCGAGGGGGCGCGTGGGGATCTCGAGCGCGTCGTCAGGCATCAATATTCACCGTCGTTCCGGCGAAAGCAGGGACCCAGGGCCAAGGCTGTTGATGGCTGCGTCGGAAGCTAATCAGGTACACCTGCGTGCTCATGTTTCACTGCCCAGCGATCATTGAAGCCAATGTGACGCCTCGGATCGTCGTGCCGTCCAGCAGCGTCGCGATCACCACCGGAACAATATTGCCACGTTCTAGCAACATAGGGGTGCCAGGCGGCAGCAGCGCGCAGCCGTAGAACTTCAGATCAGGCGCGGGTGCCGGCTTTCCGCGTAGCAGGCGGGATTGGCCATTCGTCAGGGCATCTTGCTGTGTGTCGGTCCAATGAGCGACATACAGGTCGAATATCAGGCTTACGGTATCGTGGCTGGGGCAAACGATTGCGCCGGGTACGACGCTCACGCCCCGTGCCGTTACAGCGATCAGCTTAGGCTTTTCGGCTTCTTCCGCATCGCGGTGCTGCTGTTCGCGAGCGGCGGCTTGGATCTGTTCCCGAGCTTCTTCATCGAATAGTGCGGGAAATCTATCATGAAGATAGGCACACAATTGGCCGTCGTTCGACTCTGCGACGTGGCTACAATAGGCCACTGAGTCTCGTTTATCTCCCCTCATCAAGTCCTGTGAATGCCCTCGATAACCCTTTAGCAATTCGATGTAGCAATCTTCATGTTGTTGCCCTGACCGATATCGGCAGGTTGCGGCTGCCCGCTTTCTAAGGGGCGTCATATTGACTGGATTCGGTCTCATATCGGGTGGACGTGCCGAAGTTGTACAAGTCACGAAGCGCTTCCCCTGCGGTATAGTTTCTAGGTCCGCCTCCGTGGGGTTGGCGTATCGACAGCCCATCGTCTTATAGGCCTCAGAGACGGCAGCGGCCACGCTCACGCCTTCGACTGAGCCAATCTGGCGGAACATGGACATGTAATCTTGACCACATATTGCGAGATCACTCTTGATGACGGTTTCCACCTGCTGCTCGATACCATCTTCCGGTTTGGGTAGTTTTTGTAAGCACTTGGTCATCTCGACTTTGGCTTCATCTAATTTTTCCGACCAGTTTGCATCAGCATCCCTTTGTCTCTGACGTGAATTTGGGTTGTTGGCGGTTTCTTCCGCAGTCAGAGTTGCAAGCTTCTTCTTGGCGTTTTCATTCCCCTGATCGGCGGATTTCCGATACCAGGCGAGTACTTGAGATTGATCCCGAGGTACGCCAAATCCTTTCTCATACATCGTCCCAAGGTTGTATTGAGCGCCCGCCATTCCCTGCTCCGCAGCTTTTCGGAACCAAGAAACGGCCTCGCCATCATCCCTCCTCACTCCCATTCCCTGACCATAGAAATATCCGATGCTATCCTGCGCCAGTGCCGAACCCTGTGCGGCGGCCTTGCGATACCATTGAAGCGCCGTTGTGTAGTCTCGTGGCACGCCGCGTCCGTTTTCATACGCCATTCCAAGATTCAACTGGCCGCCGACGTAACCCCGTTCTGCCGCTTTCCGATACCAAATTGCCGCTTCGCCTTCGTCTTTTGGCACGCCGGAACCGCTGGCATACATCGTACCGATGGCGTTTAGAGCGGGGGGATATTCTAGGTTCGCACCTTGGCGAAATCGCGCGAGAGCAGCGGCAAAATCGGTGCTCTTCAAGTATGAACGACCAAGCTCAAAAACCAGACGAGGGCTATCGGGATAAGCCTGCACGGCCTCTTCGCATGCTGGAATTGCGATTTTCGGATTAATTTTTTCGAATGGAACACCGGGCGCTACGCGATCCAGGTCGCTCGCCGCATACCGGTCACAATCTGTGATCGGTGCACTTTGTTTCGCCATAGTCAGAGACGGAATAAATTGAAAAACAAATAAAAGTACGAGCGCACGTCGGCAAGCTCGCTTCTCCTTGATGGCGTGGCGTTTTGGTGGTTCGAATTTTCTTCCTACCCCCACCCGCCGAACCGCTTCGCGGCTCGGCCCACCCTCCCCCTCAGGGGAGGGGCAAGATGTCAAACGGGATAGGCAGTTCATCACTGTGCCGCCGCGAGCTCCTGCTTGACCTGGCGCAGCAGGCGCTCGGCCTCGGAGCCTTGAATTCTCATGATATCATCCTGGTATTTCAGCAGTACGCCGAGGGTATCATTGATCGCCTCGGGGGTTAGCGCCAGCACATCAAGTTGCGACAAAGCATGCGCCCAATCGATGGTCTCGGCGACGCCGGGCAGCTTGAACAGCTCCTTGATGCCGCGCAGCTTCTGCACGAAGGCCACGACCTCGCGGCTCAGGCCCTCGGCCGCGGTCGGCGCCTTGAGGCGCAGGATTTCCAGTTCGCGCTGGGCATTGGGATAATCGACCCAGAAATAGAAACAGCGCCGCTTCAGCGCGTCGTGAATCTCGCGCGTGCGGTTGGAGGTGATGATCACGATCGGCGGCTGCTCGGCCTTGACGGTGCCAATCTCGGGAATGGTGATCTGGAAGTCCGACAGGGTTTCGAGAAGATAGGCCTCGAACGGCTCGTCGGTGCGATCGAGCTCGTCGATCAGCAACACCGGCGGGCCGGCGATGTCAGGCTCCAGCGCCTGCAACAGCGGACGCTTGATCAGGAAACGGTCGGAGAAAATATTCTCCTCGAGCGTCGCGCGGCTTTCGGCACCGGTCTCGGCGAGGCGAATTTCGATCATCTGCCGCGCGTAATTCCACTCATAGACCGCCGATGCGACATCGAGGCCCTCATAGCATTGCAGGCGGATCAGCCGCCGGCCCAGCGTCTCGGCCAGCACCTTGGCGATCTCGGTCTTGCCGGTGCCGGCCTCGCCTTCGAGGAACAGCGGCCGTTTGAGATTGAGCGCGAGATAAACCGCGGTGGCGAGGCTGCGGTCGGCGACATATTGGCCGCGGCCGAGAAGTTCAAGCGTCGTGCTTACCGAAGTGGGCAGGGCAGGCATGATTGTCCGAGACTCGATAACGGATGGGATAGCGGCGCTACAATAGCCGCGCGCCGCCCGGCCGGCCAGCATTTCGAGCTGATTCCGCGCCGCCACATTTCGCCCAGTTTCGGCCCTATTGCTTCCCGAAATGCCCCTTAGTGTAGCAATGACCGGAGCCGGTCATTCAGCAAATGGGCATTCAAACAATTGGGAAAGATGGGGCAGCCATGAAACCGCTTCACTACGTCGCCTTTGCCGTAATGTTTGCCGCGACGCCCGCCTTCGCGGCAGGGCAAATCACCTGCGCGCAGATTCCGCATGCCGAAGCTTTCATCGCGAAGCTGAAGCCCGGCCCCAATACCGACGCGGCGCGCAAGCATCTGGCGGAGGCCAAGGCCGCCAAATCGGATAAAGAGTGCGTGCACCATCTGGGCGAAGCGAATTACTACGCCAAGAAATCGATGTCGGCGGACAAGGCGGCCGAGCGTCGGGAATCGAAATAGGGCCACCCGCGCTGTCACCCGGCGAGCACCTCGACACGGGCGCGCCGGGCCGCGCGGTTAAGCTCTCCATCGCGCGAGGCCAAGGGCAGCTTGCGGCGCAAGGCGAGCTCAAGATAGGTCGCGTCGTAAACAGACAGCCGATATTCGTTCGCCAATTCGCGGGTTCGTCCCCACGCATGTCGGTTCGTTTCGTCATCCAGAGCGATTGGCAATTCGGTCAGATCGGCAAGATTTGCCGCTGCTAATTTCTCGGTACTGCGCTGTCGCAGCACCGCATATCGTAGGACGTTCGCGACTTCGAGCCGCCAAAGAGAAGGGACGATGGCGCCGTCCATCCGCACCCGGTCGAGAATTGTTTGCTCCGCTGGCCCCCGTTCGTCCTCGAAAAGCCAAGCCAGCGCCATCGAGGCGTCGAGAACCAGGCTCAATATTTACGTCCCTCGTCGATCAGGTCCCGTATCGATAATCCGCCGAGCGATTGTCCCCGGCTGCGGGCGACGATTCGCTTCGCGGCGGCATCGGCCTTTGCCCTGGCACGCGCATTCGGACGGCGGATGACGAGGTCGGGTCCGTTCTTTTCGAACTCGATCTCTTCGCCGGGTTTTAGGTCCATCGCCCGTTCGATCTCGGTGGGGAAACGGACGCCGAGATTTTTGCCCCAGCGCCCGATCAAAGCCTTTGCCATCACGCGCTCCTTGTCGGGGATATCCTGGCATATCCCCGTTGTCGAGAGAAGCGTCATGAAAAAAATCGACGCCGAACCCGGCGCCGATTAGAGCCTGAAGCGGCGGCGCGGGATCAGCCGGCTTTTGTCACCGCGCGGCGCGCCATCACCCCGACGAGATGCGCGCGATATTCGCTGGATGCGTGAATGTCGGTGTTGAGGCCATCGGCCTTGACCGTCAGGTTCTTGAGCGCGTCGGCCGCCCAGGATTTGCCCAGCGCCGCCTCGGCATCCTTCCAGCGGAATACGCTGGGCGCGGCGCCGGTGACACCGACGCGGACATTGCCGCCGGTCTTGGCGACGAAGGTGCCGACGATGGCATAGCGCGAGGCGGGATTGCGGAACTTCATGTAGGCGGCCTTCTCCGGGATTGGGAAGCTGACCGCCGTCACGATCTCGTCGCCGCCGAGCGCGGTTTCGAACATGCCCTTGAAGAAATCGTCGGCCGCGATCTTGCGCTTGTTGGTGATGACCGTGGCGCCCAGGGCCACCAGTGCCGAGGGATAGTCCGCCGCCGGATCATTGTTCGAGATCGAGCCGCCGATGGTGCCGCGATTGCGCACCGCCGGATCGCCGATCATCGAGGCGAGGTCGGCTAGCGCCGGGATCGCGCCTTTCACCTCGGCCGAATTCGCGACCTCGACATGCTTGGTCATGGCGCCGATGACGATGGCGTTGCCGTCGCGCTTGATGCCGCGCAATTCGGCGATCTTGCCGAGATCGATCAGCGATGTCGGCTTTGCCAGACGCTGTTTCAGCGTCGGGATCAGGGTCATGCCGCCGGCGACCAGCTTGGCATCGCCGTCGCTGGCGATCGCCTTCACGGCATCGGCGACACTGGCGGGACGTTGGTATTGGAAATCGTACATGATGAAGGCTCCCGTTCGATGGCTTGCTAGGCGGCCGCGCGGCCGTTGATGGCGCGCCAGACTTTTTCTGGCGTCGCCGGCATGGTCAGTTCGTGAATCCCGACGGCGCCGAGCGCGTCGATCACGGCGTTCATCACGGCCGCCGGCGCGCCGATGGCGCCGGCCTCGCCGCAGCCTTTGACGCCGAGCGGGTTGTGCGTGCATTTGGTGACATGGGTGCCGACCGCGAAGGACGGCAGATTATCCGCCCGCGGCATGCAGTAATCCATCAGCGAGCCGGTGATGAGCTGGCCGCTCTCCTGGTCATAGACCGCATTTTCGAACAGCGCCTGACCGACACCCTGCGCCAGCCCGCCATGGACCTGGCCCTCGACCACCATCGGATTGACGATGGTGCCGAAATCATCCGCCGCCGACAGGCTGATCAGCTTCACGACGCCGGTGTCGCGGTCGATCTCGACCTCGGCGACGTGGGTCCCGGACGGGAAGGTGAAGTTCTTCGGATCATAAAAGGCCGTCTCGTCGAGGCCCGGCTCCAGCGTCTCGTGCGGGTAATTGTGCGGGACATAGGCGGCGAAGGCGACCGCGCCGAACGGCACGTTCTTGTCGGTGCCCGCGACGGTGAAGGCGCCGTTCGCGAACTCGATATCGGCCTCGGCCGCTTCGAGCAGATGGGCCGCGATCTTCTTGCCCTTGTTCACCACCTTGTCCAACGCCTTGACCACCGCCGAGCCGCCGACCGGCAGCGAGCGCGAGCCATAGGTGCCCATGCCGAACGCCGATTTCGCGGTGTCGCCATGGACCACGTCGATGTTCTCAATCGGCACACCCAGCCGATCCGAGACCAGTTGGGCGAAGGTGGTCTCGTGGCCCTGGCCGTTGCTGTGCGTGCCGGTGAAGACGCTGATCGAGCCGGTGGGATGGACGCGAATCTCGGCCATCTCATAGAGGCCGGCGCGCGCGCCCAGCGCCCCCGCCACCGCCGAGGGGGCGACGCCGCACGCCTCGATATAGGAACAAATGCCGATGCCGCGCAGCTTGCCGCGGGTCGCGGCCTCGGCACGGCGCGTGGCGAAGCCGGCGTAATCCGCCGTCTTCAGCGCCATATCGAGGGTGGTGAAATAATCGCCCGAATCATAGGAGAGCGCGACCGGCGTCTGATAGGGATAGGCGTCGATGGCGATGAAATTGCGCCGCCGCAGCTCCGCCGGATCGACGCCCAATTCCTGCGCCGCCTTCGAGACGATGCGCTCGATGACATAGCAGGCCTCGGGCCGCCCGGCGCCGCGATAGGCATCGACCGCCACCGTGTTGGTGAAGACCGCCTTCACCTCGGCATAGATCGCCGGCGTCGCATAGGTGCCGGCGAGCAGCGTTGCATAGAGCCAGGTCGGCACCGCCGGCGCGAAGGTCGAGAGATAGGCGCCGAGATTGGCCAGCGTCGAGACTTTCAGCGCCAGAAACTTGCCGTCCTTGTCGAGCGCCAGCTCGGCATGGGTGACGTGGTCGCGGCCCTGCGCGTCGGAGGCGAAGCTTTCGCTGCGATCCGCGGTCCATTTGATCGGCCGGTTCACAAGCGCCGACGCCCACACCAGAATGCATTCCTCGGCATAGAGGAAAATCTTCGAGCCGAAACCGCCGCCGACATCGGGCGAAATCACCCGCAATTTATGCTCCGGCATCTGCAACACGAACGCGCCCATCAACAGGCGGATGGCGTGTGGGTTCTGGCTGGTGGTCCACAACGTATGCTCGCCGGTGCCGCGATCGTATTCGGCGATCGCCGCGCGCGGCTCCATCGGGTTGGCGACGAGGCGATTATTGACGATATCGATCTTGGTGACGTGCGCGGCCTTGGCGATGATCGCATCGACCGGGGCCTGTTCGCCGATCGCCCAATCGAAGCAGACATTGTTCGGCACCGCGTCATGCACCAGCGGCGCGCCAGCCTTCACCGTCGCCTCGACCGAGGTGACGGCGGGCAGCGGCTGGTACGCGACCTCGATCAGCTCGGCGGCGTCGCGCGCCTGGTCCTTGGTCTCGGCGATGACGATCGCGACGGGATCGCCGACATGGCGCACCTTGCCCTGCGCCAGCACCGGATGCGGCGGCTCATGCTGGGGCGAGCCGTCCTTGAACTTGACCACCCAGCCACAGGGCAGGCTGCCGACCTTGATATCCTCGCCGGTGAAGACCGCGAGCACGCCGGGCGCCGCCTTGGCCTTTGCCGTATCGATCGCGCCGAGATTGGCATGCGCGTGCGGGCTGCGCAGGATATGGGCGTAAGATTGGTGGGGCCGATTGATGTCGTCGACGTAATTGCCCCGGCCGGTGAGGAAGCGGAAATCTTCTTTGCGGCGGACCGCGACGCCGATTCCTTGGTCGGCCATCTCAGTTTCCCCCCGCCGCCATCGCCTCCGCGCCCGCTTTTATCGCCTTCACGATGTTGTGGTAGCCGGTGCAGCGGCAGATATTGCCCTCCAGCCACTCGCGGATTTCCTGCTCGCTCGGGTTCTTGTTTTGGTGGACGAGATCGACCGCGCTCATCACCATGCCCGGGGTGCAGAAGCCGCATTGCAGACCGTGATTCTCGCGGAACGCCGCCTGCATCGGGTGCAGCTCGTTGCCGTTCGCCAGCCCCTCGATCGTCAGCACGTCGGTGCCCTCGGCCTGAACCGCCAGCAAGGTGCAGGCCTTCACCGAGACGCCATCGACATGAACGACGCAGGCACCGCATTGGCTGGTGTCGCAGCCGACATGCGTCCCGGTCAGCCCGAGATTCTCGCGCAGCAACTGGACGAGCAGCGTGCGGTTCTCGACCTCGACGGTCGATTTCTTGCCGTTCACGGTCAGCGTTACGGAGGGCATAAGCGGAATTCCCTTTTAGATATAGCGGTTTGACGGATGTTTTCGCTGAGCGCGAGTGTCGTTGACCGGCCCCTTTCGGTCAAGCGCCGACGCGAAATTGCGTCAGGCGAAAATCGCCAGGATGATGATGACGACGACCACGAGCCCGGCGATCCACGCCCAGGGCGGCAGCCGCCCGCCGCGCGCGGCGCGCTGACGGGGCGGCGGCGCGACGCGCGGGGAGGGCGGCGCGACCGGCGGCATGGGCGGGGTGACGCTGTCGGGCTCCAGCGCGGCGGCGCCAAGGGGCGATGCGGGTTCCGTGATGATGGGTGACGCCGGCGTCGCGACGGGATTGGCCTCGACGACGACGGCGCTGAAGCGGGAAAAGAAATCATCCGCCATCTTGCGCGAGACGCCGTCGATCAGGCGGGAGCCGATCTGCGCCAGCTTGCCGCCGATTTGCGCATCGACCTTATAGGTCAGGATGGTGCCGCCCTCGCCATCGTCGGCGAGCGCGACGGTGGCGCCGCCCTTGGCGAAGCCGGCGGCGCCGCCCGAGCCTTCACCGCTGATCCGGTAGCCATTGGGCGGGTCGAGATCGGACAACGTCACCTTGCCGGAAAATTTCGCCGAGACCGGGCCGACCTTGGCGGCGACCTTGGCGGTCATTTCGGTGTCGGACAGTTTCTCGATGCTCTCGCAGCCCGGGATCGCGGCGCGCAGCACGTCGGTATTGTTCAGCGCCTCCCACACCTTTTGGCGCGGCGCCGGGATCCGGTATTCACCGGTCATATCCATGAACGATTTCCTTCTCGTGACCGGGTGGCAGCCTATCGCCGCGCCGCGACGCAATCAATCGGTCGGCGGGGCGACCGGTCGGGGATGCCGGGCGACGCCGACCGCGCAATCCAGCGCGGCGCGATCCCAGCCCGCCAAATCCGCCGCCGCATCGTAGCTGCTGTGCAGAAATTCCAGCAGCGTCGCCTCCGGGTCGGGCGCCTCGCGCACCGCGTCGTAGGGCAGGATGAATTCGCCCAAGGTCGGATGGAAGAACGCGCCGGCGGGGCGGATCGCCGCGCGGGCGAAATCGGGCGGCGCCGGATAGGCATAGGAGTAGAACGCCGGATAGTCGATGCCGCCGCCACCCGGCCAGAAGCCGGCGCTGCTGACCTCGTGCGAATAGGCTTCGCGGACGATCGCATCGGGCAGGTTCGGCACGCCACCGGGATGCGGCGGCGCGCGGCGCCCCGAAAAGCGCGTCACGGCGAGATCGAAGCTGCCCCAGAAGAAATGCACCGGGCTCGCCTTGCCGAGGAAGCCGGTGCGAAATGTCCGGAACACCTGGTCGACCCGAACCAGCGCGCGCCAGAAGCGCCGCGCCGCGTCGGCATCATAGGAACAATGCGCGCGATCCTGGTCGAAGGGCGTCGCGTCCGCCACCTCATTGGGCAGCCGGTCGATGGTGCCGCGAATGCCGAGCCGGGCCAGCGCGGCCATCGTCTCGGCATAGAAATCGGCGACGCTCATCGGGCGCAGGGCGATGATCTGTTCGCCGCCATTATCTCCGCGCAATACCAGCCGGTGCGCGATGAAATCGAAATCGACGGCGAAGATGCCGCCGTCGCCATCGGGGATCGGCGAGGTCGTCAGCCCCCGCACCGTGACATAGAGCGCCGAGTGCCAGGAATGATTGAGCCACGGCGTCCGTGCCACGCGCAGTTTGCCGACGATCTGCGACCACAGGCGCAGTGTCTCGCAGGTATCGCGCCACGCCGCATAGGGCAGGGCGGGCCAACGCTCGGACTTTTCCAGCATTCCCTCGTCCTCCAATCCGGTAGGGATAATCCCTGCCATGCCATGGGTCACGAATTTTCCTTGCCAGCGGCACGGTGGTCGGCCTTGATCCCCGTCGCTCCGCTGGTCGCGAGGATGGGTCGATGATGCTGCGCCGCGTTATCCTGATTGCGATTTTGGCCGTCGGCTTGGCGGCGGCGGGCCACGCCGACCCGCTGCAGTCCTTCGAGAAAACGAGCCTCGCGATCGCCACCAAAGCGGGGCCCCAGCGGTTCGAGGTCGAGTTGGCGCTGACCCCGGACCAGCAGATGCAGGGTTTGATGTATCGTAGCCAACTCGCGCCCGATGCTGGAATGCTGTTCGATTTCGTCACGACCGCGCCGCGCGCCTTCTGGATGAAGAACACGCTGATCCCGCTCGATATGCTGTTCATCGCGGCGGACGGCCGCATCGTTGATATTCACGAGCGGGCGGTGCCGCTGTCGGAAAGCGTCATTCCATCAAACGCGCCGGCCCGCGCGGTGCTGGAGCTGAACGGCGGCACGGTCGACCGCCTCGGCATCAAGATTGGCGATACCGTCAGCTATAAAGGGTTCGGCACCGGCGGCGCTTAGCGCTTGCGCGCCAGGGTCAGCCCGTCGCCCAGCGCCAGCATGCTGATATCGACGCGCTGGTCCGCCGCGATCTTGGCGTTGAGGGCGCGCAAGGTCTCGGTCGATGGATCGATGTCGGCCGGGTCGGCGACGGTGCCGTTCCACAGCACATTGTCGATGGCGATCAGGCCGCCGGCACGCAGCAGGGTCAGGCCGCGCTCGTAATAGCTCTCGTAATTGGCCTTGTCGGCGTCAACGAGGATGAAATCGAAACGCCCGGCCTCGCCCGCCGCGATCATCGCATCGAGCGTCGCCAGCGCGGGTCCGACGCGAAACGCAATCTTGTCGGCGACGCCGGCGCGTTCGGCATGCTGGCGCGCGACCGCGGTGACCTTGGCGCTGATGTCGCAGCAAATCAGCTTGCCGTCGGCGGGCAGGGCCAGCGCCAGCGCCAGCGCGCTATAGCCGGTGAAGGTGCCGAGCTCGATGCAATATCGCGCGCCCGACAGTCGCACTAAAAGCTGAAGAAACTGGGCCGATTCCGGCGGAATCTGCATATAGCCGAAGGGATGCGTCTTGGTCTCTTCGTAAATCGCGGCGAGTGCCGCCGGCTCGCGGACCGAGTGCGCAACAATGTAGTCATGGATGGCGTCGGGTTCGAAAGGCATGGCCGACCCTACCGCGCGCAACTTGCGCGCGCTAAGCGGGATTCGGCGTCAGCGCGCCGCCTAAACTATTTGTAACCTCGCTATCGCTTTCGTGCCAAGGTCAGTCCGTCGCCCAGCGCCAGCATGCTGACATCGACGCGGTCGTCGCCGGCGATCTTGTCATTGAGCGTGCGCAGCGCCTCGGTCTCGACCCCACCGCCGCTACGGTCCGCGACGGCCCCGCCCCACAGCACATTGTCGATGGCGATGAGGCCGCCGGCGCGCAGCAGGATCAGCCCGCGCTCGTAATAGGAATCGTACCCGGTCTTGTCGGCATCGATCAGCATGAAGTCGAACTGGCCGGTGCCGCCCGCCGCGATCAGGGCATCGAGCGTGTCGCGGGCCGGGCCGAGCCGCAGCTCGATCTTGTCGGCGATTCCGGCCGCCGCCCAATGGCGGCGCGCGATTTGGGTGTAGTCGGCACTGACATCGCAGCAGATCAGCCGGCCATCCTCGGGCAGCGCCAGCGCGATGGCGAGGCCGCTATAGCCGGTGAACGTGCCGATTTCGATGCCGCGCCGCGCGCCCATCAGCTTGATCAGCAATTGCAGCAATTGCGCCGATTCCGGTGTGAATTGCATGTTGAAGCGCGGCCGGGTCTCGTTATCGCGACGCAACACCGCCAATGCCGGCGGCTCGCGCAGCGAGTGGGCGGTAATATAATCGCGGATGGCGTCATGGGAGCGGGGCATGGGACCTCGTGGCGATCGGAGGTGGGGGTGCCCCAGGATCGCGCGCTTGCTTGAATTTTTCCAGTGCCCGCGATACAAGCCGAAGCGATTCCGTTCGGCGCATTCGGGGCGTAGCTCAGCCTGGTAGAGCGCCAGCTTTGGGAGCTGGATGCCGGAGGTTCGAATCCTCTCGCCCCGACCATCCGCCTTCGCTGGCGATTATTTGGAGTGACGGCCCATGGCGCAGGCGCGCATCTATCGACCCACCAAGACCGCGATGCAGATGGGCCGCGCCAAGACGCGCAAATGGGTGCTCGACTATGAGCCGGCGACCCCGCGCCTCCCCGATCCGTTGATGGGCTGGTCCAGCGCGGCCGATACACTCAACGAGATTCACCTGCGCTTCGACACGCCGGAAGAGGCGATCGATTTCGCGACCCGGCGCGGGCTCGACTATGTCGTGGCCGAGCCGCAACAGCCGCGCTTCAAGCCCAAATCCTACGCCGACAATTTCCGCTACGACCGGCCACGGTAACGCCCTTCCGCTTGTGGTATGCTGCCACCGGGCGCCCTTAGCTCAGCGGATAGAGCAGCCGCCTTCTAAGCGGCAGGTCGCTGGTTCGATTCCAGCAGGGCGCGCCAATTATTTGAAAGACTTAACGGCTGTATCAGGGGCGCATCGCTATCGAGTTTCCATGTTCGAGTAACGAATGGGGTAACAGAATTGCATCAGGCTCATTGAACGAAAAACCCCCGCCGGCACCGAGCCGACGGGGGCAGAGAGAGCTTATCTATTTTTCCGGTAAGGATCGAGAGGGGTACACCGATACTGCACTTTACAATTCTGCTTACAATCGTCCTGCTCATAAGATCTTGCTAGTCTACAGTTGAAGACACACTCTTCAGCGGCGCGCTCTTTATCTCTCGGGCAAGCTCCTGATGTCGGAACTTCGGGGAGGGGTTCACACCCCCGCCGAAGGCGATTTGGTGCATCAGGAGCGCATGCGCCGCCTGGCGCGTATGGGTCGGCAGCGGCCACGATGACGGGAAATTTCAGCCCATCCCCAAGAGGCTGGTGACGCGCGGCGTCCCGCGCCACTTCTTGGCTCCTTTCCGTACGATCGAGCATCGCAAGGTCGCGGTGCAAAGCGGTGTCATCGGGCATCCAGTTTACTGGACGCTGCTGGTACTCTGCCGTCGCCAACCCGCTTTGGAGAACGATCAGCAATATTGCCGCCGAAATCAGCTTTAGCAGTCGGTTGAAGGTCATTTGCGCCTCTCCCTCTAATGTTTGATCGCTTATCGCTCTAGCAGGTGTATTTCCCAAACCTTCCAAGACGATGAAGTCGAGTGGTCATCTCCGCGGCGGCGCGGTTCCCTGTTGAACCTATCCTCCCGATAGGCGGCCAGCCCGCCGCGGCCTGGCCTTCAATTCTTTATTGCTGGCAACCATAACGGCGGCCGTACTGGTCAATGTTGCAGCCACGCATGCGGGTGTCGGTCCAGACCTTGTTCTGGTCGTGATACGTCTTGGACATCTGGTTCCCCGGCCCGTTCGGCGTGACGTAAGGGTGCAATTGCGGCCTCACCGGCTGTCGGATGTTCGGCCGAGTCGGGGCGTTCCCGGCGATGATCGAGGTATCGGGCACCGGTACATTGAGCAGCCCACCCGACAGGTCGCGCTGCCACACCATGCCATCCGACATGATCGTCGAGGGCGACGTAATGGTGACGGCGGTCGAGAGATTTTGCGCCGGCGGTGCCGCCTGGCAGCGCCGGGCGAAGCCGGGTATGGCGACGCAGCTCGTATGCGGCAGGTAACCCTGGATCTGCGTGTCGATGCGGAACGAATTCGGCCCGATCTGCTGGGCGCTATACTGGCCCCACTGGCGCAGCATCGTGCCGTTCGCCAGCCGGTCGGCGCGGACGAACCCCCCATCGGGGCGGATGAACACCGTCGATGCGATCGTCCCCTGGAATGTGCCGACCTGGAAGCTCCAGGCGCCGGTGAAGTCCGGCTGCTGCGCGCGCGCCGTGCCGCAGAGTGGGGCGGCGACGAGCAATGTCAGCATCAGAAAATGCAAGAGGCGCATATCCGTGTCCTTTTCGTGGTGCCAGCGATCATAGAATAAATGCCACGCTGGTCACGGGTAAATTCACGGCGGCGAATTCATCGGCGCGGCGCTTCGCCGCCCGCGCTACTCGCCCGGCGCGTACATCCGGTCGGCCAGCCGCGTCACGCGGCGCTCGCGCTTCGGTGCGAGGCGGCGCTGCAATCCTTCGAGATAGAGATAAACCACCGGCGTGGTGTAGAGGGTCAGCGCCTGGCTGAAAATCAATCCCCCGACCATGGCCATGCCCAGCGGCTGGCGCAGTTCGGAGCCGGCGCCCGACCCCAGCATCAGCGGCAGCCCGCTGAGGATCGCCGCCATGGTGGTCATCATGATCGGGCGAAAGCGCATGAGGCAGGCTTGGCGGATGGCGTCGAGCGGCGTCTTGCCTTCACGGCGCTCGGCATTGATGGCGAAATCGACCATCATGATGCCGTTCTTTTTCACGATGCCGATCAGCAGGATGATGCCGATCATCGCGATCACCGAGAGGTCGGTGTGAAACAGCATCAGCGTCAATAGCGCGCCGACCCCCGCCGACGGCAGCGTCGAGAGGATCGTCAGCGGCAGGATATAGCTCTCATAGAGAATGCCGAGGATGATATAGACCGCGATGATTGCCGCGGCGATCAGATAGGGATGTTTTCGTGCGCGGCATCGGCACCGCGACCCCCTATCAAACCGTGCTGGTACGCAGCCGCATCGAAGGCTATCTCGTCAAGATCGGTTTCAAGGAAGGGCAAGCGGTCAAGACCGGCGATCTAATGCCCGAAGAAAAAGCCCCGCCGAAGCGGGGCCATGTCGAAACGCAACTCGTCAGGGGCCGACGTGAATCCCGACGATTCCGGGGACACCGACCGTGATGCCGGGCGCGGGGGCCGGCGGCGGGGGCGGGCCCGGCACGACGACGACATCCGGCGCGTCCGCGGTCTCGGTCCGTGTCGTCGTGGTCCGAGTCTCGCTATAAGTGGTCGGCGGTGGCGGTGGTGGGGGCGCCGCCTCATGCGTCGTGGTCTCGGTGGTGGTCACGCTTTCATCGGCGAGCGCCGGGGCGGCCAAAGCCAACGCCGCGACCGTGGCGAGCGAAGCAGCCATGGCGGCATTTCGTAACCCGTGCGGGATATTGTCCTTGGTCATGATCGTCCTTTCCGGCGGAGAGAACCCCGCCATTCCACCCCTTAGAATGGCTCACGGCCCCAGATCGATCCCGGATTGATCCCCCGTGCCACAATGCTTCCCAAACGGCGGCGGCTCTGTGTCATTTGAGGAAGTGGGCCCGAGGAATGGGGCCGGCGCCCGAAACTGGCGCCGGCCCCCGTAATGACGGGTGTTAGCGATTCCACCAGCTATCATGCTCACGCCACCCCTTATCGGGGTCGCGATCATGCTTCCAACCATAATAATGATCGTGATAGCGGGTCTCGTACTGAACGGCGGCGCCATGGCTCGGCCAAGCATGCCAGGCGCGGCTGCGATCCCAATAGCCGTCATTGTAGCCGAAGGCGACAACGCCGGGATCGACCGTGGTCGTGGTGACGGTGGTGCTCGTGCTGTCGGCGTTAGCGGGCGCGACAACCGCCAGTGATCCGCCCGCCAGCGCCAGCGCGACGAGCGCGAGCTTCAAAGTGCCTGTCATCCGCTACTCCTTTGCGTTCATCGTATGTTCGAGCGTCCGCGCAACGGCATCCGCTCGCTTGACTCCAAACGTTTGTCCGGTGACGGCGTTCCCGCGCTCGCGACAGGCGAAGGGCACGGCATCGATCACGCGGTCGTGGCACCGCTATAGTGTGCCGCGATGCCCGACACTAATAATTCCGCCGCCGTGAAGGGCGCGTGAAAGAAATTTCACCCATCGCGCGATGGCGCTATAAGCCCGCGAGGGTCAGGCGGAGGGAAAATCGATGGCGACGATGCTGGCGGCGCGGCTCCATGCGTTCGGCGAGCCGATGGTGGTGGAAGCGGTTCCGAAGCCGTCGCCCCGGCCGACCGATGTGCTGGTGCGCGTGCGGGCGTGCGGCGTGGTGCCCAATCTCCTCAATGTGCTGACGCACTGGCGCGGCTGGTTCCCGGAATTGCCGTTGCCGAATCTGCCGGCGATTTTCGGGCTCGATGTCGCGGGCGAGATCGAGAGCGTCGGCGAGCTGGTGCAGAATTTCCGCGCCGGCGATCGTGTCTATGTGACGCCCGGCCTGTTCTGCGGCTCGTGTCCGGCGTGCCGCGCCGACGATACGATGAACTGCGCCAATTATACCTTCCGCGGCTATTTCGGCTTCGGCCCCGAGGCGCAGCGCCAGTTCGATGCTTATCCCCATGGCGGCATGGCGGAATACATCACGACGCCCCAGCACAATCTGGTGGCGCTGCCGCCGAACGTGTCGTTCGAGGCGGCGGCGCGCTTCGGCTATCTCGGCACCGCCTATGCCGCGTTGCGCAAGGCCAATGTTGGGCCGGGCAGCACCGTCCTGATCAACGGCGTCTCGGGCACGCTGGGGCTTGGCGCGACGCTGTTGGCGCTGGGGCGAGGGGTGACGCGGATTCTCGGCACCGCCCGCGACCAGGAGCGCCTGGCGCGGGTGAAGCGCCTGGCGCCCGGTCGGATTGAGCTATTGCCGAGCGGCGATGCGCGGAACCTCGCCGACTGGGCGCGCGGCTTCACGGCCGGGCACGGCGTCGATGCCGTGATCGATTGTCTCGGCCCCGGCACGCCGGGCAGTTTCCTGATGGCGGCGATCTACGCGCTGCGGCGCGGCGGCCGCGCCATCAATATCGGCGGCGTCGGCGAGAAGACGGTGATGGATATCCATTGGATGATGGATAATCAGATCGAGTTCATCGGCAGCAACTGGTTCAGCGTCGGCGACGGCATCGCGATGGCGGAAATGGCGCGCGCCGGCACCCTCGACCTCTCGGTGTTCCAGCATGTCACGTTCCCGCTGTCCGATGTGAACCGGGCGCTGGACGGCTCGCATTTCCGCGACGGCGGCTTCACCAACCTCGTCATCGTGCCGTAAGCGGGGGCGGGGGATGCGCCCCGCTTTGCTCTTGCGCGATGGGGCGCCGGTCTGCCATGAGTAGGGACCGCCCGCGCGGCAGCGACGCGGGGGTGCCCGATCGTCTTTAGCAGCTTAATTTAGCAGAATCTGTGTTGCGCGTTAATCCTACGCTTTAGTGCAGCTGCGCCTCAACAATCTTATTGATCGCAAAGAATAGCGCCGCCGAAATTGCGCATTGAAGCAAAGTACCGCCTGCTGCTATCGCCCCTGCCGTCTTGGGGCTGGCCTTTGAAAAGCTAAAACGTGCCACCCAAATGTCGATATATGTGGACGTGTGTCCACACAGCACCAATTGCGCGAAGCCGGCAATCGTCCAGACAAACCAGCTACCTGACTTGTAGGCGAGATACGCAAGGGCGGCTATTACCATTGCGTTTCGGATAAACTCTAGTACCCACCGATATGCTTCCCTTATGCGAAGATGAGGTGCGATCTCCTTTTCCAGAGCTTCACGGCGGGTGAGTTCGTTAATTTCGCGGAAGAGCGGCGACGCCAATTCCTCATCCGTGACCGGCCCGGTCAATTTTTCCCATTGCTCTTTGGTGAAATCTTTCCGGTCGAACTTGGCGCCGGGTGCCGTCATTTTTTTCCACTGTTCCTCGGTAAAGTCCTTCCGATCGAGCATCTTTCTTATCTCCGCCCTCTTTCCGTTTCGCTCCGCGCGGCCGCTCAGACGTCAGGGCGTGAGCGCCTCACGTCCTTCCGAAACGCGAGCGCAACGTCGACAGCACGACTCTCTTGGTTTACATCCGCAATCGGCTAAGATGCTCCCACTGCGGACGACGCGGCCAGATCAAACTGGTCGTCCGCAAAATGCCTCGGTAGCCAAACATCGCTTAGTGCCAAATCAGCGCCACATTGGAAAATAAAAAACCTCTAAGGCACTGAATTGATTTATAAAAGCCGACGTAGCTCAGCGGTAGAGCAACTGATTCGTAATCAGTAGGTCCACAGTTCGATTCTGTGCGTCGGCACCATCTGGCCGTGGCGGTCGCGACATTCCGCCGGCCAAGCCGGGGGTGGGGTAGGTTAGGGCGGGGCGATGGCGACATCACCGATCGACGGAAAAGCGGCGGTTCGCGCGCTGACCAAGGCCGATCCGGTCCTGGGTCGCGCCATCCGCCGCCACGGCGCGTTCGCCCTAGTGGTGAATCGCGGCGGCACCCCGTTCACGCTGCTGGCCCATGCCGTTGTCCGCCAGCAATTGTCGAACAAAGCGGCCGCCACCATCGAGGCGCGGCTGATCGCGGCGCTGGGCGGCGCCTGCACGCCCGAGACGGTGATCGCGGCCGACCCCGAGCTGTTGCGCGGCGCCGGCCTGTCGCGCGCCAAGGCGGCGACGTTGCGCGATCTGGCGGCCAAGTCGCTGGACGGCACCATTCCCGGCTTCCGCGTGCTGAACCGCATGGCGGACGAGGCGATCATCGAGCATCTGACCCAGGTCAAGGGCGTCGGCGTCTGGACCGCCCAGATGTTCCTGATGTTTTCGCTGGCGCGGCCCGATATCATGCCGGTGCTGGATTACGGCGTGCGCAAGGGATTTCAACGCGTCTACGAACATGCCGAGCCGCCGACGCCGAAGGCGCTGCTGGCGCACGCCGAACGCTGGCGCCCCTATCGCAGCGTCGCGAGCTGGTATTTGTGGCGGGCGGCGGACGCCAACTGAGTTCACCCGACGCCGATTGACGCCGCGACGCGACATCCGCACAATTGGCGCAATCGATTGGCTGGAGCCACCTCATGCATAAGATCGCCATTCTCGAAAGCATTGTCGCGGGCGCCATGGAACAGCGCGGCACGCTCAACCGCTATGACAAGATCGTCGGCCCGCAAACCGCGCTGTTGGTCATCGATCTACAGAACGTGTTCATGCTGCCGGGCATGCCGATCGAGGTGCCGACCGCGCGCGAGATCGTCCCGAACGTCAATCGGCTGGCGGCCGAGACGCGCAAGGCGGGCGGCAAAGTGGTGTGGATCCAGATGACGCTGACCGACCAGGAAGAAAGCTGGAGCGTGTTTTTCCAGGGCGATCACCGCAATGAGGCTTATCGGCAATTGCAGCGCGGCAGTCACGGGCATGCGCTGCATGCCGCGCTCGATGTGAAGGCCGACGATCTGATCGTCGAGAAGCGCCGCTACAGCGCCTTCATCCAGGGTTCGTCGAACCTCGACCAGATTCTGCGCGGCTTCGGCATCGACACCGTAATCGTCACCGGGACGCTGACCAATGTGTGCTGCGAATCGACGGCGCGCGACGCGATGATGCTGAACTATAAAGTGGTGTTCCCCGCCGATGCCAATGCCGCCCTGAGCGATGCCGAGCATAACGCGACGCTGGGCTCGATCCTGCGCACCTTCGGCGATGTTCCCACCACCGACGAAACGATCGCCCGCCTGGTGCCGGCGCATCGCTTTTCGATCGCGGCGGCGGGAAACTAGCTAGGACGCCAAGGCGCTAAGAAGAAAGTCCCCGTCCCGGCGTGATCCCCCGGTCAAGCCGGGGGAGGGACCCAAATGTGGACGGCCCCCTGTTTGCAAGGGGCTGGGCAGGAGTTTGGATCGGATCGCTTGCGGTCATATGTCCGGCCTGTTGGATGCGGTCGCGCATGACCGCTGGCCAAGATGGGTTCCGCGACGCGAGTTCCAAACATGGTG
>DATCDN010000108.1:0-39135 GCA_036510675.1 Allostellaceae bacterium
CCAAGCCGGCAAACCCGCGAAGGTAGCGATCATCGCCGCCGCCCGAAAACTCTTGATCGTCGCGAATACCCTCGCCAAAAGCGACCAAACATTCCAACCCAACCACCTTCATGCTTGACACCCAACACAGTCGCCGGCTTCGCTCTCACAATGAACATTTTGACCGAAGCGAAGATTACGAACCGCCAGCCCTGCCTGATGGCGACACCGGTCTTCCTGAGATCTGTCTGATCGACACCGGCGACAAAACAACAGCGCCGTGCCCATGGCTCTTCAAACAGAACTCGCCAACCAAATAAACTCACAAACTGTCAGCATGAGGATTATTTCTCATGGTATGAGCGATCGTCCTCATGCTGAAGGAGCGGTCCGTGGTTCGACTGCTCGCTCCGCTCGCGCTCACCATGAGGGCAGCCGTCTCGAAGCACGCACGGCCTCTACGCGTGGGCCGCTAAAACGCCGGGAAGCGGTCGAGGTGATAATCCGTGTCGCCGAATGTGTATTCGATGGATGACAGCCGCTTGAAGTAATGGCCGGCGGCGTATTCGTCGGTCATGCCGATGCCGCCATGGAGCTGGATCGCCTGCTGGCCGACGAGGCGGCCGGAGAGGCCCGACTGGACCTTGGCCGCCGAGATGGCACGGGCGCGCTCATTGGCGTCGGCGCTGTCCACCGACATGGCGGCCAGGATTTCCATCGACTTCGCCTGCTCCAGCGCGATTACCATATCGACCATGCGGTGCTGCAGCACCTGGAATGAGCCGATGGCGACGCCGAACTGTTTCCGGGTCTTGATGTAGTCGAGGGTCATGGCGTTGAGCGTTTCCATGATGCCGACCGCCTCGGCGCACAGCGCCGCCACGGCGCGATCCGTGACCCGGCTGATGATCGGCAAGGCGCCGTCGCGCGGGCCGAGCAGCGCATCGCCGCCGACCGACACGCCGGTCAGCGTGACGTCGGCGGCCCGCTGGCCGTCGACGGTCTGATAATCGTGCACGGCAACGCCCTTGGCCTCGCGATCGACGATGAACAGCGAGATGCCATTCCGGTCGGTGGTGGCGCTGGCGGTGCGGGCGCTGACGATGTATTTATGGGCGGCACCGCCATGGAGAACCATGGTCTTGTGCCCGTCGAGGACGAAGCCCGCGCCGCTCGCCTTGGCCGCGGTCTCGACATGGGCGAGGTTATAGCGCGCGCGGCGCTCGCTGTGCGCCAGCGCCAGCAACAGCGTTCCCGCCGCGACCTCGGGCAGGATGTCGCTTTTCTGCGCGTCGCTGCCGGCCAGCGCCACCAGGCCGCCGCCCAGCACCACCGTCGCCAGATAGGGTTCGAGCGCGAGGCCGCGGCCGAACGCCTCCATCACGATCATGGTCTCGATGCCGCCGCCGCCGAAGCCGCCATGCTCCTCGGCGAAGGGCAGGCCGAGCAAACCCAGCTCGGCATATTTCGCCCACAGCGCGGCGCTATAGCCGTGCGGCTCGACCAGGTATTTCTTGCGGTCGGCGAAGGCGTACTCGTCCCTGACCAGCCGGCGCACCGTCTCGTCGAGCAGCCGCTGCTCCTCGCTATAGTCGAAGTCCACGTTTCCTCCCAGTTAGTTTTCAGTTGTCAGTTTTCAGTCATCAGTCATCAGTTCTTGAACTGATCACTGATAACTGTTGACTGAGAACTACAATCCCAGCATCGCCTTGGCGAGAATGTTCTTTTGAATCTCGTTGGACCCGCCATAGATCGAGGTCTTGCGCATGTTGAAATATTTGGGCGCGACCGGCGGCGCGTAATCGGGGCCGACGATCTCGCCGTTCCAGCCTTCCTCCAGCGCCTCGCGCTGGAAGGGCAGGGCCAGCGGCCCCAGCGCCTCGAACGCCAGCTCGGTGATGCGCTGTTGAATCTCCGACCCCTTGATCTTGAGGATCGAGGCCTCGGCGCCCGGATCCTTGCCGCCGCGCAGGCTCGCGATCATGCGCAGGTTGGAAAGCTCCAACCCCATCAGGTCGATTTCCAGCAGCGCCACCTTGTCGCGGAACCGCCGGTTCTCATCCATATGCTCGGCGCGCGCCACGTCTTTCAGCTTTTTCAATTCGCGCTTGGAGCCGCCGACCTGGCCGATGCTGGTGCGCTCATTGCCGAGGAGGTACTTGGCGTAGGTCCAGCCCTTGTTTTCCTCGCCGATGCGGTTTTCCGCCGGCACCATGACATCGTCGAAGAAGGTCTCGTTGACCTCGGCGCCGCCATCCATGGTAACGATCGGGCGGACGCGGATGCCGGGCGACTTCATGTCGATCAGCAGGAACGAAATGCCCTCCTGGCGTTTCGCCGCGGTGACGTCGGTGCGCACCAGACAGAAAATCCAATCGGCCCAGCGCGCCATGCTGGTCCAGGTCTTCTGGCCGTTGATGCGGTACTGGTCGCCTTCCAGCACGGCGCGGGTCTTGAGCGAGGCGAGGTCCGAGCCGGACCCCGGTTCGGAATAGCCCTGACAGAACACGATCTCGCCGGAGAGGATGCGCGGCAGGAAGAAATCCTTCTGTTTCTGCGTCCCGTATTTCATGACCACCGGCCCGCACATGATGAGGCCGAACGGCGCCACCATTGGCGCGCCGGCCTCGGCCGCTTCCTCGTCATAGATATGGCGCTGGATGATCGACCATTCGGCGCCGCCATATTGCTTCGGCCACGCCGGCGCGATCCAGCCCTTCTCGAACAGGATGCGATGCCAGCGCATCATGTCGTCGCGGGTATTGATCTTGCTTTCCTGCACCTTGCGAGCAAGGTCGGCGGGCAGCTTGTCCTTGAAAAATTCCCGCACCTCCTGGCGAAATTCCTGTTCGGCCGCCGTGTAGGAAAGCTCCATGACGCCTACCTCCCCGCTTGGTAATCCGCGAAGCTCTTGCCCTCGCGGACCAGTTGCTCCAACAGCGGCGCCGGTTTCCAGAAGAACCCGTCGCGCTCATGGAAGCGCTTGATGTCGTCCAGCACGTTCTTCAAACCGACCGTATCTGCATAGAACATCGGTCCGCCGCGCCAGGACGGGAAACCGTAGCCCGTGACATAGACAATGTCGATATCGCTGGGGCGCAGCGCGATGCCCTTCTCCAGCAGCACCGCCCCCTCGTTGATCGGGCCATAGACGCAGCGCTTGACGATTTCCTCGTCGGTGATGGTGCGGCGCTCGATGCCCTTGGCCTTGGCCTGCGCGATAATCAGGGCCTCGACCTCGGGATCGGGGATCGGCGTCCGGCTGCCCGGCTCATAGCGATACCAGCCCTTGCCCGTCTTCTGCCCCAGCCGGCCCATGTCGCACAGGAGGGTGATGATGTCGGAATAGCGCCGGTCGTTGGGGCGCGACGCCTGCGCCGCCTTGCGCATGCGATAGCCGACATCGTTGCCGGCGAGATCATGCACGGCGAACATGCCCATGGCGTAGCCGAAATCGGTCAGTGCCTTGTCGACCTGTTGCGGCATCGCGCCTTCCTCAACCAGGAAATGCGCCTCGCGCCCGTAATGACGCAGCATCGCGTTGCCGATGAAGCCCTCATAGACCCGCGCCAGCACCGGCACCTTCTTGAGCTGCTTGCCGACCTGCATCGCGGTGGCGATGATGTCCTTGCCGGTCTTTTCCGCGCGGACCACTTCGACGAGGCGCATGATGTTCGCCGGGCTGAAGAAATGCAGCCCGATCACATCCTGCGGCCGCTTCGTCACCGCCGCGATCTCGTTGATGTTGAGGCCCGAGGTGTTGGTGGCGAGCACGGCGCCGGGCTTCGCGTATTTGTCGATATCAAGATAGACCTTGCGCTTCAGGTCCATCTCCTCGAACACCGCCTCGACCACCATGTCGGCGTCCTTGATCTTGTCGGTGCCGATGGCGCCCTTGATCAGGCCGACCCGCTTGTCCATGTCGGCCTGGCTGAGGCGGCCGCGCGACACGGTGACGGCGTAATTGTCCTTGATGCGCTTCAGCCCGCGATCGAGGAACTCGTCCGTCGAGTCGATCAGGGTCACCGGAATGCCGATATTGGCGAAGCTCATGGCGATGCCGCCGCCCATGGTGCCGGCGCCGATGATGGCGACCGATTTCACCGGGCGAACCGGCGTATCGGACGGCACGTCGGGAATCTTGGCGGCCTCGCGCTCGGCGAAGAAGACATGGCGCAGCGCCTTCGATTGCGTGCCGCCCATCAGCTCGACCGCGACCTCGCGCTCCTTCTTCATGCCCTCGGCGAAGGGCAGGGTCGCGGCGGCTTCCAGCGCATCGACGATTTTCACCGGCGCGATCTGGCCGCGCGCCTTGGCCGCGACCGATTTGCGCGCCTCGGCGAAAAAGGCGGGTGTCGCATCGCCGAGCTTGTCGTTATTCTGCGAGATCCGCCGGCCTTTGGTGCCGCCCGGAATGGCGACGATCTCGGCGAATTTGATGGCCCCTTCCAAGAGGTCGCCCTCGACGATGTCATCGACCAGGCCGATGGCTTTCGCCTTCGCGGCCGGGATCGGATCGCCGGAGGTGATCATGTCCAGCGCCGCCTTGACGCCGATGACCCGCGGCATGCGCTGAGTCCCGCCGGCGCCGGGCAGAATGCCGAGCTTCACCTCGGGCAGGCCGAGCTGCGCCGATGCCACGGCCACGCGATAGTGACAGCCCAGCGCGACTTCCAGCCCGCCGCCCAGCGCGGTGCCGTGGATCGCGACCACGATCGGCTTCGGCGAATTCTCGTAATCGGTAATGAGCTGCTGGAGGCCCGGCCCGGTCATCGGCTTGCCGAATTCGCGAATGTCGGCGCCCGCGATGTAGGTGCGGCCCGCGCCGATCAGCACGAACGCCTTCACCGCATCGTCCGCCAGCCCCTGCGCCAGACTGTCGGCGAGACCCTGGCGCACCGAGCTGCTCAATGCGTTGACCGGCGGATTATCGACGGTGATGACGGCGATATCGCCACGGCGCTCGTAACGGACGGTCTCGGACATGATTCCTCCAAAAGTGCGGCTATCTATTGTTCTATCGAATAACAATCTCAACTTACCCAAGCCGCACGCCAAAGCAAGCGGGCAGGATGGTAGAGCAGCCCAACCAAATTCGGAAGGCTGGTCTCGCTCCGCCAACGCCTCTCCGGCGGAAGCCGGAGTCCATCCTTGCCATGGAACCGGCCTTCGCCGGTAAGGCGCCTAGCGGGGAAAGCGGCGCCTAAAACAGCTCGTCGAGCAGGCTGAGTTGGTAGTCGATGCGGAATCGTACCTGTGCCGTGCTGCCGGTGAAGCTGGCCGGCAAAGCAGGGGCGGGCGAGGCGCGCATCACCATCGCCAGCGTGGCCTGGTCGAGAATCGCCGAGCCCGAGCTTTTTTCGATGTGCGGGTCGCTGAGCGTGCCGTCGCGCGCGATGGTGAAGCCGATCGAGACGGAACCTTGCTGTTTCGCGTTGATCGCCGGGGCGGGATATTTCTTATAGCGCAGCAGGTGGCGATAGAGCCGTTCGAGATATTCATCGCCCGGCCCGACGCCATTGCCGATCGCGCCCTTGCCGGCGCCCGCCGCGCCCTTGCCCGGCCCGGCCTTGGCACCCGGCCCGCCGCCGGTGCCGGGCGTCGGCTGTGCCGTGGTGGCCGGGCTAAGCGCCGGAGTCGCTGACGCAGGCGCGGTGGCCGGCATCGGCGTGGCGAGCGGCGCCTGCTGGTGGGTAGGGGCGCTTCGCGCCGGACGCGGCGGCGGCACATGGCGGGGCTTGGGCGGCGGTGGCGGCTGCAGCGCGACCGGCGGCCGCAGCGGCGCGGGTTTGGGTGGCGGCGGCAGCGGCGCCGGAACCATTTGCGGCGGCGGGGGCGCCTCGGCCTTCAGCGGCGCCGGATTGGTGACCGGCTGCGGCGCGGCCGGCGGGATTTGCTGCGGCGCGGGGACCGGAATCTCCGGCGCCGGCGTGGGCGGCGGCATCTCCGGCTGGGGCGGTGTCGGCGGCGATACCGGCTGGGGCGCGGGCGGCGGAATATCGGGCGTCGCCGGCTCGGGCGCGGTTTCGGCCACGGTCGGCGCGGCGTTCGCCGTGGCGGTTTCGGGCGCCGAAGCCTGGGCCGCCGGCTGTGGCGCGGTCTTAGTCCCGGCGCCGCCATTGCCGCCGGCGGCACCGGCGCCGCCCGGCACCTGCGTCACCAGCGTGATCTTCAGCAACGGCGGCGGCGGTGGGAGTGGTGACGGGCTGAGCAGTCCGAACAAGAGCGCCTCCACGATCAGCAGATGGATCAGTATGGAGACAACAACCCAGCGCCGCTCCAAGGTCCGCCGCCCGATCGCGCTGGTCTCGGTGGGGCGCGGCCCGTCCGGCACCGGCGCGCGCGCCAGCGGCACGACGACGCGATCGTTATCCGGCTCGGGATTTGCCAGCAAGGTCGGCGCCATATCACCTTAGGTAGCGTGGGCGCGCGGTTCCGGCAATGCGCGGTCGGGCCGCGCTATGGCCGCGGGCCCGGCGGCGGCGGGTTGCCGAACATCCATTTCAATTGCAAGATGAATACGGCGGTGGTGGCACAGTTGTGATCGTGCATGGGACGGAAGCCGAAATCTTAATCTGAAACTCCGGGGGTAAAGATGCCATTAGGAGCATTTTGGGAAGCGTACGAGGCGCCCGGGTTTCATTACTTGGATCGGCTTCACTTGGATCGGCTTCAGATTCCTCCGAATCGTGTTGCGCAAATTTGGGCGAACGAGAGGCGCGGAGCTATTCACGAAAATCTGCCTCCACAGCCCTTTTATGGCAATCTACATACTGCAAGGTGTTATTTGCTTTTTGGAAATCCCGCAGCACGAGAAAGGGATTATGAAGAAGCGGACGCGCAGCGCTTCGCAGAATACTGGCATCAGCAACTCCAAATGCTGCATGGGGCGCAGGTAGGGTTTTTGCCCTTAAGCCCGATCGGCGAACAACTTTCGGCAGGATTTTATTGGCGCCGCGTGTTCCGCCGTCTCCTGGCATGCATCTTCGCCGTCCGAGCCAATGCTGTTTTAGAGAATCATTACCAAGACCTTTTACCTCACATGTGCGTAATTGAAGCGAATGCCTATTCCTCGCGTAGAAGACCCCATGAGGAGAATGATGCTTTTCCTTCGAGCGTAGCAACTCGGCAGTTTGTACAAACGGAACTGCGGGACCGCGCTGAAAACGGGAATGCGAGAATTTTGGTCTGGCGACGCCAAGATTTTTGGAATCTCGCCCCTGGGCATAACGTAATGGTCCGCGATCCCCAACGAGCCCAACTTCCGTTTTTGAGAGAAGTTGAGAGAGATTTTCTCAGAGCCGAACTCATGCCGTTATTGCGGTAAGATAGTGAGCACAGTCGAAAGCTCGCTTACACCCGCGGGCCCGGCGGCGGCGGGTTGCCGAACATCCAGATCGGCAGGCCGAGATAGGATTGCGCGCGGGCGAGGCCGGTCCACGGCTGCGACGCGGGATGGATGCGATACATCTGCACGTCGCGTAAGTAACGTTCGATCCGGTTGCCCTTGTTGGATGCCGTGGAGCCGCCATTCTGGAACAGCAATTCGACCGCCTCGCACGCCATGAAGCAGGCCTCCTGCGCCATGCCCCAGAGGCGCATCGTATCGTCGGCCGAGATCGGCGTGCGGTCCCTGGCCCAGCGCGCGCACAAATCCATATAGCCCTGCGCCGCCGCGAGGGTCAGCGCCTCGGCGGAATCGGTGAGGTTCAGCGCCCTGCCGAACGGCCGCTGGCTTTCCTGGTTGGTGAGGCGCGCGGCGTCGGGCGCGAACATCACCTTGCGGGTGCGCATCATCGCCTCGAACTCGTCGCAGGCGGCGCGCGCGGTGCCGGCGGTGATCGCGCCCAGCGTAGTATGATAGGGGCCGCCCATCTGGCCCAGATACATCGCGTTGCCATGGAGCCGCGTGCCCGGCGTGCCCTCGCGCTGATCGCTGCCCGACATCATGCGGCTCGATTCCGCGAAGAAGCGATCGGCGACGAAGAGGTCGGTGATGCGCACGGAATTGGAGCCGCTGCCGCGCATGCCCAGGTTTTTGTCGCCGCCCCAATCGGGCAGAATCTCGACCTGGCCGATCGGCACGGTGAAATTGGTGCCGACCGGCGGCTTGCCCTCGGTGAAGATCAGGCCGCCGCCGGTGAAATGGGTGCAGACCGGCACGCCCGAGGAATAAGACCAGGTGCCGTTGACGATGTAGCCGCCATCGACACGCCGATAGGTGCCGGCGGGCGGCGCGCGATGCGGCGAGCGGAAATCGCCGGTCGGGCCGAAGAGGTCGATCTGCGCCTGCTCGGACCAGTGCGAGCCGATCAGCATGGCGTGCGACGAGGCCAAGGTGAAGCACCAGCCGGTCGAGGGATGGCCGCGCGCGATCTCGATGATCACTTTGCAGAAGGTCGGGAAATCGAACTCGTAGCCGCCGAAAAGCTTGGGCTGCACGCAGCGATAGACGCCGGCCTTCAGAAATTCCTGATGGAGGCGCGGCGAGTAGTAGCCGCGCTCGTCATTCTCGTCCTGCTCGTCCCGCAGCAGCGGCCGCAACGCGGCGGCGCGACGGATCATTTCCGCCGGCGTCAGGTCGGGTTCGGGCTGAGGCACCGGCTTCAGCCTCGTGTTCCGCGTCAATGCCTCGACCGCCATGCGCCTCTCCCGCTCACTGCCCGTTATTCGATATAACGACACCATGCCGCCGCCGAGCCAATAAATCCCGCGACCCGAGGGGTCAAGGGCATGCTAGCCTCGCCGCGACAAACGCGGGAGCGAATCATGGCCGATCGGCTCAAAGGAAAGAAGGCGCTGGTGACGGCGGCGGGGCAGGGCATTGGTCGGGCGACCGCGCTGGCCTTCGCCGCCGAGGGCGCGTCGGTGATCGCCAGCGACATCGATCCGGTCAAGCTCGCCGACCTGCCGGCGGGCATCGCCAAGCGTCCGCTCGACGTCACCGATGGCGCGGCGGTGACGGCGCTGGCGGCCGAGATCGGCGCGCTCGACGTGCTGTTCAACTGCGCCGGCTTCGTTCATCACGGCACCATTCTGGATTGCACGGAGCGGGATTGGGATTTCAGCCTCGATCTCAACCTCAAGGGCATGTATCGGATGATCCGCGCGTTCCTGCCCGCGATGCTGGCGAATGGCGGCGGCTCGATCGTCAACATGTCGTCGTCGGTGTCCTCGATCAAGGCGGCGCCCAACCGCTTCGTCTATGGCGTCAGCAAGGCCGGCATCCTCGGCCTGACCAAATCGGTGGCGATGGATTTCATCCGCCAGGGCATCCGCTGCAACGCCATCTGTCCGGGCACGGTGTCGAGCCCGTCGCTCGAAGGGCGCATCGCGGCGCAAGGCGGCGGCGGGGCGGTGCGCCAGGCGTTCGTCGATCGCCAGCCGATCGGCCGGCTCGGCACGCCCGAGGAAATCGCGGCGCTGGCGGTCTATCTCGCCGGCGACGAATCCGCCTTCACCACCGGCACGGCCCAGGTGATCGACGGCGGCTTCACGCTATAGGCGGGTCGCTCGCACGGCCGCATCGGCGGCGATGCAGCCATTCGTTTTTTCGATAGGGCGGCGCGACAAGCGCTGGCGGGTGGATGAATTCCGCGTTATCTTGAGCGCCTTGCACCGCCGCCATTCATTGAGGTCCCATGTACGATCGCGATCGTCGTCCCGACTTTTTCCGGAACGAAGAGCCCCAAAGCGGGCGCCGTGTCGAAACCAAGGTTAAGTGGTTCAATGCCGCCAAGGGGTTTGGTTTCGTCACAACGACCGATGGCAGCCCCGATGCCTTCCTGCCGATGGCGGTGTTGCGCCGCGCGGGCTTTGACAATGTGCATGAGGGTGCGTCGCTGATCTGCGAGATCGGTCCGGGCGCCAAAGGGCCGCTGGTGCTCAATGTCCTCAATGTCGATGAGAGCCAGGCCAACGTCGCCCCGTCGCGGGGCGGGGATCGCTATGGTGGTGGCGGTGGCGGCGGTGATCGATATGGCGGCGGCGACCGTTACAATGATCGAAGCGGTGGCGGCGGCGATCGCTATGGCGCTGGCGGCGGCGATCGCGGTGGCGATCGGCATCATGATCGCGGCGCCGGCGGCGCGGCGACACAGTCGCTGGACGGCGCGGTGAAATGGTTCGAGCCCGACAAGGGCTACGGGTTTATTTCGCCGGATGGCGGCGGCAAGGATATTTTCATCCACGTCACGGCCCTGCGGCGCAGTGGCGTCGAAATGCTTGGCGCGGGGCAACGCGTTCGGGTCGACGTGGTCGAAGGGCGCAAGGGCCTGGAAGCCGACCGCGTCACCCTGATCTGATCCCCCCTTCCGGCGCGCCCTCAGACGCGGTACGGAAGAGGCATGAATATCGACGACACCCTGCGGACCTACCGGCGCTATGCCGGCTGGTACGATCTCGCCTTCGGCGCGCCGTTCGCGGCGGGCCGGAACGAAGCCGTCCGTCTTCTCAACGATCGGGCCGGTCAGCGCATCCTCGAAGTCGGGGTGGGGACGGGCCTGTCACTGCCGCTGTTCCGGCGCGACGCGCGGGTTACCGGCATCGACGTCTCGCCCCAGATGCTGGCGAAGGCACGCGACAAGGTCGCGCGCCTGGCCCTGACGCAGGTGCAGGCGATCGAGGAAGCGGATGCCGAGCGGCTCGAATTCGCCGACAATAGCTTCGACGCGGTGCTGGCGCTGTATGTCGTCTCGGTGGTCAGCGATCCCGCGATCTTCGGCGCGGAGGTCAGGCGCGTCTGCCGGCCCGGCGGCCGCATCGTCATCGTCAATCATTTCGCGCGCACCGACGGCCCGATGCGCTGGGTCGAGCAGCGCTTGGCGCCGTTCGCGGGCCGCATCGGCTTTCATCCCGATTTCGCGCTCGACGGTTTTCTGCGCGCCAGCGGCTTTCGCGTCCGCGCGAAGCAGCCCGTCAATCTCTTCGGCTATTGGACGCTGCTGGATTGCGTCAACGAGAAGTAGGACGGCCGGGCTGGCATCGTCTTTCCGCGCAGCGCCACGACCAAATCCCGCACCAGATGCGCGGTGCGCCGGTCTTGGTCGAATTGGGGAATATATTCGACGATCTCGATCGCCGTCAGCGCGGGGTCATCGGCGATCATGCGCAGCGCCGCCAGCGTCGGCGCCGCGCGCAGCCCGTCATCGCATTTAAGGCCGATGCCCGGCGCGTCCTCGGGATCGAAACCGTCGAGGTCGATGGTCACGCCGAAGCCGGCCGTGCCGCGCGTCACGATGTCGTGGGCCTCGGCGACACAAGCGGCGATGCCGCGCGATTTCACCTCCGCCATCTCGATCACGCGCACGCCGAGCCGGCGCAGGAAATCCATCTCCGCCGGCTCGTAGGAGCGCACGCCGATATAGCAAAGATGGTCGGGCCGCAGCACGCCGCCGCAAATCTTGAGGAAGCGCGGATCGCCCTCGCCCAGCAGCGCCGCCGCCGGCATGCCGTGCGGATTCATCGACGGCGAGGTCGCGACAGTGTGCGCGTCGAGATGCGCGTCGAGCCAGATCAGGCCGAACGGCTTGCCTGACATGCCGCGCGCGACCCCGCCCCAAGTGCCCATCGCGCCGGTATGATCGCCGCCGAGCACCACCGGGAATTCGCCCGCGTGCAGGGTGCGTGCAACGGTGTCGGCCAGCGCCGCGTTATGTTTCGCGACGAGATCGAAAATTTCCGCCGTGGTCGGAGCGATGCTTTCGTCCCAGCGCCGCTCGCTGGCGATCATGGCGCGCCAATCGGCGTCGATGCCGGCCGCGCGCAGCCAATCGGCGAGGCCCAGATCGCGCAACGCCGTCGGTCCATCCTGGGTATGACGAAACCCGGCGCCCCAGCCCGATGCGGCGCCGATCAAGGCAATCGCAGTCATGTCTGTCAGCTTTCTCGGATGAAAACGGTGCGTCCGCCGACGATCGTGCGGACCGCCATGCCCTGGACGGGCCTGCCATCGTATGGCGCGTTCTTCGATTTAGAACGGTAGCGGTCGCTGTCAATGCGCCAGGGGCGGTCGAGATCGAAAATAATCACATCGGCCGGCGAGCCGACCGTGAGCCGCCCGCCGGGCAGGCGCAGAATCTCCGCCGGGCGCTGGGTCAGCGCGCGCAGCACGCCGAGCAATTCCACATCGCCATTGTGATACAGCGCCAGTGACAGCGGCAGCAGCGTCTCCAGCCCGACGATGCCGCTCGCTGCCGAAGTAAAGGGCAGACGCTTCGAATCCTGATCGTGGGGCGAATGATCGCTGGCGATGGCGTCGATGGTGCCGTCGGCGAGGCCCGCCACCACCGATTTGCGGTCGTCCTCGTGGCGTAGCGGCGGCGATACCTTGGCGAAGGTGCGGTACTCGCCGATTTCGTTTTCGTTGAGCGCGAAATAATGCGGCGCGGTATCGCAGGTCACCGGCAAGCCGCGCCGCTTGGCCTGGCGGATCGCGTCGATGGCGGCGGCGGTCGAGACATGGGCGATGTGGAGCCGCGCGCCGGTGAGCTCGACGAGGCGCAGGTCGCGCTCCACCATGATGGTCTCGGCGGCGGGGCTGATGCCTGGCAGGCCGAGGCGCGTCGCGACCTCGCCCTCGTTCATCGCACCGCCCGCCGCGAGGCTCGGCTCCTCGGGATGCTGGATCAGCAGCAGATCGAAGGTGCGCGCATAGGAGAGCGCGCGCCGCATCACCAGCGCATCGGCGATGGCGCGGTCGGCATCGGTGAAGGCCACCGCGCCCGCCGCGGCCAGCAGTCCCATCTCCGACAATTCGTGCCCGCGCAGACCCTTGGTCGCGGCGGCGTAGGTGCGGATATTAACGAGGCGCAGATCGCGCGAGCGCCGCGCCACGAACTCCACCAGCGCCACCTCGTCGATCGGCGGCTCGGTGTTGGGCAGCGCCACCATCGTCGTGACGCCGCCAGCGGCGGCGGCCTGGCCCGCGCTTTCCATCGATTCCTGATGCTCGGCGCCGGGGTCGCGCAACTGCACGCGCATGTCGATGATGCCCGGCGCGACGCAGGCGCCGTTGCAATCGATCAGCTCGATGCCCGGCGCGCTCGCCAATTCGGGGCCGAGCGCGGCGATGCGGCCATCCTCGATCAGCAGGTCGCCGCGCGTGTCCAGTTTCTGCGCCGGGTCAAGTAGCCGTGCGCGGCGGAGCAGCAGCCGCCCGCTCATGACGGCGCCTGGTTGGAGAGCTCGCGCGACAGTGCCTCGAGGCAGGCCATGCGCACCGCGACGCCCATCTCGACCTGCTCGCGAATGAGGCTGCGGTCGATGTCGTCGGCGACCGCGGTGTCGATCTCGATCCCGCGATTCATCGGCCCCGGATGCATGATGAGGGCGTCGGGCTTCGCCAATTTGAGCTTGGCGTAGTCGAGCCCGAAGAAATGGAAATATTCGCGCACCGAGGGCACGAAGCTGCCCTGCATCCGCTCCGTCTGGAGGCGCAGCATCATCACGATATCGACATCGGCGAGGCCGCGCCGCATGTCGTGAAACACCTCGACGCCGAGCCGCTCGATCGCCGCCGGCAACAACGTGCGCGGCGCCACCACGCGGACATAGGCGCCCATGGCATTGAGCAAGGCGATGTTGGACCGCGCGACCCGGCTGTGCAGGATGTCGCCGCAGATCGCGACCGTGAGACCTTGCAGCCGGCCCTTGCGCCGGCGGATGGCCAGCGCGTCGAGCAGCGCCTGGGTCGGATGCTCATGGCTGCCGTCGCCGGCATTGATCACCGCGCAATCGACCTTCTGCGCCAGCAATTGCACCGCGCCCGATTCCGGGTGGCGCACCACCAGCACATCGGGATGCATCGCGGTCAGGGTCATCGCGGTGTCGATCAGCGTCTCGCCCTTTTTGACCGAACTGGTCGCGACCGACATGTTGATGACGTCGCCGCCCAGCCGCTTGCCCGCCAGCTCGAACGAGGTGCGGGTGCGGGTCGAATTCTCGAAGAACAAATTGATGATGGTGCGGCCGCGCAGCAGCGACTGTTTCTTGTCGACCTGGCGGTTCTTTTCGACATAGCTCTCGGAGCGGTCGAGCAGAAACGTGATCTCGCCGGCGGAAAGCCCCTCGATGCCCAGCAGATGCCGGTGCGGGAAGGCGATGAGCGGCGACAGATCAGTCATTAAAGCGATCTCTATAGGGCGCGCTTCTCCATCGGGCAAGCGCGCCGGACGAGTCGCACGCTCACAGCCTGCGCCGGAACAGCCAGGTGGCGGCGGTGAGCGTGACCGCGGCGATTATGGCCATCGGCCAGATATTGGCGAAGACTAGCGTTGCGGGCATGTCCTTGAGGAAAATCCCCTTGGTGATCACCAGGAAATAGCGGATCGGGTTGGCCTCGGTCGCGACCTGCAGCCAGTCCGGCATGTTGGCGATCGGCGTCGCGAACCCGGACAGGATGATCGCCGGAACCATGAACACGAAGGCGCCGAGAATCGCCTGCTGCTGGGTGTTGGCGAAGGAGGAAATGAACAGCCCGACCCCGACGATCGCCGCGATATAGAACAGCATCCCGAAATAAAGCAGGGCGAGCGAGCCGGTGAACGGCACCCCCAGCGCGAAGACGCCCACCGCGATGATGATGGTGCCTTCGCCCATGCCGATCAGGATGGCGGGGACGGTCTTGCCGATCAGGATCTCCATCGGTTGCAGCGGCGAGACCAGCAATTGCTCGAAGGTGCCGAGCTCGCGCTCCCGCGCGATCGACAACGCCGTGACGATCAGCCCGATCAGCGCGGTCAGAATCGCCACCAGCGCCGGCACCGTGTTCCACAGACTTTCGAAATTGGGATTGAACCAGGCGCGCAGGACCAGCGTGCTGCCGCCCGGCGGTGCCTGAGAACGGTGGGCAAGGTCGGCGTTGAACTGCTCGATGATGGTCTGGGCATAGCCGGCGACGATCTGCGCGGCGTTGGAGCGCCGGCCGTCGAGCAGCAATTGCACCGAGACCGGCTTGCCGGCCGCGATGTTGCGCGAGAAATCGGCGCCGATGCGCACCACCATGATGGCGCGCTGGGTGTCGATGGCATCGGCGACCTGGGGCGTACCGGTCAGCATCTCGACCGAGGTGAAGGTCGGCGCGCCGGCGAACCGCGCGACCAGGTCGCGCGATTCCATCCCCCAATCCTGATTCAGCACGGCGATATGGACATTCTTCACCTCCAGCGTGGCGGCGAAGGAGAACACCAGGAGCTGAATCACCGGCGGCCCGATCAGGATGAAGCGCGCGCGCGGATCGCGCACCGCCGCCAGCAATTCCTTGATCAACAGGGCGCGGATGCGGCCGAACATGGCGCTAGGGTCCAGACTCAACGATCTTGCTCGCCATGCCGACGAAAGTCGGCATCCATCGCCGCGCGTCGGCGCGGCATAAGACTCTCACGGCTCGCGGACGCTCGCCCGATGGATTCCGGCTTCCGCCGGAAAGGCGTATCTCCTTGATTCGATTCATCATCAATGAGGTTCCGACCTAATCCAGCCGCCGCTTGGTACGCCATACGGTGAGACCGATCAGCACCGAAGCGATGATCGCCATGGCGCCGATATTGGGCAGCAGCACACTGGTGACATCGCCCGCCAGGAACAGCGTTTGGAGGCTCGGCATCAGATACCGCGCCGGCAGGATATAGGTAAGGATGCGGATCGGCAGCGGCATCGAGCCGATCTCGAAGATGAAGCCGGACAGCAGGAATGCCGGCAGGAAGCCGGCGATCAGCGCGACTTGGCTCGCCACGAACTGATTCCCGGTGACGGTGGAGATGAACAGGCCCAGCCCGAGCGATGCCAGCAGAAACACCGACGACACCGCGCCGAGCCACGGCAGCGAGCCGCGAAACGGCACGCCGAAGCCCCACACCGACACGGCGACCGACAGCGCCAACGAGATCATGCCCAAGAGGAAATAGGGCACCAGCTTGCCGATCAGGAAATCGATCGTGCCGGCCGGCGTCGCCAGCAGCGCCTCCATGGTGCCGCGCTCCCATTCGCGCGCGACCACCAGCGAGGTCAGCAGCGTGCCGATCAGCGTCATGACGATGGCGATGGAGCCGGGGACCAGGAAATTGCGGCTGTCTACCGCCGGGTTGAACCAGAAGCGCGGCACCGGCGTGACCGGCGGCGCGGCGATGCGGGCATGCGCGACGCCTTCCTGCCGCACCCAATTGGCCCAGACGCCCGCGATATAAGCCTGGACCAGATTGGCGGTGTTGGGGTCGCTGCCATCGACGATGACTTGAATCGGCGCGGTGGCGTCGCGCGCCGTCCGATTGCCGAAATCCGCCGCCAGCACCACGACCGCTTCCAAACTTCCGGCGACGAGGTCTTCCTTCACCGCCCGCGCATCCGGCACGATCACCGGCGTGAAATAACGCGAATCCTGTAGTGCCGCGGCGAAGCTCGCGGTCTCGGCGGTCGGCCGCTCGATGACGAGGCCGATGCGCACATTGCGGATGTCGAGCGAGACGCCCGTGCCGAACAGGAACAGTAGGATCAGCGGCAGCAGGCCCGCGATCAGCATCGCACTGGGGTCGCGCACGATCTGGCGGCCCTCTTTGATCATCAGCCCAAGGATGCGGCGCAGGCGCGGGGGCATCACGCCGCCTCGTGTTTCGCGCGCTTCTGGTCGATCAGTGCGATGAAGGCATCTTCCAGCGTCGGCTCGGGATTGTCGCGGGTCGCGATGCTGGCCTTGAGTTGGTCGGGCGTGCCTTGCGCGATGATTTTGCCGGCGTCGATCAGCGCGACGCGGTCGCAATATTCCGCCTCGTCCATGAAATGGGTGGTGACGAGAATGGTGACGCCATGCGCCACCATGGCGTTGATATGCGCCCAGAATTCGCGCCGGGTCAGCGGGTCGATGCCCGAGGTCGGCTCGTCGAGGAACAGGACGCGCGGCCCATGCATCACCGCGCAGGCGAGGGCCAGGCGCTGCTTGTAGCCGAGGGGCAGGGCGCCGGAATTGGTGTCGAGATAGGGTTTGAGGGCGAATGCCCCGACCATGCGGTCGATCGCCGCGCGCCGCGCGGCGCCGCCGAGCCCATAGGCGCCGGCGAAGAAGGCGAGGTTCTGCGCCACGCTGAGATCGCCATAAAGCGAGAATTTCTGCGCCATATAGCCGAGCTGCGCGCGCGCCGCCGCCGCCTCGCGATAGAGATCGAGCCCGGCGACGTGGGCGGTGCCGGCGGTCGGCTTCAACAATCCGCACAGCATCTTGAAAGTGGTGGATTTGCCGGCGCCGTTGGCGCCGAGCAGGCCGAATATCTCGCCCTGGTGAATGGTGAAATCGATGTGGTTGACGGCGATGAACGCGCCGAAGCTCTTGGTCAGGCCCTTGGCCTCGACCACCGCGCCCGGCATCGGCGGGACATTCATCTTGCCGGTCAGCGCGGATTCGCCCTTGCGCGCGCCGCCCAGTGCCGCGACGAACGCATCCTCGAAGCGCGGCGCTGTCGGCTCCAGCGTCGCGCCGGGTACGCCGAGCGTGGCGGGCGTCGGCGGCTTCGCCCCTTCCGCCAGGACGAGGCGCACGCTCGATCCCTGGACCACGCCGTCGGTGATCTGGGCGAGCTGCAACGCCTGGGTCAGCACCCGGCGCCGGTCGTTGCCGAGATTGCGCAGGAGGTAGCTGCGCCCCGCCATGGTCCCCGTCAGGTCGGCCGGCGCGCCGCCATAAATCAGCTTGCCCTCATTGAGCAGCAGCACCTCGGCGCAGCGTTCGGCCTCGTCGAGATAGGCGGTGCTCCAGATCACCGCGATGCCCTGATCGACCAGCTCATAGACCATGCGCCACAATTCGCGGCGCGAGATCGGATCGACCCCGACGCTCGGCTCGTCGAGCAGCAGTAATTGCGGCGTGTAGATCAGCGCGCAGGCGAGGCCGAGCTTCTGTTTCATGCCGCCCGAGAGGCGCCCGGCCAATCGCGTGGTGAACGGCGCGAGGCCGGTGAAATGCATCAACTGCTCGAAGGCATGGCGGCGCGCCGGCCCGACCACGTCGCGCAGATCGGCATAAAGGTTGAGATTCTCGGCGACGGTCAAATCCTCATAGAGGCCGAATCGCTGCGGCATATAGCTGACGGCGCGATGGATGGCATCGGCGTCGCGCCGCGTATCGTGGCCGCAAACGGTGACGCGGCCTTCGCTGGGCAGCAGCAGCGTCGCCATCAGCCGCATCAGCGTGGTCTTGCCGGCGCCGTCCGGCCCGACCAGCCCGGTGACATGGCCGCCGGTGATGGTCGCGGACAGATCGGCGATCGCGGCGGCCGGGCCCTTGCCGAACCGTTTCACCAACCCATCGAATTGGACCGCCGGCGGCTCGCTCATCGCGCCTCGTCCAGCGATACCGTGACCGGCATCCCCTGGCGCAGGCCGGCATCGGGATCCGCCACGATGATGCGCAGGCGATAGACGAGGTCGGTGCGTAGCGCCGCCGTCTCGACCGATTTGGGGGTGAACTCGGCGAGCGGCGAGATGAAGCCGACGGCGCCGCGATAGGTCTTGCCGTTCGCGGCGTCGGTGTGGATGGCGACCTTCATGCCCGGTCGAACCCGGCCGAGTTCCGGCTCGCCGACATAGGCGCGCACCCAGACCTGCCGGTCGAGGGTGAGGGTAAACACCGTCTCCCCCGGCTGCACGATGGCGCCCCGCTCGCGCGCCCGGGTCAGGACGATGCCATCATCGGGCGCCACCAGATCGGCATCGGCCAGCCGGCGCCGGGTCTCCACCAGTTGCGCCGCTTCGGCATCGAGCTGCGCCTGGGCGGCGGCGATATCCTCGACGCGCGGGCCGGCAACCACGAGATCGAGCGCGGCCTGGGCCGAATTGGTCAGCGCCTGTGCCGAATGCAGGGTCATCGCGGCATTGTCATAGCTTTGCCGCGAGGTGACGCGGGTCTCCAGCAAATGCTCCTGGCGCGAATAGGTGACCTGGGCGTTGGCGAGATTGGCTTTGCGCTCGGCGAGGGCGGCGCGCGCCTGGGCGATTTCCTCGGGCCGGCTGCCATGTTTCAGCTTCAGGAGATTGGCCGACTGACCTGCGATGCGCGCCTGTTGCAGGCGGATATCGTCGTCGAAATAGCTTTTGTCCAGCGACGCCAGCACCTGGCCGCGCTTCACCGCATCGCCCTCATCGACAGTGAGGGCGGCGATCCTCCCGGCGACCTTGAACGCCAGATCGACCTGGCGCACGTCGATATCGCCATAGAGGGTGAGGCGCGACGCCGGCTCACCGGTGTGCCATAGCCGCCACGCCAGAACGCCGCCGGCGATGACGACCAGCACGATGATAATCGGGATGATTCGGCGCCTCATGGCGCGGCCTCCCTTGGCAAGAGCCCCGTCAGCATCAGATCGAGATGGGCGCGGCACAGCGCGCCAATGTCGAGCGGGCGCGCTGCCACTGGGCCGAATGCGTGCGTCCACAGCAGCGCCACGACCAGGGGTGCCACGGCGCAATAGGCGGCATGTTCGGCGTCGAGCGGCCGGAATTCGCCGCTATCGACGCCGCGCTGCAGGATTTTGCGGATTACGTCGAGGCCCCGGCCGACCACTTCATCGAGATAGAAGCGGGCGAGCTCCGGGAAATTGCCGGACTCGCCGATGACAATTTTCGGAATCGCGGCGATCGGCGAGGCGGCCAGGCCCTGAAACGCGCCGACCATGCGCGCGATGGCCTCGGCGGCGGTGGCGGCGGCGGGGGCGTCGGCGATACGGTCGAGGGCTGGCACCAGCGTGTCGCGGATGACCGCCTTGAACAACTCTTCCTTGTTGGGGAAATAGAGATAGAGGGTGCCCTTGGTCACACCCGCCACGCGGGCGACATCGTCGAGCCGGGTGGCGGCATAGCCGCGCTCGCCGAACACGGCCAGCGCCGCGGTCACAATCTCCTGGGGACGGGCGTCCTTGCGGCGTTGCCATCGGGCGGCAGGCGGTTGGGCAGGAACAAGTGGCATGGCGTTCCGGTAATAACTTACCAGAAAGTTATTTAATTAGAAGCGCGCTGTCAAGAATCGTAAGAACGAAGTTTAATTGCCTATTTCTAAAGCTTATAAATGACAATGGCGGCCAACGAGCCGCCATTGCTGAAACGTGACTAAACTTTAGTGGTGGCCCATATGCATGCCGCCATGCCCGAAGCCGTGCCCCATGCCGCCGCGGTTGAAGCCGCCCCGGTTGCCGCCACCCCGGTTGAAGCCGCCCCGATTGAAGCCGCTGTGGTTGAAGCCACCGTGGTTGCCACCGCGGTTGAAGCCACCGCGGTTACCCCGGTTGAAGCCGCCCCGGTTGAAGCCCGCGCGGTTGAAGCCATGCTGGCCGCCCGCGTGCCGATCGAAGCCGCCGCGATGGTCACGGAAATTGTCGTGCCGATCGAAGCCGCCGCGATGATCGCGGAAATTGTCGTGGCGGTCGAAGCCGCGATGATCGCGGAAGCCCGCGCGGTGGTCGAAGCGCCGATGGTCGAAGCCGCGGTGGTCGAACCGGCGATCGAAGCCGCGATTGCCCTGCCAGCCGCTATAGGCGATGACGCCCGGCCCATAGGAGCCATAACCGCCATAGCCGGACCCACCGTATTCGAGACCCAGCCCGACGCCGACGCCGAGCCCGACCGCGAGGGCCGCGGCACCGGCACCATCGTCACCATAGCCATAGCCATTGCCCGTGTAGGCCGGGCCGGCGCCATAATCGCCATAGGCGCCGTCATAGCCGGAGACGGCATAGCCGTCGGCGGTGTAGGTGCCGGGGCAGGTATAGGGATAGGAATAGCTGCAATCGGCGTAATAATCCTGCGCCTGAGCCTTGGTGCCGCCGGCAACGAATAGCGGCACCGCCGCCAGTGCCGCCAGCGCGAATAGTTTCGCGAGCCTCGACATTCTGTCCTCCTAATTTTGTGTCGAGGCGAGTATAAGTATTGAGTCAAGATATGGTTAATTTATTGTCAATATATTTGGTTAACATTCCAGTGATATGCTCGCAAAACGAGTATTTATATTCGAACATTAGGTAATAGCGCGAATCGGCCGCGCCGGTGGCGCATCCCCGCCGGATGAAGTGACGGCGGGCAAAAGGCGCGCAAAAAAAATGGCGACGCCGAAGCGCCGCCATTCTCCCATTAAATCTGGTAGGCGTTAGCGGTGATGATGCCACCCGCCGCCGCCGCCATGGCCGCGTCCGCCGCCGTGCCAACCGCCATGGCCGTAGCCGTGTCCATAATAGCCGTGGCCATAATGGCCGTAATAGCCGCCATAGCCGCCGCCCCAGCCGAAGCCGACACCGACGCCATAGCCATAAGACGGGTAGCCATAGGCATAGCCGGGATAGGCATAGTAGGGACTGTAGTAGGGATTATTATAGGCATAGGGCGCCGCATAGGTCGGCCCCACATAGACTTGCTGCGCGTTCGCCGGCTGCACGGTGGTGGCGGCGATCGCTAGCGGCGCGGCAACCGCAATTGCGCCAACCGCGAGAATTTTACCGAGCCGTGTCATGTCCCATCTCCTCTTGAGGGCTCCTGCATGAGAAGTATATGTGCTGGGCGCCCACGTCGTGCCCGGATTACATTTAATTTAAGTTCGGAACTGGCGGTCGGCCACGGCCGCTCTACTGCCGCGCGAACCGGACGGCTTCCTCGGCCGCGACGAACAGGGCGCGCATCTTGTCCAAGGCTTCCTGGTATTCAGCGGCCGGTTTCGAATCCGCCACCACGCCGCCGCCGGCCTGGGCGATCATCACCCCGTCCTTGACGATCGCGGTGCGCAGCACCAGGCAGGTATCCATGCTGCCATCGCCGGCGAAATAGCCGATGGCGCCGCCATAGATGTTGCGGCGCTCGATCTCCAGCTCGTCGATGATTTCCATTGCCCGCACCTTGGGCGCGCCCGATAGCGTGCCGGCGGGGAAACCCGCGATCAAGGCGGCGAGCGCGTCGAATTTGGGATCGAGCGCGCCCTCGACGTTGGAGCAGATATGCATGACATGGGAATAGCGCTCGATGGTAAAGCTCTCCGTCACCTTCACCGTGCCGACCCGCGACACCCGGCCGACATCGTTGCGCGCAAGATCGACCAGCATCAGATGCTCGGCGCGCTCTTTCGGGTCCGCCAGCAATTCTTCCTCGAGCTGCTTGTCCTCGACGGCATTGGCGCCGCGCCGCCGCGTCCCGGCCAGTGGGCGGATCGTGACCGTGCCGTCGCGCACCCGCACCAGGATTTCCGGGCTCGACCCGACGATGCTGAACCCGGGGAAATCGAGGAAGAACAGGAATGGCGATGGGTTCAGCCGGCGCAGCGCGCGATAGAGCGAAAAGGGCGGCAGCTTGAACGGAATCCGCATCCGCATCGAGGGCAGGATTTGAAACGCCTCGCCGGCGCGGACATATTCCTTCGCGGTCTCGACCATCGCCATGTATTCGTCGCGGCTCATGTTGCCGGCGGGCGGCGGCAATTCGCGCACCGTCTCGGCGGTCTCGCGGCGATGGGGCAGGCTGCGCTCGAAATCGGCCAACACATCGGCCAGCCGCTCCTGCGCCTGCTCATAGGCGGCGCGCGCCGAAATCTCCGCGTTCGGCCACACCGTGGTCACCAGCGTGACGCGGTCGGCGATATTGTCGAAGATCGAGATCACCGACGGCCGCAGGAACAGCCCGTCCGGCATGTTCAGCGTATCGGGATTGGTGTCGGGCAGGCGCTCCATCAGCGCCACCATATTATAGCCCATATAGCCGAAGAGGCCCGAGGCCATCGGCGGCAGCGGCGCCGGCGTCGTGACCTTGCACTCGTCGACCAGCCGGCGCAGCGAGGCGAGGGCGCCGAGATCCTCCGGCTCGAACGCCTCGACATCGGCCCGCGCGCGGCGATTGATCTCGGCGCGGTCGCCGAAACAGCGCCAGATCAGATCGGGCTTCAGCCCGATGACGGAATAGCGCCCGCGCGTAGCGCCGCCCTCGACCGATTCAAAGAGGAAACTGTTGGGCCGCCCATCCGCCAGCTTGAGCATCGCCGATACCGGCGTCTCCAGATCGGCGACGAACGAGGTCCACACCAGCACCGGCCGATAAGCGGTAAATTCCCGCTCGAAGGCGGTGAAATCGGGCGTTAGTTGCATCGCGATCTCTATTCCCCCTCTCCGCCCTTGGGGGCGGAGAGGGTTGGGGTGAGGTGGGGGAATCTCGGTGCTCGGTGCACTCCCACCTCACCCTCCCATCGCTTCGCGATGGGCCCCGCCCTCTCCCCCCACTGGGGGGAGAGGGGAAAGCGGCTGTCGGCCATGTGCCTACAGCACTCGGTCGAGCGCGTCCCGGTTGATGCTGACGGGATAGCGCTGGCGCAGAGCCTGCTCGTATTGATCCAGCAGATCGCCCTTGGTCGCCCGGTCGATCTCGTCCGCGATCGCGGCTTTCTGCTTGGCGGCTTCCTGGGGGTCGGGCGGCAATATTTCGGTCGCCTGCGCGACCATCACGCCGTGCGCGCCATCGCCGCCGGCAACCGCCTGGTCTTTTTTCGCGGCGAATAATTTGGCGATCAAGGCGGGTGGCATATCGGCGCCGGTCGCATAGCGCGATAGCGGCTTGGTGGTGACAATCTTGAGGCCATGCAGGGCCGCCAGCTCCTCCAGCTTCTGGCCCTTGTTCACGGCGCCGGCGATGTCGTCGCCCAGCTTGGCGAGGCGGGCCTCGCGGTCGCTCTGCTGCCACGCGGCGGTGACTTTGTCCTTGATCTGGGCCAGCGGCTGCGGCGCCGCTGGGTTCACCTTGTTGACGGCGAGAATGTAATAGCCCTGGTCCGGAAGCTCCTTGAGGTCGCTGGGCTGGCCGATCGCCGTCGCGAACGCGGTCTTGAGGATGTTGGTCGCGGGCTGGGGCAGCGGCGCGGCCTTGCCGGCGGCATCGCGCCCTTCGGCATCGACGCCGTCGGCGGTCACGGTCTTGAGGCCGAATTTGGCCACCACATCCTTGAAGTTGGCGCCGCCCGCCAGCGCATCGTCAATGGCGTTGGCGGTCTTGGCGACCTGGTCCGCGGCCTGGGCCTGCGCCAGCTCGGTCTCGATCTTGCCCTTCGCCTTGTCGAAGGTCGCGGTGGTCTCGGGCGTGATCGCGGTCACCTTCACGATGTGCCAGCCGAACGGGTCCTTGATCGGCTTGGTGACTTCGTTGGGCTTCAGGGCGAACACCGCCTTGCCAAGATCGCCCGGCATCTCGGCCTGGCTCAGCGCGCCGACATTCACCGCGTCGGGCTTCTCGCCCGCGACTTCCTGGGCGACCTGGGCGAAATCCTTACCCGCCGCCAGCGCGGCGGCGGCGGCCTTCGCCTTCGTTTCGTCGGGTACCAGAATCTGCTGCACCGTGCGCTTTTCCGGCTCGCGGAATTCGTCGGCGCGCTTCTTGTAGGCGGCTTGGAGCTGATCTTCGGGAATCTTGATGCCGGCCATCAACTGCGTCGGATCGATCAGCGCCACGGTGAAGCCGCGCCGCTCGGGCTGCATGAACTGATCCTTGTGGGCCGCGTAATATTTCTCCAGCGTCGCCGCGTCGGGCGTGGCGGCGGTTCCGACGGCGCTGGGCGGAAGGAGGATGGCGGCGGCGACCCGGCGCTCGCCCCGGCTTTCCCACAGCGTATCGACCAGTTCCGGCGGCGCGCCGGCGCCCGAGGTCACCGCGTCGATGATGCGGCCGCGATTCATGTCGGTCCGCAGCGTCGTCTCATATTGCTGATCGGTCATTTGATTGGCTTGCAGCAATTGGCGATAGACATTGCGGTCGAACGCGCCCGAGGGGCCTCGGAACGCCGGATTGGCGACGATGGCCTGGCGCACCGCGTCGTCATTGACGGCGAGGCCGAGCCGATCCACCTCGAGATCGAGCAGATGGTCGTTGATGACCTGGTTGAGCGTGGTGTCCACCAGGCCGAGCTGTTTGATCTGATCCTCGGTCAGCGAGGTATTCATCGCCTGACGGAAGCGATCGACCTGACGCCGCAGCGCCTGCGACACTTCGGTGGACTCGATCGGCACGTCGCCGACCGAGGCGACGCTGGTGTCGGCGCCGCGGCCGCGAAAAATATCGCCGATGCCCCATAGGGCGAAGGTGAGGATGAGGACTCCGAACAGAATCTGAACGACGATGCCGGAGGCGCGTGAACGGATGGCTTGAAGCATGGCGCGCGGATGATATTAGAGACGGTGAAATAAGCCAAGGCGGGCCGACACCATGCGTAAGCTGATCGCGGGCAACTGGAAAATGAACGGGCTGCGGGCCGACGGCGTGGCGCTGGCGCGCGATCTGGCGGCGCGGGCGCGCGGCGCGGCGCCGAATTGCGATCTGCTGGTCTGCCCGCCCGCCACTCTGCTGACCGAGATTGCCGCCATCCTTGCCGACGGTCCGGTCGCGCTGGGCGCCCAGGATTGCCACGCCGAGGCATCGGGCGCCCATACCGGCGATCTCAGCGCGGATATGCTGCGCGATGCCGGCTGCGCCTATGTCATCCTGGGCCATTCGGAGCGCCGCGCCAATCATCATGAGACCGATGCCGGGGTGCGCGCCAAGGCAGTGGCGGCGCTGGCGACCGGCCTTATTCCGATCATCTGCGTCGGGGAAAGCGCCGAACAGCACGATCGGGACCAGACCTTGATGGTGATCGCCGCCCGATTGTCCGGCTCGCTGCCGGAGATCGCCGGCACCAGTCAGATCGTGGTGGCCTATGAGCCGATCTGGGCGATCGGCACCGGCCGCACGCCGAACCCCGACGATATCGCGGAAGTGCACTCCTTCATCCGCACCGTCCTCGGCGAGCGCGTCGCCAATCCCGGCGCGGTGCGGATTCTCTATGGCGGCTCGATGAACGCCAAGAATGCCGCGGCGATTCTGCCCGTCGCCAATGTCGATGGCGGGCTGATCGGCGGCGCCAGCCTCGACGCCGGCTCGTTCTGGACGATTGCCCAAGCGGCGGGCTAGCTTTACCCAACCGAACCCGCTAAAACGCCGCATCCCTAAAACCACCGGTCGAGCCATGGTCGCCGTCCTGCTTGTCGTTCACATTTTCCTCGCCATCGCGCTGATCGCCACCATTCTCATTCAAAAGAGCGAGGGCGGGGCGCTGGGCATCGGCGGCGGCGGCATGTCGGGCTTCATGACCGGGCGCTCGACTGCGAACCTTCTAACCCGCACCACCGCCGGCATCGCGGTGCTGTTCTTCATCACCAGTATCGTGCTGGCGGTCCTCTCGGGCCATGGCCGGGTGTCGCGGTCGGTGGTGGAGGAAAATTCGCTGCCGGCCGGACCGATCCCGATGGCGCCAGCGAAATCGGGAACCGCTCCCGCACCGGCGAAGCCGGCGGGGCCCGCCGCCCCCGCCGCCCCCGCCGCCCCCGCCGCCCCCGCCGCACCTTTGGCGAAGTAAAAAATGGCACCGCGCATCCCCGAACCAGACCTGACCCCGCAAGAGCTGATCGCGCGCGCCAAGGCGCTGCGCCCGATGGTGCGCGCCGATGCCGCCGCCGCCGAGGAACGCGGCTTCTACAGCCCGGAATTACATGAAGCCTTCAGCAAGGCCGGCTTCTATCGCTGTCTGCAGCCGCGCAAGTTCGGCGGCTATGCCTTCGACATCCGCACCTTCTTCAAAGTGATGGTCGAGATTTCGACGGGCGATCCCGGCATCGGCTGGTGCCTGTGCCTCGGCTCGGGCCACGCGCTGCAGATCGGTTCCTGCTTCGATGAGGCGGCACAAGCCAAAATCTTTGGGCCCGACGGCCATTTCATCGCGCCCTACAGCCCCAGCGGCCCGTCGCCCGATGCCGCCTGCGTCGCGGTGCCGGGCGGCTATCGCGTCACCGGCAAGTGGCGCTATTGCTCGGGCGTGCCTTACTCGACGCATTTCTTGGGCCTTGCGCCGATGCAGGGCGAGCCGCATCCCGGCGGTCCGACCAAGAAGCTCGTTACCGTGGTGGTACCGCGCGAGAGTTACGAGATTCTCGACGATTGGCACGACATGTTCGGCCTGCGCGGCAGCGGCTCCAACAGCGTCGTCATCAAGGACGCATTCATTCCCGAGGAATTCGTCACCGACCGCATCTTCGCCGATAACGCGACCGGCACGACGCCGGGCATGGCGATCCACGGCAATCCGCTCTATGGCGGCCTGTTCTCGGCCTTCGGCGCGGGCGAGCTGGCCTGCTCCCAGGTCGGCGCCGCATGGGCGGCGCTCGAAGCCTTCGAGCAGCACATCAAGGAAGCGAAGCCGCTGTTCTCGCCCAAAATCTACAAATACCAGCATCATGACTGGCAGCGGATTTTCGGCCTGGCGCTGTCGATGGCCAACGCCGCCGAGGCGGTGCTGCTGCGGGTCGGCGAGCTGTACCTGGAATACGCCACGGCGCGGACCTTCACCGATGCCGAGGCGATGCAGCTCTGGGGCATGGAGCATCAGGCATCGCGCCTCGCCTGGGAGGCGGGCTATGACCTCTTCCGCGCCTCCAGCACCACCAACATCCGCGACGGCCAGTTGATGCAGCGCCTGTTCCGCGACTTCGCCACCTTCCGCAACAACCCGGCCCACCAGCCCGATTTCACCGCGACTCGTATCGCCCAAGCCTATTTCCACCTGCCGATCGAGGATTTCGATTTGCGGAATTAGTTTTCAATCGTCAGTTTTCAGTCATCAGTGCGAGTCGCGCTCTAAAACTGACAACTGATAACTGACCACTGAAAACTTTTGTGACTCTCCGCGAGAATCGCTTACACTGAAGGCCCATGACGCGGTTCATCTTCATCACCGGCGGCGTGGTTTCCTCCTTGGGCAAGGGTCTGTCGGCGGCGGCGCTGGGCGCGCTGTTGCAGGCGCGCGGCTTCAAGGTGCGGCTGCGCAAGCTCGATCCCTACCTCAATGTCGATCCGGGCACGATGAGCCCCTATCAGCATGGCGAGGTCTATGTCACCGATGACGGCGCCGAGACCGATCTCGATCTCGGCCATTACGAACGCTATACCGGCGTTCCGGCGCGCAAGAGCGACAGCGTCACCACCGGGCGCATCTATCAGACCGTGATCGGCCGCGAGCGGCGCGGCGAATATCTCGGTGCCACGGTGCAGGTGATTCCGCACATCACCGATGCGATCAAGGAATTCATCGTCGCCGGCCTCGATGGCGACGAAGATTTTGTTCTGTGCGAAATCGGCGGCACGGTCGGCGACATCGAAAGCCTGCCGTTCCTCGAAGCCATCCGCCAGCTCGGCAACGAATTGGGGCGCGAGCGGGTTCTTTTCATACATCTGACGCTGGTGCCCTACATCGCTTCCGCCGGCGAGCTCAAGACCAAGCCAACCCAGCATTCGGTGAAGGAGCTGCTCGGTCTCGGCATCCAGCCCGATATCCTACTGTGCCGCATGGATCGCGCGCTCGACCCCGGTCAGCGTAAGAAGATCGCGCTGTTTTGCAATGTCCGTGAGAGCCGCGTGATACCGGCGCTTGATGTCGATACGATCTATCAAGTACCCGTTTCATACCATCTTGAAGGCTTTGACCGCGCGGTGTGCGACCATTTCGGCCTGACCGTGCCGGAGCCGAGCCTGGTGCGCTGGACCGACATCGTTCAGCGCGTCCGCAAGCCGGAGGGCGAGGTCAAGATCGCGGTCGTCGGCAAATACACGCATCTGCAAGACAGCTACAAATCGCTGGCCGAGGCGCTGACCCATGGTGGCATCGCCAATAATGTCCATGTCGATCTCGACTGGATCGACAGCGAGATTTTCGAGCGCGAGGATGTGGTTCAGCACCTCGACGGCGTGCATGGCATTCTGGTGCCGGGCGGCTTCGGCGAGCGAGGCGCCGAGGGCAAGATCGAGGCGGCCCGCTTCGCCCGCGAGCGCAACGTGCCCTATTTCGGCATCTGTTTCGGCATGCAGATGGCGGTGATCGAGGCGGCGCGGCACCTCGCCGATCTGCCGGGCGCCAACTCGACCGAGTTCGGCGCGTGCCAAGACCCGGTGATCGGGCTGATGACGGAATGGATGCGCGGCAACGCGCTGGAGCGGCGGGCGGCGGGTGGCGATCTCGGCGGCACGATGCGGCTTGGTGCGTATGACGCGATGCTGGCCGAGGGCTCGGCGGTGCGCGGCATCTATGGCAAGGGGCGCATTAACGAGCGCCATCGCCATCGCTATGAGGTAAATATCAACTACAAGGACCGGCTGGAGGCGGCGGGGATGCTATTCTCCGGCATGTCGCCCGATGGCGAGCTGCCGGAGATCGTCGAAATCCCCGGCCATCCTTGGTTTCTCGGCGTGCAGTTTCACCCCGAACTCAAATCCAAACCGTTCGAGCCGCACCCCCTCTTCACGGACTTCATCCGCGCCGCCCGCGACCAGAGCCGTCTGGTCTAGCGCGTTCCTGGGATATCGGCGTATTCGGCGCCAAAACAATTTTCTTGCCGTCGCGGGATAATCGCGCTCGGTGTAATTTGCGCATTGGGGGTAGGTCATGACGGAGATCAATCCGGATCAAGTAACACGGACCACGCATACCAGCGCCGGCCGGCGCATCTTCAAGAGTTTCGTGCTGGTGCCGGTGGGCTTCCTCGCCGTGATCGCGGCGATCTTCACGATCTATTGGAACGAGGGCCGCGCCGTGCAGGCCGCGACGGCGCTGCGGGAAGGCGAAAGCGCCGTGGTCGAGGCGCCGACAGCCCCGATCGATCCGGGCCTCGACGGCAAACTCGTTCATGTCACGGGTCCGCTCGGCGTCGAGCGGACGATGCAGGACGATCGCTTCCCGGTCGGCGGGCCCGATGTGGTGCGGCTGTCGCGAATCGTCGAAATGTACCAGTGGAAGGAAACGAGCGAGCAGAAATCCCGCGGCGGCGGCGATTACGACACGGTCTACACCTATAGCAAGGACTGGTCCGACAAGCCGATCGATTCCGCGGCCTTCGATACCCAAGAGGGCCATCGCAATCCCGCCATGGCTCTCCAGGGCGAGGTCTGGGACAATCTCAGTGCCAAGCTGGGGGCGTATCGCGTCGATCAAACCGTCCTCGATGGGATGAATAATTTCGCCCCCTACGGTGCCGGCACGGCCACGGCACCGACCGGGTTCCGCCGCGAGGGCGCGGGCTTCTACCAGGGTGCCAACAGCGGCAGTCCGGCGCTCGGCGATCTCCGCGTGCATTTCGAGGCGGTGACCGCGCAGCCCATGTCGGTGGTGGCGGCGCAGCATTCCGGCGCGCTCACGGCGTATCAGGCCGGCAATGGTTATCGGATCGCGCTGTCGGCGCCCGGCACCGCGATCGCGATCCAGATGCTGAAGGACAAGGAATCGGACGAGCGCGGCACGACCTGGCTCCTGCGCGGCGTCGGCTTCGTCGTCATGGCGATCGGCTTCATGTTGATCCTCGGCCCGATCTCCGCCTTGGCCAGCGTGTTGCCGTTCCTGGGCGGGCTGGTCCGGGCCGGCGCCTTCATGGTCGGCATCGGTTTGGCGGTCCCGCTGACATTGATCGTGATCGGCCTGTCCTGGGTGGCGCACCGGCCGCTGCTCGGGGTAGGCTTGCTGGCGCTGGCGGCGGTCGTCTTCGGTGCCCTGATCTATCGCCATCGTCACGGCAAGGCAGCGGTAATGGAGAAAGCATGATGGCGTCGTTCCGTCGATTCCTGGTCATGGCGTTGGCGCTGTCGGCGCTGTGTCTGGCCGCCGCGCCCGGCTGGGCGACGGATATTCCGAGGGAATTTCGCGGCCTGTGGCTCACCGGAAAATCCTGCGGCGAGGTCACCGGGTTCGGGCTCTTCGCCAATGATTTCGGTCTCACCGGCTCGCTCGCGGCGGGGAAAGACGACAAGTTCACGCTCTATATCTTCGGCAAGGAGGTCGTCACCGAGGCGAAACCCAACCGTCTGGTGGTCCGCCTGCCGTCTTCCGGCAAATCGAGCGGGGACAATTTCTTCGTTCGCGAAATCAAGGATGGGCATCTGACCTCCTATTCGTCGAGCGCGCCGGACAAGCGCACCGATGGCTTCCATTGCGCCAGCCCGGCCGCGCGCGACCCGCATGCCCTGGTGGTGACGCGGATGCTGAGCCGGCTCGATACTTTCGTGCGCGCCTATTCCGACATCGCCGATAAGTGCTCGGCGACGGTCGAGCAGTCGCCGCCCTGCCTCGCCCAGATCGTCGCGCTTATCGACGTCAACGGCGACGGCAAGATCGCGCCGGCGGAAGTGACGACCTTCTTGCGGCACTACGCGCCGGCGATGATCCTGTTCGGCGACAAGGACGCCAAGGTTCGCCAGGGCTATCGGACCATCATTGTCGATCCCGACGATCTTGCCGGTATCGAAGCCGCCGCCGCGATCTTCGGCCCGTTCCTCACCAACATCGTCTTTTCCAATTTCGACTATGATGGGAACGGCTTTCTGTCGGCCGCCGAGATCGGCATCGTGCTGAAACAGGAAGGCGTGCCGGGCGGCGCCAGCGAGGCAATCCGCATGTTGAGCGAAAGCCGCGAGCAGGCGGAAGGCGCTCTCGGGGCGGTCGGCGGCCTGACCGATATGCTCGGCCCGAAAACCTCGAAGGGGCACACCCCGATCCCGCGCCCCGAATTGCCCGGCGACGAATAGGCGGGGCGGCGCGATGGATACCGGCGTTCGCCGGTATGGTAGAAAGGAAGGCGAGGGACGAGCACGATGTTCTTCGTCTACCTTCTGTCAAACAAGCCTCGCGGGACGCTCTATGTCGGCAGCACCAACGATCTGTTCCGCCGCATCTGGGAGCATAAGCAAAAGGCCGTGCCCGGTTTCACCAAACGTTACGGCGTGGACCGACTGGTCTGGTACGAGGCACATGAATCGCTGGAATCGGCCCGGCTTCGTGAGCGCCAGATCAAGGAATGGCGGCGTGCCTGGAAGATCGAACTGATCGAGCGGGACAATCTGCATTGGACTGATCTTTATCCGAGCCTCAAATTGTGATGCCGCCACCCCGATGAACCCCCGGACTTGATCCGGGGGCGGGGTTCATGGCGGCAGCGGTGCGATGGATACCGGCGTCCGCCGGTATGGCAAATTTGTTCCACCCCGACGAAAGTCGGGGTCCATTGTGCGGCGGCGCGATGGATACCGGCGTTCGCCGGTATGGCAAATTTGTTCCTCCCCGACGAAAGTCGGGGTCCATGGTGCGGCGGCACGATGGATACCGGCGTTCGCCGGTATGGCGCATTTTGGAGGCTTTGAAAAAAAAGCGTGTGTTATTTTTCCGGCGGACGGCGGCCTTGAAGTTCATACGCAAACTGCGTATATTCTGCGCAGAAACGAGCGCGCGGGACATGGCCTATTGGAAGAAAATAAAAATGACGGAACGAAGCCAATTTTTCGCGGAAATGAGCCAAAAAATGCCGAAATATCCGGGGAAACGAAGCCAATACGAACCCAATTCGCAGCCATTTCCGGCGATTTTGGGCTAAGATCGGCCCATGATCGCCTCCCATCATGTCGCCGTCGGCGCGCTGACCCTTGGCAACGATCGCCCGCTGGTGCTGATCGCCGGGCCATGCGTCCTCGAAAGCCGCGCCCATGCGCTGGAGATGAGCCACGCGCTGGTCGAGTTGACCGGCAGGCTGGGCATCGGCCTCATCTATAAGACCTCGTTCGACAAGGCCAACCGCACCTCGATCGACAGTGTGCGCGGCATGGGTCTCGAAGCGAGCCTGCCGATCCTGGCCGAGGTGCGGGAGAAGTATGGCTGCCCGGTGCTGACCGACGTGCATCTGCCCGAGCAATGCGCGCCGATTGCGGAGGCGGTGGATGTCTTGCAAATCCCGGCCTTCCTGTCGCGCCAGACCGACCTGCTGATTGCCGCCGCCAAGACCGGCCGTGCCATCAATATCAAGAAGGGCCAGTTCCTGGCGCCGTGGGACATGAAGAACGTCGCCAAGAAGGTCGCGGCCGCCGGCAACGCCAACATCCTGCTGTGCGAGCGTGGGGTCAGCTTCGGCTACAACACGCTGGTCTCCGACATGCGGGCGCTGCCGGTGCTGAAGGAGACGGGTTATCCCGTGGTGTTCGACGCGACCCATTCGGTGCAGCAGCCGGGCGGGCAGGGCGATGTCTCGGGCGGCGAGCGGCGCATGGTGCCGGTGTTGGCGCGCGCCGCGGTCGCGATCGGCGTCGCGGCGGTGTTCATGGAAACGCACCAGGACCCGGACCACGCGCCCTCGGACGGGCCGAACATGGTGAAGCTCGCCGACATGCCCGACTTGCTTTCGACGTTGATGGAATTCGACCGGCTCGCCAAAGCGCGGCCCCTCTCCCCATAGGAAAATCATGAGCGCCATCGCCAATATCACCGGCCGCGAAATTCTCGACAGCCGCGGCAACCCAACGGTTGAAGTCGAAATCCTGCTGGACAGCGGTGTCACGGCGCGCGCGGCGGTGCCGTCGGGTGCCTCGACCGGCGCGCATGAGGCGGTGGAATTGCGCGACGGCGATTCGAAACGCTATGGCGGCAAGGGCGTGCTGAACGCGGTCGCCGCCGTCAATGGCGAGATTTTCGATGCGGTCTCGGGACTCGACGCCTCGGATCAGCGCGCGCTCGACACCGCGATGATCGCGCTCGATGGCACGCCCAACAAATCGCGGCTCGGCGCCAACGCCATTCTCGGCGTCAGCCTGGCGGCGGCGAAGGCCAGCGCCATGGAGCTCGATTTGCCGCTCTATCGTTATGTCGGCGGCATCGACGCGCGTACGCTGCCGGTGCCGATGATGAATGTCATCAATGGCGGGGTTCACGCCGACAACCCCATCGACATTCAGGAATTCATGATCCTTCCCGTCGCGGCGCCGAATTTCACCGAGGCGCTGCGCACCGGCGCCGAGATTTTTCACGCGCTGAAAAAACAGCTCGCCGCCGCCGGCCACAATACCAATGTCGGCGATGAAGGCGGCTTCGCACCACAGATCGAATCGGCCGACGCGGCGCTGGCGTTTCTGATGCGCGCGATCGAGGGCGCCGGCTATCGCCCGGGCGAGGACGTCGTGCTCGGCCTCGATGTCGCGGCGACCGAACTCTATAAGGATGGCCACTACGATCTGACCGGTGAGAAGAAGCGGCTCGATAGCGCCGGCATGATCCGCTATCTCGAAGGACTGGCGGGGAACTATCCCATCGTTTCGATCGAGGACGGGATGGCCGAGGATGATTGGCAAGGCTGGGCCGATCTTACCCAGGCGCTAGGCAAGAAGATTCAATTGGTCGGCGACGATCTCTTCGTCACCAACACCGCGCGGCTGGCCGAGGGCATCGAAAAGAACTGCGCCAACGCCATCCTGGTGAAGGTCAATCAGATCGGCACGCTGTCGGAGACGCTCGATACCGTGGCGATGGCGCATCGCGCCGGCTATCGCGCCGTGATGTCGCACCGCTCTGGCGAGACCGAGGATACGACCATCGCCGATCTCGCGGTCGCCACCAATTGCGGACAGATCAAGATCGGCTCGCTGGCGCGCTCCGAGCGCATCGCCAAATACAATCAGCTTTTGCGCATCGAGGAACAGCTCGGCGCGGGCGCGCTTTATCCGGGGGCGCGCGCGCTCAGCGTGCGGTCTAACTCTAGGCGCTGACCCGCATCCGCGATCCGGGGGCGCGCGCGCTCAGCGTGCGGTCTAACTCTAGGCGCTGACCCGCATCCGCGCCGGCGCGCGCTCCGGTGCCGGCTTGGCGCTCTTGAAGAGGGGCAGATAGACATGAAACCGCGCGCCCTCGCCGGGCTGGCTGGTGACCTCGATGCGGCCGCCATGATTGGCGACGATGCCGTGGGCCACGGCGAGGCCGAGGCCGGTTCCCTCGCCGACTCGCTTCGTGGTGAAGAACGGCTCGAACAGGCGCTGCAAGGCATTGGAATCGATGCCTGGCCCGTCATCGATAACCGAAAGCCGGGCCATTTTAGCCGTGTTTCCACTCATGCTTTCCGCGGCGATCTCGATCCGGATGGTGCCCCGCTTGTTGCCGATGGCGTGCGCGGCATTGTTGACGAAGTTGGTCAGAACTTGGTCGAGCTGGCCGCGATTGGCCCAGACCACGGGATTGCCGTCGATGCGCGTTTCGATCGTCGTCGTCAGAGGAATGCCGACGCGGAGCAGGGGCAGCGACTCGGCGATCATGGCGGCGAGCTCGACCGGCGCGCGGGCGATCTCCTCCTTGCGGCTGAAGGTCAGGATCTGATGGACCAGGTCGCGTGCCCGCTCGCCCGCGCGATGGATCAGGGCTAGATGCTCGGCCAGCGGATCGAGCGGCGAAATTTCCTGCATCGCCAGCTTGGTCAGGCCGAGAATCGGCATCAGCGTATTGTTCAGATCATGCGCGATGCCGCCGGCCAGCTGGCCGACCGCCTCCATCTTCTGCAATTCGTGGATCTGGCGTTGCGTGTCGCGCTGCTTGCGTTCATTCGCGCGCGCCTCGGTCACGTCCGTGACGAAGCCGATGGCGCGAACCGGCATATCCTGCGAATTGACCAGGACCCGGCCGCGAAGCGTGATGATGCGCTCGCTGCCGTCGCCGCGGCGAACAATGCGAAACTCACCGCTGCGCGACACGCGCACGGGGCCGTTGACCCACGTCGAATAGCCTTGCTCGAAGCGGGCGCGGTCGTCGGGATGGATGGCGGCGGCGAGCAGGGAATTGTCCGAGGCGGCCTCCGGGGGAAGCCCGAAGATCGCCTTGAAGCGATCGGACCAGACGGGCACGCCGCTGGCGAGATCGATATCGTAGGTGCCGAGATCGGCGGCCTCGGCGGCAAGGCGGATGCGCGCCTCGGCGGCGCGCAACTCCTCTTCCTTGCGATGCTGGGCCAGCGCCAGCCGCACCAGGCCGGCGCCGGGCATCAGCAAGCCGAAATCACGACGCGATGGCTTGCGTGGCTCGCGGAAGTACAGCGCGATGGTGCCCAGCACCGTGCCAGCGTCGTTGACGATCGGCATCGACCAGCAGGCGCGCAAGCCGAAGGACAGCGCGAACTCGCGGGGGCCTTCCCACAAGGGGTCGGTGGCGATGTCGCTGACGATGACGGGCGTCTTGCGATAAGCGGCGGTGCCGCACGAACCGACCGATGGGCCGATTTCGAGATCGTTGATGGCGCGGTTATATGCCTCGGGCAGGCTGGGACCGGCGCCATGGCGCAGATGCTTGCCGTCGGGCTGCAACAACAGGACCGAGCACAAGGCGGGCGGCGCCAAGGTCTCGACCATGCGCGCGATCGCGGCCAGCGTCTCCTTCAGCGGCGCGCCCGATGCCATCAAATCAATGATGCGGCCGCGCTGGTCCCACATTTGCTTGAACGGAAGGCGCGTCGATTGCCGGCGCGCGGCGCGGCGCGGCGCGGACGGCCGCACCGATGCCGACTCGGTTTTCGCAACTATCATCGATTGCTCCTGGTCCCACCCGAATGCGCATTTTTTTATGGTGAATGCCGCTTAATAGATCGATCGGGTGAAAATCCGGTTAACGCTAACGCATGCCGGCGGGCTTCAAGCGCCGGTGGGTCGAAAATCGGAGTCGTGAATTTTTTCGCTGTTCCAAGGGGTAATCGATGCGTCTTCGCCTTGACACTGAGGCGAAGCGGTGATTCGCTGGGGCATGGTTGGGCGGCGTTTGATAGCAAGAATTGGACGTGCGGTCGTCGGGCCGTTCCTCGCTATCGTGCTGATCATCTACTTCGCCCTCAACCTGGTGGAGGGCGATCACGGGCTGATGGCGTGGCTGCGGCGGGCGCACCAGGTTCAGGACGCCGAGGCGACCCGGGCGGCCACCGATCTGGAGCTGGCCCAACTCCGCCACCGCGCCGATCTCCTCAAGGGTAACCGGCTCGACCCCGATCTCCTGGACGAGCGGTCGCGCGCCGCGCTGAACGCCATCGGGCGAGACGAAATCGTCATCTTCACGCCGCCGGCGCAAGTCGTGGCAAAACCGATTAACTGAAATCCAGTTTATTTGATTTTTTCTAACCATTACAGATAGTTAGAGAACTTGCATTCGGCCTAAATCCCTCTATGCTGTGGCGCCAAATTGGAGGAGGTTTCGGGCATGGCCGTGGCCAAACGCAAGCTCAAGCCAGTGAAGACGGACGCCATGCCGGACCCGGCGGAGATGGAAAAGCTCTACCGCGACATGCTGCTGATCCGGCGCTTCGAGGAAAAGGCCGGACAGATGTACGGCATGGGGCTGATCGGCGGCTTCTGCCATCTCTATATCGGCGAGGAGGCGGTCGTGGTCGGCGTGATGTCGGCGCTGATGGAGGGCGACAGCATCATCACCTCCTATCGCGACCATGGCCACATGCTGGCCTCGGGCATGGACCCCAAGGGCGTGATGGCCGAGCTGACCGGGCGCAGCGGCGGCTACTCCCGGGGCAAGGGCGGCTCGATGCATATGTTCTCCCGCGACAAGCATTTTTATGGCGGCCACGGCATCGTCGGCGCCCAGGTGCCGATCGGAACCGGGCTCGCCTTTGCCCATAAATACAAGAATGACGGCCATATCGCGGTGGTGTTCCTCGGCGACGGCGCGATGAACCAGGGTCAGGTCGCGGAAAGCTTCAACATGGCGGAGCTATGGAAGCTGCCGGTGCTCTATGTCATCGAGAACAACAAATACGGCATGGGCACGTCGGTGGCGCGCTCCTCGGCGTCGAAGGACCTTTATACGCGGGGCGAGGCCTACGGCATCGCCGGCAGCCAGGCCGACGGCATGAACGTGTTTTCGGTGAAGGCCGCGGCGGCGGCGGCGATCGCCGATATCCGCGCCGGCAAGGGACCCTATCTGCTCGAATTGCTGACCTACCGCTATCGCGGCCATTCGATGTCGGACCCGGCGAAATATCGCAGCAAGGATGAGCTGAACCGCATGCGCCAGGAGCACGATCCGATCGACCAGATGAAGCGCCGGCTGACCGAGGAAGGGGTCGCCGACGAAGCGAAGCTGAAGGAGATCGATCGCGGGGTGAAGGACGCGATCACGGCCGCCGCGGAATTCGCCCAGGCATCGCCGGAGCCGGACGCCGCCGAACTCTTCACCGACGTCTATGTCGAGGCCTGAGCCGTGGCGATCCCCGTTCTGATGCCCGCGCTCTCGCCGACCATGACCGAGGGCAAGCTCGCCAAATGGCACAAGAAGGAAGGCGATGAGGTGAAGGCCGGCGACATCATCGCCGAGATCGAAACCGATAAGGCGACGATGGAATTCGAGGCCGTCGACGAAGGCAGGATGGGCCGCATCCTGGTGCCGGAGGGCACCGACAATGTCGCCGTCAATCAGCCGATCGCCGAGATCATCGGCGAGGATGAGAAACCGGGCGCCGCGCCCGTGGCGGCGAAGGCGGACAAGGCGCCTCCAGCGGCGCCCCCGATGACCGCGCCGGCGAAGCCCGCCGCCGCGCCGAAGGCGCCGGCCGCGCCGATCGCCGAGGAAACGCCGTGGACCGGGGCCAGCGTCTCGCTGACGGTGCGCGAGGCGCTGCGCGATGCGATGGCCGAGGAAATGCGGCGCGACGAGACGGTGTTCCTGATGGGTGAGGAGGTCGCCGAGTATCAGGGCGCCTACAAGGTCAGCCAGGGCCTGTTGGAGGAATTCGGCGCTCGCCGCGTCGTCGATACGCCGATCTCGGAACACGCCTTCACCGGGCTGGGCGTCGGCGCGGCGTTCGGTGGCCTGAGGCCGATCGTCGAATTCATGACCTGGAACTTCGCCATGCAGGCGATGGACCAGCTCGTCAATTCCGCCGCTAAGACGCGCTACATGTCGGGCGGGCAGATGAGTTGCCCCATCGTGTTCCGCGGCCCCAACGGCGCCGCCGCCCGCGTCGCGGCCCAGCACAGCCAGGATTATTCAAGCTGGTACGCGCATATACCGGGGCTGAAGGTGATCGCGCCCTATACCGCCGCCGATCATAAGGGCCTGCTGAAATCCGCGATCCGCGATCCCAACCCGGTGATCTTTCTCGAAAACGAGCTGCTCTACGGCCACAGCTTTCCGGTGCCGGAGGCGGAGGATTACATCGTGCCGATCGGCAAGGCGCGCATCGCCCGCGCGGGCGATGCCGTGACCATCGTGGCGTTTTCCCGAATGGTTCAAGTGGCGATGGCGGCGGCGGCGAAGCTCGAGGAGGACGGCATCTCGGCCGAGGTTATCGATCTGCG
>DATCDN010000109.1:0-16748 GCA_036510675.1 Allostellaceae bacterium
GGAGGCGCGGATCGCCGACATGCTCGCGCAATCCGCCGACTTGCTGGAGCGCCTGCCGGTGACGCTGCGCCGCATCGAGGACGTGCTGACGACCATCACCGACGAAGGCGGCATGCCGCTGCATCCCGATGCGCTGGCGGCGCTGGCCAAGCGCGGCGCCATCGAAATACTCGGCCTGCCGCTGTGGATCATCGCCGCCGCGCTGGCGGCCATCGCGATTGCCTTATGGTGAGGGAAAGATGAAGAAGATCGCCGTGATCGCCCTGCTGGCGCTGGCCGCTTGCGCGCCGTCGCCGCCGCCGGCCAGCGTGGCGCCGCCGCCCGGCCCGGTGCCGAGCTTCGCCAGCCGGCCGTATGAGCCGTTCAACCGGGCCGACACGGTGGCGATCGCAATGCGCGAGTGGCGCCTCTTCGGCGCCAAGATCGACGACAGCGCGCCGGAGACCCGGCCGGTGCCGCTGCCGGCGGACAAGCCCGAGCGCCAGCCCGGCCTGTGGCAACGCGTCGGCGAATATTGGTGGATCGGCCTCGCCGTGCCGGCCGGGGCGGCGGTGCCGCGCGAGGAAGGCTGGACCGGCAAGCATGACGAGGCGGGGGGCCTGTTTCCGGCATCGGACGACGGCCGCTATGCCTGGTCGGCGGCGTTCATCTCCTATGTCATGCGGATCGCCGGCGCCGGCCCGCGCTTTCCCTATTCGGCCAACCATTACACTTATGTCAATGCCGCGGCGGCGGGCACCTCACCCATTCTCCAGGCGCTGGCGCCCAATGCCTATGCCCCGCGCCTCGGCGATCTCATCTGTTTCGGGCGCGGCGGCTCGGCGGGGCTGACCTTCGCCGATCTGCCGACCAGTCACGGCTGGCCGGGCCATTGCGCCTTCGTGGTCGAGAGCCAGCCCGGCAACCTCAGCATCATCGGCGGCAATGTCGATGATGCCGTCACCCTGACCCATGTGCCGGTGACCGAGGGGGGCATGCTCGCCCAGCCGGACGGCACGATCCTCGACCCGCGCTATCACTGGTTCGTGGTGTTGCGCGTCCGCTATGACGCGGAGACCGAGCCGGCGGGGAACGAATAATCGCGGATGAAACAGATGCGCCATTCCGGCGGAAGCCGGAACCCAAATTCTGTCCGGCGAAGGCGAAGCCGGGGGCGCCACGTCACCAAGAAAAAATCACCACCCCGACGAAAGTCGGGGTCCATGGTGCAACGGCGCGATGGATACCGGCGTTCGCCGGTAAAGGAAAAAATGTTTCAATTTGGGCGGATCGCACTCTAGGCGAAGCCGGGGACGCCACGTCACTAAGAAAAAATCACCGTCCCGGCGTGATCCCCCGGTCAAGCGGAGGTCAAGCCGGGGGAGGAACCCATGGTGCAACGGCACGATGGATACCGGCGTTCGCCGGTAAAGGAAAGACCTTCTCAACGCGGTCTGTCAGATCGTGTAATCGTACCGCGCGGCGTATTCGCCGGCGATGCCGGCCTGGTGCGCGCGGGTGCATAATTCCTCGATGGTGGTGGCATCGAGGCGTTTCATCGCGTCATCCTGCAATTCGAGCCACAGCGGCCGCACCACGCGGCGGCCCAGCTCGGCACCGGCCTCGTCCTCGGTCGGATCGTCCGCCTGTTCCAGCGAGCGCACCACGCGCACGATCTCGCCGACCGTGATGCGCCGCCGCTCGCGCGCCAGACGATAACCGCCGCGCGGCCCGCGTACCCCGGTCAGCACGCCGGCGCGCACCAATTGCTGGAGCACCTGTTCGAGATAGCGGCGCGGAATGCCCTGACGCTTGGTGATCTCGCCCGATTGCACCGGCAGCGCCCCGGCGTTATAGGCGATGTCCAGCACCGCCTCGATGGCGAACAGCAGTTTCTTCGATAGGCGCAACATCGCTCCGACCCACCCTATTCCGTCGTCCCTGCGGCGGAGAAAAAGATGAACGCAAAGACGCAAAGAAAACGCGCCTTACCGGCGAAGGCCGGTATCCATGGCGGGGATGGACTCCGGCTTCCGCCGGAGAGGCGTATTGGTTCAATCGTCGCTATTCCCATCATTCCCGCTTTCGCTTTCGCGGGAATGACGAATAGAGGGTTCTGGAACGTTCGATCACGATGCTACACGGCGAAGAAGGCGGCGATGCGGGTGGCGAGGCGCTCCGCCACCGCGCGCTTGGACAAAGGGGGCCAATCCTCAACACCGGCGGCGTCGATGAGGTGGACGGTGTTGTCGTCGCCGCCGAACGTGCCGGTGGCGGCGGAGACATCGTTGGCGACGATCCAGTCGCAGCCCTTGGCGGCCAGCTTGCGGCGCGCGTGGGTCAGCACATCCTCGGTCTCGGCGGCAAAGCCGATGACCAGGCGCGGCCGGCGATTGCCGGCCTCGCTCAGATATTTGAGGATGTCGGGGTTTTCGACCAGGCGAAGCGCCGGCGCCGCGCCGTCCTTCTTCAGCTTCTGGGGCGCCGCCTCGACCCGCCAGTCGGCGACGGCGGCGGCGCACACCGCGATGTCGACCGGCAGGGACGCGGTGCACGCCGCCATCATGTCGCGCGCCGATTCGATGCGGCGCACGGTAACGCCGGGCGGATCGGGCTCGGCGGTGGGGCCGGAGACCAGCACCGTCTCGGCGCCGGCCCGCGCCAGCGCCGCCGCGATGGCGTGGCCCTGTTTCCCGGACGAGCGATTGGCGAGATAGCGCACCGGGTCGATCGACTCATGCGTCGGGCCGCTGGTAACGAGGGCGCGACGGCCCTTCAGCGGCCCCGCCGACAGCATCGCCTCGATGGCGGCGACGATCTCCAGCGGCTCCGCCATGCGGCCGGGCCCGGTCTCGCCCTCCGCCAGCGCCCCTTCATTGGGGCCGACGCGCCGGATGCCCCGCGCCTCCAGCAGCGCGATATTGGCGCGGGTCGCGGGATGCGCCCACATGCGCAGGTTCATCGCCGGCGCCACCAGGATCGGCCGGTCGGTCGCCAAGAGGGCGGTCGAGGCGAGATCGTCGGCGAGGCCCGCCGCCATCTTGGCGAGCAGGTCGGCGGTGGCCGGCGCCACCACCACCAGATCGGAATCCTGGCCGAGCCGCAGATGGCCCATCGCGCTCTCGTCGGTCAGCGAGAAAATATCGGCATAGACGGCGTCGCCGGTCAGGGCCTGGACCGACAGCGGGGTCACGAATTGCCGGGCCGCGCCGGTCAGAATGGCGCGCACCGTCGCTCCGCGCTCGCGCAGGCGGCGGATCAGATCCAGCGATTTATAGGCGGCAATGCCCCCGGAAATGACCAGCAGCACCCGCCGATTGGTCAGCGGCATGGGCCATAAATTACGGCCGGACGATTAAACAAGCAAGAATTTGTGTGAAATCATGCCGCTCGCGTGTTTCGTTAACAAAAATTGTCGGGACCCTTTGTTCGATATCGGTGTTTTCCCCTTACGAGCTTCGCATCACGCGTGCAGGGATGGAGGGTATCATGGGTTTATTGTTGATAATCGTGGTCCTGGTGCTGGTGTTCGGCGGCGGCGGCTATTATGGCTATCGTGGTGGCCATTATGGCGGCGGCGGCTTCGGCATCATCGGAATCATCCTGGTCGTGCTGGTGGTGCTCGCCATTTTCGGGCATTCCAGCTACCACTATTACTAGGCGTCGGGCTTCTTTTCCTTTCGCGAATAGGCCTTTTTCGACGACACAATTCGCGGGCGAAAGGCGGGCGTGCGCAATGCCTTGGCGGCCGGATTGGCCTTCCGAGGCTTGCGCGGCTTCGCCATTCGCCCGCGCCGCCGTCACACCGCCGCGAAACGCGCCTTGAGCCAGGCGCCGAACGCCGCCAGTTCCTCCGCCGCCTCCGGCACCACGTTCAGCAACAGGCCGGGGAAGGCATGGATCATATTGCTGTAGCGCTTTTTCACCACCGGCACGCCGGCCTCGGCCAGCGCGTCGGCATAGGCTTCGCCCTCATCGCATAGCGGGTCATAGCGCGCGGTCAGCACATAGGCCGGCGGCAAATTCTTGAAATCCTTGGCGTGGAGCGGCGCCGCGTGGGGATGCTTCCGGTCGCCCTGCCGGGTTAGATAATAATTGTCGAACCAGCGCATGGTATCGCGGGTCAGGAAATAGCCGTCGGCATTGGCGACATAGGATGGCCGCTCCATGTCGTAATCGGTCACTGGGCAATTCAGCAGCTGGCCCGCCAGCGCCGGGCCGCCCTCGTCGCGAATGCGCAGCGCCACCACCGCCGCGAGGTTGCCGCCGGCGCTGTCGCCGGAGACCGCGATGCGCCGCCGATCGGCGCCGATCTCGGCCGCGTGCTCGCCGGCCCAGCGCGTCGCGGCATAGCAATCGTCCGGCGCGGCGGGGAACGGATGCTCGGGCGCCAGCCGGTAATCCACCGCCATCACGATGCCGCCGCTGTTGAGGCAGAGATGGCGGCACACGGAATCGTGGCTGTCGAGATTGCCCAGCACGAAGCCGCCGCCGTGGAAATAGACGGTAAGCGGGAACGGCCCGATGCCGAACGGCGTGTAGAGGCGCACCGGTATCGGTCCACCCGGCCCAGGAATTGCCCGGTCGGCGACATGGCCCACGGCGGGCGGCGGCGGCATCATCGCGCGCACCGCGACCATGTTGGCGCGAACCACATCGACCGGCAGCGTGTGGGTCGCCGGCAAATCCTTGAGAACGGCCAGCCAAGCGGCAACGCCGGGATGCAACGACATGGGAACCCCCTATTTCCAGGCCATGGCGGCGGCACGCGCCATGGCGATTTTCGGCAGGCTAGAATTGCCTTCCTGACCCGCCTTCGCAAGGGGGATGCGCGGCACGGGCAGCGAGATTATCATGCGCGAAACAGCACGGGAGGCAAATATGGACCGGGCAGAACCCATGGCGCCGACCGCGCCTTTTGTCGAAACGATTCTGCCCTATATCGATCCGGCCTTTGGCCCGACCGTTCTCTATGAATACAAGCGCACCGAGACGACGCATCATTACGACCCGCATCCGGTGCGGATTCACGACGCGCGCGCGGTCGCGGGCGAGCTATCGCTGGCGCACAACGGCTTCACCCTGATCGAGCATCGCTCGGCGGTGACCGATTTCCGCGACGCCGAGCAGATCAAGCGCGTCTATTATCCCGAGGTGGAGCGCCTGGTGCGCGAGCTGACCGGCGCCGCGCGGGTACTCGTGTTCGGCGACGTGCTGCGCAGCGACGATTCCCTGAGAAAACCACTGGTCGCGCCCGAAGGCGGCCTCGACAACGATCGCGTCTTCGTCGATTCGGCGCGCGAGGCCGAAACCGCGCCGCCGATGCAGGTGCATGAGCCCGCCAGCAATCCGCATATCGATTTCAACGAGAAGACGGTGCGCCGCCTCGCGGCCGGCATGCTGGGCGCGGAGGCGGCGGATTATGCCGGCAAGCGCGTCGCGCTGATCAACCTGTGGCGCGGCATCGAGACGGTGGAGCGCAAGCCGCTGGCCGTGTGCGATGCCCGGACGGTTGCCGCGGATCATCTCACGCTGGGCCTGATCGGCACGCGGCCGGAAGACCCGGGCGATTTCCTTGAAGGCTTCAACGTCGCCTACAGCCCGGCTCATCGCTGGTATTATTACCCACGCATGCGGCCCGAGGAGGTGCTGGTATTCAAGCTGTGCGATTCCGACGCCGCGCAGCCGCAACTGACGGCGCATACCGCGTTCGACGATCCCTCCAGCCCGCCGGGCGCCGCGCCAGAGCCTGGAGATTCGCACCATCTCGTTCTTCGCCGATTAGGCCGGCCGCCTAATCCATCACGACCATCTCCGGCTTTTCGCCCGGCACATGGCGGCGCACGCGCATGAACAGCAGGAACGGGATCACGACCAGCGAGACGATCATCATCAGCCGGAAATCGTCGTTATAGGCGATCATGGCCGCCTGACTTGTCACCAGCCCGTTGAGCTGGGTCAGGGTCGCGGTCGAATGCAGATTGAAATCGTGCAGCGCCGGGTTGAACAGCGTGATGTGCGCGGCGAGGCTCGAATGCATGATCTGGGTATTCTCGGTCAACAGCGCCTGGACCACCGAAATGCCGATGCTCGACCCGATATTGCGCATCAGGTTGAAGAAGGCGGTGCCCTCGGCGCGCAGCCGCGGGTCGAGCGTCGCGAACGCGGCGCTGGTCAATGAGACATAGGCGAAGCCGACACCGAACCCCTGGATCAGGCCCGACCAGATCACCGGCCAGCGATCCATCTGCAGATCGAAATGCGTCATCTGCCACAGCGACAGCGCGCTCAAGCCGAAACCGAACGCGATCAGGATGCGCGGATCGACCTTGCCGGTGAGCCGCCCGACCAGCACCATCGAGACCATGGTGCCGATGCCGCGCGGCGCCATGATCAGGCCGGTGGTCACCACGGGATAATTCATCAGGGTCTGGAAGATCGGCGGGATCAGCACCAGGGTCGCGAACAGAATGATGCCGACGATGAAGATGAAGATATTGCCGGTGACGAAATTGCGATCCTTGAACAAGGCCGGCCGCAGGAACGGCTGTTTCGCCGTCACCATCCGCATGATGAAGAGATAGAAGCCGAGGGCACCCAGCACCGCCTCGATCTGAATCTCGGTCGAGCCGAACCAGTCCTTTAGCTCGCCGCGATCGAGCATCATCTGCAGCGCGCCGACACCGATGCTGAGGGCGCCGAAACCGAAGAAATCGAAGGTGCCGCGGCGCCCACGCTCGCTTTCCTTGACCGAGGACAGAATGCCGAGAAACGCCAGGATGCCGATCGGCACGTTGATATAGAACACCCAGCGCCAGGAATAATCCTCGGTCAGCCAGCCGCCCAGCACCGGGCCAATCACCGGCGCCAATGTCACGCCCAGGCCCCACATCGCCATCGCCTGGCCATGCTTGTGCGGCGGGTTGATATCGAGAAGGATCGCCTGGCTGATCGGCACCAGCGCCGCGCCGGAAACCCCCTGCATCAGGCGATAGACCACCATCGTGTCGAGCGAGCTGGCGATGCCGCACAGCGCCGAGGCGGTAACGAAGCCGGTAATCGACATGAGCAGCACGCGCTTGCGCCCGAACCGGGTCGCGAGCCAACCCGACAGCGGCGTCATGATCGCGGCCGCGACGATGTAGGAGGTCAGCACCCAGGTCATCTCGTCCTGGGTCGCCGACAGGCTGCCCTGCATATGCGGCAGCGCCACATTGGCGATGGTGGTGTCCAGCGCCTGCATGAAGGTCGCCGCCATCACCGACAGGGTGATGAGGGCGCGGCCGGCGACGGGAACGGCGGCGGCGGTGGCGGCGGGGGAAGCGCTGGCGTCGGGCATCGCCCGCTAATCTAGGGATGAAACCCGGCTCCGACACCGCATCTTTTCGTGAGGCGGCGTTGCGCCGCGCCTGTTCAAGCCGTCGCTGCCTGGCTATAATATGACCAGTTTTCTGGTCACCGATGAGGGTGCAGATGGTCACGGGCAATCTGGCTCAGGCGAAAGCCCCGCTCAGCGAATTGCTGGATCAGGTCGAAGGCGGCGAAAGCATCGCCATCACGCGACACGGCAAGCCGGTGGCGAACCTATCGACGGAAGTTGGCTGGATAGGGCTGAATCGGAACCGGGTGTCCTGTCGCCCCCGTGCCTCAACCGGCGCATCCCGGATCAAACCGCGCTGAAAGTAGAGGTCGCGGCCGGGCAGGCTGGCCGTAACAAAAAGCACGCCAAGGCCGACTGGCAATTCACAACCGCGAACGCGCGCGTCAACCTGAAGCGGCTTTACCCCGCACCATGATCGACTCGGACGACTAGTCTAAGACTGAAACGGGTCATGCCCGGCCATGACGTGATGGGAAATATGCAACTCTCCTTCGTCGAATTCCTTCACGCCTGGCGCGACTTTTTCATCGTCGTCGGGACGGCGGGCGCGACGCTGATCGGCGCGATGTTCGTCGTCATTTCCATCGCCATCGGCATTTTGACGCGCGAGCGGTCGGACGCGGCGCATGCCTATCTGACCTCGACGGTGGTGCATCTCGGCGCGGTCGCGCTGGCCAGCGTGCTGACGATGGCGCCCGACCTCGGTTGGCGCGGCTTCGGCGCCGTCCTGATCGCGGGCGGCGCCGTGGGGATCGGCTATGTCGCGGCGATCGGCCGCGCGGTCCGGCATTATCGCGTCGATTGGACGGATCAGCTCTGGTACACGGCCCTGCCGCTCGCCGCCTATATCGCGATGGTCGGCGCGGGCGCCCTGAGCATCGCCGGCGACGGCCGGGCGATGGCGTTGCTGGGCGCCGCCCTGGTGCTGTTGCTGGTGTGCGGCGTCCGCAATGCCTGGGACATGATCCTGGCCTTCGTCACGCGCCCGCGCGCGACGGAGCCGGAGAAGTAACCCTCACATCAGCAAATCGTCGAATTCCGGGTTGCGCCGCATGAAATCCGCGAGAAAATCGCAGCCGATGCGGACTTTTTCGCCGCGCGCGCGGATCGTCTCCAGCACCCCCCGCGCCAGCCGGGTGGCGATGCCGCGCCCGCGCAGTTCCGCCGGCGTCTCGGTGTGGATGAGGAACAGCCCGCCGGGGATCGCGCGATAGGTCACGAAGGCGGTGTGCCCGTCGCTGTCGATCTCGAAACGCTGACGCGCGGCGTTATCGCGAACAGTCTCCGCCATCGCGCTATTTCTTCACCGGGATCGCATAGGGCACGCCCTTGGTGCCGACGACGGTGACCAGGATACGCAACGGGCCAGCGCCGGTATTGGTGCCGGCATGGGCATGGTTCAGCGCCTCGACGAAGCTGTCGCCCGCCTTATACCGGTTGACCTTGCCGCCGGCGGCGCGCACCTCGAGCTGGCCTTCCAGGATGTAGCCGACCAGCGGCCCCGGATGGGTGTGCAGCGCGGTCGCGGCGCCGGGCGGGATGGTGATGATTATGGTGGTGATCTGTGGAATGCCGGCGCGGGGATAGTGGATCTGCTGGCCGATATTGGTTTGCGTCGTCCGCAACAGAGTCTGGGTCTTGATCGCTTCATCGGCGCGCGCGCCGCCGGCCACCACCATCAGCGTCACCGCCGCCATCGCCATCATCCGAATCATCGCCAAACTCCCGCTCGCTGCAACGCGCCGATCATAGCACGGCAATTGTCGCGATCACCCGCCTGGGTTAAGACAGGCCGAACGCAATCGAATGGAAGAGAACATGGCCGCAACCGGCCCATTGTCGGGCATTACCGTCGTCGATCTGTCGCGCATTCTCGCCGGCCCCTACGCCACCCTGCTGATGGCGGAGATGGGGGCGCGCGTCATCAAGGTGGAACCGCCGGCGCCGGGCGACGATGCCCGCGCCTATGGCCCCTATAAGAACGGCGTCTCGACTTATTTCGCATCGATCAATCGCGGCAAGGAATCGATCTCGCTCGATCTCAAGGCGGCGGCGGACAAAGCGATTTTCGAAAAACTGCTGGAGCGCGCCGATGTCGTGGTGGAGAATTTCCGCCCCGGCACCATGGAAAAGCTCGGCTATGGCTGGGAGACGCTGCATGCGCGCTATCCCAGGCTGATCTACGCCGCCGCCTCGGGCTTCGGCCATAGCGGTCCGCATTCGACCAAGCCGTCCTATGACATGGTGGTGCAGGGCCTTGGCGGCATTATGAGCATCACCGGCCATCCCGGCATGCCGCCGGCGCGCATCGGCATGTCGATCGGCGATATCGGCGCCGGCCTCTATACCGCCGTCGCGATCAACGCCGCGATCGCCCATCGCGCCATGACCGGTGAGGCGACCAAGGTCGATATCGCAATGTTCGATTGCCAATTGGCGCTGATGGAGAACGCGGTGATGCGCTACACGGTCCTGGGCGAGGTGCCCGGCCCGCTGGGCGGGCGCCATCCCTCCATCGTGCCGTTCGAGGCGATCGAGACCGGCGACGGCTGGATGATCGTCGCCGCCGGCAACGACAATCTGTGGCTGAAACTGTGCGAGGGGCTGGGCCGGCCCGATCTCGCCGCCGATCCGCGCTATAAGACCAACGACCTCCGAAGCCGCAACCGCGATACGCTGCGCCCCGAGTTGGTGAAGGAGTTATCGAAGCGCACCACCGCCGAGAATGTCGCGCTGCTGGAGCAGGCGGGCGTTCCCTCCGGCCCGATCAACAATGTCAGGGAGGCGCTGAACCACCCGCAGGTGGCGGCGCGCAACATGCTGGTGACGGTGGACGATCCCGATGCCGGCACGCTGACGCTCGCCGGCAATCCCTTGAAATTCTCCGCCTTCCCCGATCCGCCGACGCGCGCGCCGGCCCCGACGCTGGACCGCGACCGGGCGAAAATCCTCAAGGAATTGGGCCTTGCCCCGCCTCACGAAGATGTGTCGCGGAATTGACCCGCTTGCGCGCCCGGCCCGGCGATACTGCGTACCCGGATCATCCGGGGTGGCCGGGACAGTATGGGGAGAGAAGAATGAGCATTACGCGTTACGGCATGATTGGGCTGGGTCTCGCGGCATGCGTCGTAATGGCGCCCCCGGCGGATGCCAATGACAGCGGCAGTTATCAGCCGCCGCAGGCGGCGGCCGGGGAGCAGATGGATTTGACCAAGGCCCGCGCCGCAATCGCCGCCAAGAACTGGTCGGGCGCGATCGCGATCCTCTATCCGATCTCGCAAAGCAGTCCGCAAGACGCCGATGTCGAGAATCTGCTGGGCTATTCCTATCGCATGCTCGGCCAATATCCCCAGGCGTTCACCTATTACAACAAGGCGCTGGCGATCGACCCCGCGCATAAGGGCGCGCTTGAATATGAGGGCGAGGCCTATATCGAGACCAACCAGCTACCCAAGGCCGAGCGCAATCTTGCCACGCTGAAGCGCGCCTGCGGCGCCATCGGCTGCCCCGAAATCGCGCAACTGGAAAGCGCGATCGGCCGCTACAAGAAGCAGGCGAAGGTGAATTGAGGATCGGCGCCAGCATCGTTAATGACCTCGTCGTCATGACCCGGCTCGCATCGCCAGACCAAGGCGTTCGGCGGCGATCAGGAGCCGCTTATCCCGCGTCCAAAGCGATGCGCTGGGCGTAAGACGGGTCGCCGCGAGAAGGTGGACATCGACATAGCCGATGCCGGCGCCGAAAAGCTCGCTGTCTTCGATCAATCGCATGACTTCCCAGTCGGTCGCGGCATCGACTTTTGGGAGTTTCCATAGCTGACCGAGAACGGCGTCTCGGTGGCGCAAATGTCCGAGTGCGATCTCTCCGATAATAAAGGGATGGATGCCGACCTTGCCGGAATCGAGCAACGCCGCCAATGCGGGATCGACATTATTTAGATGATCGATCCAGATAGGCGTGTCGACAAGAATCACGCGGGCGGAAATCGCCGGCGTGGCGGCGCTTTCAAATCAGGCTCGGTCCCGCCGAGGCGCGCCAAGCGACGCGCCGCCTCGCGTTGAACCAAAGCGGTGAGCGCTTCGCGGACCACCGCGGACTTTTCCTTGAGGCCCGTATAGTCTTGCGCCTTGGCGAATAATTCGTCATCGAGAACGATGGTCGTACGCATGTCGGCACCTCGATTAAGGCATCAAAATTAGCATCGTTTGATGCTCTATTCAATGCCGGGGCAGCCGAGAATGCCGTCCCATCGACGCTTATTCGACGTCACCAAAACCGGGTTTGATGCTTATAGAGCCGAATCTGGTGCGGATACACCTCGACCAGCGTTCCGTCATGGCCGATTTCCCAGCCGGCGGCGCGCGCGATCGCATATTCGGCGCTGTCGGGTCGGTGGAGGGGGTTGGTGTTGTTGATGTGGACGAAAATCCGGTGCGCGATCCCGGCATCCGCCAGCGCCTCGATGGTTGTGCTCGCGCTGACATGCCCCATGCGCCGGCCCGTCTTGGTTCCCATGCCGGCCCGGATCATTTCATCGTCATGCCAGAGCGTGCCGTCGAAGAACAGCAATTCCGTGCCCCGGAGGCGCGCCAGCAGCGACTCGTCGATAACGGCGCAGCCCGGAATGAAGAAGAAACGCTTGCCGGTCGCCGTCGCTTCGATCGCGAGACCGATCGTGTTCTCCGACCGCTCGGCGAGATGCGCGCCGATATCCTGGCCTTCGAGATAGAGCGCCGGTTTCCCCGGCACGCTGAAGCCGGTGACGCGCAGCCCGAGCGGCGCGCCGTCGCGGCTCGTGAGATCGATCGGCATGTCGAGGCTCAAGGCGCGGCGTTCGACCAGCTCGGCGTTCAACACCTTGAAGATGCTGTTGCCGTCGAGCACGCCCAACACCGCGCCGGTCGCATAAAGCGAGAGCTTCTGGCTTTCGCGCAAATTCAAGAGGCCCGCGATGGCGTCGACATCGCCGTTGGTCAGAATGACGGCGGCGATGGGGCTGTGGCGGCCCGCCGCGCCGGGCTGTAATTCCGGCGTCGCCAGAATCTGCGCGCGCAGATCGGGCGACGCGTTGAGCAAGACCCAACGTTCGCCGTCGGCCGACACCGCCAGCGACACTTGCGTTTGCGGCGTGGCGTCGCCGCGCCAGGCGCGGGCGCAGGCATCGCAATTGCAATTCCATTGCGGATAGCCGCCGCCCGCCGCCGCGCCGAGAATGCGAATCCGCATCGCCGATCAGCCGGCCGGCGCGGCCCGGCGCTGAAACGCGCGCTGTGGGTCATAGCCGAACACGGCGGTGAGGAAAAATACCAACGCGCATCCGATGACTACCACCGCCGCCACCCAATCGACCTTGCCATAGAGCGCGAAGCGAATCAGCTCGACGCCATAGGTGAAGGGATTGATTTGCGCCAGCAGCGCCAACCAGTCGGCGCCGCTTTCCTTCAACCGCCATAGCGGATAGAGCGCCGTCGAGAGGAAGAACATCGGGAAGATGACGAAATTCATGGTGCCGGCGAAATTCTCGAGCTGGCGGATCATCACCGACATGACGAGGCCGAGCGCGCCCATCATGATGCCGGCGGCGATCAGCGCCGGCAGTACATAGAGAAAGCCCCAGAGCGGCACGTCGATGCCGACCAGCAAAGCGACGATCATGAAAACATAGGCCTGCATCACCGACAGCAGCACCCCGGCCAGCAGTTTGCACAGCAGGAGATACCAGCGCGGCAGCGGCGCCGTCAGCAGCAATCGCATCACCCCCATCTCGCGGTCATAAACCATCGACAGCGACGATTGCATGCCTTGAAACAGCAGCACGATGCCCATCAGGCCGGGGACCATATAGACCTGATATGTCACATAGGTCTCATAGGGCGGGGTGATGGAAATGCCGAGCACGTTCTGGAACCCGGCGCCGACCACGATCAGCCACAGCGCCGGGCGCACCACCGCCGACGCCAGGCGCCCGGTCTGATTGACGAAGCGCGTCAGCTCGCGCCGCGCGACGGCGGCAAAGGCTTGGGCGGCGTGGCCGGCTTTCATGATGGTCCTCCTGTTCGGTGAATTTATGCGTGTTTCGCCGCCTTGAGCAGGGCTATTTTCACCGATGGGCGCGGCGCCGGGAGCAAATGGAATGATCATGCGGACGGTGGCGCTGCTGGCGATGTTGCTGAACCTGGGCCTCGGCGCGGCCGCAGCGGCGGGCGGCCCTTTCGCCCAGCCGGTGACGGATTGCCATCCCTGTCGCTTCTCGCCCGGCAAGGGCCAGTCCGACTTCAATCTGACCTTCGTGTTCACCGGCACCGGCGACCAGCGGACGCTGACCGCCTTCGACATCGCGCCAGTGAGCGGCGACAAGACGCAGCGGCTCGCTACCGGCGACATCGCGGTCTCGGGTTTCGCCGATGGCTTCACGATCGACGATTCGGATATGAATTTCGACGGGCTGGGCGACCTATCCATCGTTACCGGCGAATTCGCGGCGGGCAATGCCGACGCGCGGTATTGGATCTACGAGCCGGCGACGCGTCGCTTCGTGCCGCTGGAGCGCGCCGGCGCGGGCGACGCCGACAGCGATGACCGCGCGCTGCAACCGACCGCCAACCATGAGCTTTATAGCCACATCCACGACACCAATGCCACATGGGAGGATTATTGGTATCGCATCAGCGGCCATCGCGCGGTCGCGGTGCGCAAGGAGGAGCAGCATCAAGACGGAGAGTTGATGATGCGGACGGTCTATGATCTGACCGTCGAGCCGCCCCGCATCGTCAGCCGGCATACCATCGGCTATGTCGGCGATTCGCCGGCGCGCCGCGAATTCGACACACTGCTCGACGCACAGTCACGCAAGGCGGCCGCGCTCTACCGCAAGGGCGCGGCGAAGCAAGCGGCGGCGGCGATGGAATTCCTGATCGGCACCGTCGAGCTGCCTTACCTCGTCGATTCCTACCCGGTTCAGGGCGACGATTCGCGCGACCGCAAGATCGTCGGCCAGTTCAACGATTACGGCTTCTATCTCGCGGAGGCCGGCCGGCCCAAGGACGCGATCGCGGTCCTCAGCGCGGTGGTCGATGTCGAGGCCGACCGCATCGTCGCTTATCTCAACCTCGCCGACGCGTATTATGCCGCGGGCGACAAGGCGGCCGCCCGGACGAACTATGCCGAATACCGGAAGCGCATGGCCGCCGCCGGCAAGGCGGCGAAGATGCCGCCGCGCGTCACGGAGCGGCTGCGCTAAAACTTACATTTCGTCTCCGGCTGGTCATAGCCGAGCGTATCGAGCACGTTGGTCTGGTGGAGAAAGCCGGGCATCGGCGCGGTCGCGATCACCGCGTCCGCCGTGGTCAGCAGGATCGGCTGGCGGAGCTGATGATCCCAGGCGCGGAAGCTCAGGGCCGGCCCCTTGGCGCCGTCGATGTTCATGGCGGGGCCGAGCAGGTATTTGTCCATCGCCTCGGTGGTAGTCGCGTGGCTTTCGCGCACCGCGTCATCGAGCGCGCGCACCGCGAGCCAGGCCGACCAGTCGGTCGCGTTCATGTCCCGTCCGGCGCGTTTCTTGAAGCGGTGGCTGACCTGCGGCGCGCCATAACGCTCCCAGGTCCAGGACCACGCGGTCGCCACCAGGCCGGTGGCGCCGATCACCGGCCGCGGCCGGATGGTCGCGTAGGGGAGGCCGCGCGCGAAGCCGCCATCGCTGTCGGCGATGTAGACCACGTCATAAGAGGCATCGCCGGTCAGCAGCGCCAGATTATCCTGGTCGCGGTGGCGCGGGTCGTTGCTGACGAGGAAGTCGCGCGTGTCGGCGATGCGCATCCCAAAGCGATGCGCCGAGACCGCGAAGGCCGCCGCGTCTGCCTTGTCTTCGGGCAGTGGGCCGCGCAGCACCAGCACGGTCGGCCATTTACGCGCCAGCAGAAATTGCGCCAGCGCATCGGCCAGCATGGCGCGACTGGGGATGACATCGAGCAATTCAGGCTGGCAGGCGGCGCCGCGCAGCGCATCGCCGCGCGCCGAGATGTTGAACAGGATCACATCCTTGCCGCGCTCGTCCTTGGCCAACCGTTCCATCGCCGCGTCGGGCGCGTCGATCAGGAACCAATGCACGCCGGTCGCCGTCATCGCGGCTACCTTGGCGGTCAACGCGTCGGCGCTCTCAACCTCCTGATGATCGAGCTTATAGGCGCGGCCCAGAGTCGCGGCCTCGATGTTGATCTCCGCGACACCCATCGCCGCTCCCGCCAGCGGCCGGCCCGGCGTGATGGTGGTCTCCGCCGGGCCTTCCTTGTCGTCATAGCGGGAATCGTCGGCGATCTGGAGATAGCCGATGGTGACATCGTGCGACAGCGGCGCCGCATGGGCCGCCACCGACAGCACGAGCGACAGGCCCGCGACGGCGAGCGCCCGATTCATCGCCCTATTCATCGATCGCGACGCCATAGGGATAATGACCGACCGGCACCGATTTCAGCACCTTGTGCGAGGCGGCGTCGATAATGCTGACATCGTCGCTGCCGCCATTGGCGACGAAGAGCCGCTTCTGGTCCTTGTCGAACGTGATGCCCCAGGGGCGCGCGCCGACCAGGATATAGTCGATCACCTTATGGGTTTTGACATCGACGACGCCGACATGATTGGCGCGGCCCAGCGTCACAAACGCGGTCTTGCCGGCGCGGTCGATGACCAGCGCCACCGGCGAGACATCCTGTTTGCGCATGCCCGGCGGCAGGAAGTCGATGCGATCCGTTACCTTGTTGGTGGCGACATCGATGACATCGACACGGCCCGCCAGCTCGGTCGAGACCCACAGTGACTGGTCGTCGGGCGTCAGCGCGAAGCGGCGCGGCCGCGTATCGGTGCCAATATCGATGCGCTTGCCCGACGCGATATCGATGACGTGGACGAGATTGGAGCCTTCGGACGCGACATAGACCGTGGTGTCGTCAGGACTGAGCAGCACGCCTTCCGGCTCCAGCCCGACCTTCACCGATTTGATTTCCTTCTTGGTGGCGAGATCGTAGATCGACAATTCCGCCGCGTCCTCGTTGCTGATGAACAGGCGCTGGCCCTTCTTGTCGAGATCGAAGGTCTCGGGATCGTCGATGCCGTCGATATGGCCGACCACCTTCATCGTGGCGACATCGACGATATCGACGCGGTCCGCGCCGCCGCACGCGACATAGAGCAGCTTGTGGTCGGGGCTAAATCCCATGCCGCGCGGCCGCGCCCCGGTCTTGACGATGCCGACCGGCGTGTAGTCGGTGGCGTTGAGCACGGTCAGGCCGTTGCCCTTCTCGTTGCTGACGAAGATGTGGTTGGTGCCGGCGAAGGCGGGAGAGGCGAGGAGAAGCAACATTGCCGCAACCGTGGCCGCTGTCCTTCCCCCTCT
>DATCDN010000110.1:0-4110 GCA_036510675.1 Allostellaceae bacterium
GAATTCCAGAAGACCGCGCGCCGCCCTCCCTGCCGCGGCGACCTGGACGGGCGTCATATCCTTGACCACCTCAGTCACAGTGGCGAGCAACGGCCGCAAAGTGAACATCACAGCGTCTGACCGATGTTGCGATAGCGCCTCTGCAAATTCCATCCACGGGCCAGCACTGGCCCCCACAAGCGGGAAGCCCAGCCTGAGACGTACGAACAGCGCACCGACCAAATTCTGACTGAAATTGATCGCGGCCTCGGCCTCGACTCCCTTGAGACTGTTGGTCAGTGGAGTGAGATCGCCTATTTCCAGCGCCGCCTCGGCGGCGACCGCGGGCGCCACAAGCCGCGTGTTAGCGGCGGTGAGAATCCGCGCTTATTCGGCGGCGGCATGGTGCGAGCGGTGTAAATTTGGTGGGGTGTGGGCGCCAGTCGGGCAGTGAGGGTTTCAGCAGTCGGGCTTGGACGCTGGCGCGGCGGCGTCAATATGATCTGGCTCGGTCTGGCGACGCAGTTCGTCTTGGATGACGAGACGGTATCGGCGCCAGATCTGATTGCGCAGGTCGTCGACGAGTTCGAACACGGCGAGAGCGGCGTCGGGGGTCCAGTAATCCGGGATCGTGAGCCGGACGGGTTGAAGGCCTGCGTTGTCCGGCTTGCTCATGAGCTTGCCGTCTTTCGTTGCCGCGCCCGTCGATCAGCGCGTTCGGTGGCTTCCTTGAGACGGTAGGAATCGCCGTCGATAGCAATAACTTCGGCGTTGTGGACGAGGCGGTCGACGAGGGAGACGACGCAAGCGGCGCCGGGGAACACCTCGTGCCAGGCGGAGAACGGTCGGTTGGTGGTGACGACGGTGCTCTTGGCCTCATAGCGGCGGTTGATCAGCTCGAACAGCATGTCGGCGTGGCGGTTGGAATAGGAGAGATAGCCAACCTCGTCGATGACCAGGAGCGCGGGGGCGGCATAGTGGTTGAGCCGGCGGCGCAGCGCCGAGGCGCTGTCGATGGAGGCGAGATCGCCGAGCAATTGGCCGGCGCTGGCGAACAGGACGGTGTGGCCGCACAGGACGGCCTGATGGGCGAGGTTTCGAGCGATTGTCGATTTGCCGACGCCATTGGGTCCGACGACGACGACATTGCCGGCGTCGTCGAGGAAGTCGAGGGCCATGAGGGCGTCGATGGCGGCGCGATCGCAGCGGCTTGGCCAGGACCAGTCGAAGTCGGCCAGCGGCTTGAAGCGCCCGACGCGCGCCTCCTTCAGCCGCCGTTCGAGACTGCGGCGCGCCCGCTCGCGCTCCTCCCAGTCCAGCAAGTCGGCGGCCCAGCCGGCTTGGCTCGCCTCGTTCCAGTGGGTCAGGAGGCCATAGAGACGCAGCCGCTCGGCGCGCTGTCGCAGGCCGTCACTTGTCGTCATCGGCGTGGTCCTTGAGCTTGTCGTAGGGGGCCAGATGCGCCGGGCGAACGGGAGAGTCCTTGTCCATGACATGCTTGGGCAAGGAACTGGGGAACAGCGGCGGCTGCTGGCGCCGCTCGCGCCGGTTCTCGATGGCGAGAAGAACGGAATGGGGATGCGGCGTAGACCCCTCAAGCATCAGCACTTCGAGGATGGCGGCGTTGAGTTCGTCGGCGCCGTAGCGCGTGAGGAGGTGGTTCAGGCCGGCGACGGCGCTGTGCAAGGAATGTCCGCACTGGGCGGCGCGGGCTAGAAACTCGGCGCTGGCCGGGACGGCGTGGGCCAAGCGGTTGGCGAGGCTCGCTCTTGCCGCCCGGCGCTTGTGGTCGCGCAGCGCCTGAATGTGGGCGGGATCCTCGATCTGCGCGCCGGCGTCGTAACAGCGCGGATGACGGGCGATCTCGGCGGCGCCGTCGAGGATGCGGACCTCTTTCGTGTCGGCCAGGAGGGTGAGTTGGCGACGGACGTGGGTATGCGGCACGGAATAATCGTTTCGGTCGAACCGGGCGTAGGGCGTCTTGCCGATGATGACCGCGGCAGGGGTCGACAGCGGGAAGGGGTTATCCGGCAGGGGCGCAAGGCGCGCCGCCTCCAGGGCGAAGGCCTCGCGCACGCTCATGGCCTGGCCGGGACAGGGCCGATCGGCGGCCGGCCCATCGCACCAAGCCGAGGCCTGAACGTTGAGATCGTCGATGTCCTTGAAGGCGCGCGCGGCGAAGAAATTGTCGCGGATGTAGCGAATGGCCCGCTCCACGCGGCCCTTCTCGTTGCCTCGGGCGACGCCTACCGGGCGAGGTTCAAACCGATACCGCGCGGCGAACGCCAGAAGCGTAGGGTTGAAGCGGATCGCATCGCCCTGGCGTTCGAGGACGGCGCTCTTGAGATTATCGTAGAGGATGACCCTGGGAACCGCGCCGAATGCCGCGAAAGCCAGAGCGTGGCCGGTGAGGAACGCATCGATCCGGGCGTCGAGGAAGAAGCGCAGGAACACCCGGCGCGAGTAGCTCAACACCATCACGAAGGCCATCAACGGCCGCCGGGCGCGCCCGATCTGGAGGTGACCGAAGTGACCCCAGTCCACTTGGGCTTCCTCGCCAGGAAGGGTGCGCAGACGCAGGTAGGCTTCGGCCTTGGGTCGGGGCCGATGGCGGGCGATCAGGTGACGGAAGTGGTCGGGGCCGCCGCGATAGCCGCGCTCATAAACCATGGCGTAAAGCCTGGCCGCGGTCAGCGTTGGGAACGTCTCAAGCGTCTTGAGGATGAACGGCAGGTAGGGGTCGATGCGCATCGGTCGCTGAGCGGCGCCATGGGCCGGCAGCCCAGCCTGCGCCAGAACGCGGGCGACGACGTCGTGATGGACGCCGAGCTGGCGGGCGATCGTGCCGCGCCGCCACTTCTCGACATGGTGGTAGCGCAGGATCTGGGCGTGCAGTTCGGCGGATACGACCATGGGCGTCCTCACGGCGGGCGAAACCGGACGGCTCGGCGGCGGCGCAGGTGGTCTTGCCGCACGAATAGCGAACCCTCGCGGCCACACCACTGACAGCGGCGCCCGAGCGGGGCGTCGCGGATTACGGGGACCGGCGCGCAAGGCGAAGCCGCCGATCCCGCGTCCGACGGCGTTTCCTCCCGCCTCGCCGCCAATTCCCGCCTCGCCGCCAAGCCTTCCAGAAAACAACCATGGGTGGGCGCGGCGGGTGAACCCTGGTGCGTCACTATCTTCTGACGGGCCCGATATCGTCGGCTGCGCGCCGCGTGATGAAAACGGCCGGAGCGGCTGCGCTGATAACGACGCGCCGTTTCCCGCCGCCGCATCTTGCGGGCGTCGTGGCGGCAGTCTCCGGCGCAATAGATCTGACCTCGGTCGCAATGACTGCAAATCAGCGCCTGTCGGCGGCAAAGGGCGCACAGGAAGAAACGACCGCCGTCGCCGTCATCCCGATCGCAACCGCCCTCGACGGGTCCGTGAGCGCGTGGACGCGATCCGCGTCCGGCGCCATGATGTTCCGGCAATCGTGCTCCGGCGCGATGTAGGGCGCGGCGCCGAAGCAACTTGCAGGTTAGGTCGGCGCCGCGCCTGGCTCATGATCGGCGACTGTAGCGCTCACGGCGAGGTTCTGTCTGCGATCTCGCCCCCGCCCAGACCTCATGAAACCCCCACCCGCGGGTTGCCCCGATGGGTCCACAGGGACCTCCCGTCCCCTCCGCTTCGCTGAGCGTTGACCGCGCTGCGCTCCGGGGACGGGTCCCTCCTATGGACTATCGGGACAACCCTTCCTGCTCTCCAAAAATATCCCCGCCGCCGAATAAGCGCGCATCTTCACCGCCATCGACACCGCGCGACAGCAGGAAGGCCCGTTTCACTCGCAAGTTTGAATGCGAGCTTCCAAAAGTCTCTTCGGTCTCCTCCTGCTGTCCAGGCGTCGGCGAGGGCCAGAGACAAGCTTGGATTTAGCATGAGCGACAACGCCCGCTCATCCTTCAGCAACTGCACGACCGCATCCGCATCTCGACCGCGCCTGAATATCAACCGCGCAACGGCGTAGTCGAAAAGGATATGATGCGTGAAAAGCAGCGAGTCATCGTTTGCTCGACCGACGCTCACATCCTCCTGACGCAATATGTCGCTGCGTTCGAGCTCAACGAGCGCCTCGGATTTGATCTGCGG
>DATCDN010000111.1:0-32148 GCA_036510675.1 Allostellaceae bacterium
ACTCGCCTGGATGTAGGCCCGCATCTTCGGCGTGGTCGCCGCGTTGGCATGCAACTTCACCAGCATCGGCGTCCCTCCAGCCAAGCAATGCCAGACAATACACCAATTCGCTCCAGCCAACCTTCCGGGACCAAACACGAACGCCGGGACGGTGATTTTTTTTGGTGACGTGGCGCCCCCGGCTTCGCCTTCGCGGGGCAGGATTTGGATTCCCCCGCTTTCGCGGGAATGACAAAGAAGGGCCGTTTTAATCAGGATAAATCCGACTCTAGGCTGGGATTACGGTTTCGGGCGAACTTGCCTGCTTCGTCTCGAAAATTTCGACGCGATCGCGACCGCCGGCTTTCGCCGCATACAAGGCCTGATCCGCGGCCGTGATGATGGCGGCTGGCGTGTCGCCGGCGGCGGGGAATGTGGCGATACCGAACGACATCGTGATTTTGCCCAATGGCTGGCCTCGATGGGCGACCTCGAGTTTCAGTGTCGCCGCGCGAATCCGCTCGCAGACGTTGAACGCCTCCTGCGCCGAGGTTCCGAGAAGAACCAGGAGAAACTCCTCGCCGCCATAGCGGCAAGCCACGTCGCCTTGGCGCAACATGTGCCGGAGCAATTCGCCGACATTCTTCAGCACCACATCGCCGGCATCATGGCCGAACTCGTCGTTGAAACGCTTGAAATGATCGATATCGACCATCACGACGCTGAGCGGCTGTTTCGCGCGGTCGGCCCGCGCGCATTCGAGCTCCAGCGACTCCTCCAGATAGCGCCTGTTGAACAAACCCGTCAGGGGGTCGCGAATAGATTGGTTCCGCAGCCGCTCGCGTAGCCGCAGATTGACGAGCGACGACGCCACCGTCTCGGTCATGACTTGAAGATACCGCTCATCGACCGCTACACGGCCTTGGCGCTCTTCGAGAAACAGCAGCCCGACGGTTTCGCCCTGCGCGACCAGCGGAACGCATCGATAGCCGGTGAGCTGCTCCGGATGAACATGGGCGCAGACGACATCGGTGGTGACATCCGCGATAACATGCGGCTGCCCGCGTCGCAGGCCCCAGCATTCGAGCGGCGAAAATTCCGGGGTGCTTCCCGCGGGGTCGTTCCAATCGACAATGCGGCGGAGAACCGTCTGCGAATTCGACAGTGCGTAGAGCGCCCCGGGCAGGCCAGGAAAAATTTGCGGGACATATCGCCGGACCACTTCGATGAATTCCCGCTCGTCGGTGCAACTCGGTAAGCGGTTCGCCATTCGGCCGAGAAGGTCGATGGTTCGGGCGCGCTGTTCGAGTTCCAGTCCTCTCGCTTTCAGCGCGGTTTCGGTCCTGACTACCTCGGTCTCCGCCCGTTCCCGGTTGAAACGTTCCGCCCGCAGGTCGGCCGTCATGGCATTGAATGCCTGGGCCAATCGGTTCAATTCATCCCGGCCGCGCACGACGATATCGTGCGTGAGATCGCCCGCGGCGATCCGCGCAATGCCTTCGCGGAGAGCGTTGAGCGGTTGCTCAATCGAGCGGACAATGAGGAGATTGATGATCAAAATGGCGAAGGCGATCACGAGGCTGCCGATGACGAGGCTGGCGAACAGCCATTTATGCATCCGCCGCACATCAGTGCTTTTCCGATCGATCTCCGCTTGCAAGATGGCTTCGATCTCGCCGGCGGTCGTGCGCGCGGCGTCCATCAATTCCTTGCCGGCATCGCCCGCAATCGTCTTTTGGGCGGCATCGAGGCCTTGATTCCGACGAACCGCGATGGTCTTCCTTAACTCATCCATTTTGGCTTGAGAGAGGCGGTCGAGCCGAGCGATGCGCGGGCGCAATTGGGTTGAATTCACCGCGGCGGCGTTCAGCTTCCTGGTGGCTTCGGGAAGGTCGCCGAGCGCATCCTGGTAGGGGACGAGGTAGCGATCGAGACCGGTCAGCAGGTAACCGCGTTGGCCGGTTTCCGCATTGATCAGAATCGCGAGAACGTCTTCCGTCTGGGCCAGCGACTCACGGCTGGCGACACGTTCCTTGACCAGATCGTCGCTCTTCGAGACGATCCAGCGGACGAGCACGGTTTCGCCCGCAAGCACTGCGATTGTCAAAATGGCGGAAAGCCAGAGGCGCGCCGCAACCGACAATGGCAGGCTCCCACAATCGTGCGAATGAACGCACGAACGTTATCCCAGCCAGGGGATATCGGCAACGGATGGTTGTGAGTGTGGGATTCAGCAACGAGCCGTTGAGAGAGGCGCCGGCTCGTTATGCCCCATAAGGCGGCTGGTGCCAGTCCTTGGGTGACAGGGTGAAAATCTCATAGCCGGTCGCGGTGACGCCGATCGTGTGCTCGAACTGGGCCGAGAGCGAGCGGTCCTTGGTCACCGCCGTCCAGCCGTCGCTCAACACCTTCACCTCATAGCGGCCGGCATTGATCATCGGCTCGATGGTAAAGAACATGCCTTCGCGCAGTTCTGGCCCCTCGCCGCGATTGCCGTAATGCAGTACCGAGGGTGCATCGTGAAAAATCCGGCCGACCCCGTGCCCGCAGAAATCGCGCACCACGGAGAAACGCGCCGCCTCGGCATAGCGCTGAATGGCAAAGCCGATGTCGCCCAGAAAGGCGCCCGGCCGTACCACTGCGATCCCGCGCATCATCGCCTCATAGGTGATCTCGACCAGCTTGCGCGCCTTGACGCCGATATTGTCGCCGACCAGGAACATGCGGCTGGTGTCGCCGTGCCAGCCGTCCAGAATCACCGTGATGTCGATATTGACGATGTCGCCATCCATCAGCTTGCGATCGCCGGGAATGCCGTGGCAAACCACATGGTTGATCGAGGTGCAGATCGACTTCGGAAAGCCGCGATAATTCAGCGGCGCCGGAATGGCGTTATGCGCCAGGATGAAGTCGTGGCACAGCTGATCCAGCCGCTCGGTCGTGACGCCGGGGACGACATGGGGGGTGATGTAATCCAGCACCTCGGCGCCGAGGCGACCCGCCTTGCGCATCGACTCGAAATCGGCCGCGGTGTGGATTTTTATGCGCCGCGCCTCGGGATCGAATCGCGGTGCCGTCAAGCTGAGATTCATGCTCGATATCTAGGCTTTCATCGCGATAGTGGCAAGTCTAGCATGGCCGCGCGACCGCCAATCCCAGGAGCCACGATGAGCGACACGCCGCCGCAACGAGCGCCCACCGCCTGCGTTCTCATTATCGGCAACGAGATCCTGTCGGGCCGCACCCAGGACATCAACCTGAACTATATCGCCAAGGGCCTGGTGGAGCGCGGCGTGCGGCTGATGGAGGCGCGGGTCATTCCCGACATCGCCGACACCATCGTCGCCACCGTCAACGAGCTGCGCGCCAAATACGATTACGTCTTCACCACGGGCGGAATCGGCCCCACGCATGACGATATCACCGCGGAAAACGTCGCCCGCGCCTTCGGCGTGCCGCTGATTTTGCACCCGGAGATTCACCAAATGATGCTGGCGCGATACCAGCCTGGTCAGCTCAATGAGGCGCGGCTGCGCATGGCGCACACACCCGAAGGTGCCAGCCTGGTGCCCAATCCGGTCCAGGGCCCGCCCGGCTTCCGCATCGGCAATGTCATCGTCATGGCCGGCGTCCCGCGCATCATGCAGGGCATGTTCGACGCCATCCGCCACCAGTTGAATGGCGGCCCGCCGATCCGGTCCCGATCGGTGAATTGCAAGCTGCCGGAAGGACTTATCGCCAAGGGGCTGGGCGAGATTCAGGGCCGCTATCCCGAGATCGACATCGGCTCCTACCCGACCTTCGCGCGCGGCGGCCCCGAAACCAACCTGGTCAGTCGCGGGACCGACCCCGCGCGGCTCGCGGCGGCGGTCGGCGAAATCATGAAGCTCGTCAGCGATCTTGGCGGCACGCCGACGGAACAATAGGCCGCGCCGCCCGTTATCTGCCGTGACCGACTTGGAAAAATAAGAGGGAAACATGCGTATTGATCGCGGAATGAGCATCGCGTTGTTCGCGGCGTCACTGCTGATCCCGGGCATCAGTTGGGCGCAGGGGGATGCGGACAACGCAGCCGACGCGCAGGCAACCGCCAACCAACAGGATTCCAATCAGCAGGATCCCCCCGCCCGGGTCGGCCGGCTGGGCTTCTTCGAGGGCGATGTCTCCCAATACGCCGCCGATGCCGATGACTGGGCCGCGGCCGAGCTCAATTTTCCGGTCAGCGGCAATACCGCCTTCGCCACTGGCGCGAACGGACGCGCCGAATTCGAGCTGGGGTCGGCGGTCGTGCGGATCGGCAACGGCACCGAACTCGATATCGTGGCGCTGGACGAGGAGAACACCGATCTGCGTCTGCCCCAGGGGATTGCGCAGTTGCGTCTGCCGCCATCGGCCGGCGACATGCCGATCGATAATGTCGTGACCACCCCGCGCGGCGACGTGACGCTGGCCGCGCCCGGCCGCTATGTGGTCTCGGCCGGCACCGCGGATCAGCCGACAATGGTCACGGTATTCGAGGGACACGCCCAGGTCGCCAATGCCTCCGGCGCCACCTTCGATATTGCCGCCGGACAGGCGGGCGTGCTGTCGGGTGACGGCAATCAGCCCATTTTCGCGACCCAAGCGGCGCGGCCCGATGCGCTCGACACCTGGGCGCGGCAGCGCGAGGCGCAATACGTAGCGGCGGCGCCTCTGCCGCCGCAGGTCTCGCCGGCAATGACCGGCGTCTCGGTGCTGGCCGCCTATGGCGGCTGGAAGACCGAGCCGCAATACGGGCCGGTCTGGTATCCGCGCGGGGTCAGCGCGAATTGGGCGCCCTATCGTGAAGGGCATTGGTCCTATGTCCGGCCCTGGGGCTGGACCTGGATCGACAATGCGCCGTGGGGCTTCGCGCCGTTCCACTATGGGCGGTGGGTCAGGGTCGGCAATAATTGGGCGTGGGCGCCCGGCACCGTCGCGCCGACGCGCCTGGGAGTCGTGATCGCGCGCCCGATCTATGCCCCGGCCCTGGTCGTGTTCGCCAGCACGGGCGGCGGTGCCGCCGCGCGCGGCCCAGGGGTGGCCTGGTACCCGCTGGGTTGGAACGAGCCTTATATTCCGGCCTATCACGTCTCCCGCCGCTATATCGAGCGGGTCAATGTCCGCGTCGTCGAGCCGACGCGGATCGTCCAAGTCACCAATATCTACAACAAGATTTATGTGCGCGAGGGCAATCGCAACGCGTTCGATCCCTATGCCCAGCTTCATGTCGGGGTCTATCGCGACCACGCCATCGCGGTGCCGCGCACCGCTTTCGGGAGCACGCGCCCAGTGACGCAAATGGTGTTCAAGCCAACCGTTGCGCAGTTGAAGCCCGCCGTGCGGCCGGTTTCCGTCACGGTGCCGAAGGTCCAGCCGCGCCCCGCGCTGAACAAGGCGGAGCCGCCGAAAGCCAAAATCCTGCCGCCAACGAAGCTGGCGCCGATTCCGGCGAAGCTGATCGCGCCGAAGAAGGCGCCTGTCACGCCCGCTCAACCGGTCGCGGCAACCGTGCACCCCGCCGGCTCACCGCAAACCGCAGCCCCCGCAGTGTCCGGCAAGCAGGAAGGCAAACCGGAAGCAAAGCCCGGCGCGAAACAGCCTCCCACCGCACACCCCGAAGCGAAGCCCGAGGTAAAGCAGCCTCCCGTCGCGCATCCCGAAGCCAAGCCCGAGGTAAAGCAGCCGCCGACAGCGCGGCCGGAGGCCAGGCCCACTCGTCCCAGAAGACCCGAGCCGGTTCCGTCCATCACCAAGCCGAAACCTGGGGCGAGCAATCCAGCGGTGAAGCCGGCGCCGCCCCCGACGCCGAGCACGGTCAAGTCGGCGATCAAACCCATCCCTGCGCCGGCGCCGAAAGCTGAACCACGCGCCGTCAAGCCGGAGGCTAAGCCGGTACCGGTGCCGCATGCCGGGCCGGGCACCACGAGGGCCGACCATCAGCCGACACCGACGGCGAAGCCCGAGGCAAGACCGGTGCAGCCGAAGCCGGAAGCGCGGCCCGTCCCACCGGCGCCGAAAACCCGAGTCCCGCCCCCGGTGATGCATCCCGAGGTCAAGCCCGCGCCGAGCCGCGAAATGAAACCGGCACCGCACCCGGCAGCCAACCCGACGCCCCGTCCGGAAGTCAAGCCGCCGGTTACCCGCCCCGAGGTCCGGCCAGTGCCGCCACGGCCCCAGGCACCAGCGCCGACAGGAACGGCACAGAAACGTGATGAACGGAAGCCGAATTCCGATAAGGATCGCTAGCGTGCGACTTCATCGAACCGGACGGATGCAAGGCGCTTCCGTCCGGACGGATCGCCCTTTAGCTTAAGGGGTTGGGCAAGCCCGCTTGGCGGAACTGGTAGACGCAAGGGACTTAAAATCCCTTGGCCGCGAGGCCGTGCCGGTTCGATTCCGGCAGCGGGCACCATCGACGAGGCAAGAGTCGCGGGACCGGTTCGCCGGAACCCCGCATTCATCGACGCCGCGCCGACGGCGGGCGGGAGAATTTTCAGCCGAATCGGCCAATCGGACGCCGCGGCGGGATTTTAAGATAAAAACTAGGGAACCTGCGACGGAATGCCGATCTTCCGCGGCAAACGTGCGGTTTTCACTTGCTCAATTCCGGTTAGCCCTCCAATTTTATGCACGGGCGTCGCCCATTGGAGGAACCGAATGACGTCTCGCGAAAATCGGGCGGGAAAAAAAGCGGTGGCCAAACGAATGGTGTTGGCCAAGAAATCGGCACCGGCCCAGAAGGTCGAGGCGAAAAAGCCTTCGCCGGTGCCAAAATCAACCGCTAAAGATAAAATCACCGCAGTGGCTGCCAAACCGGCGGTTGCACCGAAGCCGATTCCGACCGCCGGAAAACCACAGATTGTGGCGAAACCGCCGGCGGCGCCGAAACTTGCCTCGCCGATGAAGGCGTCATCCTCCCTGGCGACCGCGCCACCGGCCGCGCCGGCCACGGCGAAGGCCTCAACCGCCGCCTCACCGCAGCAGACGGAAGAACGGCGCAAGGCGGCGACCCGCAAGTTCTTTGCCCGCCTCCGGTCACTGGAGGCCATCGTCGGCGCCGACCTTCGCAAGCGCGGCAGCTTGGTGCTGATGCAGGCGGTCGATCAATGGTACAGCGAAGCGGTCAGCGCCACCGCGACCGACGTCACGATCACCAACGCCGCCAAGGCGGTGATCGGTCACCTATAGAATTTGGTTCCCTGGATTCTACTGACGCGACATTCTCTTGAACATCGCGACCCCGCGAACCAGATCGACAGCACGCACGAGCTGATAGTCCGCAGCCGATCCAAAGGTCGCCATCTCATTGGCTGCGGCGGTCACCGGCGTTACCGCCGGCTGTTTCGGCGTTGCGGACGGCGCGGCCGTTGGCGCTGCGATCTTCTTGGCCGCCGCATCGGTGTTCTTTAGCGCGTTCTTCAGGTCGGCCTCATGGCGAAAGTCCGGCTGAGCCACGGTCTCGATCTTGGCGGGCTCGACGACGACATCGGGCTTGATGCCTTCGGCTTGGATGGACCGGCCGGAGGGCGTGTAATAACGGGCGGTGGTAAGGCGGATAGCGCCGCCGCTTTCCTGAACCGGCAATACCGTCTGCACTGAGCCCTTGCCGAACGATTTGGTCCCGAGCAGCAGGGCGCGGTGATGGTCCTGCAGCGCCCCCGCCACGATTTCGGAGGCCGAGGCGGAGCCGCCATTGATCAGCACCACCACCGGCAGATTGGCCACCAGGTCGCGGTTGGGCCGCGCGTCGAAGCGGTGATTGTCTTGCGGACGGCGGCCCCGGATGGAGACGATTTCGCCCTGATCGAGGAATTCGTTCGCGACACCGACCGCCTCGTCTAGCAAGCCGCCCGGATTGTTGCGTAGATCGAGCACCACGCCGACGAGCTTGTGCCCCGACTTGTCCTGCAAGGAATTATAGGCTTCGCGCAGCGCCGCGCTGGTCCGTTCGGTGAAACTGGTGATGCGCAGATAGGCGACATCATTGCCTTCGAGCTTCGACTTCACCGGATCGACCTTGATATCGGCGCGCGTCAGCTTGAGTTCGAACGGGTCCTGCTGGCCGCGCTTCATCAGCAGCTTGACCTCGGTCCCGATGGTGCCGCGCAGGCGGTCGACCGCCTCCGACAGGGTCATGTCGGAGACCGGATCATTGTCGATCGCGACGATCAGATCGTTGGCCCGGATGCCGGCCTTCGCCGCCGGCGTGTCGTCGATAGGCGAGATGATCTTCACCGCGCCGTTTTCCATCGTCACCTGCATCCCGAGGCCGCCGAACTCACCGCTGGTCTGGACCCGCATCTCGCGATATTCGGCGGCGTCCATGTAATTGGAGTGCGGGTCGAGGCTGGCAAGCATGCCTTTGACGGCCCCCTCGATCAGCTTGCTGTCGGTCACCGGCTCGACATAGTTCACTTTCACCGTCGCCAGAATCTCATTGAAGAGATTCATGGTAACCCCGGGACCGTGGTCGGGCGGGGCGGCGGCGACAAGGGCGGTGACCGGCAGGGCCGCGCCAATGGCGATCGCGACGACGTAACTAAGGGGACGAAGGATTTTCATGATGAATCCGCGGGAAGAGGGAGATGAAGTTAATCGGTGAAACGACCCAGCCGCATCGCGGTCTGGCCGCGCTCGACAGAGGCTGCGGGCATGATGATGACGCAATCATCGTACGGTGTCACGACGAGCCGGCCGCCATCCCGCGCAATCGGCGTGCCGGCTTTGGGAACGACACTCAGCCCGTGAAAGGATGGCGCGAAGGTGAAGTCGGGTCCGGCGACGGTAACGGCATGGGTGACCTCGAGCACGCGCTGGCGCTGGTTTGGCGCCGGCGCCGGGGCGTCGATGGTCTGGGTCGCGGCCAGGAAGCGAAGCGAGGTGGCGAAAGCGGTCTCGGCCGCCTCGATTCGCCAATGCTCGCCGCATTCGATCAACAAGGCTGTGTTCGGCGCATCGGGATCGCCGAAGGCGCCATAATCCCGCAGCCGCGTGCCGCCGGCGTGGCCGGCATCGCGCATGAGGATTTCCGGCATGCCGACGCGTTGGGCGAGCGCCATTGATTTTGCGCACAGGCCCGTCAGCATCAAGGGTGGCGACGGGGCGGTCATCGAATGAATATCGAGGAGCAAATCCACGGCGTCGATGATCGGCCGCAATTCGCGCGCCCGCGTCAGTTCGACGCTGCGTCGTGGCCCTTCCAGCGTCGCCACGTCCCACAGGCGATTGAAATCTTCATCGACGAAGCGAGAGCGGTGCGGCTGGGCGGTCTCGAACCGCTCATAGGCGGCGATATTGGCGAACGCCAGGGTCAGGGTGCCGCGCACCGGGCGAATGCCGCGCCGGAACAGGCGGTCGAGCGTGACGGCGCCGCAAATCTCGTTGCCGTGGGTCAGCGCCATGATCATGACGTGCGGGCCGGGGGCCGGCGCGATCAGGCTCGTGACATAGGGGATGCCGGTGTTGCCGGCGCGATAGGGCGTCAAATCGGGCGGAGTGAACGCCACACGCGTCGCGGGCGCGGCGGCGACGCTCACGTCCGCAGATGCTCCAGCACGCGTTCCAGAAACGTTTCGCATCGCGCGATCTGATCGAGCGCGATGAATTCGTTTGGCTTGTGTGCCTGCTCGATCGAACCGGGGCCGCAGATGATGGTCGGGATATCGGCCGCCTGGAACAGGCCGGCCTCGGCCGCGAAGCTGACCTTGCCGGTGCTGTTGGCGCCGGTCAGGGATTGGACCAGCTTGACGATCGGGGCGTCGGGCGGGATCGACAGGCCGGGCGAATCGTTAAGCTCGTGGAAATGGATCGCGGCATCGGGGCTCACGCCGAGCATCTCGGGCAGCAGGCGGGCCTCGGCATAGTCGCGCAATTCCCGGTACAGCGCCTTGGGGTCGTCCGGCGCGATGGCGCGGATTTCGAAATCGAACGTGCATTCGCGCGGCACGATGTTGATGGCCGTACCGCCGCGGATGGTGCCGCAGTGAATCGTGGTGTAGGGCGGGGTGAAGGCGCCATCGTAGGGACCCTCGTCACGCTTGCGCCGCGCCATGTTCTTGAGATAGGCGACGATTTCGGCCGCCGCCTCGACTGCGTTGACGCCTTCATGGGTCAGCGCCGAGTGACTTTCGTGACCATGCACCTCGCAGCGCATGGTCAGTTTGCCCTTGTGCGCGATCACCGGCAGCATCAGCGTCGGCTCGCCGACGATGCAGCCGATGGGCCGCACCGGCCGTCGGGCGATATCGGCGATCAAATCGCGCACGCCGATGCAGCCGACCTCTTCATCATAGGAAAAAGCGAGGTGCAGCGGCGTCTTGAGCCGGGCGGCGACCATGTCCGGCACCTTTGCCAGCGCCAGCGCGATGAAACCCTTCATATCGCAGCTGCCCCGCGCGTAGAGCTTGCCATCACGCGCCGTTGCCGCGAAAGGATCGCTGTCCCACACCTGACCATCGACGGGAACCGTGTCGGTGTGGCCCGATAGCATCAAGCCGCCGCGATCATCGGGCCCGATGGTAGCGAACAAATCCGCCTTGCGCTTCGCCGGATCGAAATAGAGTTCGCTCTTGACGCCCCAGCCGTCGAGATAGTCACGCACGAAATCGATGAGGGTGAGATTGCTGTCGCGGCTGGTGGTGTCGAAGGCAATGAGGCGCGCGATCAGATCGCGGCTGGACAGTCTGGTTCCCGGCATGACGCTACTATGCCGGAGACCCCATCACACGGCTAGGGAAACCGCGTGGCAGGCGGGACGAGCGCCGCGACTGAGAGCCGCGACGCTCGCGCATGACACCTAAAGGAAGACGCCGTAGGCGATGTCCTGGACTGCATAGGTCGAAATATTGACCAGGACCAGATCGGGGCCATACCGCACCCAGGCATAGCCTGGCGGCGGCGCGGCGAGGCCGAGACCTGCGTAACCCGTATAGAAATAGGTTGGCGACACGAAAAAGGACGGGAAGATGCCGCCGACATACCAGCGATGATACCCATAGCCATGGGGCCAAGCCCACGGGCGGCCATGGACGCGCCCGTAGTAGTGGCCACCATGGTAGAACCGATTGCCGCGCGGCGGATGATAGCCGCCGGAGCGTCCCGCCATATGGCCGGGACGGCCGGCGACATGACCGCTGGGGCGGCGGCCGGGACCGTGAGCGACGCCGGGGCGGGCTCCATGCCGGGGACCAGGTCTGACGGTGGCCCGTGCGCCAGGAGCATGGGCGCGCGGACCCGCATGAGTCGCGCGTGGGGCGGCACGAGGTGCCGCGCGCGGGGCGGCATGCGCCGCCGGATGCCCACCACCGCCACCGCGATGCTCGTTATTTGGTGCGGCGAAGGCCAATGCTGGAATCAGCAAGGTCAGCGCCGCTGCGATACCAAGTACGCTTCTCATGGGTACCCCCTGTTCGGCTCTCACCGTCAGCGTTGCGTTAGATCGAGTCAAGCAGGAACCAGTCAAGTATTCAAGGTGCGATTGCATGAATAAATCGTTCCTCTATCGCGCGATTCTCCGCAGGAGCGTTGCCAATACCCGCCCCCCCGGTTAGCCTGCGCGCCAAATGACCGATCCGGCGCCGCTCGCGGCCTATGCTTGCCGCTCCGCTCGGAGCCGGGGACGGCTCCATCCCGAGGCCGAGAGCCCGACGCGCTCGCCCTACCAACGCGATCGCGACAGGGTCATTCATTCAACCGCGTTTCGCCGCCTGCAATACAAGACTCAGGTCTTCGTCTATCATGAGGGCGATCACTACCGCACCCGGCTGACCCACTCGCTGGAGGTGGCGCAGATCGCGCGCTCCATCGCGCGCGCCTTGCGCCTCAACGACGATCTGGCGGAGGCGTTGGCCCTTGCCCATGATCTCGGGCACACGCCGTTCGGCCATGCCGGCGGCGACGCGCTGGATGAGGCGATGCGGCCCTATGGCGGATTCGAGCATAACGACCAGACCCTGCGCGTGTTGACCCGGCTGGAGCGCCACTACGCGGAATTCGACGGCCTCAATCTGACCTGGGAGACGCTGGAGGGCGTCGTCAAGCATAACGGTCCGCTGATCGGTGGCCCCGGTGCGCCACCGCTGCCCGCGACCATTGCCGAATATGTGATGCGGCATGACCTCGCGCTCGACGCGTGGCCCTCCGCCGAGGCGCAGGTCGCGGCGCTGTCGGACGATATCGCCTATAACAATCACGACATCGATGACGGGCTGCGGGCCGGCCTGTTCGCCGTTGCCGATCTGGCGGACGTGCCGCTCGCCGGGCCGGTGTTCCGCGCGGTCGCGGCGCACTACCCGGGGATAGAGGAACCGCGCCTCGTCCATGAGGCGATCCGCCGGATGATCGATCTCATGGTATCGGACCTGATCGCGGAAACGACCCGGCGCATCGCGGCGGCGGGAGTTGCGGATCTTGAGGATATTCGCGCGCTCGGCGCCCCGACGGTGGCATTTTCCGAGACCATGCGCGCCAACGACAAGGCGCTGAAATCCTTTCTCTTCGACCATATGTATCGCCACTTCCGCGTCAATCGCATGGCATCGAAGGCCCGGCGCGTGGTGGCGGAACTCTTTGCGCTGCTGCACAATGAACCCGACTGCCTTCCGAGCGAATGGCGCCACCAGGCCGAGACGAAATCACCCGCCCAGCGCGCCCGAATCGTCGCCGACTATATCGCCGGCATGACCGATCGCTATGCCCTTGATGAGCATCGCCGGCTGTTCGACGCGGATGCCTCGCCATGAATCTCTTCAATCATTTCCTCGACAAAATCCGGGACGAGCTTCTGCCGGCGCTGATCGCCGAGGGCAAGTTGCCGAGCAACATCGTCATCAAGGGCCTGGTGGTCGAGCAGACGCGCGATCCGCGCCATGGCGACATTTCTGCCAACGCGGCGCTGGTGATCGCGAAATCGGCGCGGATGAGGCCGCGCGATCTCGCCGAATTGCTGGCTGACAAATTCCGTGCCGACCCGGACGTCACGCGGGTCGAGGTGGCTGGGCCCGGCTTCATCAACCTGACGCTGGCGGATGGGTTCTGGCACGCGCGGCTGCGCGAAATCCTGCTGGCGGGTCCCGCCTATGGCGATTGCGCTATCGGCGCCGGGCGCAAAGTTAATGTTGAGTTCGTGTCGGCCAATCCGACCGGGCCGATGCATGTCGGGCATGGCCGGGGCGCGGTGGTCGGCGATGCGCTGGCGTCGCTGCTGCGGAAGGCCGGTTACGACGTGACGCGCGAATATTATGTGAATGATGCCGGCGGGCAGGTCGATGTGCTGGGGCGCTCCGCCTATCTGCGCTATCGCGAGGCGCTGGGCGAGGAAATCGGCGCGATCCCCGACGGCTTCTATCCCGGCGACTATCTGATCGAGGTCGGAAAGGAGAACGCCGCCGCCTTTGGGACCCACTGGGCCGGCCGGCCGGAGCAGGATTGGCTGCTTCATTTCCGCGATGACGCGGTCATGCGGATGCTGGCGCTGATCCGGGCGGACCTCGATCTTCTCGACATTCATCACGATGTGTTTGTTTCCGAGCGCCGCGATATCGTGGCGCGGGGCAAGATCGAGGCCGCGCTGGCGGCGCTCGACGCCGCCGGGCTCGTCTATGTCGGCGTGCTGGAGCCGCCCAAGGGCAAGCTGCCCGAGGATTGGGAGCCGCGCGCGCAGACTCTGTTCCGCTCGACCAGCTTCGGCGACGATGTCGACCGGCCGCTGAAAAAATCGGATGGGTCGTGGACCTATTTCGCCGCCGATATCGCCTACCATCTCGACAAGTATCACCGCGGCTTTACCGACATGATCGATGTCTGGGGCGCCGATCATGGCGGCTATGTCAAACGCATGCAGGCGGCGGTAACGGCGCTGACGGGCGGGCACGGCACCCTCGATGTCAAGCTGTGCCAGCTGGTATCGCTGCTCGACCAGGGCCAGCCGGTCCGCATGTCCAAGCGCGCCGGCACCTTCGTTACGCTGCGCGAGGTGGTGGAGCAGGTCGGCAAGAATGTCTTCCGCTTCGTCATGCTGACTCGGCGCAATGACCAGACGCTCGATTTCGATTTCGCCAAGGTAGTCGAGCAGTCGAAGGATAATCCGGTCTTCTATGTCCAGTATGCGCATGCCCGCGCGCGGTCGGTTTTGCGACTCGCCGGGAATAGCATGCCCGATCTGGCGCTCGACCCGGAAGCGCTGGCGCGGGCGCCGCTGCATTTGCTCGGCGACTCGGCTGAGTTGGCCCTGATCCGCCTTCTGGCGGGCTGGCCGCGCCTGGTCGAGAGCGCAGCCGAGGCGCATGAGCCGCATCGAATCGCCTTTTACCTCCAGGAGCTTGCATCGGCCTTTCACGGACTGTGGAATAAAGGTAAGGATGATACGAGCTTGCGCTTCATTCTTAGCGATTCGCCTGAAGTGACTTCGGCGCGCCTCGCTTTGGTGCAGGCGGTGGCATTTGTCGTGGCGTCAGGCTTGACGGTGTTCGGGGTCGCGCCGGCCGAGGAGATGCGTTGATGTCGATCGATCAGGTCCACCACGCGGGCGAACGCCGGCCGCGCTTGAGCCAGCCGGCGCGTCGCAAGCGGAACCGCGTGTGGATGGTGGTGGGACTTTCCTTGGCCTTCGTGGCGCTGATCTGGGCCTGGGCGTTTCAGCGCGCCCCTGGCGCTCAAGGCATCGATGTTCCCGTGTTGACGGCCGACCATCAGCCGACCCGCGAGCGGCCCAGTGATCCGGGCGGCATGAAAGTTCCCGATATCGACCCGCTGGCCTATGACCCGGGTCGCGTCGCGCCGCGTATCGAGAATATTTTGCCGGCACCCGACCAGCCGCTGCCGCAGCCCGCCCCCGATCGTCAATTGGCTGCGGCCACGCCCCCGGCGAGTTCGGGCGGGGCCGCCGCGCCGGGCGATGAAGCCGCGCCATCGGATCACGTCGCCGACGCGGCCGGCGTCGGTCAGCCGGTGCGGTTGGTTCCCGACGTGCCGCCGCGCAAGCCCGTCCCGACCAAGTCGGCTCAGACGACGCCCCGCCGCGCCAAGGTCCCGCCGCTCGCCGCCGTGAAGCCGCTGCCCAAACCCAAGCCAGCCGCTGCGCGTATTGAGGCGAAGCCGCGTCCGGCCGCGACGCGGGCGCCGGAAATGGGCGGAAGCTACCGCCTTCAGCTGGCCTCCTTGCGCAGCGACGGTGATGCGCGCGCGGTCGAGGCGCGGCTGCGGCGTAGCTATGGCGATCTTCTGGGCGCGGTCGGGTTTTCGGTGGTCGCGGTCAATCTCGGGGAGCGCGGCACCTATTATCGCGTGATGGCCGGTCCGATGGGGCAGGGCTCGGCGGCCCACTTGTGCGATGCGCTGCGGGGGCGCGGCGCGGCGTGCATCCTTGCCAAGCCCTAAGGTTCCGCTGGCGGCGGTCTTTGGCTGCGCCGGCGAGGAGTTGACCGCCGCCGAACGCGACTTCTTCACGGCCGCCGATCCGCTGGGCTTCATCCTCTTCAAGCGCAATTGCACCAATCCCGACCAGGTGACGTGGCTGGTGGCGGCGTTGCGCGCGGCGGTGGGACGTACCGATGCGCCGGTCTTGATTGATCAGGAAGGTGGGCGGGTCGCGCGTCTCAAACCGCCGTACTGGCCGGCCTATCCGGCGCCCGGCGCGATCGCCGCATTGCAGGGCGATGCGGCCGAGGCAGGCGCGTTCATGGCCGCGCGTCTCATCGCCGACGATCTCGCACGACTGGGCATTTCGGTCGATTGCTTTCCGCTGCTTGACCTGCGCGTGCCGGGGGCGGACGCGATCATCGGCGATCGCGCCTGGGGCGACGAGCCGTTGCGTGCCGCGCGGCTGGCGCGGGCGGCTTGCGATGGGCTGTTGCAGGGCCAAATATTACCCGTGATCAAGCACATTCCCGGCCATGGCCGCGCCACGGTCGACAGTCACCATGCTTTGCCGCGCGTCTCGACCCCGCGCGTGGAACTGGAGCGCACCGATTTCACTGTTTTCCATGAATTGCGGGACATGCCCTGGGCGATGACCGCTCATGTCGTTTACCAATCAGTCGATCCCGACCTCCCCGCGACCCTATCGCCGCGCGTGATCGGGGAGATAATTCGCGGTAGCATCGGCTTCGACGGGGTCCTGGTGTCGGACGATCTGTCGATGGGGGCGCTGGCGGGCAGCCTCGCCGCCCGAACCGGCGCGGCGCTCGCGGCGGGGTGCGATCTGGTTCTTCACTGCAATGGCCATATGGATGAAATGACGGAAGTAGCACGCGCGGCCCGCCCCTTGTCCGACCTGTCGCTGCAACGCGTGGCACGCGGCGAGGCTCGGCGGCGGCAATCGGCCCCGTTCGATCGCGGCGCGGCCGAGGCGCGGTTCCACGCCCTGATGGCGGCGGCTTGATGCAGGATTACAGCTCGTTACTGGTGCAGATTTCGGTCTTCGCCTTGCCGGCGATCTTTGCCATCACGCTGCACGAGGCGGCTCATGGCTTCGTCGCCAACAAGCTGGGTGACGACACCGCTTTGCGGGCAGGCCGGGTCACCTTTAATCCCCTGAAGCATATCGACCCGTTTGGCACCGTGCTGATGCCGCTGTTGCTGTTCTTTGTCTCGCGCGGCAGTTTCCTCTTCGGCTATGCCAAGCCGGTGCCGGTTAATTTCAGCCGCCTCAACCATCCGCGCATGGACATGGTCTGGGTGGCGCTGGCGGGCCCCGGCATCAATATCCTGATGGCGATTGGCGCCGCGCTGCTGTTCTACGTTATTCCGTTCGTCCCGACGGTGGCAAAGCTGTGGGCGGCGCTTAATCTGCGCAACGCGGTAATGTTCAATGTGGTGCTGGCGGTCTTCAACATGATCCCGCTGCCGCCATTGGATGGCGGCCGGGTCGCGGTCGGCCTCTTGCCCAATTTCCTCGCGCGGCCGCTGGCGCGGCTCGAGCGTTACGGCATCGTCATCGTCATCGGCGTGTTGTTTTTGCTGCCGTGGATCGGGCGCGAGATCGGCGTCGATCTCGACATCGTCAGCGTTCTGATCTATTGGCCCGCCAATACCATCGTGCAGGGCATCGGGTGGCTGACCGGCGTCGCATGACCAGCGCATCGACATTCGAGGAGGAACACCCGAGGGAGGCATCCGAGGATGCCGAGCTGGTGGTCGATCTCGAAGGCTATGAGGGGCCGATCGATGTCCTATTGAGCCTGGCGCGGGAGCAGAAGGTCGATCTGACCAAGATTTCGATCCTGGCGCTGGCCGATCAATATCTTGCCTTTATTGCCAGCGCGCGGCGCTTGCGGCTTGAGATCGCCGCCGATTATCTGGTGATGGCCGCGTGGCTAGCCTATCTCAAATCGCGCCTGCTGCTGCCCGAGCCGCCCGGCCCCGAGGAGCCGTCCGGCGAAGAGTTGGCGGCGGCGCTGACGCATCAGTTGCTGCGGCTAGAGGCGATGCGCGAAGTCGGCGCGCGTCTCATGGCGCTGCCGCGGCTCGATCGCGATGTCTTCGGCCGCGGCGCGCCCGAAGGTTTGCCGCGCAAGCTGCTGCCACGCTATGAAGCGACGCTGCTCGAGTTGTTGCGGGCCTATGGCGAGCAGCGCCAGCGCCGGGAAAATGCCGTGCTGCATATCATCCCGGCGGAACTTTATTCGATGGACGATGCGCTGGAACGGCTGCGCCGCGTTCTTGGCCGTACCCCCGAATGGCGCACGCTGGCGAGCTTTCTGCCGGCGGGGCTGGGATACGGGCTGATCGGGCGGTCCGCGATCGCGGCGACGTTCGCCGCGAGCCTGGAGCTGGCGCGCACCGGCAAGCTCGAGATACGCCAGGACCGTGCGTTCGGACCGATCCTCTTGCGCAGCCTTCCGGGGATGGCATGAGCGACGAGACGGCCGACGATCCGGGTGACGTGGAATTCGCGCCGGCGCGCGACGCCGCCGGCGAACGCGCCCAGCAATTGCGGCTGATCGAGGCGTTGCTGTTCGCTTCGGCGGCACCGCTGGATGAGCGGGCGATTGCCGAACGCCTGCCCCAGGGGGCGGATGTCGCCGCGCTCCTCGCCCAATTGACCGGGGAGTATCGTGGCCGCGGCGTCAATTTGATCTTCGTGGCGGGCGGTTGGACCTTTCGCACCGCGCCCGACCTTGCCGGCAAGCTGAAGCTGGAAAAGGTGATGGCGCGCAAATTGTCGCGGGCCGGCATCGAGACCCTGGCCATCGTCGCCTATCACCAGCCGGTGACGCGCGCCGAAATAGAGGATATTCGCGGCGTCGCCATCAACAAGGGCACGCTCGACGTGCTGATGGAGACCGGCTGGATCGCGCCGATGGGGCGCCGGGAGACGCCCGGCCGGCCGGTCACCTGGGGCATTACCGATGCGTTCTTGCTGCATTTCGGCCTGGCCGACCGTCGCGATCTGCCCGGCATTGAGGAACTGAAGGCGGCCGGCCTGGTCGGGCCGCGCGTCACCGTGCTGCGTGAGGGCGCCAACACGCTGACCTTCACGCCGCCCGACGAACTGCCCCAGCGCGAAGAGGCCCCCGAGGAGGCCGATGAGTCGGAGGCGCCCGGCGAAGACGATCCCGCGCCCGATGCGGATCGGAATTAGGTAAGGACTGGCGTCGCACGGTCGATTGCGGGCCTGGGGTGGTTCTGCCATTATTCGTCGCGTGCTGGACGCCGCCCTACGGGCGCCGTTGGAATAGGATTCGATGTTCGATTTTTCGTGGTCTGAGATTCTGCTGATCGGGGTGGTGGCGCTGGTGGTCATCGGCCCCAAGGATTTGCCGCGTGTCCTGCGGACCGTGGGGCAGTGGACCAACCGCGCCCGCTCGGTCGCCCGTGAATTTCAATTCCAGATCGACCAGATGGTCCGCGACAGCGAGCTCGATGACGTGCGCAAGAGCATGAGCGCGGTGGTCGGTGGCGGCCCGAGCAAGATCATCCGCAATTTCATCGATCCGAGTGGCGATCTGGAAAAGAGCCTGTCGGCGCCGGAATTTCGCGGCGAGACGCCGCCCGCGCCGGCGGAGCCGGCCGTTGAGCCGGCACCCGTCGAACCGACGCAACTCGCGCTGCCCACCATCGGCGCGCCGGTTCCCGCCTTCCTCCAGCCGGTCCTCGGCTTCGAGGCGCCCGAGGCGGCGCCCGTGCCGATGAGCGAGCCGCCGGCGGCTCCGCCGCGCGACCATGCCGAAGCCGCGCCCGCCGAACCTAAATCCGGGACGCACGGCTGAGCCGTCCAGAAACGCCCCAGAAACGCCCGTGTCGGAAACCAAGGACAGCGAACTCGAAAGCGGCAAGATGCCGCTGCTCGATCACTTGATCGAGCTGCGCAAGCGGCTGATGTGGTCGGTCCTGTCGTTCCTGATCCTGTTCATTCCCTCATGGTATTTCAGCAAGACTATCTACAGTTTCCTGGCGGCGCCGCTGGCGCAAATTCTGTCGACGCATTCCAACGGCCATTTCATCTATACCGATCTGACCGAGGCGTTCTTCACCGATCTTCGGGTCGCGTTCTGGACCTCGATCTGCCTGTCATTTCCTGTGATCGCGAGCCAGCTTTGGATGTTCGTGGCGCCCGGGCTCTACAAGAAGGAACGCATGGCGTTCCTGCCCTATCTGTTAGCGACCCCGGTTTTGTTCATCCTGGGCGGCAGCCTCGCCTATTTCGTCATTTTTCCGGTGGCGTTTCGGTTCTTCGCCAGTTTTCAGGACCCCGGAAGCGCCGGGTCGCTGGCGGTGACGCTGGAGCCCAAGGTCAGCGAATATTTGACCTTGGTGATGCGGCTGATCTTCGCCTTCGGCTTCGCCTTCCAGATGCCGGTGGCATTGACGCTGATGGCGCGGGTCGGGCTGCTGACGTCGGCCATGCTGAAGAAGAATCGCCGCTACGCCATTGTCGGAATCTTCATCGCTTCGGCGATCCTGACCCCGCCGGACATTTTCAGCCAATGCTCGCTGGCGGTTCCGCTGCTGGTGCTCTACGAGATTTCCATCATCTCATGCCGGCTGGTGGAAAAGCGCCGCGCCGAACGGGAGACGGAAGCCGAGGCGGAGCTGAACGGCGAGGATTAGGGATTTTTACGAGAACGCCTTGTAGGCGGTCAGCGTGAAGGTGTCCTTGATGCCGCCGAGGCGCTGCAGCCGCTCCACCACGAAATGCCCGACATCCATATCGTCGGGCAAAAAGCATTTCATCAAAAGATCGTACTGGCCCGAGACCGAATGGACCTCGGAGACCTGTTCGATGGTCTCAACCGCTTCCTCGGCCACCTTATAGGCTTGGCCGAGTTCACATTTGACCATGACGAACAGGGTTCGCATCAGGCAAGCTTGGCCCGGGGCCGCGCCAGGAAAGCGGGCGGATGATCGCCGAAGCCGACCACCTGACGATCGTCATCGGCATAATGCGGCTCCGGCCGGCGCTGCGGCAGCGGCGTGACCTTGCCGTCGCCAGCCAACGGAAACCGGTCCATGCTCACCGGCACCGGCCGGTGCGCCGCAGGCTGCTCGATCCGTGTTGGCGGCGGGCCGTGGCGCTCGCTGGCACGCGGCGGCGGCGCCTCGCGCGGTTTCGCCGGCCGCGGCGGAGCGGCGGCGCGCTGCCCGTCGCGGCCTCGGCCGCGACTACCGCCACGCGAGCGGCGTTTATCGGGTGCGCCTTCCTCGATCGTGGGCGTATCCATTCCCTCCATCGTGAAGGGCGGAATGGCCCTGCCGATCAGCGCGACGATATTGGCGACGAAATGCCCATCGTCCGGCGTGGCAAAGGTGAAGGATTTGCCCGCCCGGCCCGCGCGGCCGGTGCGGCCGATGCGGTGGACATAATCCTCCGCATGAATGGGCACGTCGAAATTGAAGACGTGCGACAGGCCCTGGATATCGAGACCGCGGGCCGCGACATCGCTGGCGACCAGAAGCTGCACCCGGCCGTCCTTGAATTTTTCCAAGGTTTCCGTGCGGATCGATTGTGTCATATCGCCATGCAGCGCCGCGGCATTGAAGCCGTGCTTGGCCAGCGAGCGATAGAGAATATCGACGTCGCGCTTGCGGTTGCAGAAGATCAGCGCGTTTTTGACATCCTCGCCGCGTAGCAGCCGGCGCAACGCCTCGCGCTTGTCGAGCTGGTTCACCATCACCAGGCTCTGCACCACCGTGGCGGCGGGCGAGGCGGGGGGCGCTACGGTTACTTCCTTGGGATTGAGCAGGAAGGCATCGGCGAGCCGGCGAATTTCCGGCGGCATGGTCGCCGAGAAAAACAGCGTCTGACGGATGCGCGGCAGCAGCGAGACGATGCGCTCGACATCGGGGATGAAGCCCATGTCCAGCATGCGGTCGGCCTCGTCGATCACCAGAATCTTGGTATCGGAAAGGATGATCTTGCCACGCTCATAAAGGTCGATGAGGCGGCCGGGCGTCGCGATCAAGACGTCGACGCCGCGATCCAGTTTGCGTTCCTGATCGGAGAAGCTCTCGCCGCCGATGAGGAGCGCCTGGCTGAGCTTATGATGCTTGCCATAGGTATCGAAGGCGGCGGCGACCTGGGCCGCCAGCTCGCGGGTCGGCTCGATGATCAGGGAGCGCGGCATGCGCGCCCGTGCCCGCCCGGATGCCAGCATATCGATCATGGGAAGGGTGAAACCGGCCGTCTTGCCGGTTCCCGTCTGTGCACAGCCAAGCACGTCGCGCCCGGTCAACACATAGGGAATGGCCTGTTCCTGGATGGGGGTCGGGGTGATGTAGCCCGCGTCCGTGACTGCTTGAAGGACCTCCGCAGAGAGGCCAAGGTCGGAAAAATTCATTGAGAAGGGTACTTCGCTTCTTCCAGATTCGTTGAAATGAGGATGGATTTCGCGCGCCGATATCACTTGACGCACGACACGTTAATTGGGGTTATAGCCTCCAAAGTCAATTGTTTTCGCGACGCGGGTTATAAATCGCCCCCGCGTGTCATCCTAATGGACGTTCGATGACGGAAAAAACCTCGTTGATTTTGCTGCCCGGCCTGCTGTGTGACCGGCGACTCTGGGCGCCGCAACTAGCTGCGCTGGCCGATATCGTCGACATGACCATCCCGGATCTCGGTCGCGACGATTCGTTCGCCGGCATGGCCGGGCGCATTCTGGCCGAGGCGCCGCCGCGCTTTGCCCTGGCCGGCCTGTCGATGGGCGGGTATGTCGCGCAGGAGGTGATCCGCCAAGCGCCGGAACGCGTGACGCGGCTGGCGCTGCTCGATACCTCGGCGCGCGCCGACCTGCCGGAACAGGCACAGCGCCGCCGCGATCTCATCGAACTGTCGCGGCGTGGGCAGTTCCATGGCGTGACCGAGCGGCTGCTGCCATTTCTCATCCATGCCGACCGGCTGGGCGATGCGGCGTTGGTCAAGGTCATCGTCGATATGGCCGCGTCGGTCGGCGCCGAGGGTTTTCGCCGCCAGGAAACCGCGATCCTCAACCGCATCGACGGCCGCCCGGATCTCGCGCGCATCGCGGTGCCGACGCTGATCCTGTGCGGGCGCGAGGACCAGCTCACGCCGGTCAAGGTCGCCGAGGAAATGGCGGGCCTGATCCCACGCTCGCGGCTTACCATCATCGAGCATTGCGGTCACCTGACGACGCTGGAAGAGCCGGGCCAGGTCAATGACGCGCTGCGCAACTGGTTGCGGGGATAGAGCGCGTTAGGCCGAACCGCCGCCCGCCAACCCCCGCATTTCGCGTGGCCAGATGCCCTGCTTGCCCGGCGACAGGATGCCGTTAGGGTCGAGCGCGTCCTTGATGCGATCGTTGAAACGCCGAAGCGCGTGATTGTTGAAGTCATATTGCTCGGCGACCAGGTCCATGACCTCGAGATGGGCGCGGTACTCGCCATAGCCGGCCTTGGCGGCTTCCTGGACCAGCGCCTTGCAGGCGGCGAAGGCGCGGTCGACCTGGGCCGGGTCCTTCTTGTCGAAGTTCAAGAGGCAGATCTGCAGCGCGCTGCGTGGCATGACGATGATGCCGGCGCAGTAATCGAGACCGAACCGCTCGACCACGCCGCGCACTAGCCTGGTCTGCGCCACCACCTCGTCGCCGGTGAGGGGCGCGACCGGCGAGAAATCGAGGTGCCCGCCTTCCTCGCCGCCATACCAGGCGACCATGTTGAGAATATCGAGGCCGGGCACACCCGCCTGTATCCGATCCTGCGGCGGCACCGTTTCGGCCATGGTGGCGCCGGCATATTTGCGGCCGCCCAGGATCGCGCCGGGCAGCTTGGCGAACGCGGCCTCGACGATCTTGTATTGGGCATCGACGATGGCTTCATGCCCATAAAGGGCGAAGCGCATGTTCCAGCGCCCAGCGCCCAGCTTCTCGGTCATCTCGGTGAGCACCGCATCGGGCAGGGGCCCGTCGCCCCGGTACCAATCCTTACGTTGCGACACCTGCGACGCCGCGCCGAGGATATTGCCGACGATCGGATAGTTCGGAATCGTGCGGTCGAGCACCAAGGGACGGATGGTTTCGATCAGCGGCCCGAGGTCGGCGTCCTTGTCGCAGCGCACGAAGCACGACATGTAGCATTCCGGCGTCGGCAACAGCCATATCCCCATCTTGGTGACGATGCCGAAATTGGATTGCATGAATAGTCCGTCCGCCGATGGACCGAAGCCTTTCTTATAGGTCTGCCAGGTGCGGTTGCCGGTCATCGCGCCCATGCCGGTGCGGATCACGTCGCCATTCGCCAGCACGATCTCCATGCCGCATTGCGATGCGGTATGCTCGCCATAGGGCGTATAGCCGAAACCATGATCGAGCGTGTTGCCGATGACGCTGCCCCACCCCAGATCGGGCACCGAGATCATCAGCTTGTGGCCGCCGGCGCGGATCGCGTCATAGAGGTCGAAAAAGCGCACGCCGGGCTCGACCACGGCATAGGCGCAGGTCTCGTCGATTTCGAGCACTTTGTTCATGCGCCGCAAATTCACCAGCACGGCGCCGGGCAGGCGCGGCGCCGCGCCGCCATAGGCATTGTTCTTGCCCTGCGACACCGTCCAGAGCGGAATCCGGTCGCGATTGGCGATGCGCAGAATGGCCTGGATCTCCTCGACGCTCGTCGGAAACAACGCCGCAGACGGCTTGAAATCGGTGCGGCCGGGGAGGTTGTAGGGGTCGAAGAATTCGACGAGCGCCGATGGGTCGCTGATCACCCATTCCTCGCCCAGCGCGGCCGCGAAATTGCGCAACGCGGTATGGAATTGGCCCTCCGACAGGCCGGGCGGCAGTGGCGATTGCGACGCTGTGGCCATGACAAACCCTCCCTCTTCGCCGTTCTGTTATTCTTTCCCCGATTCGTTATCGGCGTGACCGATCTGTCAACGTAAACCTGGGAGGAGGGCGGGCGACGATGGAAAGGGCCGCGATCGAGACGGATCGGCTGTCCCTGCGCCCGCTGATCCCAGCGGACGCCGCCGCGCTGCACGCCCTGACCGACGATCCCGCGATCATCGCCGCAATCTCCTTTCTCCGGGCGCCCTTCACCCTGGCGGATGCGGCGGCGCTGATCGCAACCAACGAGACAGGGCGCGACGTGTTTCGCGGCATCCGGCGGCGCGGTGACGAGGCGCTGGTCGGCGTCATCGGCGTTCATGAACAGGGAACCGGCGCGCTCGAAATTGGTTATTGGATAGGCACGCAATTCCAGCGTCAGGGGTATGCGTTCGAGGCAGCGTCCGGTGTCATCGGCGGGGTCAAAACAGCGTACCCCGCGACGCGGATCGTGGCTGAGTGTCGGCCGGAGAATCGGGCCTCGTGGCGGATTCTGGAACGGCTGGGCTTTCGCGCGACCGGGGCGGCGGGGGCGCGGCCCGGAAGGGTGGTGCTGGCATTGGATTAGGCGATTGGAGGAACCATGCTGCATTGGATCGTCATTTTCCTGGGCATCGCGCTGGTGGCGGGACTGCTCGGCTTTCGTGGGATCGCCTCGACCGCCTTCGGCATCGCGGAAATCCTCATTTTCATCGTGGTGGCGCTGATCGTCATCGGCGTCGTCGTGCTGCTGGCCACGGGCGTCGTCTAGCGCCGCCGGGAGTCGGCGTCGCGGGCTGGACGAGGCCAGGAGCCGATGCCATAGTCCGCGCCCATGACCATCGGAACATTGCTGTTTACCTGGCTTCGCGGCGAGCGCGTCGGCACCGACCCGTTCGGCAATCGCTATTTTCGCGAACGCGGCAAGCGGGTGCTTAAGCCCGGCGGCGGACGGCGCAGCCGCGAGAAACGCTGGGTGCTGTATAACGGCGCGCCCGAGGCCAGCAAGGTGCCCGCGATGTGGCACGCTTGGCTGCATCACACCATCGACGAGGTGCCCGCTGACACCGGCAGGCGCTATGCGTGGGAAAAGGACCATATACCGAACCTGAGTGGTACGATCGGTGCCTATCGGCCGCGCGGCTCGGTGCTGCGCGGCGGCGACCGGGCGCCGGCGGCGGGCGATTACCAGCCGTGGCGGCCCGAATAGATGATGAAGCGTAATGCCGTCGAGACCGTGATGGGCGCCGTCGTCCTGGTGGTCGCGGCGTTCTTCCTGTTCTTCGCCTATACCACCAGCGAGGTGCGCGCCATCTCGGGCTATGAGCTGACCGCGCGCTTCGATCGGATCGGCAGCCTGCGCACCGGCGCGGATGTGCGCATCAGCGGGATCAAGGTCGGCACCGTGCTGCGGCAGACACTGGACCCCAAGAGCTTCACCGCGCTAGTGCTCCTGACCGTGCAGCCGGACGTCAAGCTGCCGGTCGACACCGTTGCGGCGATCACTTCCTCCGGGCTGCTCGGCGCCGATTATCTGGCGATCGAGCCGGGCAATGAGGACGAGATGATTAAGCCCGGCGGCACCATCAGCCATACTCAGCCGCCGATGGATATCCAGTCGCTGATCGGCCAATACATCTTCAGCCAGGGCGGCGCCGGCGCAAAAAAATCGCCCCCCGCCGGCGGCGCGCCCAAGCCATAGACGGGCGGAGGTCGGCCATGGCGCATCGTAAATTGACCCCGCCGGTGTGGCGCACGCCCGAGGGTGAGCCGGTCTCGTGTCTCGATAAAATCAAGGTGTTGAACGAAAATCTTGAGGAAATACGCGAGCTGGCGCAGGACGCGCTGGAGGACGCGATGCTGATGGGGTGCGACGAAACACAGTTCAGGAACGTTATCAAAGAACTGTCAGAACTTATTGATAATCCGTATAAAAAGGAATTATCTTGAAGTGGTTTGCGAGCGTAATGGCGGCCGGGATACTGGCGCTGGCGCTGCCGGCTCGGGCCGAGGTCACCGCCGTACTTCAGGGTCTCGATAAGACCACCGCGCGCGTCGCTACCATCGACGCGCCGATCAATCGCCAGATTCGCTATGGCAATCTGCTGATCACGGCGCGGGCCTGCGTCAAGCATCCGCCGACCGAAACGCCGGAGAGCGCGGCCTTTCTCGAGATCGAGGAATTGCCCCCCGATGCCGGACCGAGAACCCGGGCGGAGCAGATTTTCAGCGGCTGGATGTTCTCCTCGTCGCCGGCGCTGTCGGCGCTGGAAAATCCCGTCTACGATGTCAGCGTGCTGGACTGCAAGGGCGACAATCCCGCCGCCGACAATGTCGCGCCGGCGCCGCCGGACCCGCCGGCGCTTCGCAAGCCCGATAACGGCACGCTGACCGATCCGGGGTCGAAGATTATCAGGCGCGACGGCTGAGCGCGGCGCGCTCCGGCGCGAGTGCCGCCAGCACCTCGTACCCGCCGAGCGGCTGGGTCAGCCACACCCCGCGCGACGACATGCCGGAAGCCAGCAACCGGCGATAGCGCGCGCGTGGAATGGCGACGGCGCCGAAGCGTTCGAGGTGCACCGTCACGAACTGGATATCGAGCAGCGCGAAGCCGCCGAGCCGCAGCCGCGCTACCAGATGGGCGAGTGCCACTTTGCTGGCGTCGGTGACGCGGCTGAACATGCTCTCGCCGAAGAACACGCCGCCCAGCGTCACCCCGTAAAGGCCGCCGACCAACTCGCCCGCGAGCCAGCTTTCAACGGTGTGGGCGTGGCCGCGTCGGGACAATTCCGCATAGAGTTGGATCAGCTCATCATTGATCCAGGTGCGCGGTCGATCCTCGGTGGCTTCGGCGCAGCCCCGCATCACCGCGACGAAATCGCCGTCGCAACGGATCTCGAACGGATCGGATCGTACCGTGCGCCGCAGCCGCCGCGACAAATGGAAGCCATCGAGTGGCAGGATGCCACGCTCCTCGGGGTCGACCCAGAAAATCTCCCGGCTGTCGGCATTGTCGGCCATGGGAAAGATGCCGCCGGCATAGGCGCGCAGCAGCAGATCGGCGTCGAGCCGGATCACGGCGCCGTCTGCCCGGCGACGAATCGCTCCAGCCAATGCACATCGTAATTGCCGGCGACGAAATCGGGCTCGACCGCCAGCCGCGTATGGAGCGGGATCGTGGTGTCGATGCCGGCGATGACATATTCCTCCAGCGCGCGGCGCATGCGCATCACGCATTCCTCGCGGCTGGCGCCGTAGAGGATTAGCTTCGCCACCAGCGAATCGTAGTAGGGCGGCACGACATAGCCCTGATAGAGCGCGCTATCGACGCGCACGCCTAGGCCGCCCGGCGCCAGATAGGTCGTGATCGCGCCCGGCGAGGGCCGGAAGCTGGTCGAATTCTCGGCGTTGATGCGGCATTCGATGGCGTGGCCGGAGAGGTCGATGTCCGCTTGCCGGAACGACAGGGGGATGTCGGCGGCGATGCGCATCTGCTCGCGCACGATGTCGACGCCGCTGACCATTTCCGAAATCGGATGCTCGACCTGAAGGCGGGTGTTCATCTCGATGAAAAAGAATTCGCCATTCTCATAGAGGAACTCGAAGGTGCCGGCGCTGCGATAGCCGAGCCGCGCCACCGCGCCGGTAGCAAGCCCGGTGACATGCGCCCGCTCGGCGGCGTTGAGCGCCGGCGACGGTGTCTCCTCCAGCAGCTTCTGGTGCTTGCGCTGCAGCGAGCAATCGCGCTCGCCCAGATGGACCACACCGCCTTGGCCGTCGGCGAGGATCTGCACCTCGATATGACGGGGCTTGGCGAGGTAGCGTTCGAGATAAACCTCGGGATTGCCGAACGCGGCACGCGCCTCGGTGGTGGCCGCCGCCAGCGCCCCTTCGAGCGCGGCGGCATGCTCGGCGACGCGCATGCCGCGCCCGCCGCCGCCGCCCGCCGCCTTGACCAGGATCGGATAGCCGATACCATCGGCGATCCGGCGCGCCTCGTCGGGATCGGACACCGCGCCATCCGATCCGGGCACTGTCGGAATGCCGAATTCCCGCGCTGTCCGCTTGGCGGCGACCTTGTCGCCCATCAGGCGGATATGGTCCGCACTCGGCCCGATGAAGACGAAGCCATGCTCCACCACCATGTCGGCGAAGCGCGCGTTTTCCGCGAGGAAGCCGACGCCGGGATGGATCGCGTCGGCACCGGTGATCGCCGCCGCCGACAGGATCGCCGGAATGTTGAGATAGGAATCGCGCGCCGAGGGCGGGCCGATGCACACGCTTTCATCGGCCAGCCGGACATGCATGGCGTTGGCGTCGACGGTGGAGTGGACCGCGACCGTGCGAATCCCCATCTCGCGGCAGGCGCGATGAATGCGCAGCGCGATCTCACCGCGATTGGCGATCAGGACTTTCTCGAACATCTATTCGATGACGAGCAGCGGCTGGTCGTACTCGACCGGCATGCCGTCCGCGACCAGAATCGCGGCCACCCGGCCGGCGCGCGGCGCGGCGATGTGGTTCATCACCTTCATCGCCTCGATGATCAGCAGCGTCTGGTTCTCGCGCACCATGTCGCCAATCTTGAGGAATGGCGCGGCATCGGGCGACGGCGCCAGATAGACGGTGCCGACCATCGGCGCCTTGACGGTGCCCGCCGGCTCCGGCGCCGATCCCGCCGCCGGAGCCGAAATTGGCACGATGGTGGTGGTGCTGGTCGCCGGCGCGGTCAGCGTGCGGGCGACGCGGATGCGGCGCGGGCCCTCGGCATAATCGATCTCGCTGAGGTTCGCCTCGTCGAGCAGCGCGGCCAGCGCGCGGACCATTTCGGCGACCGCGGGGTCTAATCTTTCGCCGCTCACGGGATCATCATCAGGGTATCTTTCGGGTATCAAAACCGGCTCATGGGGTATCGTCATCATCACCATGCAGTAAGCGCCAGAGGGCATCGAGCGCAAGCAGATAGCCCTGGCCGCCCAGCCCGCAGATCACGCCCTCGGCGGCCATGCTGACATAAGAGGTATGGCGAAACGGCTCCCGCTTGAAGATGTTGGAGAGGTGCACCTCGATTACCGGCAGCTCGGCGAAGCGCAGCGCGTCGAGAATCGCGATCGAGGTGTGCGAATAGGCGGCGGCGTTGATGATGATGCCGCTGGCGCTGCCACGCGCGTCCTGAATCCAGGTGACCAGCTCGCCCTCGTGGTTGCTGTGGCGGAAGTCGAGCTTCAAATCCAGCTCGGCACAGCGCTCGAGACAGGATTCCTCGATCTCCGCCAGCGTCTCGCGGCCATAGACGTCCGGCTCGCGCACGCCCAGCAGATTGAGATTGGGTCCGTTGAGAACCAGGATGGTTTCTCCGGCCATGCCGTGTCTCCCCGCGCAATGTCCGCATCCTCTATAACATGGACGGGAAGCGGCTCAAACTTGACACCGTGCCCGCGCCGGCGAGACTGGGCGGCGTCCAACCCGGTCGGAGGCGCTGGCTCGTGAAGCTCTATGGTTTCTTCCGCTCGTCGGCGGCGTTTCGCACCCGCATCGCGCTCAATCTCAAGGGCATCGATTATGACCAGGTGCCGGTCAACATCCGCGCCAATGTTCAGCGCGAGGCGGACTATCTCGCGGTCAACCCGATGGGCATCGTGCCGACGCTGATCGACGGCGACATCGTGGTCGATCAATCGCTGGCGATCATCGAATATCTCGACGAGACGCATCCCACGCCGGCCTTGCTGCCGGCGGCGCCGGCCGATCGGGCGCGGGTGCGCGCGCTGGCGATGGATGTCGCGTGCGAAATTCATCCGGTGAACAATCTGCGCGTCCGGCGTTATCTGCTGCACGATCTCCATCAGGACGAGGCGGCGCTGGAGCAATGGATGAATCATTGGACCAAGCTGGGCTTCGACGGCATCGAGCCGCGGCTTGCCGGCGACCGGCGCACCGGCGATTTCTGTCATGGCGACACGCCCGGCATCGCCGATATCTGTCTCGTCCCCGGCGTCTTCAACGCGCGGATTTATCCGAGCTTCGACCTCGCGCCCTATCCGACCATCATGCGCATCTTCGAGAATTGCATGCGGCTCGCGCCGTTTCAGCGCGCGCTGCCGGAACGCCAGCCGGACGCCGTGTAGGGATGCGCTTGCGGGTCCGGCTCCTCCTCGTCCTGCTGCTGGGCATCGCCGCGCCGGCGGCCTGGGCGCAAGGCGACGACGCGATCGCCGGGGCGGTGCCGCTGGCCAATCCGGCGCTGCTGCCGAAATCGATCCTGGCGCTGCGAGGGCCGCAGGGCGACACGGCGCAGCTGGAAATCATCTACGACCGCACCCGCGACGGCTCGGCCACCGCGCCGCTGACCGCGTGGGTCGGCACCGATTATTTCGCCGTGGGCCAGGGGTCGCGCCTCGCCATCACCGACCTGCGATTGCGCCGGCGCTTCATCGTCGATCGCCAGCAACAGAGCCTGGCTAATTTGTCGCTCTACAGCGCGGTGATGCTGCGCCGGGTGGAGCTGATACGCCGCATGGGGATCGCGGCGGCGCTGGCGAAGGAGGGGAAACAAGCGAAGACCAACGCGAAGCCGGCGATTCCTCTCAGCCTCGACCGCTTCTGGATCGAAAGCGAGCTGGGCATCGAGGCCCCCGGCGGGAATCCGGCGCCGCTCGATCAGCGTCAGGATGGCGCGACCGTCAGGTTCTTCCATGGCGGCCTCAATGTCGCGTCGATCGGCCCCGGCGACGCCGCGATTCCGCCGGCGCTGCGCCACGCCTATGCCGCGTTCATCCACCTCACGCTGCCGGTTCATCCACGCATCGCCCAATGGCTGGGGCGGGGCGGCGCGGTGCCGGTTTCCCTCGACTATATCAGCGAGGCGCGCGGCACCACCGAACGGATCGCGTTGAGCCTGCGCGAGGCGCACATCCTCGCGGCCGATTTCCCGTTGCCGCGAACCCTGTCGCTGGTGCTGGTGCCGTCGGGGACCAACGATCCCGATGTCGCGCTGATCCGCAAAATCCTGCCGCGCATGATCGAGGCGGTCGGCAATCGGGCGATCGACCGGGCCGGCGGAATCGCCGCCGCGCGCCGTGCCATCGACCGGGATTTCTCGGGCGGACGGAAATTCGATGCCGCGCTGCGCCTGACCGAACTGGCGCTGCGCTGGGGCCGGTCCGCGACCGCGTGCGACGCGGCCACGGCGACGCCGTGCCTCGGCAAACAGCGGATCGACGCCTTGCTGCGCGACGATCCGCGCTCCGCCGCGATGTTCGAGGCGACCGCGCTGCAGGACCACGAGCCCGACCGCGCGATCGAGATCTGGCAGGATCTGGATCGCCGCGATGTGGCGAAGGCCTATGTCGTCGATATCTTCCTCGGCCGGCTGCTCAGCGAGCGCGGCGAGCGCGTGGCGGCCGGACAATCGTTCATCGCGGCGTTCTCGGGCGACCCCGAGATACCGACCCTCTATCGCGAGTTGGGCGATCATTTCGGCCGCGTCTCGCGTCTCGACCTGGCCTGGCTATGCTACGATCTCGGCCGGGCGCTGCCCGACCGCAACACACCCGACGCGCTGTCGGGCATCGACACGGTCGAACAGGAATTGGCGACGACCTATCCCGCGCTGTTCTGATGGTTCGGTCCTGATTGAACACCCTTCTTCGTCATTCCCGCGAAAGCGGGGAATCCAAATCCTGCCCCGGCGAAGGCGAAGCCCGGGACGCCACGTCACCAAGAAAAAATCACCGTCCCGGCGCAGGTGTTGGGTCCCGGAAGGTTGGCTGGAGCGAATTGGTGTATTGTCTGGCATTGCTTGGCTGGAGGGACGCCGATGCTGGTGAAGTTGCATGCCAACGCGGCGACCACGCCGAAGATGCGGGCCTACATCCAGGCGAGTGGCCAACCG
>DATCDN010000112.1:0-7587 GCA_036510675.1 Allostellaceae bacterium
CGCCGATGGCGATGAGGCATGGCGACCCCGGCGCCAGGAATTTCAGCGCGGCATCGAGATAGCGTGACGCCGCCGCGGCAAGGTCGCCGCGCGCGCCATCCTGCCGCGCCAGCGCCGCGACCGACACATGGGCGCGCACCCCGGCGCGAACCGAGAGATAGAGCGGCAGCAGCGCCAGCGCGTCGTCGTTGGCGGTGCGATCGAGATAGCGGTTGAAGACGAGGCTGGCGAGATCGCCGCGATCGCGATGGTCGAGGTCCATCAGCAGGAAGGCGAGATCGTAGAGCGGATCGATGCAGGTGAAGGCATCGTTGAATTCGATGCCGTCGAACAGCACCGGCTTTGCGTCGATGAGGCAGATATTGCCGAGATGCAAATCGCCGTGACAGCGCCGGGTCGGCCGTGCCGCCAGCGACGGTGCCACGCCATCGAGCGCCGCCTCGGTCTGGCGCGCCAGCGTCGCGATCCGGTCCTGATCGAGCGCCGCGCCGGTGTGTTGCAGATTATCGAGACTCTCCATCGCGACCGCGCGCAACGGGCCGGCGTTGCATGGTTCGGCGGCGTCGTGAAACGCGGCGACGGTGTCCGCGAGATCGCGCATCGTCTCCGGCGTCAGACGCCCGCGCGCCGCCAGCCGATCGAACAGCGCGGCCTGCGGAAACTGTGTCATCTCGATCAGCCAGTCGATCGCCGTGCCCGCGCCATCGAGCGCCAGCGTGCCATCGGGTGCGCGGGTCACGGCATGGACGCCGCGATAGAGTTGCGGCGCGGTGCGGCGGTTGAGGGTGAATTCGGCGCGGCACATCGCCTCGCGCCGCGCCACTGTCGCGTAATCGAGATAGGAAAACCGCACCGCGCGCTTCAGCTTGTAGGCGCGATCGGCGATCAGAAAAATCACCGAGGCATGGGTGTCGATGCGCGTCACCGTCTCGTCGGGCCGGCCATAGGCGGCACCGCGCGACAGAAACGCGATCGCCGCTTCCTGCGCGTTGGGGTTTGGGTCGGCCGGATCAGTCACAGTGACGCTTAGCCGCGCGGGCTCAGCCCGTCATCGACGGTGACGTTTTCCGACGCGAGTTTCAGGCCCGACATTTCCGCGACCTGCACCAGGAACGTGGCGAAATCTTGCCTGTCGTGGCCGCGCCCGATCAGGCCCTGCACCAGCTCGCGCGTCGCCGCGGTCAACGGCATGACGGTGCCGGTCTTGCGCGCGGCGGCGAGGCCCAGCTCCAAATCCTTGCGCAGATAAACCGGCGTAAAGGTCGGCGCGAAATCCAGATTCACATAGGCCGGCGATTTATAACGCGTGAAGATCGAGCCCATTACGCTGTTGTTTAGGAAATCGAGCCAGGCATGACGCGGCACGCCCGATTGCTCGGCCAGCACCGTGATCTCGGCCATCGCCTGCGCGACGATGCCGAGCATCAGATTGTGGCAAATCTTGACGGTGCGCGCGAGCTCGCCCTCGCCGACATAGGACGCGCCGCGTCCCATCGCGGCGAAATAGGGTTGCGCCAGGTCGAACGCGGCGCGCGGGCCGGACACGGCGAAGCTCATCAGCCCGGCCTTCACCGCCTTGCCGTTGCCGCTGACCGGCGCCGCCAGCATCGCCACGCCGCGCTTCTCGCACGCCGCGCGAAGTTCCGCCGATGCCTCTTCGGAAATGGTCGAGCAATCGATCAGGATTTTCGGCGCGCGCGCCTGATCGCTCAGCACGCCATCGGGTCCCGTGGTGACGGCCAGCACGTCCTTGTCCGCCGTGACGATGGTGAAGACGATGTCGTGCCCGGCGAGCTCGCTGGGCTTGCCGACGATCTTGGCGCCGTGCGCGACGAGGGGCTCGGCCTTGGCACGGGTGCGATTATAGGCGGTAAGGACGGCGCCGGCCTTGGCCAGACGCTCGGCCATGGGAAACCCCATATGCCCCGTGCCGATCCAGCCGATCGTATGGGAGGTGAGATTGGTCATTGTTCCTACTCCAGGAATGGCGTTGACACTTAAACCGCCAAGACACCAAGTTCATTCTCAAACCAACAAAGCGCCTCCCCGGCGGAAGCCGGGGTCCATTCCGACCATGGATACCGGCTTCCGCCGGTAAGGGCGCGTTTTTGGGTTGCCTTGGCGGCGGCTTGGCGGTTCAACTTCTTCTCAACTTGTCGGGCAGTCGGGTGGCGGCATGGTGAAATCCGCGCCGACCCGCTTCTCGATATAGTTCTGGCCGGTCGCGATGTGGGTGATGCGGAATTCCCGATCGGTGATCGGGCCGATGCGATAATCGTTCTCATAGCGCGTGGCGCGGCCATTGACCCGGGTGGTGACGGTGCGAAATTCCGTGCCGAGCGACCAGGTGCCGCTCTCCTTTTGCTCCAAGGTCAGGCGGCAATCGCGATAGCGGCGAAAGTCGATCGCATAGGCGCCGTCGGGCTCGAGGCGCATCAGCCATTGCGCGTCTTCGTGCCACAGCGGCTGGTAGCCCTCGCCATACCAATCGCCGGCGAGACTGGCGGCGAAGGCGGGCGTTGCGAAAAGAATGAACAGAAAGATTGAACCGCCAAGCCTGCCCCGGCCCACGAGCCGGGGACGCCAAGGCGCCAAGGCAACCCAATAACGCGCCCTTACCGGCGGAAGCCGGTATCCATGGTCGGAATGGACCCCGGCTTCCGCCGGGGAGGCGCTTCGTTGGTTTGAGAATGAACTTGGAGCCTTTGCGTCTTTGCGTTTCAAAAATTTTCTCGCCGCGTTGCCGTGCCGTGCGTCCCTCGACTGCGCCCTTCGGGCGCGCTCGGGATGAGGAAATTTTTCTCAATATGGGTTGGCGATCGGCAATTCCTCGGCGGGATAGAGCGTGATGATTTTGGCGCCGTTGGGTGTCACCACGACCTCTTCCTCGATGCGGGCGGCGGAATAGCCGTCGCTGGCCGGGCAATAGGTCTCCAGCGCGAACACCATGCCTTCCTTGATCTCCTGCGGATCGTCGAAGGAATTGAGCCGCGAGATGATCGGCCGCTCATGGAGGCCGAGGCCCAGCCCGTGGCCGAACAAGAGGCCGAACGCCTCCATCTCCGAGGTGAAGCCGATCTCCTCCGCCTTGGGCCAGCAGGCGGCGATCTGGTCGGTGCGCACGCCGGGCTTCACCAGCGCGATCGACGCGTCGATCCATTCCCGCGCCCTCTTATAGGCGTCCTTTTGCGACACCGTCGCGCGCCCGACATTGAAGGTGCGGTAATAGCAGGTGCGATAGCCCTGGAAGCTCTGGATGATGTCGAAGAACGCCTGATCGCCGGGACGGATCAGCCGGTCGGTGAAATTATGCGGATGCGGCGAGCAGCGTTCGCCCGAAATCGCGTTGATCGCCTCGACATCGTCGGAGCCAAGATCGTAGAGCCGGTGATTGGCGAGGCCGACGATCTCGTTCTCGCGGATGCCGGGCTTCAGATGCTCGGCGATGGTCTGGTAAGTGCCATCGACGATCGAGGCCGACATGTTCAACAGCGCGATCTCGTCGGCGCTCTTGATCTCGCGTGCGTCGAGCATGATCTGCTGGCCGTCGCGGACATCGATGCCGGCGGCTTGCAATTCGAACAGCATCGCCGGCTCGACGACATCGACGCCGACCGGCATGTCGCCGACGCCGTTCGCATCGAGGATCGATTTCAATTCTTCCGCCGCCTTGCGCATCAGCCCCATGCCGGGGTGGATGGCGCCGCGCAGGCCCAGCATGCCGGCATGGCAATTATGCGGATGCAGCCACGGGGCGAACATGCGGTGATGCTTGGCGGCCGAGCCGAAATCCCAGATATGCGGCTCGCCGGTGCCGGGCAGCAGGGCGTAGCGGGTGAATTTATCGCGTGCCCAATTGCCGATCACCGTCGAGGTGATATAGCGGATATTGTACTGGTCGAAGCACAGCAGGGCGCCCAGCCCTGACCCGGCCAGCGCCTGCCGCGTGCGCGCCAGGCGATAGCGATGGAGGCGGCGGAAATCGACCCGCTGCTCGAAATCGACCGCCATCGGACCCCAGGCCGGGATCGGCCGGCTCCAATCGTGGCGCGGGTCGAGATCGGCCGGGTCGATCGGCATTTCCGGCAGCGCCTTGGCCTTGACCGAGCCGGGCTTGATGTCCGCCGAGGTCACGATTCTGGGTTCGATCGGTTTCTTCGCCATGCGCGCGGGTCCTTGCAGTGTCTTGCGCCAAGCTAACCGCCAAGCCGCCCCGACACCAAGCCGCAATTCGTGGGCTTGACGTGCGTACATTGTAAATGTACACTATAAATTATGCCACGAAACCTCTCCCCGACCGATGTTGCCGCGTTTCGCGATCGGCTTTGCGCGGTGGCGGCGCGGCTCTTCGCCGAGCGCGGACCCGGCGCCGTCACGATGCGGGAGTTAGCGCGCGCGCTCGGGGTCAGCGCGATGACCCCCTATCGCTATTTCGCGGACAAGGAATCGATCCTGGCGGCAGTGCGCGCCGCCGCGTTCGACGATTTTGCCGCCGCGCTGGAAGCCGCCGCGCGCGCGCCGGGCAATGCCGCCGAGCGCGCCGCCGCGGTGGGCCGCGCCTATCTCGATTTCGCGTTCTCGCAGCCGCATGCCTACAAGTTGATGTTCGACCTATCACAGCCTGATGAGCAGCGCTTCCCCGAACTGGTGCGCGCCGGTCAGCGTGCTAGGCTGACCATGTCCGCTTATATGGAGGCGCTGGTGGCGGGCGGCTTCCTCGCCGGCGACCCCGAGATGCTGGGCCAAATCTTCTGGGCGATGATCCACGGGCTGATCGTGCTGCACCTCGCCGGCAAGCTGCAGCCCAAACCCGATTTTGCAACACTGCACCGCACCGCGATGAGCCTGCTGTTGCGCGGCGCGCAAGCCGACCGGCAGCCCGACCAAAGGAGAGCGTCATGAGTCAACCGTTTCCCGATAGCCCGTTCTTTAGCGGCAATTTCGCGCCGATTTCATTCGAGGCCGACGCGCCCGATCTGATCGTGCGTGGTGAATTGCCGAAGGATCTCGCCGGTACGCTCTATCGCATCGGCCCCAATCCGCAATTCCCGCCGCGCGACGCAAATTTTCACTGGTTCATCGGCGACGGCATGGTCCACGCCTTCACGATCGCGGATGGCCGGGTCGGCTATCGCAACCGCTGGGTTCGCACGCCGAAATGGCAGTTGGAACATGACGCGCACAAGGCGTTGTTCGGTTCCTGGGGCAATCCGATGACCAGCGATCCGTCGGTCGTCGGCAAGAGCGGCGGCGTCGCCAACACCAACATCGTGTGGCACGCCGACAAGCTGCTGGCGCTGGTCGAATCGACTCTGCCATTCAGGCTCGATGCCGAAACGCTGGCGCCCCGTGGCTATGATGATTTCGCCGGCGGGCTCGCGGGCGGGAAAATCACCGCGCATCCGAAGCTCGATCCCGAGACCGGCGAGATGGTGTTCTTCGCCTATTCCGCCGGGGGCTATTTCACCAAGACCATGCTCTATGGCGTGGTCGACAAGACCGGCAGGCTGACCCGGCTCGACAAGTTCGAGGCGCTGTTCTCCGCCATGGTCCACGACTTCCTGGTGACGCGAAATTATGTGCTGTTTCCGATCCTGCCGCTGACCGGCAGCCTGGAGCGCGCGATGTCGGGCAAGCCCGCCTATGCTTGGGAGCCGGGCAAGGGCGCCTATGTCGGGGTGATGCGGCGCGACGCCGCCGTCTCGACCATCCGCTGGTTCCAGTGCGATCCGTGCTATGTGTTCCACCCCATGAACGCCTATGAGGATGGCGACAAGATCGTCGCCGACGTCATGCAATATGAGGCGGCGCCGCTGTTCCCGACGCTGGACGGCACGCTCGGCGATCCCGCCGACGCCGTCGCGCATCTGACCCGCTGGACCTTCGATCTCGGCGCCAACAGCGATGCCATCAAGCGCGAGCGGATCGACGATCTCAACGGCGAGTTCCCGCGTCTCGACGAACGCCATGCCGGCTTGCCGTACCGCCACGGCTTTTACACGGCGAGCATCGACAAGGAACTGGTCGGCGGTTTCGACACGATCGCGCATCTCGATCTCGCCACCGGCAAACGCACCGCCTATCAACTGCCGAAGGGCGATATCACCTCGGAGCCGGTGTTCGTGCCGCGCGGCGACACGGCGCCGGAGGGCGACGGCTATCTGCTGGCGACCGTCTATCGCGGCGCCGAGAAGCGCAGCGATCTCATCGTGCTCGACGCCACCGCGCTCGACCGGGGCCCGATCGCGACCGCGGAACTGTCGCATCGCATTCCCTACGGTTTCCACGGCAATTGGCGCGCGGCATGATCATGGCGCGCGCGCCTGATAAGATGGGGATGACATGAAGAACTTGCTCAAGGCGGGAAAGCTGTTGCTGCTCGACATGGCATCGACGGTGTTCTTCCTCGTCCTTTACCTGACGACGCACAATATTCCGCTAGCGGTCGGGCTCGGCGTCGCGCTGGGCATCGCGCAGATTGGCTGGGAGCTCGCGCGCAAGCGGCCGATCGACACGATGCAATGGATGAGCCTGTTCCTGGTCGTGGCGTCGGGCGCCGCGACCCTGCTCACCAACGATCCGCGCTTCGTCATGCTGAAGCCGAGCGTGATTTACGCGATCGTCGGCATCGTGATGCTGAAGCCGGGCTGGATGAATCGATACCTCCCGGCGATCGCCCAGCAGACGGTGCCGGATATCGCGTTCATCTTCGGCTATGTCTGGGCGGGACTGATGTTCTTGTCCGCGGTGGTGAACCTGGTTGTCGCCATGAATATCAGCGTGGGAAGCTGGGCGGCGTTTATGTCGATCTATGGCATCGCGACCAAGCTCGGCCTGTTCCTCATACAGTATGGTATGATGCGTGCCATCGGCGTCCGCCGGGTTCGCGCGCGCGGCTCGCCCGATCTTGCCGCTTCCCTTTCCCCCGAACGTTTGTGACACGAGGAATTCATGCCGCTGCCCGCTTTGTTGGAAGGCCGGTTGCGCTTGCCGGCGATCGGCGCGCCGATGTTCATCGTCTCGGTGCCGGAACTGGTGATCGCGCAATGCACCGCCGGCATTGTCGGCGCGTTTCCGGCGCTGAACGCGCGGCCCAAGGAAAAGCTGGAAGAGTGGATCGTCGAAATCAAGGAGGCGCTGGCGCGCTATCAGGCGGCGCATCCCGAGGCCAAGGTCGCGCCGTTCGCGGTCAACCAGATCTGCCACGTCTCCAACGACCGGCTGGATCATGACATCGACGTCTGTGTCCGCCAGCAGGTGCCGATCCAGATCACCAGCCTGCGCCCGCCCGCCGACGTGGTGGCGGCGGCGCATTCTTATGGCGGGGTGGTATTCCACGACGTCATCAGCCTGCGCCATGCCGAAAAGGCGGCCGAGCAAGGGGTCGATGGATTGATCCTGGTCTGTGCGGGCGCCGGCGGTCATGCCGGCATGCTCAGCCCGTTCGCGCTAGAGTCTGATCCATCTAGATTGAAGCGTATCCGGAGTTTCTGAGGTAGTTGGCGCATTCTTGGGATGAGAAGGCGTTGAGCAGGGTTCCGATGCGTTTCCATGTTGTCTCGACGGTTCGCTCGGCGGCTTTTCGCA
>DATCDN010000113.1:0-25654 GCA_036510675.1 Allostellaceae bacterium
CCCGCCACCGCCAGCCGGACCCCGTGCTGATAGGCGGTGGCGAGACGGATCTCGCCGCCCTGGCGCGGCACCGCCTCGGCGGCGTTCTTGACGAGGTTGAGAAAGGTCTGCATCAGCAGATCGCGATTGCCGTCAACGAACGGCAGCGACGGGTCGTAATCGGCGACGAAGCGGACATGCCGGGCGAAGCCGTTCTGCGCCACGAGGCGCGCGCGATCCAATACTTCGTGGATGTTCACCGGCCCGCGCTCGATGGGGCGGCGATCGGAGAACGCCTCCATGCGATCGACCAGCGCGCAGATGCGATCCGCCTCGTCGCAGATCAGGTGGGTCAATTCGCGATCCGGCGCCGAGGCGTTTTCCTCGAGAAGCTGCGCCGCGCCGCGAATGCCGGACAGCGGGTTTTTTACCTCGTGCGCCAGCATCGCCGCCATCGCCGTCACCGAACGCGCGGCGTTGCGGTGGGTGAGCTGGCGGTCGATCTTGTCGGCGATCGAGCGCTGCCGCAGCACCACCACGACATCGGCGCGGTCCTCGGCGATCGGCGTCGCCTGGATCGTCATGGTGTGGGATTTGAGACGCGGCGTCTCGATCAGCACGCCATATTCGGAGACGCTGTGCCCGGTCTTGCGCACCGCGTCGATCAGCGCCATCACCGGGCTGTCGTGGGGCAGCAATTCGTTCAGCGCGAGGCCCCGAAGGCTCGCGGCCGACGCCTCGAAGAATTGCTCGGCGGCGGTGTTGGCGTAGATCAGGCGGTTGGCGGGATCGACCACCAGCACCGGATCCGGCAGCACGCCGAGGATCGCGGCCGGCGCGATTTCCGGGCCGGGAAGGCTGGATTTGCGCGCCGCGCCGGGGTTCATCGGCTCACGCCGCCGCCCGCTCGATCAGCGGATCATAGAACGCGCGGATCGCATCGGTAACGCGCGCCGGCTCATCGATCTGGTTGACGGCATGGCGGAACTCGGCCGAGCCGGGCAGCCCCTTCGAATACCAGCCGATATGCTTGCGCGCGATCCGCACCCCGGCGCCGACGCCGTAATGCGATAGCATCTCGGTATAATGTCCCAGCACGATATCGCGCTGCAGGACGAGCGGCGGGTCAGGCAGCGGCTCGCCGCCCGCGAGGTGCCGCGCGACCTGCTGCGGGAACCAGGGCCGGCCATAGGCGCCCCGCCCGATCATCACGCCATCGGCGCCGGACAGGAGCAGCGCCTGACGCGCATCGTCGAACGAGACGATATCGCCATTGACGATCACGGGAATGCCGACCGCCTCCTTCACTTCGCGGATAAAGGCCCAGTCGGCATTGCCGGCATAGAATTGACAGCGCGTGCGGCCATGCACGGTAATCATCTGGATGCCGCTGGCCTCGGCGATGCGCGCGAGGTTGGGCGCGTTGCGGCTGCGATCGTCCCAGCCGGTGCGCATCTTGAGGGTGACTGGTAGGCGCACCGCCTTCACCGTGGCCTCCAGCAGGCGGGCCGCCTTGATTTCGTCTCGCATCAAGGCCGATCCGGCGTGGCCGTTGACCACCTTTTTCACCGGGCAGCCGAAATTGATGTCGATGACGGCGGCGCCGCGATCCTCATTGAGCTTCGCCGCCTCGGATAAATCCTCCGGCTCACAGCCGGCGAGCTGTACCGCCATCGGCTGTTCGTCGGGCTCGGTCGCGGCCATCATCAGCGAACGGCGATTCTCGCGAATCATCGCGGCGCTGGCGATCATCTCGGAAATCACCAGCCCCGCGCCATGACGCTTGACGAGGCGCCGGAACGGCAGGTCGCTCACCCCGGACATTGGCGCCAGCAGCACGGGTGTGGAAAGCGCCATGCCGCCGATGGATATGACTAAATTATGTGCATTCATGTTCATTGCCTATTGAATGAGCATGATAGTGATTTTGCTGCACTGCGCAATTAAAATTTGCGGGCGTTCACACCATCAAGACATCGGTGACGAATTTGACCCCGGGATAGGCCAGGGTCAGCAGCAAATAGGCCAGCAAGGCCCAGCGCGCGGCGCGGCGGCCGCGAATCCCGGCCAGCCAGCGCATCAGCAGCAGGCCGCCCAGCACCACGAAGGCGGCCAGCGAAAATCCGACCTTATGGTCGATCGGCATCACCCCGCCATGAAGGAAGCTTTCGGCGCCGACGCCGCTGAGGAGGCCCAGCGCCAGGATCGCCTCGGCGCCGATCAGCAGGCGAATCTCGGCCCGCTCGGCATCGGCGATCGCGGGGAGGCGCCGCGCCAGCGCGCTGCGCCGCTTGGTCTTCAGCGCGCGTTCCTGCACCAGCACCGCGATGCCGGCGACCGCGCCCAGCGTGATCAGCCCATAGGTCAGAATGGCGAACACGATATGCGCGTCGAGCCAGCCCGTCGGCACGGTGTCGGTCATCGGCCGGCCGCGATCGCGCTGCCACACCGTCGCCAGCGCGCCCAGCACCACCAGCACCGGTACCAGGATCGGCGTCAGCCGCCAGCTCTGCCGCTCCAGCGCCATCAGCCCGGCGAACAGGATCATGGTCACGGCGATGGTCAGCCACAGCGACGCCGCGAAGCCGGTGCGCCACTGCCCGCCGAACTGCATCGCGACATCGATCAGTGGCCCCGCCACCGCCAGCGCCAGCGCGGCGAAAAACCACGCGTCGCGCGCATCGGCGCGGCGCCAGCGCACCAGCGCCACCGGCACCAGGAAGACCAGCGCGATGAGATCGATCACAAAAATGGGCATGGGGTCACACAATCACCGCGCCACCGGAATGGCAAGGCCGGTCAGGGCGCCGGCACGTCCGCCAGCAGGGGGACGATGTGATAATCCTCGCGCTGTTCCGCGGCGACGGCCTTCGGATCGAGCAGAAACAGATGGGGAATGCCGGCGTTGCGGCTGGCGTCGATATCGCGGCGCTCGTTGCCGATGCTGACCGAGCGCGCGAGGTCGAGGTCGAAATCCCGCGCCGCCTGAAGGAACATGCCAGGGCCCGGCTTGCGCCACGAACTCTCGCGGCGAAACCGCCCCTTGGCCTCGGTCGGATGCGTCGGCGCGTAATAGACGGCGTCGAGCCGGCCGCCGCCGCGCGCGATCTCGGCGCGCATCCAGTCGCTCAACCGGGTGAAGCTCGCCTCGTCATAGAGGCCGCGCCCGATGCCGCTCTGATTGGTGGCCATGATCACGACGTGGCCGCGCGCGGCGAAATCGGCGGTGAGCCGAAACAGGCCGGGCATGAAGCGGCTGTCCTCGATGCGAAGGAGGAATTCGACATCCTCGACGATCACGCCGTCGCGGTCGAGAAACAAAGCGGGGCGATTTTGTGTCATCGATCTTGTGTCCTATAGTCGCGAGATCGTCCAGTGAAAGGAACCGTCATGACCGCTCTCTTGAATTACGCCAAGGCCGCGCCTGAATCCTATCAGGCTATGCTGAAATTCTCGAACGCCGCGCATCAGGTGGCGCTGGAGCCGGCGCTGTTGGAGCTGGTGCGGGTGCGGGCATCGCAGCTCAATCACTGCGCCTTCTGTCTCGACATGCACACGATCGACGCGCGCGCCGCCGGCGAGACCGAACAGCGGCTTTATGCGGTGGCGGCATGGGAAGAGGCGCCGTTCTTCACCCCGCGCGAGCGGGCCGCGCTGGCCTGGACCGAGGCGGTGACGAGACTCACCGATGGGCCGGTGCCGGAGGCGCTCTATCATGAGACGCGGGAACATTTCGGCGAAAAGGAGATCGTCGATCTGACCCTCGCCATCATCGCCATCAACGGCTGGAACCGGCTCGCCGGCGTGTTCCGGACCGAGGCCGGCCATTATAAGGCGCGGGTGCACGCGACGACGGCGTAAGCCGCCCATTGTCGATCAGGCGGGTGCGCCCGAGCCACGCCGCCACCAGGAGGCGGCCGGGCCGGTCCAATCGCGCGAGCGGCTCCAGCGTTGCCGCATCGACCGCCGCCAGATAATCGACGGCCCGGAAACCGGCGCCGGTGATGGCGTCGGTGCCGCGCGCCAGCGCCTCGTCCACCGGCATGCCCTCACGAATCCGCGCCCCGGTGCCGATCAGCACGCGATGGAGGATCGGCGCCACCGCGCGCTCCGCCGCCGAGAGATAGGCGTTGCGCGACGACAGCGCCAACCCGTCGCGCTCGCGCACCGTCGGCACGCCAAGGATGCGGGTCGGAATATCGAGATCGCGCGCCAGGCGCTTGATCACCTGAAGCTGCTGATAATCCTTCTCGCCGAAGCACGCGATGTCGGCCCCGGCCTCGATCAGCAGCTTCGCCACCACCGTCGCCACGCCGGCGAAATGGCCGGGGCGATGGATACCGTCCAGCCGTTCGGCCAGCGCGCCGACGGACACGGTCGTGGCGAAGCCCGGCGGATAAATCTCGGCCACCGGGGGCGCGTAAAGCAGATCGGCGCCGGCGGCGCGCAACTTGGCGCGGTCGGCGGCCTCGTCGCGCGGATAGCGGGCAAAATCCTCGTGGGGACCGAACTGCGCCGGATTGACGAACAGGCTCACGACCACCCGGTCGGCGAGCCGCTTGGCGCGCGCGACCAGCGCCAGATGCCCGGCATGGAGCGCGCCCATGGTCGGCACCAGCGCCACGGTGTCGCGGTGCTGATGCCACGCCGCCACCGCGCGGCGCAACCCGGCGACGGTGCGAACGGTCTTGAGGGCGGGAGCGCGCGTGGCCATGGCGCGGTCGTCTAGACCGGCCATGGCCACATCGCAAGCGCTAACTCGACAAGCTACATCTTCGCGCAGGTGAAGCTGGCGGCGGCGTTGCTGTCGCCCTTGCCGTCATATTTCGCCACCGCCGGATAGGGGCAGAGCGGCCGCTGCATCGCGATGCCCTTCGCCGCATCGTCATCCTTGAACTTGGTGGCGATGATGGCGGCGGGCGCCTTGCCTTCCTCGACCCAGGCCACGATCGCCGAGATCATGTCGTGCTTGGCATCGAGCACCGGCGGGTTGGGCTGGCCGGCATTGAGATAGCGGGTCTCGCCGAAGCTGTTGGGGCCCGGCCCGCTGGAGCAATGGCCCATGCCCGGCGCGAGATAGAGGCGCGAGAATTTGTCGGCATTGCCGCCGGCTGCCTTCACCACGCTGTCGTAATATTCGATGGCGTTGCCCGGCTGGATCAGCCCATCGGCCCAACCATTATACATGATGACCTTGCCGCCATGCGCGGCGAACTTGCTCAGATCGCCGTTCCGATTGTCGATGTCGGCGGCCAGCTTTTTCTCGGCGGTCGCGACATCGGTGTCGAGGCTGAATTTGTGCCAGTCGAACGCCTTGCCGTCGTAAACGATGTCTTTGTAGAAATCGCCGCCGAGGAAGGTCTCCGGCCCCGCCACCAGGAAGCCCCACATGAACTCGCTGCCCGGCTCGAGGCCGGCATAGATCACCTTGCCCGCGCTGTTATGCGGACCGGCATAGAGCTTCTTCACCGCGACGATCTGGGCTGCCGTGAGGCAATCGGCGGCATCGCCCGCCTTGCATTGCAGCACCGCCGGATCGAAATGGCATTGCTGCGGATTGCCGATAATGCCGTCCTTGACGCCATCCTGCGCATCGCATGCCGCGACCGCGGCCTTGCCGACCAGCGCCAGCTTGGCCGCCGACAAGTTGCTCGCCTTGTCGTTGAGCGCCGCCTGCGCCTCATAGACATAAGCCGACTGGACGCCGGTCCAGTTGGTGCCGAAGGCGCCGGCGATGATGCCGTCATAATCCTCGGGATAGCGTTGCGGCTCCGCCAGCGCGGTGCCGCCGCCATGCGAGCAGCCGGTGAAATAGGAATGGCTGGGCGCCTTGCCGTAATAGGCGGCGGCGATCGCCTTGCCCGCGACCGCGCTGAAATGGCTGCCACGGCCGCCCCAATCCTTCACCCGCTCGGGATGGCCGATCGCCCAATCGGAGGAGAAGGCGTTGGAATTATGGCCGAGATTGTCACCGAGCGCCGCGAAGCCCCGGGTCAGCGCATCGTTCAGCGCCGGGTAATTGGGCGCGCCCGACTGGCCGAGATCGCCGCTCGCCAGCATCCGCCCGTTCCATTTGTCGGCGGCGGGCAGCCACAGCTCGAAGCCGATGCTCGATGCCGCCTCGGACTTGGCGATGCCCTCGACCCGGCAGAACGGCACCGCGACCTTGGTATTAAGGCCCAGCCCGTCCTTCGGCGATTCGAACGCTCCGGTCACCATCGTCGCCGCCGTGACGGTGGCGTTGGGCGGCGTCAGCTTGGTGAGGTCGGTGCAGGTGTCGGCGAGCGCGGAGGTAGCGAAGGCGGCACAGCCGGCCAGCGCCAGCATGCCCAGCGCATGCCGCGTAAGATAGAACGTCATCGTGGCGATTCCCCTTGGTTTTCTTGTGTGACGCGAAAGCTAGTGCCATTGGCATGGCTTCACCGGTAAATTCTCGGTGATTGTCCGCCATTTCCGCAAGGCCCATGGAACTATCAATTGTCATCCCCGTGCGCAACGAGGCGCCTAATATCGCGCCGCTGGTCGCCGAGATCAGGGCCGCCCTCGACGGTCGCATCGGCTATGAGATTATCTATGTCGATGATGGCTCGTCCGACCGCACGGCGGAGGAGATCGAGCGGCTGCGCCGAGATTTCCCGGCGCTGCGTCTGGTGCGGCATCGCGCCCGCGCCGGGCAGAGCGCGGCGGTGCGCTCGGGCGTCAAGGCGGCGCTGGCGCCGTGGATCGCGACGCTGGACGGCGATGGCCAGAACGACCCCGCCGACCTGCCGCGCCTCTGGGCGATGGCGCTGGCGCGGCCCGACGCCGCGCGGTTGCTGATCGCGGGACAGCGCGCGAAGCGCCGCGACAGCATCGTCAAACGCTATTCCTCGCGCATCGCCAACGGGGTGCGCCGCCGCGCGCTGGGCGACGAGACGCCCGATACCGGATGCGGGCTGAAACTCTTTCCGCGCGCGCTCTATCTTGACCTGCCGTTCTTCGATCATCAGCACCGGTTCCTGCCGGCGCTGGTACTGCGCGAGGGCGGCCGCGTCATCTCGGTGCCGGTCAATCATCGCCCGCGCGAGCGCGGCACCTCGAATTACGGCACGCTCGACCGGCTGTGGGTCGGCATCGCCGACCTCGTCGGCGTGATGTGGCTGAAGCGCCGCGCCGGCCGTGCGTTGCTCGGCGAGTGACCGTGGCGCCCGCAATCAACCCGCGCAATCTCCAGCGCGCCGGCCGCTTGCTGCTGCTGGCGGTGCTGGCGGCCGGCATCGTGCTGGCGTGGCTGCATCGCGACGCGTTGTCGCCGCGCGCGCTGGAGGCGAGCCTGTCGCATTCGGCGGCGGCACCGCTGCTGTACCTGGTGGCGCATATCGCCGTCAGCCTTCTGTTCATTCCGCGCGTGCTGATCGCGGCGGCGGCGGGACTGATGTTCGGCGTGTGGTGGGGCATCGTGTGGGCCAGCATTGGCAGCGTGCTCGGCTCGATCGCCGGGTTCCTGATCGCGCGCTATCTCAACAGCGGGCTAATCGATCTCGAGGCGATGCCGCGCATCGGCCCCTATTTTTCGCGCGCCGAGCGCGGCGGCTGGCCGGTAGTGGCGCTGATCCGGATCATGCCGATCATGCCGCACAGCTTCGTGAATTACGCGCTGGGCCTGACCAAGGTCGGCTTCCGCGACTATCTGCTCGGCTCCTTCCTGGGCCAGATTCCCGGCACCGTCGCGTTCGTCGAATTCGGCGCCGCCGGCGAGCGGGTCCTGAGCGGCAAGGCCGGGTGGCTATGGCCGACGCTGATCGGCGTCGCGGCCCTGGCGGCGACCTATGTCCTGCGCCGCGCCTTCCGGCGCGACGTTTAGCGCGGCGCCGGCCGCGCATCGCGCTCGCTTCACGGTCGGTTTGGGTTTATTCTCGGCCCCGTCCGCTCCCCCTATTCCGAAGATCGCCCCGAGACCGACATGACCGAAGATTTCTACCGGATCAAGCGCCTGCCGCCCTATGTGTTCGCCGAGGTAAACGCTCTCAAGGCCAAGGCGCGCGCCGCCGGCCGCGACGTGATCGATCTCGGCATGGGCAACCCCGATGGCGCCACGCCCGCCCATATCGTCAACAAGCTGGTTGAGGCGGTGCAGAATCAGCGCGCCCATGGCTATTCGACGTCGCGCGGCATCACCGGCCTGCGCCGGGCGCAAGCCGCCTATTACCAGCGCCGCTTCGGGGTCGAGCTCGACCCCGAGACCGAGATCATCGTCACCCTCGGCTCGAAGGAGGGCCTCGCCAACCTCGCCCAAGCGATCTCCGCGCCAGGCGATGTGGTACTGGTGCCGAGCCCGTGCTATCCGATTCACGCCTTCGGCTTCATCATCGCCGGCGCCACGGTGCGCTATGTCCCGGCCGGACCAGGCACCGATTTCCTGGCCGAGCTGAAGGTCGCCGTGGCGCAATCCTCGCCGCCGCCCATCGCCATCGTGCTGAACTATCCGGCCAATCCCACGGCGCAGGTGGTCGGGCTCGATTTCTATGCCGAGGTCGTGGCGTTCTGCCGCCAGCACGGCATCTATGTCCTGTCCGATGTCGCCTATGCCGAGATTTATTTCGACGGCAATCCGCCGCCCTCGATCCTCGAAGTGCCGGGCGCGCGCGACATCGCGGTGGAATTCTCGTCGCTGAGCAAGACCTACAACATGGCGGGCTGGCGCATCGGCTTCGCGGTCGGCAATCGGCGGCTGATCGCGGCGCTGGCCCGAGTCAAATCCTATCTCGATTACGGCGCGTTCACGCCGATCCAGGTGGCGGCCACCGCCGCCCTCAATGGGCCGCAGGAATGCATCACCGAAATCCGCGAGCGCTATCGCCTACGCCGCGACGTGCTGGTCGACGGGCTGCACCAGGCCGGCTGGGACATTCCGGCGCCGCCCGCCACCATGTTCGCGTGGGCGCCGCTGCCGGAGCGGTTTCGCAACATGGGCAGCCTCGAATTCTCCAAGCTGCTGCTGGAAGAGGCGAACGTCGCGGTGTCGCCGGGCGTCGGCTTCGGCGAGCATGGCGAGAATTTCGTCCGCATCGCGATGGTCGAAAACCGCCACCGCTTGCGCCAGGCCGCGCGCAACATCAAATCCTTCCTCAACGGCCGCGCCGTCGGCGGCGGCAAGGTCAAGGAACGCGCGCTGACGGCGCCCGAGCGTAATTAGTATCGGGTTCGCTGGACGGCCCATTCGTCGTTTAAATCGCGCTGGGCCATACATTAGCGGTCAATCTGAGCCTTCTCGCGCAGTTCGCTGAGCCGGCGCGACGGGGTGATGGCGTCGAGGTCGGTGCGGATTTCGATCAGCGCCGGCTTGCCCGATTCCCGCGCGCGCGCGAACGCACCGGCGAATTGCTCGGTCGCGTCGATGCGCTCGCCATGGCCGCCATAGGCGCGGGCCAGCGCCGCGAAATCGGGATTGACGAGGTCGGTGCCAACGGTCCGGCCGGGATAATGCATCTCCTGATGCATGCGGATGGTGCCGTAGGAATTGTTGTTGTTGAGAATGACGATCAGCGGCAGCCGGTGGGCGACCGCGGTGGCGAATTCCTGGCCGGTCATCAGGAAATCGCCGTCGCCGGTGAAGCACAGCACCGTGCGGCCCGGATGCCGCAGCGCCGCCGCCACCGCCGCCGGCACGCCATAGCCCATCGAGCCGCTGGTCGGCGCCAATTGCGTGCCCAAGCCGCGATAACAGTGAAAGCGATGGACCCAGGTGGCGAAATTGCCAGCGCCATTGGCGAAGATGGTATCGGCCGGCACATGCTCATCGAGCCAGGCCACGATCGCGTCCATGCGCACCGCGTCGGGCCGGTTGGTCGGCGCGCGCCAGGCGAGATGGTCGGCATGCGCCGCGGCGGTGTCCGCCGCCCAGCGCGGGGCGGCAATCGGTGGCAGGCTCGCCAGCGCGGCGGCGGCATCGCGGGCGGCAGCGGCGATGGCGAGATGCGGGCGATAGACCCGGCCCAGCTCCTCGGGATCGGGGTGGACGTGGATCAGGGTCTGGCGCGGCACCGGAATCTCGAGCAGTGAATAATCGCCGGTGGTGACCTCGCCGAGCCGGGCGCCGATGGCGAGGATCAGGTCGGCCTCGCGCACGCGCCGCGCCAGCTTGGGGTCGATGCCGATACCGACATCGCCGGCATAGCATTCATGCGCATTGTCGAACAAATCCTGGCGGCGGAAGGCGCACGCGACCGGCAGGCGGTTGGCGGTGGCGAAGTCCTGAATTTGCGCGACCGCCACGCCGGTCCAGGTCGAGCCGCCGAGAATCAGAAGAGGCCGCGCCGCCGCCGCCAGCGCCGCGTGCAGCGCCGCCAGCGCCGCCGGGCTTGGATAGCTGGCGGCACGCTGATAGCGCGCGCCGTCCGCGACCTCGGCGGTCTCGACCAGCATGTCTTCCGGCAGCGCCAGCACCACCGGGCCGGGGCGGCCATTGACCGCGACATGAAACGCCTGGCTGACGAATTCGGGAATGCGGCGCGGATCGTCGATCTGCACCACCCATTTCGCGACCGGCCCGAACATCTGGCGATAGTCGATGGCCTGCAGCGCCTCCCGCTCGATGGTGCCGCGCGCCACCTGGCCGATGAACATGATCAGCGGCGTCGAATCCTGGCGCGCGATGTGAAGGCCGGCGCTGCCGTTCATCGCACCCGGGCCGCGCGACACCATGACGATGCCCGGCCGGCCGGTCAGCTTGCCGTCGGCATCCGCCATCATCGTCGCCCCGCCCTCTTGGCGGCATGTCACCAATTGGATCGCCGGCGTGTCATAGAGCGCGTCGAGCACCGCGAGATAGCTCTCGCCCGGCACGCAGAACACCCGATCGACGCCATGGACCCGAAGCTGATCCACCAGCAGGCGGGCGCCGGTGCGCGGCTCGCTCATCGCCGGCCCGCTATTTCAGCGGCGAGAACGAGGTCGGCGCCAGGATGCGATGCGATTCTCCATCGCCGTGACCAGCGGCTGCATCCTGGCGAGATAGGCCTGCCACGCCGGATCCTTGCCCAGCGCGGCGCGGCGCCGGGTGCGCTCCTCCAGGCTGTCATAGGCCCAGAGATGCACCACCGTGCTCAAGGCGCCGATCTCGGTGACGAAATAGCCGATGAGATGCCCGAGCGTGCGCGATTGAATCTCCAGCCCCTCGGCCTGATAGAGATTCAGATAGTCCGGAATCTTGCCGATATGGATGGTGTAGGTGCGCTCGTCGATGATCATGATCTCGTGCCTCCCCTGCGTTCCCAGTTCCCGACAATATCGCGGCTGTCGCCTCGCCGCGAGGGACTTGAATTCCTCAATAGTGCCATATACTTTGGCATATGCCAGAGCTTAGGGAGGCATTCATCCATGCAGCACAAAGCCAAAATCTTCATGAACAATCGCAGTCAGGCCGTCCGTCTCCCCAAGGCCTATCAATTCGGCGGCACGGAAGTATTCATTCGCAAAGTAGGCGACGAGGTCATTCTTTCGCCACGCCCAAAAACGTGGGCGGACTATCTGGCGAATGGCCGTGTCGCGTCGCCTGACTTCATGGAAGGTATCGAGGATTTGCCGGTCCAGGAGCGCAAGGAGTAATGCCTCGCTTCATGTTCGATACCGACATTTGTTCCTACATTGTCAGACGGTCGCACCCTATCATCCTCGATCGGCTCTCGACCATGGCCACCGACGACGTCTGTATTTCGGTCATCGTCAAGTCGGAGCTTCTCTTCGGCATAGACATGTCGACGCGGCCCCGCCGTGAATTCGGCGCCGTCCAGGATTTGTTGGCACAAATCGCGGTGCTCGATTTTCCGGACGCAGCGGCCGCGCATTACGCCCAAATCCGTGCCGACTTGACCAAACGCGGTGCCTTGATCGGCGCCAACGATCTTCTCATCGCCGCCCATGCCCGTTGCCTCGGCATGATCCTAGTTACGAACAATGTGAGAGAGTTTAGCCGGGTGCGACGATTGAGCATCGAGAATTGGACCGAATTGTAGCGGAGCGCTATTCTCCGCCCTCGGATTAAGGAGATTGGCATGTCACAAACAGTCGACTACGCGGTTGGCATCGGCGCGGCGCGGCGCCTTGAGAACGAGCCAATGAGCGACGCCGAATGGCAGGTGCGGGTGGAGCTCGCGGCGGCCTATCGCCTGGCCCAGCGCAACGGCTGGGACGAACTGATCTATAACCACATCTCGGCACGCGTCCCCGGCCCGGCCGATCATTTCCTGCTTAATCCCTATGGGCTGTCGTTCGACGAGGTGACGGCGTCGAACCTGGTCAAGGTCGATCTCGACGGCAACATCATTGGCAATTCGGATTACCCCATCAACGGCGCCGGCTTCACCATCCACAGCGCGATCCACGCGGCGCGGCACGATGCCGGCTGCGTGCTGCATCTCCATACCGAGGCGGGGGTCGCGGTCTCGATGCTGGAGGAAGGGCTGCTGCCGCTATCGCAGACGGCGATGCTGTTTCACGGGCGCGTCGCGTTTCACGACTATGAAGGCATCGCCCTCGACCTCGATGAGCGCCAGCGGCTGATCGCCGATCTCGGCGATAAATCGGTGATGATCCTGCGCAATCACGGCACGCTGGTCACCGGGCGCACTGTCGGCGAGGCCTATATCCAGATGTACCTCCTGGAAAAAGCCTGCAAATCCCAGCTCGACGCCATGGCCTGCAATGTCCCGCTGCACCGCGCCAGCCCAGCGGTCGCCGACAAGACCGGCAAGATGTTCAACGGCGCCATGCCGCGTTATGGCGGCGCCGACACCGCCTGGGCGGCGATGATGCGGCGGCTCGACCGGATCGACACCTCTTACAAGAATTGACGCGGGGGGCCGAATCGGGGGACCAAGAGGGGTGTCGAGCGACCTTGCCATCGTCCCCCGAACCGAGCCGATGGTCCCGCGCGCGGTCGCGCCCGAATTGGCGATCGTGGTGCCGACCCTCAACGAGCGCGACAATATCCAGCCGCTGATCGCGGAAATCGACCGCGTGCTGCCCGGCATCGCGTGGGAAATAATTTTCGTTGACGACGATTCCCGCGACGGCACGCCCGCGCTGATCCGCGAGATCGCCCGCGTCGATCCGCGAATCCGCTGTGTCCAGCGCATCGGCCGCCGCGGTCTCTCGACCGCCTGCATTGAGGGCGTGCTGGCCAGCGCCGCGCCCTATATCGCGGTGACCGACGCCGACCTTCAGCATGATGAGCGGCTGTTGCCGGAGATGCTGGCGGCGCTCAAATCCGGCTCGTGCGACATCGTCATCGGCAGCCGCTATGTCGGCGGCGCCAGCACCTTCAACTGGGACAAGCGCCGCGCGCAGATCAGCGGCCTCGCCACCCGCCTCTCGCGCCTCGTCTGCAAGGCCGACATCGCCGACCCGATGAGCGGCTTTTTCATGATGCGCCGCGCGCCGTTCGAGGCGGCGATGCGCCGGCTCTCGGGACAGGGCTTCAAGATCCTGCTCGACATCATGGCCTCGTCGCCGGCGCCGCTGCCGTTCAAGGAACTGCATTACGATTTCCGGCCGCGCCAGCATGGCGAGAGCAAGCTCGATTCCATGGTGGCATGGGAATTTGGCATGCTGATCGCCGACAAGCTGATCGGCCACATTGTACCGGTGCGGTTCGCGCTGTTCGCGTTCATCGGCTGCCTCGGCCTGGTGATTCAGCTCGCGGTGCTGTGGGCCGCGCTGACCTTCTCCGACTGGGATTTCGCAATGGCGCAATCGGTGGCGGTCATCGTCGCCATCGCCTCCAATTTTTTCCTCAACAATTTCTTCACCTATCGCGACCAGCGCCTCAAGGGCTTCCGCCTGTGGCGGGGGCTGGTCACGTTCTATGTGATCTGCAGCATCGGCGCGGTGGCGAATGTCGACGTCGCCGCCTATGTCTTCCACGAGCGGCCGGTATGGTGGCTCGCCGGCATCGCCGGCGCGCTGATCGGATCGGTGTGGAACTACGCGGTGTCCGCCGTCTTCACCTGGAAGCGGCGCTAGCGTTTTTTTCTAGTCACCAAAAAATTACCGTCCCGGCGCAGGCCGGGACCCCGTGGTGCAACGGCACGATGGATACCGCCGCCCGGATCATGGTCCGGGGGTTCGCCGGTAAGGGAAAGAAGCGTGAAGCGCTGGAGTTAGCTTAATCCTGATTGAAACAACCTTTCATCGTTCCCGCGAAAGCGGGAATCCAGAGCCACCGCCCGTCGTTCGCCCCCGGATCAGGTCCGGGGCAGGCTCTGGGTCCCTCTTTCGCAGGGACAACGGAGATACGTTGAGCGAAATCATTTCCCGGGTTCCTCATAGGGGATCGCGTGCTCGACCAGGTTCCAGATATGGCGGCCGGAATGGGTCTCGCGTTCCTCGACGATGTGACCGGTGAGGCCGCCGGCGCGCGACACCACGGCGATGCCGCGCATGATCTCGGGCGGCAGGCCGATCTCCAGCAACAGCGCGGCGATGGCGCCGGTGACGTTGATGGTGAGATGCCGTCCCGCCTGCCGGTCAAGCTCCGCGCTCATCTTCTTCAACAGCGCGATATAGTCGCCCGTGACGCCGCACTCGCCGGCGATCCCGAAGAGACGCGGCACGCGCGGATCGTCGGGCTTGTGAATCGGATGGCCGAAGCCCGGCACGGCTTTCTTCAGGGCGCGGAACGCCGCCACGGTGTCGCGGCAATAAGCGTCGCGGTCGCCGCCCTGATCGATGCCGCGCTTCAGGATGTCGCCGCACCCCTCCATGGTGCCGACGAAGACGCTGCCGACCGCGAGGAGGCCCGCCGCCATCGCGACCTGGGTCTCGCCCGGCACGCTGTCGGCGACAAGGCGCGTCACGATCGAGGTCGGGGTCAGTCCGTGCTCCGCCAGCGTCACGAGACAGGCGTCGAGCACCCGCGTCTCGCCTGGTGTCGGAAAGCGGTGGCAGATGAGGAAATAGACGAACTCGGTGAAGCTGTATTTGCCCATCAATTCGCCAACAAGGTCATGGCCACGAATGGTGATCGACTGCTCGTCGGAGGTCGCGATCCGGGTCTTGGGGGCGTCGGTCATGGCTCCTCGCTGATACGGTGAACACCGGCATCGCGGCGCGACCCGGCACACGCCACGCTAGCAGATTTCAGACGATTCCGAATTACCCGCGGAATCGGCCAAGCGGAAGGGAGGGATGAGCCGCGGGCTTAATCGAATGGCCTAGCGACGGACCTTAAAGCCGCTAGCGTCGCCGGCGAGGGCGAAATTACCGGCACGGACGGCGTTGAGCCAGTCGGCGGCCTTGGAGACGCCGCCGAACGTATAGAAATGCAACCGCTCGAAGTCGGGATGCGCCCGCGCCAGCGTGGTGACCACCGCCTCGGGCCCGGCCTCGGTCAGCAGCCGGGTCACGCCACGGCCGCTGGTCAGCGCGCGCATCGAATTGCCGACGCCGCAGCGCAGCGCGAATTTAGCCAGGGTGGTGACACTGGCCGGCCCGGCGAGGCCGATGCGAATCGGCGCCGTCACGCCGCGCGCGCGCACGCGCGACACAAAATCGAGGATCGGCGCCGCCTCGAAACAGAATTGGCTAACGATCAGCGCCGCAATGTTCTGCTCGGCCAGCAGCGCCAGTTTTTTCGCCATGTGCTCGGCCAATACCGGCATGACGATCTTGCCGTGGCCCTCGGGATAGCCGGCGATGCCGACGCGCTTGATGCCGTGCTTGGCAAAGATTCCCGTCGCGATCAGGTCGGTGCTGGCGGCGAAGGGGCCGGCGGCATGGTCGAGATCGCCGGCGATGCACAGCACTTTGTCGGCGCCGGCCTCGCCGACCAGCCGCGCCACCGTATCGTCGAGCGCCGCGCGATTTTCGAAATAGCGCGCACCGATATGCGGAATCGGATCGAACCCGGCCTTGCGCAGCAGCACCGCGGTCGCCACGGTGGCGCCATGCGCATCGCCCGGCACCCGCGCGATATAGATTTCGGAACCGGGCACCGCCTTTTCGATGCAGCGATCGACCGCCGCCTGGTCACGCGGCATCAGTTCCAGCGACGCGCCCTGCACGAGCGCGACGATGGCGGCGGAGAGGTTGGTGTCGGTCATGTGCGGGCGCCCCCTCACCCTACCCTCTCCCCGAGGGGAGAGGGATCGAGAGGGCTAATACCGGTAGTGATCGGCCTTGAACGGCCCGTGATCCGAAATGCCAAGATAAGTCGCCTGTTTCGGCGTCAGCTTGGTCAGGTGAACGCCGACCTTCGCCAGATGAAGCTGCGCGACCTTTTCGTCGAGATGCTTCGGTAGCGTGTAGACCTTCTTTTCGTATTTGCCGGGGCTGCCCCACAGCTCGATCTGGGCCAGCGTCTGGTTGGTGAAGGACGCGCTCATGACGAAACTCGGATGGCCGGTGGCGCAGCCGAGATTCACCAGCCGCCCCTCGGCCAGCAGGATGATCTTCTTGCCGTCGGGAAATTCGATCTCATCGACCTGCGGCTTGATATTGTCCCACTTCAGGTTCTTCAACGCGCCGACCTGAATTTCATTATCGAAATGGCCGATGTTGCAGACGATGGCGCGGTCTTTCATCTTGCGCATATGGTCGATGGTGATGATATCGACGTTGCCGGTGGCGGTGACGAAGATGTCGGCGTGCGGCGCCGCGTCTTCCATGGTCACGACCTGATAGCCTTCCATCGCCGCCTGCAGCGCGCAGATCGGATCGATCTCCGTCACCATCACGCGCGCGCCGGCCTGGCGCAATGACGCGGCGGAACCCTTGCCGACATCGCCATAACCCGCGACCACTGCGACCTTGCCCGACATCATCACGTCGGTGGCACGCTTGATGCCATCGACCAGGCTTTCGCGGCAACCGTAGAGATTGTCGAATTTCGACTTGGTGACGCTGTCATTGACGTTGATCGCCGGGAACAGCAGCGAGCCGTCCTTTTCCATCTGATAGAGACGATGGACGCCGGTGGTGGTCTCCTCGGAGACGCCCTTGATGGCGGCGCCGAGCTTTGAATAGAAGCCGGGGCTGGACGCCAGCTTCTTCTTGATCGCGGCGAAGAGATATTCCTCTTCCTCGCTGGTCGGCTTGGCAATGACCGACGGGTCCTTCTCCGCCTTCATGCCGAGATGCACCAGCAGCGTGGCGTCGCCGCCATCGTCGAGGATCATGTTCGGCGTGCCGCCATCGCCCCACTCGAAAATCTTGTGGGTGTAGTCCCAATATTCCTCGAGGCTCTCGCCCTTCACCGCGAACACCGGCGTGCCGGCCGCGACGATCGCCGCGGCGGCATGGTCCTGGGTCGAGTAGATATTGCAGGACGCCCAGCGCACATCGGCGCCCAGTTCCTTCAACGTCTCGATCAGCACCGCTGTCTGAATCGTCATGTGCAGCGAGCCCGCGACCCGTGCGCCCTTCAGCGACTTCTTGGGGCCGTATTCCTTGCGCGTCGCCATCAGGCCGGGCATCTCGGTCTCGGCGATGGTGATTTCCTTGCGCCCCCATTCGGCGAGCGCGAGGTCCTTCACTTTATAGTCGGAAGCGACGGGCATTGCGTTTGACTCCTAAGACGCGAGGGATCGAAAGAGAGGTATTCCAATAATCGTCACCCCGGCGGAAGCCGGGGTCCAGGGGCAACGCCGTGTCGCCCATCCTGGGTCCCCGCTTTCGCGGGGACGACGGGATATTGCTGGTAGCAGGCCTAGAACGCGCCTTTCAATTGGCTGACCAGATCGGTCTTTTCCCATGAGAAGCCACCGTCGGCCTCGGGCTTGCGGCCGAAATGGCCGTAGGACGAGGTGCGCCGATAAATTGGCTTGTTGAGGCCGAGATGGGTGCGGATGCCGCGCGGGCTGAGGTCCATCAGCTCCTGCAGCACCGTCACCAGCTTGTCCTCATCGACATGGCCGGTGCCGTCGGTGTTGATGTAGACCGACAGCGGCTTCGACACGCCGATGGCATAGGAAAGCTGGATCGTGCATTTGTCGGCGAGGCCGGCCGCGACCACGTTCTTGGCGAGGTAGCGCGCGGCATAGGCGGCCGAGCGATCGACCTTGGTCGGGTCCTTGCCGGAGAACGCGCCGCCGCCATGCGGGGCCGCGCCGCCGTAGGTATCGACGATGATCTTGCGGCCGGTCAGGCCGGCATCGCCGTCCGGGCCGCCGATGACGAAGCGGCCGGTCGGGTTGACGTAGAAATGCGGCTCGTCGCACATCCAGCCCTGCGGCAGCACCTTCATGACATAGGGGCGCACGATCTCGCGCACCTTGTCCTGATCGACGCGCTCGCTGTGCTGGGTCGAGACCACCACCGAGGTGGCGCGGACCGGCTTGCCATCGACATATTGGAGCGAGACTTGGCTCTTGGCGTCGGGGCCGAGATCCGGCGCCTTGCCGGCGTGCCGGTCGACGGCCATCAAGCGCAGGATTTCGTGCGCGTAGTACAGCGGGGCCGGCATCAGCTCCGGCGTCTCGGTGCAGGCATAGCCGAACATGATGCCCTGGTCGCCGGCGCCCTCATCCTTGTTGCCGGCGGCATCGACGCCCTGCGCGATGTCGGAGGATTGCGAGTGCAGCAGGCAATCGACGCTGGCGCGATGCCAGTGGAAGCCCTCCTGCTCGTAGCCGATATCCTTGATCGCCTGGCGCGCGACGTCGATCAGCACGTCCTTGGTGATCGAGGCGGGGCCGCGAACCTCGCCCGCCAGCACCACCTTGTTGGTGGTGCATAGGGTCTCGCACGCGACGCGCGCCTGCGGGTCCGCCGCCAGGAAGGTGTCGACGACGCTGTCGGAAATGCAGTCGCAGACCTTGTCCGGATGGCCTTCCGAAACCGATTCACTGGTGAAGAGATAGTCGCGCTTGCTCACTGTTTCGCTCCCGCTTGATTGCCGAGGCTCATGCCGAATCCCGCTTGCGCGAGATGACGAACGATTCGTCCCAAAACCACAGCCCGCCATGCTTGTGGAGCACCTCTTTGGTGGCGTCCAGATAGGCGGTGCTGTTCATCACTTGCTCAAGGCGCTGATCCTCGATCTGCGCGACATAGATTGCCGCGTTCCACGCCGCGAACAAGGTCGAGGTGCCGATGCTGGCCGCGATCTCGGTCGGCAGCGTATGCATCTCGTACTTGAACAGCGAGCGATTGTCGGCATAGGCGTTGAAATTCAGATCGCGCCCGGCCGCGCCCAGCTCTTCCTTGGTCGCGCGCAGCAGCGCATGGCGATCGGTATGGAACGGGCTCTCGCCGGGCCAGACCTTCTGCACGATCTCCAGCCCCGGATCGTCGCCATGGGAATGAATCGCGATCAGCCGCCCGCCCGGCCCCAGCGCCCGCGCCAGCGGCGCGATTACCTTCTTGGCCTTGAATTCGGTCGAGGCGCGCGCGCGATAGGGCTGTGACGCGATGACCAGATCGTAATCGGCGCGCACCGTGCCGCGCCGGGGCATGACCTGATCGAGGAGGAATTTATAATCCTCGCGGTACAGCACCAGCACCACCGGCTTTTCATACATCGGATTGCCGGAGACCGCGCTGACCTTGGCGCGCCAATTGGCGCTGAGGAACGGTTCGAGCGCGGTGATCTGCTCCTCGAACTCATGCGCCGTCGAACCGTTGAGCCCGACCTCGTGCCACACCAGGCTGGCGGCGGCGTTGACCGAATTGGGCGCGAGCCACGGCGCCTCGGCATAGAACATATTGGTGATCACCAGCACCGAGGCCGGATGCTCGAAGAACCGGTCAGGCATCTTTTGCAGCGCCAGCCGGACATCCTCGAGGCTGATCTCCTTGCCGACGATATAGAACGGCATGGTCGGAAAGCGGCTATGCATCGCGCGCATGACGCGCGTCAGCACCGTGCCGTCGCCGATACCGGCATCGAAGACGCGAACCGCGGGCGGACGCGGATGGATACTGTCGAACTCGAGCCCGACGCGCTGGGCCACCACCCACTTCTCGCTGCACGTATTGACAAACGAGAGGTATTTCTGCCGGTTGTCGTAGAAGCGGAAATTCTTCTCGACCTCGGCATCGGGTTGGTCAGTCTTGGCGCTGGTGATGGTCGGGGTGCTGTTGCTGGCGGCGGCCGTCTTGACCTTGGCGCGGCGCCCCGTCTGACCATCGGCCTGGCCGATGAAATTGCGTACCCGCTCCATCGTGTAGATGGTGACGGAGGCGCCAGTGCGGAGCCGGCTGACCAGCTTGCCGTCATTCACGGCAAGACGCCCGAAGGTGGATTCAGCCATGCCGACGCGGCGACAATAATCGGAGATTTCACGCAACAGCGCTTCGGTAGTCACGCTCTCAGGATCCTCCTCGATCCGCCCATGTTAAGGGGCGGTTGCGAAGGCGGTCAGATAAACCCTGCCCAAGGCCGAGTCAAGCGCGTCTTTCCCATGTCCTGGGTGGGCGGAGATATGGGCACCTGCCCAATTCATACCCGCATGTCCGGAGGAATTATATCCAATTTGATAGCTTCCTCCTGACGATTCCAGGACGGGTAGAGCCACGGCTGCACCTTTTCTAGGGTGGTCACTCTTGGAACGAACTCCAACGGCCTCATTTCTTCCAATCGCCGGAGAAGCAGGGGGATCAGCCCTTCCGGGATGAATAGCCACGGTCTGACTGGCCATTCGGGTGGTAGAAAACTATCCCGCCTTAATGCGTTGAGGACTCCTTGCCAGTTTTCATTCCCGGCGCGTAGACGCGCAACCAACCCATTCTTCTTGTCTCCAAGATTCTTATTGAATGACGTCTCCCCTAAAAAGACCGCTTTGGCCCTGAAATCGCAAATTAAGGCATCGCAATACCAATGAGGTCCACTGGTATCTGGATTTGCTGTCGCATTAAGTTGAATGCAATATTCAGTGTTGACGAATAAAGCTCGGTTAGCTCGGAGATAACCGACTACGACGCTCTCAAAATAATCCATTTCTGCTCCCCACGGGCTTTTCTTGTGCGCAATTCGAGTTATTCAATCAGAGCAGCCCAAGCTCGCGCAATTCGTCCGCCAGCGCCGAGGGCAGATCGTCGCCGCCGCGGTCGCCCTTCGGCAGGTCGCGCGGCGCGTCCTTGCTGTCGAGATAACGCCAGCCCTGAAATGGGCGATGACGGCGCGCCCGCACCGGCACCAGCGTGCGGTTGTACTCGACGATGACGAAGCCCCTGCCCTCTTCGTCGGCCTTCGGGTGAAAGCGTTTCAACAATTGGCGCACCCGGACCTGGCCCTTGATCACCCAATAGATCGAGCCACCATCGAGCAGCTCATCGACGCGTTTCGGCATGTTGCGGGTGAAGAAACCATAAGTGCCGCGCTCGCGTTTGCGCTCCTTCTCGATTTGGGCGAGATGGGCGAGATCGTCAACGCCGACAGCGAGCTTGATGAGATTGAGGGTCATGGAAAAGCGACCGGCTCAACTCGCAAGTTTTTCCTCGGCGGCCTGGGCAAGAAAGCGCGATCGGTTGTCGGTGGCCTCGTCGATGCGGCGCACGAGCTTGGCCGGCAGGGTGACATTGATGCGCAGCGCCTTGGTATCGAGATCGGGCGCCGGAACGATAACGGCGACCCCGTCGCGATTTTCCCGCTTTTTCATCACGGCATCGACACTGGAGGGTGCCGGAATTTTGTAACCCTCTTCGGTCATTCCTTCGATGTGAAAGGCGAGCGCCTCCCGCGCCATGATCATGGCTTCCTGGATGGTCGATCCCGCTGTGATGCAGCCCGGAAAGTCGGGAAACGAGACGCCGAAATCCGATTTCGGCTCTTTGTGAATCAAGGCGACATAGTAGATCATGGCTTCGACCTCAATTTAATGCCGGATTGTCTCTCAATGCTCCGCAATGTCGACAGCGGAATATCTTTTTTGGGATGCGGCACGGTGACGAGACCGGGTTTGGTCGGGTGAACGAATTGATGATGGCTGCCGCGAACGCGCTTCAAAATCCAACCACCGGCCCGTATGCCGCGGATAATTTGCGCGCTGTTCATGCGTATAAATATACTCACCCGTTCAGGACTTCAACAAATGCACTCGCCGGGCGAAATTCGTTGCCCTATCGCGACGGTGGCTCCAGGGGGGTAAACTGCCGCCATGAGCAATGCACCCCCACCCGAGCCATTCGCGACGCCCCGCCCGCGCAATCAGCCGCCGCCGCTGCAGGACTATAACCTCTATCGCGCCGACACCGCATTGCAGGAGGCGGTGGGGGAAGGCGGCGCGGATTGGGCGGATGCCGAGCTCGCCGATTTTGGCCGGATGCTGGGCCGCGCCGAGACCATCGAATGGGGCGCGCTCGCCAATCGCAATCCGCCGATCCTGCATGGCTATGACCGCTACGGCGCGCCGCTCGATACCGTCGAGTTCCATCCATCATGGCATGAAATGCTGTCTCTCGGGGTGACCGCCGGCGTGCATTCGGCGCCGTGGGCCGAGCCGAAGCCCGGCGCCCATGTCGCGCGCGCCGCCAAGGTGATCCTGCTGGTGCAGGCCGAGGCCGGGGTGCAATGCCCGATCACCATGACCTACGGCGTGGTACCGGCGCTGCGGCGGCAGGGCGACATCGCGGCGGAATGGCTGCCCCGGCTTTATTCGCGCGCCTACGATCAGCGGTTCCTGCCGGCCGCGCAAAAGACCGGCGCGCTGATGGGGATGGGCCTGACCGAGAAGCAGGGCGGCTCCGATCTGCGCGCCAACGAGACGCGCGCCACCGCGCTGGGCAATGGCGGGCCGGGCCAGCCCTATTCCCTGGTCGGGCATAAATGGTTCATGTCGGCGCCGATGTGCGACGCGTTCCTGGTGCTGGCGCAGACCGATTCCGGGCCATCCTGTTTCTTCCTGCCGCGCTTCACGCCCGACGGCGCCCAGAATGCGCTGCGGCTGCGGCGCCTGAAGGACAAGCTCGGTAATAAATCCAACGCCTCGTCCGAGGTCGAATTCGAGAACGCGGTGGGCTGGCTCGTTGGCGAGGAAGGTCGCGGCATCCCGACGCTGATCGAGATGGCGACCTATACGCGGCTCGATTGCGCCCTCGGCTCGACCGGGCTGATGCGCCAGGCGGTGGCGCAGGCGATTCACCACGCGACGCACCGCGCCGCCTTCGGCAAGAACCTCGTCGATCAGCCGGCCATGACTCTGCTGCTGGCCGATCTGGCGATCGAGGCCGAGGCGGCGATGCGGATGGCGCTGCGCCTCGCGCGTGCCTTCGACCGTGAGGACGATGCCGGCGAAAACGCGTTCCGCCGCCTGATGACCCCAGCCGCCAAATTCTTTGTCTGCAAGCGTGCCATCACGCTGGCGGGCGAGGCGATGGAGGTGCTGGGCGGCAATGGCTATGTCGAGGAATCGATCATGCCGCGCCTCTATCGCGAGATGCCGGTCAATTCGATCTGGGAAGGTTCCGGCAATATCATGGCGCTCGACGTGCTGCGCGCGTTGCAGCGCACGCCCGATACGGTGGCGGCGCTGCGCGCGGAGCTGGAACCGGCGCGCGGCACCGACCGTCGCTACGATCGCTTCGTCGGGCAGCTCGAGACCCTGTTGGCCGGAAAGCCGAGTGACGCGCAGGCGCGGCGCCTCACGGAGATGCTGGTGCTGGCGGTGCAGGGCGCACTCTTGCTGCAACACGCGCCGGCTGCCGTCGCGGACGCATTCTGCGCCAGCCGCTTCGAGGGGTGGAGCGGCGCATTCGGCACCCTGCCCGCCGGCATCGACGCCGCCGCCATCGTCGCGCGCGCCGCGCCGGTGGACCGGCCATAACCGCGGGCGTGGCTTAAAAATCGGGATGCTTGCGCGCCGATTCGGCGAGGTCCTTTTCCTGTTCCGCGACCAGCGCGGCCGATTCGAGACCGACGCGGCACATATCATGCGCGCGACTACAGATATAGACGATGGTGGTGATCTTGCCGTGCCAGACGAAGCGCGTGCGCGCGATTTTCTTGTCGGGCTCGCCGAAGCGCGCGATCAGCGTTTCCAGCATGCTGGCGCAATAGGCCGATTCCGCCTCCATGATGCCGGTGCTGAAGCGCTCCCGGTAAAATTGGTAGAAATTATAGGTCAGTGGCACGCCGTTCATGGTGAGGTCGCTGCGCGAGCGATATTCGTCGATGCCCGGCGCGACATTGCGGTTGAACCAGGTATTTGTCTTGGCCCGCACAACATCCATCGGCGTGCCCCAGGCGATGCCGCGAAAGCCGGTCGGCTCGTTCTCGAAGGCCCATGCCATGGGCGATACCAGTAGAAGCGTCGCCGCCAGCACCGCGAGACGCGCCGCCTTGGCCATGATGTCTCCCCCATCGGCGAATTGCGTTCCGCCTGTACGGTGGCCCATATTATCGAGAATTGCGCGAGGATTGAAATGACCCAGATTTGCACGCATCGCATCGATCATCCGGTTGCCTGGACCAGCGCCGCCACCAACGGCAAGGAGGGCCTGGTGCGGCGGCTGACGGGCACGGAGGTCGCGGCGCTCGATGAATTGGTGGCGAAGACGCGGCACTTGCCCGCGACCGAAGTGACGCGGGCCGATTTCGACCATCCAGCCGTCGCGGCGCTGATGGCGCGGACGCGCGCCGCGCTGCTCGACGGGCACGGCGCGATCATCCTGGCGCATCCCTCGCTCGACCGGTCGCGGCTCGACGATTACCAGCGGCTTTATTGGGGCCTCGGGACCCACCTCGGCACCGGCGTCGCGCAAAGCACCAAGGGCGACAAGATCGGCCGGGTCGAGAAGCTCGACGACAATCCGACCGGGCGCGGCTATCTCGGCGACCAGGAGCTGCGGCCGCACACCGATTTCCACGAGATCATGTCGCTGGCCTCGGTTGAGTGCGCGGCCCAGGGAGGCGAGAGCGGCCTCGTCAGCAGCGTCGCCCTGCATAATGAAATGCTGGCGACGCGGCCGGATTTATTGCCGGCGCTCTATGAGGGGTTCTATCACGGCTACAACCCCAAGGCCGGCACCATCGGGCCGAAAGTCTCGGCGCATAAGGTGCCGATCTTCTGTTATGTCGATGGCCAAGTCAGTTGCTACTACCACACCATCTTCATGCGCTTCGCGTCGGAGATTCTGGGCCAGCCCTTCCCGCCCGCGCTGACCGAGGCGATGGCCTATCTGAACCAGCTCGCGGTGCGGCCGGACATTCAGGCCAATTTCACATTGGCGCCGGGCGAGATGCTGTTCTGGCACAATTGGACCAATTTCCATTCGCGCACCCGGTTCCAGAACTCGCAGACCCAACGGCGCCTGCTGTTGCGGCTATGGCTCAATATCGAGCAAGGCCGCCACGTCGCCCCCGAGATCGCGGAGCGCGCCAGGCTGATCGACCGCGACCACGAGGAGCGGCGCGCGGCATAGCGGTTTTCACCGAGGAATTTATCCGACAGCGGCATGGCGGAGCATAGCCGGCGGCTATCTGGTCGCGCGACGCGCAGAGCGATCTCGCCGAAATCTGGGACTATTACCAAAAGACGGCCGGGCCGCGTACGGCGGAAAAGATCACCCGCGACCTCGCCGAGGCTGCGGATTTTCTGCGATAGCGCGCGAACTTTTGCTTGCTAGAGTCTGATCCATCTAGATTGAAGCGTATCCGGAGTTTCTGAGGTAGTTGGCGCATTCTTGGGATGAGAAGGCGTTGAGCAGGGTTCCGATGCGTTTCCATGTTGTCTCGACGGTTCGCTCGGCGGCTTTTCGCAGC
>DATCDN010000114.1:0-10780 GCA_036510675.1 Allostellaceae bacterium
CCGGCAAAAACCGCTTCCGCGATCGCCCCCAGCGCAACACCTTCATCAAAACCTTCGTCCATGACTACAATCGAACCCGACTGCGATGCCTCGGCCACAAAGCCCCCGCCCAACTCCTCGCTAACCTCCCGGGACACAACAGCCCTTCCAGGTAAGGGGGATGTCACCCTCGCGCGAAGCTGACGTCGATCTTTAAATGTGATGAACCCGCCTCGCGGAAATTTCCGCCAAGCTGAAACCCCGCTCCAATGAATTGCATGGCAAGCTTAGCGCCAAATTCATGGTTCGCATCATGAACGATCTCGATCGAATGCGACCGCGCGCCGTGATGTGCAGCCGACTCCCAGACGGTTTGCCAATCCTTTTCATGATAGAATCAGAATAAATTATCAGGGAGGGTGCCAGCGCTCTCGCCGCTTCCGGCATAAGACCAAATCATTTTTGTTGCGGTCTTCCGCACCACCTTCAGCGACCCGCTCACCATGGTCTTAACGGAATCCGCAGCGTCCATCGTCATCTCCGACGTGGTCGCGGCATCTGCCGCTATTTCGAACGAGGTAGCACCGGCTGCGATCATAACCCGCGCCAGCTCGGCGATCTTATCCTTAAAAATATAAGGGTTGTACTCTGCCGCAGGAATATAGCGAACAGTGTCGTAGGCGTGACGCCGGAAGAGTACCTTGCTTCCGCTGGAGCCCAATGGAAATTTCAGTTCAGAGGCGACTTCCGGTGTGACTGCGGCAACTGTAGGAAGGTCCTGCTTCTTGATGGCATCATAGACGAGTATGCCCGCCTGGATCACTGGTACAATAACCCAGCCGAGCGCTTCCATTCCGTATTTCCATCCTGGCGTGGGTGGAACGATTTCCAGGTATTCCCTCTGGGATTCGGGGGTCCCCAGGAACCGATTAAGAGCGTCGCTCATGAGTACGTCCCCTTCGTGCCTGTGTCGCCACGCTTAAGCGAATTATTCCCTGGATTATCACGTCTTTTTTATTCTGGTCAGACGTAAATCTCAGTGATCCCTCCGCCGTAGAAAACAGAGCTAGCCGGTCACTTTCGAACTGCTTCGGCGGCGTACCGCAATGATTCCCGCACGTCTTCGCGGACCAGGTCCGGATAGGCGGCGAGGACTTCCGGTTCGCTCATGCCGTCGGCGATCATTCCGACGACCGTCGCGACCGGGATCCGCAGGCCGCGAACGCAGGGCACGCCGCCCATTTGGCGCGGGTCGAACGTGATGCGGGTAAAATTCATCGGGCTTCTCCAACGCCGAATATCCCGCAGGACGGCCGACAAAAAAAGGGCCGCGTCGCCGCGCGGCCCCATGGCTTCGTCACCAGCAAGCCCGCGACCGAGGCCGCGTTCCGCGGGGCAAACTCTCCTCGCGGCTGTCCGTCAGTACCCGGTACGTTTAGGAGCGAATGAAAGCCAGTAGATCGGCGTTGATGATGTCCGCGTGAGTTGTGGGCATGCCGTGGGGCAGGCCCTGGTAGGTCTTGAGCGTGCCGTTCTTGAGGAGCTTGGCCGCGAGCGGCCCAGCGTCGGCGTAGGGGACGATCTGGTCGTCCTCGCTATGCATCACCAGCACCGGGACGGTGATCTTCTTGAGGTCTTCGGTGAGATCGGTTTCCGACAAGGCCTTGATGCAGTCATACTGCGCCTTGGTTCCGCCCATCATGCCCTGACGCCACCAGTTGTCGATCACCCCTTGCGAAACCTTCGCGCCCGGGCGGTTGAAGCCGTAGAAGGGGCCCTCGGGGACGTCGCGGTAGAACTGAGCGCGGTTGGCCATGCCCGCGCGGAAGGCGTCGAAGACCTCAACGGGCAGGCCGCCAGGGTTTGACGCCGACTTGATCATCACCGGCGTGATGGCGCTGATCAGGACCGCCTTGGCGACGCGGCCATCGCCGCCATACTGAGCGACATAGCGCGCCACTTCACCACCGCCGGTCGAATGGCCGACGTGGATAGCGTTCTTGAGGTCGAGATGCTCCACCAGGGCGGCGCTGTCGGCGGCGTAGGTGTCCATGTCGTTGCCGAGATCGGTCTGGGTCGAGCGCCCATGGCCTCGACGGTCGTGGGCAATCACGCGATAGCCTTTGCCCAAAAAGAACAGCATCTGGCTGTCCCAGTCGTCGGCGCTCAGCGGCCAGCCGTGATGGAACACGATCGGCTCGCCCGTGCCCCAGTCTTTGTAGAAAATCTCAGTGCCGTCCTTCGTGGTCACCGTCGCCATGTCGCTGAGTCCTTTCAAAGAAGGGGGCGTCGCGCAGTTGGAACACTAGCTAAATCGTGCCGCCATGCTAATGGGTGAAACTGACCTTGTCCGGGTCAAAACTGGCAAAGGGCGATTTGGGACCGCCGACCGAGAGTGGCTAGACACTGCCGCGAGGCTACCGCAAAGTGGCGTAAACAGCATCGAGGAAGCGTACCATGACCCGTACCGAAGCTGCCATTGTCGCCCTTGGGATCCTGCTCATCGCGGGCGCCGGCCCGGCTATGGCGGTCGACTCTGGTCGCGCGCGCCGCGACCAGGGATCAATCTCGGATCTGTGCAATCAGTTCAAGCACGAATATCGGCAGCTGCGCGACAAGCAGAGGCACGGCACGCTGACCCAGGACGATAAGAACCGCATGAGGGACCTCGACGGCCAGATTAAGTCTCTGTGCAGCAATTAACCGGATCGCACGAGACCCTCGAGCCGGATGAGACATCCATGAAAATAGCCATCAGGAATGGCTCATGATCAAAAAAGGAGCCGCGTCGCCGCGGCCCCTTTCGTTTCGTGACGGTGAGCGGGACTTAGAAATCCATCCCGTCCATGCCGCCCATGCCACCGCCGCCGCCGCCGGGCATCGCCGGGCGCTTTTCCGGCTTTTCGGCGACCATGGCTTCGGTCGTCACCAGCAGGCCGGCGACCGAGGCCGCGTTCTGCAGGGCGGACCGGATCACCTTGGTCGGGTCGATGATGCCGGCCTTGACCATGTCGCCATAGGTCCCGGTCTGTGCATCGAAGCCGTAATTGACGTTGTTGCTCTCCAGGATCTTGCCGATCACGATCGAGCCGTCCACGCCGGCATTCTCGGCGATCAGCCGCGCGGGCGACGACAGCGCCCGCCGGACGATCTCGATGCCGACGCGCTGGTCGTCATTATCGTATTTCAGCTTGGACAGAATCTTGGTGGATTGGAGCAGCGCGACGCCGCCACCGGCAACGATGCCTTCCTCGACCGCGGCGCGGGTTGCATGCATCGCGTCGTCGACGCGATCCTTGCGCTCCTTCACCTCGACCTCGGTCGCGCCGCCGACGCGGATCACCGCGACGCCGCCCGCGAGCTTGGCCAGCCGCTCCTGCAGCTTCTCGCGATCATAGTCGGAGGTGGTCTCCTCGATCTGCGCCTTGATCTGGCCAATGCGCGCCTCGATGTCTTTCTTCTTGCCGGCGCCGTCGATGATGACGGTGTTTTCCTTCTCGATGCGCACCCGCTTCGCCTTGCCCAGCATGTCGAGCGTGACGTTCTCAAGCTTGATGCCGAGATCCTCGCTGATGAGCTGGCCACCGGTGAGGATGGCGATGTCTTCCAGCATCGCCTTGCGACGATCGCCGAAGCCGGGCGCCTTCACCGCCGCGACCTTGAGGCCGCCGCGCAGCTTGTTGACGACCAGCGTGGCCAGCGCCTCGCCTTCGACATCTTCCGCGATGATTAGCAGCGGCTTGCCGGACTGCACCACCGCTTCCAGAACCGGCAGCATGGCTTGCAGGCCCGCGAGCTTCTTCTCGTGCAGGAGGACGTACGGCGCGTCGAGCTCGCACACCATCTTCTCGGCGTTGGTGATGAAATAGGGCGAGAGATAGCCGCGATCGAATTGCATGCCCTCGACCGTGTCGATCTCGGTCTCGAGGCTCTTCGCCTCCTCGACCGTGATCACGCCCTCATTGCCGACCTTCTGCATCGCCTCGGCGATCTTCTGGCCGATATCCCGCTCGCCATTGGCGGCAATCGTGCCGACCTGGGCGATCTCGTCGTTGGTCGAGACCTTCTTGGAGCGCTTCTTCAGATCCTCGACGACGGCTTCCACCGCCATGTCGATGCCGCGCTTCAGATCCATCGGGTTGAGGCCCGCGGCCACCGACTTCACGCCTTCACGGACGATGGCTTGCGCCAGGACCGTCGCGGTGGTGGTGCCGTCGCCGGCGAGGTCGTTGGTCTTCGAGGCGACTTCGCGCAGCATCTGCGCGCCCATGTTCTCGAACTTGTCGGCGAGCTCGATTTCCTTCGCGACGGTGACGCCGTCTTTGGTGATGCGCGGCGCGCCGAAGCTCTTATCGAGCACCACGTTGCGGCCCTTGGGGCCCAACGTCACCTTGACCGCGTTCGCCAGAACATCGACGCCGCGCAGCAAGCGCTCGCGCGCGTCGCCATGAAATTTGACTTCTTTCGCTGCCATGTTGGCTTGCTCCTCAGAAACTTACTTGCGCTTGGCCGGGGCTGGGACGGGGGCGCCTTCAAGCACGCCCAGAATGTCGGATTCCTTCATGATCATCAGCTCTTCGCCGTCGAGCTTGATCTCGGAGCCGGACCATTTGCCGAAGAGAACCCGGTCGCCCGCCTTGACGTCCAGCGGATGCACCTTGCCGGCTTCGTCGCGCAGGCCCGCGCCGACCGACATGACTTCGCCTTCCTGGGGCTTTTCCTTGGCGGTGTCCGGGATGATGATCCCGCCGGTGGTCTTTTCGTCCGATTCGATGCGGCGAATCAGGACGCGATCCTGCAATGGCCTAAACTTCATGGACTAATCTCCATTTGGGGCGGTGCCTTGGGTGATTGATGGACGGTCTGTGCGCGCGCCGTGCCCGTCCCGTGGGACAGACTTGTTAGCACTCGCTCCCGTCGAGTGCCAACATGGTCAAAAAGCGCGTCGCCGTCAAGGGGAAGCGCGATTATTCCCGACTATTCCGCCATCCAAGCCGCGATTAAGATGTCGGCGCGACATCGGCGCGGAACAGCATGCCCCGACCTAGCGTTAAGAATCACATGATCAATGCCATCGATAGCAGCCGAGCCGAGATGCTCTGCGAGGTCCGGGCCAAGCGCGAGAGTGCGCTGCGCCTGGCCCGAACCGGCGACGCCGCCGAGGAAGTCTATTGGCTTACCGTCGCCGGCCGCATGACCGTGTGGATCGAGCAATTGGAGGCAAAGGACGGAACCGGCGACCTGCCGCGATGGCCGAAGCCGGGCGTGGCGGGCATTCGTCTGCCGCTCAATGCCGGGCGCAGCCGGCCACTCGCTGTTCCTTCGGCGCAGCAACTTCCCGCCCGCGCACGCAACCCCTTTAGTGGACTCTCCCGCCCAAGCGGCGCGTCCCCGACGCTCTAGCTAACGCGGGACTCCGCCGCGAAAGGTCGGCCCGAGGAACAAGGGCGCATCACATCGACGCTGAAATCGGCGGCAGCGTGATGTAGAAGAACCTAACATGTCGATTATTCCATGAGCTGGTCCGGGCGTGGCGGCGGCGGGGAGCGGCGCGGCTATCACCACGGCAATCTGCGCGAGGCGCTGATCGACGCCGCGCTGGCGCTGATCACCGAGATCGGCCCGGCCGGCTTCACCGTCGCGGAGGCGGCGCGGCGCGCCGGGGTCAGCCCGGCGGCGCCCTATCGTCATTTCCGCGATGCCGAAGCGTTGCTGGCCGAGGTCGCGGTGCGCGGGTTCGAGCGATTGACCGCGACCCTCGCGGCGGCGTGGAGCGACGGTCAGCCCAACCCCTTGCGCGCCTTCGAGAAGGTTGGGCGCGCTTATCTCGCCTTCGCGCGGGACGAGCCGGCTTTCTATGGCGCGATGTTCGAGACGCGGATCGGGTTCGATGCCTACCCGCTGCTCCAGGCGGCCTCCGATCGCACCTTCGCCGTCCTGCGCGAGGCCGCCGAGCGGCTGACCTTGACCATGCCCAAGCCAAACCGGCCGCCAGCCCTGATGATCGCGCTTCATGTCTGGGCGATGTCGCACGGGGTTGCCGCCCTGTTCGGGCGCGGCGACGCCGGACGGCGCAGGCTACCCATGGCGCCCGAGGAACTGCTGGAGGCCGGTGTGCTGCTCTATCTGCAAAGCCTCGGCCTCGCCGGCGGCCAGGAACGATAGCGACTTAGTGATAGCGAATTTCCGTCGAGCCGCTTGACGAGGCCCCCTCCGCGCGCGTATGTAAATGTTACTTACATTCACATGAGGCCAGCCATGACGAGCGCCGCCAATAACCAACCCTACGGCAGTCCCAACTGGACCAACGCCACCAGCGGGCCGGGCAGTGGGCCGCCCAATGCCGGCCCCTACAATAATGGCCCGTGGAATGGCGACGGGCCGTGGGGCGGGCCCTGGGGCCATCGCTTCTGGGGCATGATGCCGCCGTGGATGCCGCCGCACGCGGCGAAGCCGCTGTTCATTGTCGCGATGATTCTGGGCTTCGTGTTCTGGTGGCCGGTCGGCCTGGTGCTGCTGGGTGTCATGATCTGGAACAAGCGCGCGTTCTGCGGCCATCGGCGCTATGGCGGCGGCTGGCAGAGCAATGGCAACGGCAATGGCGGTGCGAACTGGGGCGGCTGGAAGAATCGGTCCGGCGGCCCCGGCATGGGCGGCGGTCCCTCCAGCGGCAACCGCGCCTTCGATGACTATAAGGCCGAGACGCTGCGGCGCCTCGAAGATGAGCAGAAGGAATTCGCCGAGTTCCTCGACCGCCTGCGCGTCGCCAAGGACAAGGCGGAATTCGACCAGTTCATGAACGATCGCCGCGGCCGGCCCGAGGCACCCCCCGCCGCGCCGCCGGCACAAGCCTGAGCCTGGTTCCTCGACAAGCAAATGCCCGGGTCAACACCCGGGCATTTCGCTGTCCGCGTGAACCCGATCAGGTATCGAGAAAGCTGCGCAGCTTGCGCGACCGGCTGGGGTGCTTCAGCTTGCGCAGCGCCTTCGCCTCGATCTGACGAATGCGCTCGCGCGTCACCGAGAATTGCTGGCCGACTTCTTCCAGCGTGTGGTCGGTGTTCATGCCGATGCCGAAGCGCATGCGCAGCACGCGCTCCTCGCGCGGCGTCAGCGAGGCCAGCACCCGGGTCGTGGTCTCGCGCAGATTGGCCTGGATCGCGGCGTCCACGGGCAGAATCGCGTTCTTGTCCTCGATGAAATCGCCGAGATGCGAATCCTCCTCGTCGCCGATCGGCGTCTCGAGGCTGATCGGCTCCTTGGCGATCTTCAGCACTTTGCGCACTTTTTCGAGCGGCATGGCCAGTTTCTCGGCCAGCTCCTCCGGCGTCGGCTCGCGGCCGATCTCGTGCAGCATCTGGCGCGAGGTGCGCACCAGCTTGTTGATGGTCTCGATCATGTGCACCGGAATGCGGATGGTGCGCGCCTGATCGGCGATCGAGCGGGTGATCGCCTGGCGAATCCACCAGGTCGCATAGGTCGAGAATTTATAGCCGCGGCGATACTCGAACTTATCGACCGCCTTCATCAGGCCGATATTGCCTTCCTGAATCAGGTCGAGGAATTGCAGGCCGCGATTGGTGTATTTCTTAGCGATCGAAATGACGAGGCGCAGATTGGCCTCGACCATTTCCTTTTTGGCGCGGCCGGCCTCGCGCTCGCCGCGCTGCACGGTCGCGGTGACGCGGCGGAATTCCGCCGGCGGCAAGCCGGTATCGGCGAAAATCTTCGCGACCTCGCTGCGCAGCACCTTGACCTCGGTGCCGTATTTGTTGATCAGCGTCCCCCAGCCCTTGCCGTGGAGGCGCTTGACCTGGCCGATCCAGTCGGGAGTTAGCTCCTGGCCCACATGGTGGTTGAGGAAATCCTGGCGCTTGACGCCGCACGCCTCGGCGCGGCGCAACAGCCGGCCCTCGGTCGCGACCAGCTTGCGATTGAGCTCATAGAGCTGATTGACGAGAAGCTCGATACGGGCGTTGTTGAGGCGCACCGCCTTCATCGCATCGACCATTTCGGCGCGCAGCTTGTCATAGCGCCGCTCGGTCGATTTCACCAGCTCCTCGCCCCCGGTCAGCGCGCTGAGCCGGTTCTCCTGCATCTTGTGGAGGCGCTTATAAAGCGCGGCGATGGTGTCGAGCGCCACCAGCACGCCGGGCTTCAGCTCGGCTTCCATAACGGCGAGCGAGATCGAGACATCCTCGCCCTCGCCGTCGCCTTCGCCCTCGGGGGCCCGCGGCTCCTCGGCGGTTTCGGCTTCCTCTTCCTCGGCACCTGCCTCGGTGGCCTGGGCCGCGCGCTCGGCGCCGGCACTCCCGTAGGTGGCGTCGAGATCGATGACGTCGCGGAGCAGCATCTTGCTGTCGTTCAGCGCGTTCCGCCATTCGATCAGCGCGCGCATGGTCAGCGGGCTTTCGCAGATGCCGCCGATCATCATCTCCCGCCCGGCCTCGATGCGCTTGGCGATCGCGATCTCGCCTTCGCGCGACAAGAGCTCGACCGAGCCCATCTCGCGCAGATACATGCGCACCGGGTCATCGGTGCGGCCGATATCTTCCTCATCGACATTGCCGGCGGCGCGGGGCTCGGATTCCTCGGCTTCGGCGGCCGGTTCGGCCGCTTCCTCGCCTTCCTCGTTCTCGACGATATTGACGCCGAGCTCGGACAGCATGGTCATCGTGTCCTCAATCTGCTCGGAGGACACTTGCTCGGCCGGCAGGGCGGCGTTCAACTCGTCATAGGTGACGTAGCCGCGCTCCTTGCCCTTGGCGATCATGCGCTTGATGGATTGCGCGACGGAATCGAGAACCGGGGTCTCCGCCTCTTCGCGTGCCTCGGGGGCTTCCGCCGTGCTCGCCGCTTTCGCTGCCATCGCTATTCTTGCTCCTACCAGTCCGCCCACACCAACTCTACACGCAATCAAATCGGATTTGCGCTCAACCGCGACCCTTGCGCTCCAGAATGGGATGCACGCGCCGCCACGTTTCCGCGCTCATATCATCGGACAAATCGCGTATCCCCGCCGCGACATCGCCGGTGAGGCCGATCTCCTCGACTTGGCTCGCCAATTCGGCCCATGCGTCACGCACCGTTTCCGGATCGGCCATCACCGCCATATGGCTTTTTACTTGTGGCGACAGTACCCGATTCACAACTGGGCCAAATCCGTTGTCAGTCAAGTGGAACTTCAGCGTGCCGGCGTCAAGCTCCGGCGTTTGGGCGTGAATTCTTAAGATTTCGTGGAGCAACCTGTCAAGGTCGCGGTCCGTGAGCCGGGTATTGGCGATATCCTCGACATGCTCGTTCAGTAAGAACGGGTAATTCAGCAATATAGCCAGCCTGATTTCGGCATTGCGGCGGGCCGAGGGGTCCGGCGGCGGCTTTTCGCGCTGTGGCATGGCGGGCGGCCTGCCCTTGCCGCCGCGACGCGGCTTTCGCCAGTCGGGACGCGGAGCGCGAAACGCCTGATAGAGGCGATCCTTGAAGAACCGCCGGTAATGCTCCTGCACCGTGCGGTCCGCGATCTGGCGGGCGCGCGCCTCGAGCCGCGCCTCCAGCGCCGCCCGGCGCTCCGGCGTGTCGGCCGGTTGCGCGGTTTCGAGCGCCCACAGCTTTTCGGCCAGCGGCTCGGCGCGTGCCAGCACCGCCCGCATCGCCTCCGGCCCCTGGCGCCTGATCAGCGTGTCAGGATCATCGCCCTCGGGCATCACCGCGAAGCGCAGACTATGTCCCGGCGTCAACAGCGGCAGCGCGCGCTCCAGCGCGCGGCCCGCCGCCCGCTGGCCCGCCGTATCGCCGTCGAAACACAGGATCGGCTCGTCCGAGAGCTTCCACACTTCTTCCAATTGCTGCTCGGTGAGGGCGGTGCCCAGCGGGGCCACGGCGGTGCCGAAGCCCGCGCGCTGCAGCGCGATCACGTCCATATACCCTTCGGTGACGATGGCGCCCGGGGAATTTTGGGCCTCGCGCGCGGCGGCCGCCCGCGCCGCCGGCCAGCCATAGAGCACGCGGCCTTTTTGAAACAGCGGCGTGTCCGGCGAATTGAGATATTTTGGCTGGCCGTCGCCCATCACCCGGCCGCCGAAGGCAATCGCCTGGCCGCGCCGGTCGGCGATCGGGAACATCACGCGGTTGCGAAAATAATCGTAGGTATCGGGCCGGTCCTCCCCCCGGACTTGATCCGGGGGCTTGCGCAGCAGCCCGCCCTCGATCAGCAGCGGCTCCGGAAATTCCTTGCCGAGCGCGCGCTTCAGCGCGTCGCGGCTGTCGGGCGCGAAGCCCAGCCCGAAGCGCCGGATCGCCTCGGCATCGAGACCGCGCCCGTCGAGATAGGCGCGCGCCGCGCCGCCGTGCGGTCCGCGCAGCATCTCGGCGAAAAACGAAGCCGCCGCCGCCATCGCGCCTTGGAGCGTGGCGCGGCGCTGTTCGCGCTCGCGCTCCTGCGGCGTCTCGCGCGGCACATCGAGGCCAGCGACCCGCGCCAGTTCCTCGACCGCTTCGCGGAAGCCGAAATTCTGCGTCTGCATCGAAAAGCCGATAGCGTCACCATGGGCCCCACAGCCAAAACAATTCCCCGTCAGGATGTTGTCGGCTAGAGCAAATGCGTGTTCATCATCGACCTCGGCGCAGAACACTTCCTCGACGCGATCCGTCTCGGCAACCGACTGAACCACCCAGCGCAGCCGCCCGAAAAGCTTTGTCGATGCCTGAAAGCGTTCGCGCGCCTCGGCCCTCAAGAAAAATTCGGGACTGAGACTGCCGTTGACGAAGTGGATACGGAAGATCGGCGCTTCCGTGCTAAGAT
>DATCDN010000115.1:0-9266 GCA_036510675.1 Allostellaceae bacterium
CCTGTATGCGGGATGCCAGCCAAAGCCGGCCCCCAAGCGACTGTTCGGATCAACGCACCAGCGGCCGGGCCCATGCCGGCTTACGCTCTTCAAAGCAGGTATCCAACGGGCTCCGGCCGCTTCTCCACGCTACCGCGGAGCACAACCTTCATACAGGTATCCATGGCAAAGATGGACCCCGGCTTTCGCCGGGGAGGCGCGTTGGTCGGGTCAGTGCGACCTTCGTGTCTTGGTGTCTTCGTGCCTTGTGTTTAGGCGATTATTTTTTTGTTTTCTCCTTGACCGGTGAAAGGTCTTTCCCGGGCTTTGGTATAAGTGGTACTTGGCGCCTTGGCGTCGTGGCGGTTCGATTTTTTTCTGGCTCGATTCCGCCGTTTTATGCGGCAGGATGTCGCATAGCGATGGGGCATCAACAGTATAGCTTGCCCGCGCCCCGCCTACGCGGCGCATTTGGGCGGGGGAATGGGCATAGCGAGGTGACGGAATGACGGAGCTGGCGCACGGTAAGCCGGTGGCGGGAGCGGCCCTGTCGAATGGTCATGGCGAGGCATCGCGGCGGGATTTCCTGACCGTCGCCAGCGGTGCCATCGCGGCGATCGGCGTGGCCTGTGTCGCGTGGCCGCTGATCGACAGCATGAACCCCTCGGCCGATGTGCTGGCGGCGGGCGCGCCGGTCGATATCGACCTGACCCATGTTCAGCCGGGCCAGCAGATCGTGGTGCTGTGGCGTTCGAGCCCGATCTTTATCGTCAACCGCACGCCCGACCTGTTGAAGACGCTGCAGGACCCCAAGGATCTCGCCCTGTTGAGCGATCCCGACTCGTCGGTGATGCAGCAGCCCGCCTACGCCCAGAACTGGCACCGCTCGATCCAGCCGCAATTCCTGGTGCTGGTCGGCATCTGCACCCATCTCGGCTGCATCCCCGGTTTCATGCCCCAGGCCAACAGCGTCGCGCCCGGCTGGCTCGGCGGCTATTTCTGCCCGTGCCACGGCTCGCGCTACGATCTGGCCGGCCGGGTCTATAGCGGCGTGCCGGCGCCCTACAATCTGCCGGTCCCGCCCTATCGCTTCACCACCAAGACGATGATCCGCATCGGCGAGAATCCCCCGGATGGCGGCGATTTCGGCCTCGATTCCATCGTGCAGATTTAGGATAGACGGCGATGTCAGGCACCCCTTCGACGGTTCGCACCAACAGCCGCTTGATCCGCTGGATCGACACGCGTCTGCCGCTGTTTTCCTTCGCGCAGGATTCGGTGTTGGATTATCCCGAGCCGCGCAATCTCAGCTATTGGTGGAATTTCGGCTCGCTGGCCGGGATCATGTTGCTGATCATGATCGGCACCGGCGTTTTCCTCGCCATGCAATATACGCCGAACACCGATCTCGCCTTCGATTCGGTCGAGCGCCTGATGCGCGACGTGAATTATGGCTGGCTGCTGCGCTACATCCACATGAACGGCGCGTCGTTCTTTTTCATCATCGTCTACATCCACATCTTCCGCGGCGTCTATTTCGGCTCCTACAAGGAGCCGCGCGAGCTGCTGTGGATGCTCGGCGTCGTGATCCTGCTGCTGATGATGGCGACGGCGTTTTTCGGCTATGTGCTGCCCTGGGGCCAGATGAGCTATTGGGGCGCCACCGTCATCACCAATCTGTTCACCGCGATCCCGGTGGTCGGCAATCCCATCCATACTTGGCTGCTGGGCGGCTTCTCGCTCGGCAATCCGACACTGAACCGGTTCTTCTCGCTGCATTACCTGCTGCCGTTCATCATCGTCGGCGTGGTCGGGCTGCATCTCATCGCGCTGCGCCAGCACGGCTCCAACAACCCGCTCGGCATCGCGGTGAAGGGGCCGCAGGACGAGATTCCGTTCCATCCCTATTACACGCTGAAGGACATGTTCGGCCTCGGCGTGTTCCTGATCATCTTCGCGATCTTCATCTTCGAGATGCCGAACGTGTTGGGCGATCCGGCCAATTACATTCAGGCCAACCCGCTGCAAACCCCGTCGGAGATCGTGCCGGAATGGTATCTGCTGCCGTTCTACGCGATCCTGCGCTCGATCCCGGACAAGCTGATCGGCGTGCTGGCGATGTTCGGCGCGATCTTCGTGTTGTTCCTGCTGCCCTGGCTCGACACCTCGCGGGTGCGCAGCTCGTACTTTCGCCCGATCTATAAGTGGGTGTTCTGGCTGCTGGTGATCGACGTGTTCGCGCTCGGCACGGTCGGCGCGCACCGGCCGGAGGGCGCCTATATCGTCATCGGCCGCATCGCCACCTTCTATTATTTCTTCCATTTCATCATCCTGCTGCCGCTGATCGGCTGGTTTGAGCGGCCCTTGCCGCTGCCGGAAAGCATCAGCGCCGCAGTCACCAAAAAGTCCGTCGCCGTGCCTGCCGCCACCGAGAGGAGGGCCGTATCATGAAGCGGCTGGTGACGATTGCGGCGGTATCCGGGGCGGTATTGATGGCGGCCGCGTCCGGGGCGTGGGCGCAGGAAGAGCCGCCCGACGCGCCGCACCAGAACTGGTCGTTCGCCGGCGTGTTCGGCACCTTTGATCGCGGCGCGTTGCAGCGCGGTTTCCAGGTCTATAACGAGGTGTGCTCCAACTGCCATTCGATGAAGCTGCTGCATTACCGCGATCTCGGTCCCGATGGGCCAGGCGGCGGCATCGGCTTCAGCGTGGCGGAAGTCGCGGCGATCGCGGCGCAGAAACAGGTCGAGGACGGGCCGAACGATCAAGGTGAGATGTTCCGCCGCCCCGGCAAGGCGCAGGATGCCTTTGTCTCGCCCTTCCCCAATGAACAGGCGGCGCGTGCCGCGAACGGCGGCGCGGCGCCGCCCGATCTCTCGGTGATGGTGAAGTCGCGCGGCAAGGGGCTCGAATATCTCTGGGGCGAGGGCGGACCCGATTATGTCTTTGGCATCCTCAACGGCTTCGAGAACCCGCCGGCCGGCGTCAAGGTGACCGAGGGCAAGTACTACAACACCTATTTCGCGGGCCATCAGATCTCGATGCCGCCGCCGCTGGCCGACAATACCGTCAAGTTCCAGGACAACACCAAGGCCGCCCTGCCGCAGGAGGCGCATGACGTCGTGACCTTCCTGACCTGGGCCGCCGAGCCCTATATGGAAGAGCGCAAAGAGACGGGCGCCAAGACCATCCTGTTCCTGCTCGCAATGACCGGCGTGCTCTATGGCGCGAAGCGCAAGGTGTGGAAGAATTTGCATTAAGCGGTCGCGGGTTTTCAGGGGACACCTTTACCGGCGAAAGCCGGTATCCATGGCAAAGATGGGTCCCGGCCTTCGTGTTTGGCCGGGACAGGTGGTCTTTCCTCGTTATCCGGCTCAGGTCAGCGCGTCCCAATTCTATAGACCAGTTGACGCGCCAACCGCGCGCTCCTAGCTTCGCATCCGACGCCCGGCCATAAGGGCGCGGAATAAAGTCGGGGAGGGTGCGGGCATGCGGCTGGCGGGATCGATCGCGGTTTTTGGCGCGATTTTTGGCGCGGTGGCCGTTGGGCTCGCCACGCTGCCCGCCGCCGCGCAAATCTCCGACCATACGATCAAGATCGCGGTGCTGGATGATTTCTCGGGCCAGTATTGCACCGGCAATTGCATGGGGCCGGTGACCGCGGTGCGCATCGCCGCCGACGAGTTCGGCGGCAAGATCGCCGGCGCCCCGATCGAGATCATCTGGGGCGATCACCAGAACAAGCCCGATGTCGCGGTGGCGCTGGTGAATAAATGGTTCGACCGCGAGCAGGTCGATGCCATCGCCGACATCACCAATTCCTCGGTCGCGCTGGGCGCCAACCGCATCGCCCGCGACAAGGGCCGGGCGGTGCTGATGTCCTCGACCGGCTCGCCCGATTTCACCGGCAAAGAATGCGCGCCCTACACCACGCAATGGACCTTCGACACCTATCAGTTCGGCAAGAGCATCGCCCAGGCGGTGCCGATGCTGGGCAAGACTTGGTTCATCGTTGCCCCCGATTACCTCTTCGGCAAGACGCTCGCCGCGAACGTTGAGAAGTTCGTGACCAAGGCCGGCGGCAAGGTGCTGGGCACGGTCGTCCATCCGTTCGGCACCAGCGACATGTCGTCCTTCATGCTGCAGGCGCAATCGTCGGGGGCGAAGGTCATCGCGCTGGCCAATGCCGGCGGCGACATGACCAACGCCATCAAGACGGCGAAGGAGTTCGGCCTCGTCGATGCCGGCATCAAGATCGTGCCGCTGTCGCTCGACCTGCCGTTCATGGACGGGGTCGGCGGCCTCGCCGTGACACAAGGCATGATGATGACCCTGCCTTGGTATCCGGGCCTCAAGCCGGAGGCGATGAAATTCGCCCAGGAATTCAAGAAGCGCCAGGGCGTGATGCCGGGCTATCTGATGGCCGGCCTCTATTCGGTCGCGCATAATTATCTGCTGGCGATCAAGGCGACCGGCACCGACAATCCGAAGGCGGTGTTCGCCAAGATGCGCGCGACGCCGGTGAACGACGCCTTCGCCACCAACGGCGTGCTGCGGCCCGACGGCCGCATGGTGCACGATGTCTATCTGGTGCAAGTGAAGAAGCCATCGGAATCGACGGGGCCGGACGATCTGGTGAAGCTGATCGCCACCATTCCCGGCGACAAGGCATTCCGCCCGATGTCGGAAGGCGGCTGTCCTTACGTCAATAAGAGCTGAATCAAAACGAAACGAGGGAGAGATAATCCATGCGTATAAAAACGATGTTGTTGGCGGCGATGGCATTGTGCGCCATCGGCGCCAGCGCCCAGGCGCAATATTCCGACAATAAGATCAAGCTCGGCATTCTCGACGATTTCTCGGGACCCTATTGCGTCGACAATTGCATGGGCCCGGTCAACGCCGTGCAGATCGCGGTCGACGAGTTCGGCGGCAAGATCAATGGCGTGCCGATCGAGGTGATCCACGGCGACCATCAGGACAAGCCCGATATCGGCTCGTCGCTGGCGAAGCGCTGGTACGATACCGAACAGGTCGATGTGATCCTCGACGTGGTCAATTCCGCGGTCGCGCTGGCGGTCCAGAACGCGGCACGCGAGCGCGGCAAGGCGGTACTCTACAGCGAGGCCGGCTCCGCCGATCTCACCGGCAAGGCCTGCGCCCCCTACAGCGCGGCGTGGACCTACGACACCTATCAATTCGGCAAGGCGATCGGCGAAGCGATGCCGATGCTGGGCAAGACCTGGTTCATTCTCGCCGCCGATTACAATTTCGGCAAATTACTGGCGGCCGGCGTGAAGGCCAATGTCGAGAAGGCGGGCGGCAAGGTGCTGGGCACCGTGTTCCATCCGTTCGGCACCACCGACATGTCGTCCTTCATCCTGCAGGCGCAAGCCTCGAAGGCGGAAGTGATCGCGCTCGGCAATGCCGGCCCCGACATGACCAACGCCATCAAGGCGGCGGGTGAGTTCGGGCTGATCGCCAGCGGCGTCAAGATCGTGCCGCTGAGCTTGGACCTCGCGGGCATTCCCGGCGCCGGCGGGCTCAAGGCGACCGAGGGCATGATGATGACGCTGCCCTGGTATTCCGGCGCCAATCCGCCGAAATCCGAGGCCTTCGCCAAGGAGTTCGAGAAACGGCAGAAAACGATGGCGCCCTATCTGATGACGGGGCTCTATTCCGCGGTCAGGACCTATCTGCTGGCGGCGCAGGCGACCAAGTCGGACGATCCCAAGAAGATTTTCCCCTGGATGCAGGCGCATGTGATCGACGACGCCTTCACCGCGCATGGCGTGCTGCGGCCCGATGGCCGCATGGTGCACGATGTCTATCTGGTGCAGGTGAAGAAGCCGTCGGAATCGAAAGGCCCCGAGGATTTCGTCAAGCTGATCGCGACAATCCCCGGCGACAAGGCGTTCCGTCCGATGAAGGATGGCGGCTGCCCGTACATCAAGTGATCCGCGCCTAGCACATTGTGCGTCCCTCGACAGGCGCTGCGCGCCAGCTCGGGATGAGGACATTTCTTCGAACCATGAAGAACGGTCCTCATCCTGAGCCGGGCCGAAGGCCCGAGTCGAAGGACGCACGATGACGGCTTGTGAAATTTGACTGGGAGAGTGTCATGCGCTTGTCGAAACTGATCGGTGCCGCGTTGCTGCTCGTGGTCGTCGCCGCCACCGGCGCCAACGCCCAGTTCACCGACGGCAAGATCAAGATCGGGGTGCTCGACGATTTCTCGGGCCAATTCTGCCAGGGCAATTGCATGGGCCCGGTGAACGCCGTGCGCATCGCCGCCGCCGAGTTCGGCAACAAGATCGACGGCGTGCCCATCGAGATCATCTGGGGCGATCACCAGAACAAGCCCGATGTCGGCGTCGCGCTGACCAATAAATGGCTCGATACCGAACAGGTCGATGTCATTGTCGATGTCGTCAATTCCTCGGTCGCGCTGGCGGTTCAGGAGATCGCGCGCCGCAAGGGCAAGGCCGTGCTCTACAGCACCGCCGGCTCCTCCGACCTGACCGGCAAGGCGTGCGCGCCCTATAGCGCGCATTGGACTTATGATACCTACCAGTTCGGTAAGACCGTGGGCGAGGCGGTGCCCTATCTCGGCAAGAGCTGGTTCATCATCGCGACCGACTTCGCCTACGGCAAAATCCTGACCCAGCAGATCAAGCTCAATGTCGAAAAGGCCGGCGGCAAGGTAGTCGGCACGGTGTTCCACCCGTTCAACATCAGCGACGCCTCGTCGTCCATTCTGCAGGCCCAGGCTTCGGGCGCTCAGGTGATCGCGCTGGCCAATTCCGGGGCCGACACCACCAACAGCATCAAGGCGGCGAAGGAATTCGGCCTCGTGGATTCAGGGGTCAAGATCGTGCCCGTGAGCCTCGATCTGCCGTTCGTCGAGGGGGCCGGCGGTCTCGCCGTGATGCAGGGGATGTTTCTGCCGCTGCCCTGGTATCCGGGGGTCAGCGATAAAGCGGCTGCCTTCTCGGCCGAATTCAAGAAGCGCCAGGGCACGGCCGCGCCCTATCTGATGGCGGGGCTTTATTCGGCGGTGCGGACCTATCTGCTGGCGGCTAAGGCGACCAAGACCGACGATCCGAAGCCGATCTTCGAATATATGCGCGCGCATCCGATCGATGATGCCTTCACCAATCATGGCATCCTGCGCGCCGATGGCCGGATGGTCCACGATGTCTATCTGGTGCAGCTCAAGAAGCCGTCGGAATCGAAGGGGCCGGAGGATTTGTCGAAGCTGATCGCCACCATTCCGGGCGACAAGGCGTTCCGCCCGATGGCGGAGGGGGGGTGCCCCTACATCAAGGGCTAACCAACGCAATAGGGGGGTTTTATGGGAATTGTTCTGATTATCATCGGCATCGGCTTTTTCATTCTGACGGCGCAGGGCATGCGGATCTGGTATCGGGTGCGGGCGGCGGGCAACCCGACCCCGCCGACCAATTGGATGATGCTGGTCGGGCCTTTTTTCGGCATCGTCTTTGTGCTCGTCGGCATCTGGGTGTTGATGAGTTAGCCGGCGACATTTTCGCGCTGACAAGCGGCGCCGTGCCGTGGCAGGATGCGCGCGCCTTGGTGGGAGCAGGGCGGAGGGGGCGGTCGGCCGTGAGGTTTGCTCTTGTCTCTTTTGGATAATTGCCCGGCGTTGGTGCTGAATGCGGATTTCCGTCCGCTGAGCTATTTCCCCTTGTCCCTGTGGTCGTGGCAGGACACGGTGAAGGCGGTGTGCCTCGACCGGGTCAATATCGTCTCCCAATACGATCATGTGGTGCACAGCCCGTCCTTCGCGATGCGGCTGCCCAGCGTCATCGCGCTGAAGGAATATATTCCGGCGGCGCGGCGCCCGGCCTTCACCCGGTTCAACGTCTTCCTGCGCGACCGCTTCACTTGCCAATATTGCGGCGAGGATCACCCGTCGCACGATTTGACCTTCGACCATCTGGTGCCGCGCTCGCGCGGCGGCAAGACAACATGGGAGAACGTCGTCACCGCCTGCTCGGCCTGTAATCTCGAAAAGGGCAGCCGGCTGCCGCGGGAAGCCCAGATGTTCCCGCGCCGCCAGCCGATCCAGCCATCCAGCCACCTGCTCCAGGAAAACGGCCGCGGCTTCCCGCCGAATTTCCTGCATCATTCCTGGCGCGATTTCCTCTATTGGGATAGCGAGCTCGAAGCGAGCTAACTATGCTCGGCGAATGAGCCTGCTGCGCCATCTCCAGGATTGCAATCGCTTCGATGCCGCCCGATTCCGGCCGCTGTGGTTCGGCGCGCGGCGCATCGGCCATGTTCGCGACGATAATGCCGCGCGCCTCGCGCGCTTTCCCGAGACCTTCGCGGTGTCGGGGGACGCGGTGCGGATCGTCGCCACTGGCGGCTTCGACGCGGTTAGCGAGGCCGTCGATCGCGTGGTCGAACGGCTGGTCGGCGAGGGCGTGGTCGCGAAATGGCGTAACGAATATTTCGCGGTGACGCCGGTGTGGGGCGAGGCGCCGCTATTGAAGATCGATCGCGGCGCGGTGCCGTTCTTCGGCGTGCGCGCGCATGGCGTCCACCTCAATGGCTGGCGGCGCGCGCCCGATGGCGGCATCGCGATGTGGATCGGCCGGCGCGCGCCCGACAAGAAGGTGGCGCCCGGCAAGCTCGATAATCTGGTCGCCGGCGGCATCGGCTATCCCCACGGCATCGTCGAGACGCTGGTCAAGGAGGCCGATGAGGAAGCCGGCATGGACGCCGCGCTGACCGCGCGGGCGACGGCGCACGGCCATGTCGCCTACCGCATGGAATGGCAATCGGGCGCGCGCGACGATTTTCTCTATGTCTATGATTTGGAAACGCCGGCCGATTTCGTGCCGCGCAATCGCGACGGCGAGATCGTCGCGTTCGCGCTGATGGATGCCGCCGAGGTGCTCGACCGGGTCGAGCATAGCGACGATTTCAAATTCAACGTCAATCTGGTGATCATCGACTTCGCGCTGCGCCACGGCCTGATCCCGCCGGACCACCCGGAATATGCCGCGCTGACGGCGGGGCTGCGGCCGTAACGCCGAAAAACTGGAACCGCCAAGGCGCAAGGCACCAAGATAATTCCCCACCCCGACGAAAGTCGGGGCCCATGGTGCCGCTGCACGATGGATACCTGTATGAAGGTTGAGCTCCGCGGTAGCGTGGAGAAGCGGCCGGAGCCCGTTGGATACCTGCTTTGAAGAGCGTAAGCCGGCATGGGCCCGGCCGCTGGTGCGTTGATCCGAACAGTCGCTTGGGGGCCGGCT
>DATCDN010000116.1:0-25594 GCA_036510675.1 Allostellaceae bacterium
GGCATCACGCGCCAGCGCGTCATCGGGCTGTTGCGCGGCGACGGTGTCGAGGTCGTCGAAACCAGCCTGCGCTATGCCGATTTCGAGATGGCGGACGAAATCTTCTCCAGCGGCAATCTCCACAAGGTGCAGGCGATCACCCGCATCGACGGCCGCGCGCTACCGCCCGGCCCAATGTTCCGCAAGGCGCGCGACCTCTACTGGGCATTCGCGCACGGTTGATTGCGGCGCTATTTCCCGGTGAATTTGGCCGGGCGCTTTTGTAGGAACGCGGTGACGCCCTCGCGAAAATCCTGGGACGCCGCCGCCTCGGCCTGAAAATCGCGCTCCATCGCGAGTTGCGTGTCGAGAGCGTTGCCCATCGACGCGTCGATCGCGGTCTTGGTCAGCCCCAGCGAAAAAGTCGGGCCTTGTGCCAGCTTTCGCGCCAGCGCGCCCGCCTCGCTCATCAGCCGGTCGTCGGGCACCGCCTTCCAAATCAGGCCCCACGCCTCCGCCTGGGCCGCGCTCAGCGGCTCCGCCAGCATGGTCAGGCCCTTGGCGCGCGCGGTGCCGATGAGGCGCGGCAGGAAATAAGTGCTGCCGGCATCGGGTACGAGACCGATGCGGGTGAATGCCTGGATGAAGGTCGCCGACTGCGCCGCCAGCACGATGTCGCACGCCAGCGCCAGGCTCATGCCGGCGCCCGCCGCGGGGCCGTTGACCGCCGCGACCACTGGCTTCTTCAGGGCGCGCAGGCGGCGCAGGCGCGGGTGATAATGACGGTCGAGCGCGTCATTGGTGCCGCCTTTATTGTCGAGGCGCTGCGACAAATCGGCGCCCGAACAGAAGCCGCGCCCCGCCCCGGTGATGACCAGGGCGCGAATGGCGGCATCCGTTTCGACCTGGCCGAGCGCGTCGGCGATATCGTTATGCAGTTGATCGTTGAACGCATTGAGCTTATCGGGCCGGTTCAGGGTCAGTGTCGCGACCCCATCGGCGACCTCGAACAAAATCGTTTCCCAAGCCATGGCGCCCTCCCCGTGAATTTGATTACTTAGCATACCGGTTTGGAACTCGGGCCAAAATCACGGGTTCAAACGAAGAAGCGTCCCGCGTCGCCCCTCGCCGCGTGGGCGCGCCGCGCGTTGGGGGATTAGCGGTCGCGGTCTTGCGCTCGGATTAATTGCCGTTAGGTTAGGCCGCAGAGAGGAGATTGTTCAAATGCATTTGGTCGCCCCGAACGGCGCATCGGCCGAACGCGAGACCTGGGCCGCGCGGTTCGATACCGTGCGCGCGGCAACGGAATCATTGGCGGCCCCGCTCTCGGCCGAGGACCAGACGGTCCAATCCATGCCCGATGTCAGCCCGACCAAATGGCACCGCGCGCATGTCACCTGGTTCTTCGAGAATTTCCTGCTGGTGCCGCATCTCGCCGGCTATCGGCTGTTCGACCCGGCCTATGGCTATCTGTTCAATTCCTATTACGAGGCCGTTGGGCCGCGTCATCCGCGCCCGGCGCGCGGCCTGCTGTCGCGGCCCGGCATCGAGGAGATCGCCCGCTATCGCGCCCATATCGACGGCGCGATGCGGCGCCTGATCCTGACCGCGAGCGCGGCGGACTGGCGCACCATCGCGCCGCTGATCGAGCTGGGCCTCAATCACGAGCAACAGCATCAGGAATTGCTCCTGATGGACATCCAGCATGTCCTGTCGCGCAATTCGCTGGACCCGGTCTATGACCTGATCGAGGCGGAGCCGATGGCGGACGTGCCGGCGCTCGACTGGCTCGGATTCCTCGGCGGCCTGCGCGAGATTGGTTCGGCGGGTGAGGGGTTCGCGTTCGACAACGAGACGCCGCGCCATCGCGTCTGGCTGGAGCCGTTCCGCCTCGCGACGCGCCTCGTCACCAGCGGCGAGTATCTTGCCTTCATCGGCGATGATGGCTATCGGCGCCCGGAATTATGGATGTCCGAGGGCTGGGCGATCGTCAATGAAGAGGGCTGGTCCGCGCCGCTCTATTGGCGCCACGACGAGCCAGGCTGGTCGGTATTCTCGTCGACCGGGCGGCGTCCCGTCGATGCGGCCGAGCCGGTGCGCCATGTCAGCTTCTATGAGGCCGATGCCTATGCCCGCTGGGCCGGCAAGCGGCTGCCGACCGAGGGCGAATGGGAAACCGCCGCGGCGGAGCGCGGCGACGCGTTGGGCCAGATGACGGGCGCGGCTTGGCAATGGACCGCCAGCCCCTATATCGCGTATCCGGGGTTTCGCCCGCTCGAGGGCGCGATCGGCGAGTATAACGGCAAGTTCATGAGCAATCAGATGGTGCTGCGTGGCGGCGCCACGATCACGCCGGTCGGCCACACGCGTCCGACCTATCGCAATTTCTTTCCGCCCGCCGCGCGATGGTGCATGGGCGGAATTCGCCTCGCGGAGGATGTAGCATGAGAGCAGGCGCCCCCGTTGCCTTTCACGATCTGGCCCCGAAGCTCGACAGTTTCCGCGACGCGGTGCTCGACGGACTGTCGCGGCCGCGGAAAGAATTGCCGTGCCGCTTTCTCTATGACCAGCGCGGCTCCGACCTGTTCGAGGCGATCTGCGAGACGCCGGAATATTATCCGACCCGCACCGAGATCGGCATTCTCGAGACGCATGCGCGCGACATGGCGGCGCTGATCGGTCCCGATGCGACGCTGATCGAATTTGGCAGCGGCGCCGGCCGCAAGGTGAAGCTGCTGCTGCGCGCGATGGAGCGGCCGATGGCCTATGTCGGCATCGAGGTGTCGCGTGAGATTTTGCTGCGCGCGACGGATGATCTGTCGCTGGCCGCGCCGCATCTGCGGGTCATCGCGATCTGCGCCGATTTCCTCAAGCCGATCGCGCTGCCGCGCGCGGTTCAGGACGGGAAGGGACGCCGCGTCGCGTTCTTTCCCGGCTCCAGCATCGGCAATTTCACCCCGGCCGAGGCGACACAATTCCTGGCCCAATGCCGCGCCATGGTCGGCCCCGGCGGCGGCATGCTGATCGGTGTCGATCTGAAAAAAGATTCGGCGCGGCTCGATGCCGCCTACAATGATGCCGGCGGCGTCACCGCCGACTTCACGCTGAATCTCTTGGAGCGCATGAACCGCGAGCTCGACGGCGATTTCGTCGTCGCGCAATTCGCGCATCACGCCAAATACAATGCGGGCGAGGGCCGCGTCGCGATCCAGATTCGCAGCCTGGTCGATCAGGTCGCGCGGGTCGCCGGGCGGCGCTTCAAATTCGCGGCGGGCGAGGGCATCCACACCGAGGATTCCTGGAAATACACCATCTCGGATTTTCAGATGCTGGCCCGCGACGCCGGCTATCGGCCGGTCGCGGCGTGGACCGATCCCGCCAATTTGTTTAGCGTGCATTATCTGGCCGCATAGCCTAGATCGGCGCCGCCCCGGACCCAAGGCCGGGGCCAGCGACCGACGGTTGTATTCAGTTTCCGAGAGTTAAGCGATCATTTACCACACCGCGCGATAATTCGTGCCCGACAGAGCATTCGGGCACGGAATTATCTTGGACACACCGTTTCCCCTTCCCGCCGACGAAACCGCGCGCCTGGCCGCGCTGCGGCGCTATCGCGTCGCCTATACCGAGCGGGAAGAGGTTTTCGATCGCATTACGGACATGGCGCGCTCGCTGTTCGGGACGCGTCGCGGCCTCCTTGGCTTCATCGATGCCGATCGGATCTGGTACAAATCGGGCGCCCGCCGTGCCTTCATGCCGCGCGGACACGTCTTCTGCGCGCATACGATCTTGGCCGACGACGTCTTCGTCATTCCGGATGTTCAGGCCGACCCGCGGTTTCACGACAATGCGATGGCGCTGGAGCTGGGCGTCCGCTTTTACGCGGGTGCGCCGCTGATCACTCATGACGGGTTCCGCATCGGCACCCTTCACGTCGCCGACGACAAGCCGCATCCCGACCTCACCGCCGAGCAGCGCGAATGGCTGCGCACGCTGGCGCAGCTCGCGATGAACGAGCTGGAATTGCGCCGCGAATTGCGGGCGCGCACCGAGGCGGAGCGCGATCTCGATCTCGTCAATCAATTGATGCTGGCGATCGCCGAGGCGCCGGGTGCGCGCGACGCGCTTGAAACCTCGTTGCGCCTGATCGCGGACGCGGTGGGCGCGGTGCATGGCACGGTGATGACGCTAAGCCCGCATAATGACGCGCTAAATATGATCGCCGCCTATTCGCCGACCGCGTTCTGGAAGGGCCAGGCCGATTACTTACGCCGGCGGCCCGTCGCGCGCGCCGACAGCCTCGCCGGGCTGACGCTGTCGCGGAACCGGCCAGTGATCGTGGAGTTCGCGACCAGCAACGGCCAGTTTCCCCATATGGATCGGCTGGCGTTGGAGGCGGCGACCTGCATCGCCGTGCCGATCATCCAGGGCGGCCGCGAATTCACGCTGCATTTCTTTTTCGCCGCGCGCCCCGAGGACCCGGACGGGCTGGCGAGCCGCCTTCATGAGTTGGCGGCGAAGGTGCGCCCCGCCTTGGTGCGCAAGCTGTCGGAAGAGCGCATCGCGGTGCTTCAGTCGGTGATGCTGCGTGCCAACGACGCGGCCATCGTGATGCTGCCCGACAACGCCTCCGACCCGGCATCGCCGCTGCGCATCGCCTATGTCAATCCGGCGATGAGCGATATCACCGGCTATGCGGAAGCGGAGCTGACCGGCAAACAGCCCACCTTTCTTTCGGGCGAGGCCGGGGAGCTGGCGGTACTGGAACAGCTCGAAAGCGGCGCGTCGCTGCGCCGCGAGTTGCAATTCCGCCGCAAGGACGGCACCGCCTTCTGGGCCGACATCAATGCCATCGCGGTCGATAGCGGCGGCGGCGGGCGCCAGGTCGTGGCGATGCTGCGCGACACGACCGAGCGCCGCGAGCTGGAACAGGCGCTGCGCGAGCGCGAGCGCACCTTTCATCTGATGTTCTCTAGCGCGCCGGTGCCGATGATGCTGCTCGACGTGCGCAACCAGCGCTATGTCGAGGTCAACGACGCCGCGATCGCGCTGTTCGGCTATGGGCGCGACGCGTTCCTGGCGATGTCCGCCGAGGCGATCCGCGCGCCGGACGAGCTGACGCGCTATAAGGAGATGATGCGCACGCCTGTCCCCGGCTCGGGTCGGCGCGGTCTCTGGCGCTATGTCAAGTCCGATGGCTGCGAAGTCACGGTGGATGTCGCCGTCCACCCGTTTCGCTTCGAGGGCCGGGCGATGGCGATCATCGTCACCGTCGACGTGACCGAGCAAAAGCGGGTCGAGGAGCAAATTCGCCGGGCGCGCGACGCCGCCGAGGCGATCAGCCGCGCCAAATCCGATCTCTTGGCCAATATGAGCCACGAGTTGCGCACGCCGCTGAACGCGATCATCGGTTTCTCGCAAATCATGCGCGAGGAATTATTCGGCCCCCTGGGCACGCCGCGCTATACGGGCTATGTCGGTGACATTCTTGAAAGCGCGCATCATCTGTTGGCCGTCATCAACGACATTCTCGACCTCGCCAAGATCGAGGCGAATTCCCTGCAGCTCAAGGAAAAGCCGATCAATCCCAGCGATGCCGTGACTTCGGCGTTGCGCCTGGTGCGGCCGCGCGCCGACGAGGCGGGCATCGGCCTCGAATTCAGCAACCGCGTGCCGGGCATCGCGATTTTCGCCGACGAGACCGCGCTGAAGCGCGTGCTGGTCAATCTGCTGGCGAACGCCGTCAAATTCTCCGAGGCGGGCACGCGGGTCAGCATCGCCTGCGACCTCACCGGCGATGGCGGCATTGCCATCGCGGTCGCCGATCGCGGCATCGGCATGGCGCCCGAGGAAATCCCGGTGGCGCTGACGCCGTTCCAGCAGATCGATATCGGGCTGCGCCGGAAATACGAGGGCACCGGCCTCGGCCTGCCGATCGCCAAGCAGTTGATGGATTTGCACGGCGGCAGCCTGCACATCGAGAGCGCGCGCGGGGTCGGCACCACGGTCACGATCCTCTTGCCGGCACGACGCGTCATTCCGGCGTCCGACCCGGCCGTGCCGGCGGCGGCCGTCACGATCATCGCGGGCAGCATCGGGGTCGCCGCCGCGATCGGCAACTCGGCGGCCATGCGCAAATCGCCGCTCGGTCCATAGATTTTTACAAACATGGCAAGCCGGTCATCGGCTGCGACATCGGCGGCATGCCCGAGGTGATCGAGGCGGGCGTGACCGGCCTGCTCGCGGTGCCGGGCGACCCGGCATCGCTACGCCGCTGCATCATCGCCTAGAGATGAACCTAGCCGAAGGATTCGAACCGCGACGGCGCGACGATGATGTCGGCGGCATTGATTTCTGAACTCGCCGATGGTGGCGCCGGCGACGCGATGCACATCATCAACGGAAATGATGGCCGACGCCGTTCACCAGCGAGAAATAGGTCTTGTTCTTGATGACGGAATACCAACTCGTCAGCACTCGGGATTCATTGCGAATGTGGCTCGGCATGAATTTGTGATGCACGAACACCGTGTCGATCTGGGCGACCGCCCATCCCGCGCCGATGCAGCGCAGGATGACATCGCTTTCGTCGAGGAAATATTCGTACTCCTCGTCGAAGCCGCCGATGTCAACGAGCGCCGATCGGCGGACAGGCTGTTCGCGCCGAGGACGCTGGGAAAGCGGGCGGTGCCGGGAAAGTTACGGCTTTGAATGGAAGGGGACCATATCGATCTGTCGGTGGCGTTACGAAATTGCGAAGGAAAAGTTGCGATCTCCGGATACCGTAACAGTCTCATGAAAAAAAAGGCAATACACGACACAATGCTTTTGGGGAAAACCCATGCCTCGACGCACTCTCTCGCCGATATATATGGATGACGACGAGACTCTCGCCCTCCCCATTGTGTTGACCAGAACCCGCGAGCGCCGTCGACGCATTGTTTTCGGATGGTACGGTGGCAAATTCAATCATTTGGACTGGCTGTGCCGCTTTTGCCGGAGGCACACCATTATTGTGGGCCGTTTCCAGGTTCCGCCGCCGTTTTGTTGAATCGAAAACCGCCGACGGTCGAGACATATAATGACATCGATGGCATAAAATGACCGCATGAGCAGGAATATGTTCTCCTTTTTGTTTCATGCGACCACTATTGCTACTTTAGATGGAAACGAGAGGATTGGCACAGAATGACGCGACCATCGGGGCGCGCGGCGGACGCGCTGCGGGCGGTGACGCTCGAACCGGGATTTTCCAAGCATGCCGAGGGCTCGTGCCTGGTGAAGTTCGGCGACACCCATGTTCTGTGCACCGCCAGCATCGATGAGAAAGTGCCGCCGTTCCTGCGCAATCAGGGGCGCGGCTGGATTACCGCCGAGTATGGCATGCTGCCCCGGGCCACCCACACCCGCGGCGACCGCGAGGCGGCGCGCGGCAAGCAATCGGGCCGCACCCAGGAGATTCAGCGCCTGATCGGCCGGTCGCTGCGCGCGATCGCCGACCTGCCCAAGCTGGGCGAGCGCCAGATCGTCCTCGATTGCGACGTGATCCAGGCCGATGGTGGCACCCGCACCGCCGCGATCACCGGCAGCTATGTCGCCCTCCACCAGGCGCTGGCGAAGCTGGTCGCCAAGGGCACGATCGCCGCGATGCCGCTTCATGACGCCGTCGCGGCGGTATCATGCGGTATTCATAAGGGTATGCCGGTGCTCGATCTTGATTATATCGAGGATTCGTCGGCCGATGCCGACGCGAATTTCGTCCTCACCGCGTCGGGCGGCATCGTCGAGATTCAGGCGACCGCCGAAGGCGCCCCCTTTACCGAGCCGCTGTTCGCCGAACTGCTGGCGCTGGCGCGCAAGGGCACGGCGGAGCTTAACCGGGTACAGCGGCGGGCGCTCGGGCTTGACTAGCCTCGCGCGACAATTGGATGGGCGGCGGCTGGTGATCGCCACCCACAATCCCGGCAAGCTCGTTGAGATCGAGGCGCTGGTCGCGCCGTTCGGCATCGCGGTGGTCAGCGCCGGCGCGCTCGGCCTGCCCGAACCGGAGGAGACCGGCACCAGCTTCGAGGCGAATGCCGAACTGAAGGCGCGCGCGGCGGTGGCGGCGAGCGGCCTGCCCGCGCTCGCCGACGATAGCGGCATCGTGGTGCATGCGTTGGACGGCGCGCCGGGGATTTACTCGGCGCGCTGGGCCGGACCGACGCGGGACTTCGCCGTGGCGATGGCGAAGGTCGAGCAGGAATTGGCGGGGGCCGCGGATCGCCGCGCCTATTTCGTCGCGGTGCTGGCGCTGGCTTGGCCCGGCGGCAATGCCGAGACCTGGCGCGGCGAGGTCCATGGCCATCTGGTGTGGCCGCCGCTCGGCGATCGGGGCTTCGGCTATGACCCGATGTTCGTGCCGGCGGGCCACACAATGACCTTCGGCGAGATGGCGCCGGCGGCCAAGCATGGGATCAGCCACCGTGCCCGCGCCTTCGAGAAGTTCCGGCAGGCGTGCCTCGAATGACACCGCTCGCGCTTTATATCCACTGGCCGTTCTGCAAATCGAAATGCCCCTATTGCGATTTCAACAGCCACGTCCGCGCCGGCATCGACGAGGCGCGATGGCGCGCGGCATTGCTGCGCGAGCTCGACCACGCCGCCGCCGAAACGCCGGGGCGCGCGCTGACCTCGATTTTCTTCGGCGGCGGCACGCCGTCGCTGATGGCGCCCGCGACCGTGGCGGCGCTGCTCGAGCGCGCCGCGCGGCACTGGTCCTTCGCGCCCAATATCGAGATCACGCTGGAGGCCAATCCCAATTCGGTCGAGGCGGCGCGCTTTCGGGACCTCGGCGCGGCCGGCGTCAATCGCCTGTCGCTGGGGGTGCAGGCGCTGGACGATGCGTCGCTGAAGTTCCTCGGGCGTGGCCATAACAGAGACGAGGCGCTGGCCGCCATCGAGTTGGCGCGCGACAATTTCGCGCGCTTTTCCTTCGACCTGATCTATGCCCGGCCCGGCCAGACACTGGCAAGCTGGCAGGCAGAATTAAGCACCGCGCTGAATCTCGCCGGCGACCATCTCTCGGTCTATCAGCTCACCATCGAGCAAGGCACCGCGTTCGCCACCGCCTATGCGCGCGGCGCTTTCGCGCTGCCCGACGAGGATACCGGCGGCGCCCTCTACGAGATGACGCGGGACATGCTGGGCGCGGCCGGTCTGCCCGCCTATGAGATTTCGAACCACGCGCGCGCCGGCCAGGAGAGCCGCCACAATCTCGCCTATTGGCGCTATCGCGATTATCTCGGCATCGGTCCCGGCGCGCATGGCCGGCTGACCAGCGCCGGCACGAAATACGCGCTTGCCAATCACCGCGCCCCGGAGACTTGGCTCGCTTCGGTCGAGCGCGACGGGCACGGCGGCGCGCAGCGCACGGCGCTGACGCGCCAGGAGCGCCGCGATGAAATGACGATGATGGGGCTGCGCCTCGCCACCGGCATCGCCCGCGATGCGTTCGAGGCCGAGACCGGCATCACGCTCGACGCCGCCTTCGACCCGGCGGCGCTGGGGCGGCTGGTCGATGGCGGGTTCCTCGAACTGGACGCGGCGGGCCTGCGCGCCACCGATGCCGGCCGCCAGCGCCTCAACGCGGTGCTGGACCGTCTCCTGAACTAGGATTCCATGCCGACGAAAGTCGGCATCCATCGCCGCGCGTCGGCGCGGCTCGCGACTCTTATGGCTCGCGGACGCTCACCCGATGGATTCCGGCTTTCGCCGGAATGGCACCCAAACCTAATGAGCGCTATTCAGCAAAATCGCCGCGAGTTCCTCCGGCATATCGAGCATCACGTCATGGCCGCAAGGTAGCGCGTGGCTGACCCAGGCCGGATCGTCCTTGACCATATTGTAATAGCGGCGGAAGCCCGGCCCGGTGCCCCAGCCCTCGGCCAGCACATAGATTTTGCTCTTCACCCGGCTGTTGCCGCCGCCGGTGAATTTCAGCCGCTCGTTCATGCAGGCAACCGGTTGCAGCGTGCACAGCGCATCGACCAGTGCGCGATCCTTCTCGTTGACGTTGAAGAAGGCGGCGCTGATCGGCGGCACGCCGACCCCGCCATGATCGGAGGCGCCCTTCAACTGGCCTTGCAGCATGTCGATCGGCACGAGATCGTACAGCGACTGATTGTCGGCCGGGATCACGGCATCGAGATAGACCAGCGCCGCCAATTTGTCGGCGATGCGATCGGCGACCCCGGTGATCACCATGCCGCCATAGGAATGGCCCAGCAGCACGACATCGTCCAGCCGCTCCCACCGCACCAGGTTCACGACATCGGTGACATGGGTGGTGAGATTGATGGCGCCGCTGAACCGATGCGAATGCTCGGCCATGCCGGAGAGGCTGGGCGTGAACACGCGATGGCCCTCCGCGCGCAACAGATCGGCGACGCGGGCATAGCACCACCCGCCATGCCACGCACCATGGACGAGAACGAAATTGGTCATGGATTATCCCCCCAAATTCAATTGGATAAAGAGTGCGTCGAATGATGAGGGTGACTTGCCTGCTCCAACCCCCAATCATGAACCAGCCGTTTGCCGAACGCCTCGACTGCCTCCTCGATCTCGGCGGAGCGCGAATGATGGCGCAGGTTGAGCAAGCGCCGGGCCGCCGTCTCGGGCTTGGAAAGCCGGCGTGCAAACTCAGCCACGGTTTTGCAATTCTCGCGGTAGAGACGATAGAGTTCCAGCTTCATCGCCTCGCGCACGGACAATTGCACAAAGCCATCGGCCGCCAGACGCCGTGAATCGTCGCTCTCTGGAATGTCCTCGCGCGTCGCGATGATTCCCTGCAAGGCGGCGATCACCGCGTCGTGCGCATAGGCTTCAACGGCTTCTTCCGTCATCTTGGCGAAAATCGTCGCCCTGACCGCCGAGACAATTTCGGGAAAGCGCCGAAAGCGGAAAAACACCTCGCCCTCTTCTCGAACGCAGCGGAAGGCATAGACATAGCGAATCATGGGCGACCTCATGAACCACACACTTCTGTGCTGATTTATAGATCGGCGCAATCCAGTTCGCAATAGTCATCGAACCGACGATTTCTTGAACGGCGCCGCAATCCTCGTCATCCTCGCATGCGCTTGGGAGGATGCGATGCGGGCCAGGAATACGCGAAAGGTTTTGCAAGAGCTGCGCCGGCTGTGTCGGGCCAAGGGGCTGGAATTGGAGATCGATAAAGCAGCAGGCAAGGGCAGCCACCAGGCAGCCATCATTCGCGATGCGCGGAACGGCTCATACGTCAAATTCGTGATACCGGGTCACGACGAACTTAGCCCAGGCGTTCAGCGCGCCGTCTTGGCGTATGTCTTAGGATTGACCCCAAGGGTCCCGGTAGCCCAATCGGTTCGGCTAATCCTGGAAGGATTGTTCGAGGATTAGCCGAAACCGCGCCCTACTGCGTCGGCGGCACGAAGCTTTGCGGCGCCGGGTCGAGGACGCGTGGCCCGTCGCGCTCCACCGCCAGCACGGCGAGGCCGCGCTCGATTAGCCCGTCGCGGTTCAGCCTGAACACGCCGTCGAGGCCGACAAAGCCGCTGGGGCTGGTCAGCGCGGCGGTGGAAAAATCGGCGCCCGTCGGGTTCTTCGCCAGCACCGCGGCCAGCGCCGCCGCGTCATAGGCGAGGGTCGCGAGCCGGGGCGGCGCGTGTCCCTCGGCGTCGCGGAAGCGGCGGTCGAAGCTGGCGCGCCCATGCGGATCGGGCGCGGCGTACCAGCCATGGACCAGCGTCGCCTCGGTGCCGAGGCTCGGGTCGTCCCACAATCCGGTGCCGAGATAATGAACCTTGTCGGGATCGACATGGTAATAGGCCAGCGCCGGCGCCAGAGTCTTGAGCCGCGTGCCGCCATCCGGCAGCAACAGCGCGTCGTAATTGACACCTTGGCGCGCGAAGTCGCGGGCGGCGTCGGTCATGCCGTTGGCATTGGTCCCATAATCGCCAGTGACGGTGAGCTGGGCCTGATTGGCGGTGACGGCGTCCTGCATCGCCGCGGTGGCAAGCGCGCCGTAGGGGGTACGCGGCGCCAGGATGGCGAAGCGGTTGACGCCCTTGGCATGGGCATAGCCGACGATGCGCGCGATTTCCTGACGCGGCTGGAAGCTGAGGAGATAGGTGCCGTCGCCGGCGAGGCTGGCGGTGGTGGAGAAGGCCAGCACCGGCACGCCGGCGGCGCGCGCGATCGGCTTCACCGCCTCGACATCGGCGGCGAGCAGCGGCCCGATGATCAGCCGGGCGCCGTCCGCGATCGCCGCCTTGGCGGCATCGGCGGCGCGCTGCGGGCCGCCGCCGGTGTCACGCGGCATCAGCCGCACTTGGTCGGCGCCGACATCGTAGACGGCCATCAGCGCGGCATCCAGCATGCCCTGGCCCAAGGCGCCGCTCGGCCCGCTTAGCGGCAGCAGCAGCGCCACCGGCACCTTGGCGCCGGGCTGAAGCGGCGGCTGGACCGCGACCGGCGCCGGAGTCGGCGGCGGGGGTGGTGGCGGCACGGCGGCGACGGGCGGCGCTTGCGGACGGGGGGGCGGCGCCATTACGGTGGGCGCGCAGGCGGCGAGGGCGAGGACGCCAACCAATCCAATGGCCAGCGCCAGCCCGCGCGGGGACGAACCAATTGATCGACCGGACAAAGAAATCCTCCCGCGCCAGCACCAGCGCCGACCCTACCGAGGGCGCCCAGGGAAGTAAACAAGACAGGGGCAAAACCGATCCCGGACTCTATTTGGTGGCGACCCCGATCGGCCACGCCCAGGACCTGACGCTCCGCGCCCGCGACCTGCTGGCGCGCGTCGACGCCATCGCCTGCGAGGATACCCGCGTCACGGCGAAGCTGCTGGCGATCCACGGCATCCGCGCGCCGCTGCTGGCCTATCACGAGCATAATGCCGAGCGCATGCGCCCGGTGCTGGTGGAGCGGCTGCGCGAGGGCGCGGCGATCGCGCTGGTCAGCGACGCCGGCACGCCGCTGGTCTCCGATCCCGGCTATCGGCTGGTGCGCGACGTCGTTGAGGCGGCGCTGCCGGTAACCGCCCTGCCCGGCGCGTCGGCGGTGTTGACGGCGCTGACCCTGTCCGGCCTGCCGCCCGACCGCTTCATGTTCGCGGGCTTCCTGCCGCCCAAATCGGTCGCGCGGCGGGCGGCGCTGGCGGCGCTGATCGCGGTTCCCGCGACGCTGATCTGGTTCGAGACCGGGCCGCGCCTCGCCGCCAGCCTGGGCGATGCCGCCGCGATCCTGGGCGACCGGCCGGCGGCGGTGGCGCGGGAGCTAACCAAGCTGCACGAGGAGGTGCGCCGCGCCAGCCTGGCGGTACTCGCCGCGCATTACGCCGAAGCCGGGCCGCCCAAGGGCGAGATCGTCATCGTCGCCGGCCCGCCGCTGCCGGTGCCCGTGACCGGCGCGGCCGAGATCGACGCCCGCTTGCGCGCGGCGCTGGCCTCGCTCGGCGTGCGGGACGCCGCCGACCGGGTCGCGGCGGCGACCGGCCTGCCGCGCCGCCAGCTTTATGCCCGAGCGCTGGCGCTGAAGGACGAGGAGGCATGAGCCTCGCTCGCCGCCAGCGCGCCGAGCGGCGCGGCCAGGGCGCGGAGCGCCTCACCATCTGGCTGTTGCGGCTCAAGGGCTATCGCATCCTGGCGCGGCGGTTTCGCGTACCGTCGGGCGAAATCGATTTGATCGCGCGGCGCGGCCGGGTGGTGATCGCGGTCGAGGTCAAGGCGCGCACCGCCTTCGCGGCGGCCGCGGACGCCGTGATGCCGAAGCAACAGCGCCGCATCGCCCGCGCGCTCGACCATTTCCTGGTGCGCCGCCCGGACTTGGCGATGCTCGACCGGCGCTTCGACGTGGTGATGGTGGTGCCGCGCCGCTGGCCCCGCCACCTCCCCGACGCGTGGCGCGGCGATTAGGCGCCGCGCGCGCCGCGCTTGCGTCGGGAACCGACTCGGCCAAGATTGGCCGGCCGTTGCCCTACCCTTCGGCCCCCGCCGGTCGCATCGTCTTCGTGTCGTCAAGGAGTCGCCCGATGGTCCGCATCCCTGTTTCAGCCGCGCTGGCCGTGGTGACGATCGGCGCCCTGGGCGCGGCCGGCGCGTCGCTGTCGGGCTGCGTCATCGCGGCGGCCGGCAGCGGCGCCGTCACCGGCTATGCCGTGCTGGCCGAGGATTTGTCGCCCGAACAGCAACTGCGCGACTATGCCATCGCGGCGCAGGTGACCCAAAGCTGGGGTGACTTCAACCAAGAACTGGCGCACCGGCTGGGCGTCACCGTGTTCGACGGCCAGGTGCTGATCACCGGGCATGTGCCCGAGCGGCGGTGGCGCGAGGAGGCGGTGCGGCGTGCCCGGCGGGTCGCCGGCGTGCGCCGGGTCTATGACGAGATCGGGGTCGGCCCCGATACGCGCTTCCTCGACGCGGCGCGCGATACCTGGACCACCACCCAATTGCGCGGCGAGCTGATCGCCGACATCAATGTCAAATCGATCAACTACACCATCAAGACCGACGAGGGCATCGTCTATATCCTGGGCGTGGCGCGCACCCCGATTGAGCTCGATCTCGTCACCGGGCATGCGCGCACCGTCGCCGGCGTGCGCCGCGTGGTGTCGTTCGTGCATATCATGGGCACCGGCCCCGTTGCCGCCCCGCCGCGTGAGCGCATGGCTCCGCCGCCCCCGGACGAGCGCACCGGTCCGCGCGACGGGCTGAACCGGCCGCCGGACGATGATGACGACATGGCGCCGCCCGCCGCGGCGCCCGATCGCTATCGCGATGAGGGCGCGCCGCGACCGCTGTCGCCCGACGGCGGCGGCGGCGCGATCAAGGTTGAACCGCTGCCGTAACCCGGCGGCGCCTTAAGGATGAGGACCCGATGAGTCTCGCCGTTGCCTTTCAGATGGACCCGATGGATAGCCTGCATATCGAGGGCGACTCCACCTTCGTGCTGCAGTTGGAGGCGCAGGCGCGCGGCCACGCCCTCTATCATTATCTGCCGCGCGATCTGTCGCTGCGCGACGGCCGGCTGACGGCGCGCGCCCGCCCGGTCCAGGTCAAGCGCGAGCAGGGCGCGCATTTCGTCCACGGCGCGGCCGAGACCCTCGACCTCGCCGGCATGGATGTGATCCTGATGCGTCAGGATCCGCCGTTCGACATGGCGTACATCACGGCGACGCACTTGCTGGAACATGTGCGCGACGAGGTGCTGATCGTCAACGATCCGGTCAGCGTGCGGAACGCGCCCGAAAAATTATTCGCGACCCATTTCGATGGGCTGATGCCGCCGACGCTGATCTCCAGCGACCGCGACGCCATCGCCGCGTTTCGCGCCGAGCATCGCGAGATCATTCTGAAGCCGCTGTTCGGCAATGGCGGCGCCGGCGTGTTTCATTTGCGCGCCGACGACGACAATCTCAACGCACTGATCGAGATGTTCACCGGCATGAGCCGCGAGCCGATCATGGTGCAGCGCTATCTGCCGGAGATCCGCCAGGGCGACAAGCGCATCATCCTGATCGACGGCGAGGCGGTGGGCGCGGTGCTGCGCGTGCCGCCGGCGGGCGAGGCGCGCGCCAATCTCCATGTCGGCGGCCGCGCCGACAAGACCAGCCTAACCGCGCGCGAGCGCGACATCTGCGCCGCCATCGGCCCGACCCTCGCGGCGCAGGGCCTGCTGTTCGTCGGTATCGACGTGATCGGCGATTATCTCACCGAGATCAACGTCACCTCGCCGACCGGGATTCAGGAGATCAACCGGCTGGACGGCGTGAAGCTCGAGACCAAGATCTGGGACGCGATCGAAACCCGCTTCGCCGCCCGGCCTCGCAAGGCGGGTTAGCGTCAGCCGACCGCCGGCAGGTCCGAGGTGCAGGCGGGGCAGCGCGTCGCCGCCAGCGGAATGGTCGTGACGCAGCGCGGGCATGGCTTGGTCGGCAGCGGCGGCGGCGCGGGCACCGGCTTCGGCATCAGCCGGCTGACGGCGCGCACCACCAGGAACACGACGAACGCGACGATGACGAAATCGATCACCGCATTGATGAAGAGGCCGATATTGATGGTCGGCGCGCCCGCGGCCTTCGCCGCCGCGATCGACGGATAATGGTGCGACGACAGGGTGATGAAGATGCTGGAGAAATCGACCTGGCCCAGCGCCAGCCCGATCGGCGGCATCAGCACATCGCTGACCAGCGAGCTGACGATCTTGCCGAAGGCCGCGCCGATGATCACGCCGATGGCGAGATCGACGACGCTGCCGCGCATGATGAAGGCGCGAAAATCTTTCCACATGCGATGTCCCCCACTATTGGCGGCACCAGTTTAGCGCGAACCGAAATATGAAGCGAGAGGCCGAGTCGGTGGCCCCAATTCATAATCATTTAAGACCTGCGCGGCACAATGCGGCGCATGAACATCACCACCACGGAATTCCGTTTCGAGGACAGCGACACCGAGCGCCTCGAAATCATGTCGGCCATCGATTACGATGCCCTGCCCTTTGGCGCCATCCGGCTCGACAGTCTTGGTCGGGTGATGGCCTTCAACCGCACGGAAAGCCTCTATTCCGGGTTGAAGCAACAGCATGTCATCGGCCGCGAGTGGTTTCACGACATCGCGCCCTGTACCAACACGGCCAAATTCTACGGCAAGTTCAAGGAAGGCCTGCTGAAGGGCATGGTCGATGCGTCGTTCGACTATGTCTTCACGCGCTTCAGCGAACCCGCCGTCCGGGTCCACATCCTCAAGGCACCGGGCGAAGATTTCTGGTTCCTGATCAAGCGCCTCTAAAGTCGGCTTCGACTATATCGAAGCACACTCCATCTCTTTTCCCTCTCCCCCTTGGGGGGCGGAGAGGGAAAAATAGTTTGCGACTGGCTTACCCCTGGCGCCTGACATAGAGTCGCGCCCCGGTGGGGAATTGCGGGGGGCGCCGTGGTCGCGCGCGTCAGGACTGTGGCGTTTCAGGGCATCAATGTGGTCGACGTCGAGACCCAAGTCATCATCGCCTCGGGCCTTCCCGCCTTCAACATCGTCGGATTGCCGGATAAGGCCGTGGCGGAATCGCGCGAGCGGGTCCGCGCGGCCCTGACCGCGATGGGCCTGGCACTGCCGTCGAAGCGCATCACCGTCAATCTCGCGCCGGCCGATCTGGCGAAGGAAGGCAGCCATTTCGATCTGCCGATCGCGCTCGGCCTCCTCGCCGCCATGGAGGTGCTGTCGGACGAGCAACTCTCACACTATGTCGCGCTCGGCGAATTATCGCTCGACGGCTCGATCCTGCCGGTCGCCGGCGTGCTGCCGGCGGCGATGGGCGCGGCCGGCGACGAAATGGGCCTGATCTGCCCGGCCGCCTGCGGCGGCGAAGCCGCGTGGGCCGGTGGGCTGGAAATCTTGGCGGCGCCGTCGCTGATCGCGCTGATCAACCATTTCAAGGGCACGCAATTATTGTCGCCGCCCGAGCCGCGCATCGCCGAGACGCCGCCGTCGCGGCTCGATCTCGTCGACATCAAGGGCCAGGAAACCGCCAAGCGCGCGCTCGAGGTCGCCGCGGCCGGCGGTCATAATCTGTTGATGATCGGCCCACCCGGCTCGGGCAAGTCGATGCTGGCGGCGCGGCTGCCGGGGTTGCTGCCGCCGCTCGATCCCGCCGAGGCGCTGGAAGTCAGCATGATCCATTCGGTCGCGGGGCAGTTGAGCGGGGGCAAGCTGATGCGGGCGCGGCCATTCCGCGATCCGCATCATTCGGCCTCGCTGGTGTCGCTGGTCGGCGGCGGCTTGCGGGTGCGGCCGGGGGAAGTGTCGCTCGCCCATCACGGCGTCCTGTTCCTCGACGAGCTGCCCGAATTTCAGCGCGCGACCCTCGAGGCGCTGCGCCAGCCGCTGGAGGCCGGGCGCGTCTCGATCGCGCGCGCCAATGCCCATGTCACCTTCCCCAGCCGCTTTCAGCTCATCTGCGCGATGAACCCGTGCAAATGCGGCCATCTCGACGACGCGGCGATGGCTTGCTCGCGCGCGCCGCGCTGCGCCCAGGATTACCAGTCGCGCATTTCGGGTCCGATGTTCGACCGTATCGATCTCCACATCGACGTGCCGGCGGTGCGGGCGACCGATCTGTCGCTGCCGCCGCCGGCCGAGGGCTCGGCCGAGGTCGCGAAACGCGTCGCCGCCGCGCGGGCACGCCAGTCGGCGCGCTTCAGCCGCCTGCCGAGCGACATCCGCATCCGCACCAATGCCGAGGCGGACGGCGTGCTGCTGGATCAGATTTCGGCGCCCGATGCCGATGGCCGGCGGCTGATGGTCGATGCCGCCGAGCGCCTGCACCTCTCGGCCCGCGGCTATCATCGGGTACTGCGGGTGGCGCGCACGCTGGCCGATCTCGATGCCAGCGATAATGTGCGGCGCGTCCACATCGCCGAGGCGCTGAGCTATCGGCGCCTGCTGCTGGGCGAAGCCCTGTCGCGATAGGTTGGCATCGCTCTTGCTTGGCAGGCGCCATGGCCCACGACAAAATTCTATCGATCGACGCCGAACCCTATCAATTCGATTTGCAGCCGGCGCGGTGCGCGCTGCTGATCATCGACATGCAGCGCGATTTCCTGGAGCCGGGCGGCTTCGGCGCGATGCTCGGCAACGATGTCGCGCAATTGCGCCGCACCGTCGCGCCCAACCAGCGGTTGCTGGCGGCGTGGCGCGCGGCCGGTCTCTTCGCGATCCACACCCGCGAGGGCCATCGCCCCGATCTCGCCGATCTGCCCGAGGCCAAGCGCCGACGCGGCCGTGGCACCAAGACCATCGGCGATCCGGGACCGATGGGCCGCATCCTGGTGCGCGGCGAGCCCGGCCACGACATTATCCCCGAGCTGCACCCGCAAGCAGATGAGCCGGTGATCGACAAGCCCGGCAAGGGCGCCTTCTTCGCCACCGATCTCGACGTCCTTCTGCGCAATCGCGGCGTCACGCAACTGATCGTCACCGGCGTCACGACCGAGGTGTGCGTCCATACCAGCGTGCGCGAGGCCAACGATCGCGGCTATGACTGCCTGGTGCTGGAGGATTGCGTCGGCTCGTACTTTCCCGAATTTCAGAGGGTGGGCCTGCGGATGATCGCGGCCCAGGGCGGCATCTTCGGCTGGGTCGGCCGGTCCGGCGATGTTGTCGCAGCCCTCGCGAAGACCTGATCGCGCGGCGCGAAACCCGCTATGATCGGGCGCCATGCACGGCCTGCTCGATCCGATCCTGCTATCGCGGTTGCAGTTCGCGGCCACGACGCTGTTCCATATCCTGTGGCCGGTTCTGACCATCGGCCTGTCGCTGTTCCTGGTGCTGATGGAGGCGCTGTGGCTGCGCACCGGCGACGCCGACTATTATCGGCACGCGCGGTTCTGGGCGCGGCTGTTCATCCTGAATTTCGGCGTCGGCGTCGCGACCGGCCTGCCGCTGGAATTCGAGTTCGGCACCAATTGGGCGCCGTTCGCCAGCGCCGCCGGCAGCTTCTTCGGCAATATCCTGGGCTTCGAGGGCGCCATGGCCTTCATGCTGGAGGCCGGCTTCCTGGGCATCATGATGTTCGGCTGGAACCGGGTGCCGCGCGCCATGCATCTCTTCGCCACGGTGATGGTGGCATTCGGCGGAACACTCTCGGCGTTCTGGATCATGGACGCCAATTCCTGGATGCAGACGCCGACCGGCGGTCACATGGCGAATGGCCGCTTCATCATCGATTCCTATCTCGCCGCGATCTGGAATCCGGATTTTCTCTGGGCCTTCCTCCATATGTGGTTCGCCTGTCTCGAGACCAGCCTGTTCGTCATCGGCGGCATCGCCGCCTGGTATCTCCTGAAGGGTCGCGACACCGCGTTCTTCCTCAAATGCTTTCGCTGGGTGGTGATCATCGCGATGGTGGTGACGCCGTTGCAGATTTATTTCGGCGACGCCAACGGCAAGGATGTGTTCGCGTATCAACCGGCCAAGGGCGCCGCCCTCGAAGGCCATTGGGTCACCAACGCGCCGGGCGAGCCGGCGAGCTGGGCGATTGTCGCCTGGCCCGACCAGTCCACCCAGCAAAACGATTGGGAGATCAGGATTCCCGGCGTGCTGTCCTGGCTGGCGACCGGGACCAGCGGCGGACAAGTAAAAGGGCTGAAGGATTTCGCGCCGGCCGACCAGCCGCCGCTGCTGCCCGTCCTGTTCTATGGCTTTCGCGCGATGGCCGGCATCGGGTTCGCGCTATTCCTGTTGATGGCGTGGAGCGTCGTCGCGTGGGCGCGCGGCACCCTCGTGACCAATCGTTGGTTGTTGCGGGCCTGGGTGGCCAGCATTCCGCTCGGCTATATCGCGGTCGATCTCGGCTGGACAGTGCGCGAGGTCGGCCGCCAACCCTGGGTCATCTATGGCATCATGCGAACCGCCGACGGCGCCTCCCGCCTGCCGGTCGCGGCGGTCGGCTATACGCTGCTGGGCTATCTCGTCGCCTATGTCATTTTGGGCATCGCGTTCGTGGTGTTTGCGCTGCGCATCATCGCGCGGGGCCCCGATTTGACCGTGCCGCTGCCGGAATTTGCCGCGCCCCGCCATCAGCCGCGCGAGGGGCACCGCGACCCCAGCGCCCAGCCGGAGGCATGAGGCGATGGACCCGCTGCATTTCTTCCTCGTCAATGTCTGGCTGTGCTTCATCGGGCTGTTTCTGGTGCTCTATGTCGTGCTCGACGGGTTCGATCTCGGCATCGGGGTGCTGTCGCTGTTCGCCGGCCGGGAGGAACGCCGCGAGATCATGATGGCCAGCCTCGGCAGCGTCTGGGACGCCAACGAAAGCTGGCTCGTGGTGCTGGGCGGCGCGCTGTTCGGCGCCTTCCCGCTGGCTTACGCGATCATCCTCAACGCCCTCTATTTGCCCCTGGTCACCATGCTGTTCGCGCTGATCTTTCGTGCCGTCGCGTTCGAGTTCCGGGTGCATGCGCGGAACAAGCGCGGCTGGGGGCTGGCCTTCGGTCTCGGCAGCCTGATGGCGGCGGTGTGCCAAGGCTTCACGCTGGGCGGGCTGATCGGCGGGGTCGCGGTCGAGAATGGGCAATTCGCCGGCGGGGCGCTCGAATGGCTGACGCCGTTCTCGGCGTTTGCCGCGCTGGGCGTCGTCTTCGGCTATGTGCTGTTGGGCGCGACCTATCTCATTCTGAAGACCGAGGGGCCGCATCAGGCGCGGGCGCGCAAACAAGCCTGGCTCGCCTTCGCCCTGATGCTGGCGGCGGCGGCGATCGTGTCGATCTGGACGCCGCTGCGCTTTCCGGTGATCGCTCAGCGCTGGTTCGCGGCGGAGACATTCTATCTGTTCGCGGTGCCGCCCCTCTTCGCGCTGCTCTGCTCGGCGATGCTGGCGCGGGCGCTGATCCGCCGGCAAGAGAGCGCGCCGCTGCTCTGGTCGATCGGCATTTTCCTCGCCTCGGCGCTGGGGCTGGCGGCCAGCTTCTATCCCTATATCGTGCCGCGCGCCGTGACCGCGTTCGACGCGGCGGCCGATAATCTGACGCTGGCCTTCATGATGGTCGGGATCGGCCTCTTGGTGCCGACCATGCTGGTCTATAACGCCTATCAATATCTGGTGTTTCGCGGCAAGGTCAGCGGCAGCTACGGCGAAGGCTGAATCCGCTCCGCCTTGTTCGGCGGTTCCCCCGCGTTATATAGGGGTCATGCTGCCAGCCCCGCCGACCCCGCGCGACGATTGGGCGCTGTTTCTCGATATCGACGGCACGCTGATCGATTTTGCCGCGACACCCGAGGGGGTGATCGTCCCGCCGACGCTGCGCGCGACGCTGGCGGCGCTGCAACAATGGCTGGGCGGGGCCGTCGCCCTGGTCAGTGGCCGCGCCATGGTCGGGATCGAGGCCTTGTTCGCGCCGCTGGAATTGCCGGTGTCGGGACAGCACGGCGCCGAATTGCGGCTTGGCGCCGAAACCGTGGCGATGCCGCCCCATCCGGCGATGCCAGCCATCGCCGTGACGCTGGAAAAGTTCGCGGCCGCGCATCCCGGCGTGCGGGTCGAGAATAAAGGCCGCAGTATCGCCGTCCATTATCGCGGCGCGCCGGCGGTCGGCGACCAAGCCTGGGCCCTTGCGCGCAAGCTGGTCGCCGAGGCGGGCGATGGGCTGGAGTTGATGTCCGCCAACATGGCGGTCGATATCAAACGGCGCGGCATCAGCAAGGGCTCGGCGGTCGATTGGTTCATGGCCCGCGCGCCGTTCGCCGGACGGGTGCCGGTGTTCATCGGCGACGACCGCACCGACGAGGACGGCTTCGCCGCCGTCAACGCGCGGGGCGGCATTTCCATCCATATCGGGACCGGCAACACCGATGCCTATTTTTGCATATCTTCGCCGGTAGCTCTGCGGGAATGGCTGGCATCGTCCGTGCGTTGTAGAAAGTAAGGCAGCCCCCGAAGCACGGGAATGCCCCGTTCTAAACCCTGAATTGGCCACAATTAATCCTGATATTTCGTTCGATCCATTCGCCAGTACCTTGTTCGTTGCGTGAAAAACAGGAGGCAACCCCTTGTCTCGGCTAATTGTCGTCTCAAATCGCGTCGCTAATCCGCACGAACGATCCGCCCGCGCCGGCGGCTTGGCCGTGGCCATGCGCGAAGCCCTCGATCATCATGGCGGCGTCTGGTTCGGCTGGAGCGGTGAGACCAAAGAGGATGCATCGACCGTCCCGCATGTGACAAAGGCGGGCGATGTCACCTTCATGACGGTCGATCTGAAGCCCGAGGATTATCAATCCTATTACATCGACTATGCCAACAGCACGCTGTGGCCGCTGTTTCATTTCCGGGTCGGCCTGATCGAGTATTCGCGCGCCGCGCTTGAGGGGTATCTCCGGGTCAATGCGCAACTGGCCGCCATTCTGGCGCCGACGATTCAGCCGACCGACGTGATCTGGGTGCATGATTATCATCTGATCCCGTTCGGCGACGAGCTGCGCAAGCTCGGCATCAAGAACAAGATCGGCTTCTTCCTCCACACACCGTTTCCGCCGCGCCAGCTGTTGGAGACGCTGCCTCGCCATACCACGCTGCTGCATGCGCTGGCGGCCTATGATCTGGTCGGCTTCCAGACCGACGAATCGCTGCGCGCGTTTCAGGATTCGATCGTCGATCTGGCGCGGGCGCGGCTCGTGGGGGACAATGAATTCGTGCTGGGCGAGCGCCGGTCGCGCGCCGGCACCTTCCCCATCGGCATCGATACCGAGCGGTTCGCCCGGCTGGCGCGGCGCACCGCGCGGTCGTGCGACAGCACGCGGCTTGAGGATAGTCTCAATGGGCGGGCGCTGATCATCGGTGTCGATCGGCTCGACTACAGCAAGGGCATTCCCAATCGCTTTCAGGCGATCGATACCCTGCTGACGGAACATCCCGAGCACACCAACCAGTTCAGCTATCTGCAGATCACGCCGCATTCCCGCGCCGACGTCGCGCAATATCGCACGCTGGCGGGCGAGCTTGAGTCGAAGGTCGGCGCCGTCAACGGCAAGTTCGCGCAATATGATTGGACACCGCTGCGCTACGTCAACCAGGCGTTCTCGCGGCTGGTGCTGGCCGGGTTCTATCGGCTGGCGCGGATCGGGCTGGTGACGCCGCTGCGCGACGGCATGAATCTCGTCGCCAAGGAATTCGTCGCGGCGCAGGACCCGCGCGATCCCGGCGCGCTGATCCTATCGCGCTTCGCCGGCGCCGCTCAGGAATTGAAGGCGGCGATCCAGGTCAATCCCTACGATTCCGACGACATCGCCTCGGCGATCCATCGCGGGCTGGGCATGGCGCTCGACGAGCGCCAGATGCGCTGGAGCCACATGATGGAAGCCATCGAGCAAAACACCGTGACCACTTGGCACGAGGATTTTCTAAAGGCGCTGGACGACACCGAACTCATGCCGCCAATCCGCAGCCGGATCGTCATGCCGGTCGTCGTCGCCTAACTCCCGCTCGCCGGAATCATCCAGTTCGGCCAGCAGCTTCGGCAGCCGGCGCAGGATCGGGGCGTCGGGGATGAACCGCAGCCCGACCAACCCGTCGCGCTCCCACGCGAGGCGCGCCGGGATCGGGCCGAGAAAATCCGTCATCAGCCACAGCCGTGGCGAGAAGAACGGAAACTCGCCCAGCATGCGCAATTTCGCGCCGCCCGGCGACAGATCCACCACCTCGCAATCCACCCGGGTCTGGCCCGTGGTGACGACACCGTGCCAATGCGGGCGCTGGTGCGCCGGGTCCGCGACCGGAATTCTTTCCGATTGGCGAAGTGGCCTGACCTTGCGATGAGCATTCTTCATGACATACCTCCGGCGGCAAGCAGGAATGGCCGGCGCACATTGGCGCCGGGGTCGATCCTTGAGACGCGCGGAAAGCCAATCAGGGCGGCGGTGCGATCACCCGCAAACCCCGTGGAAGCCCCAGGTAGCATTGGTCAATAACGAGGCAGCAACCTGACACAAGCATCCGTAATTCCACTACAATTCAGGGGATACACCGTACATCGGCGTATCGGCGCCCATATCGCAACGATGCCCAAGGGATGCAAATAAAAAATCGAATAAGCTGTGAATTTCCTGGGGATAAGTTGTTTTGTTAATGAATCATTACTTGGAAAAGCTCAGCCTTTCGCGCGGCGGGCGCGTTGCCGGCGGACGCTGGCCTTGTGGCTTCCCTTGCGTTTGTTGGCGCGGATCGTCTGGCTCGATTTGGTCGACTTTTTCATCGGTTTTTCCTGTTATGTCGCCGCACCATAGCACGGCCGCCAGGGGGCGGGTTACGCGGTTTGACGCAGTTCCTCGGCGTGCTGCAGATCGACCGACACGAGTTGCGAGACGCCCTGCTCGGACATGGTCACGCCATAGAGCCGGTCCATTCGCGCCATGGTCAGGCGGTGGTGGGTGATGATCAGGAACCGCGTCTCGGCCTGATCGGCGATTTCGGATACGAGGCTGCAGAACCGATCGACATTGGCGTCGTCGAGCGGCGCATCGACCTCGTCCAGCACGCAGATCGGCGCCGGGTTGGTGAGGAACGCGGCGAAGATCAGCGCCAGCGCCGTCAGCGCCTGCTCGCCACCCGACAGCAGCGAAATCGCCTGAAGCTTCTTGCCGGGCGGGCTGCACAGGATTTCAAGCCCGGCATCGAGCGGATCGACCGTCGCCGCCTCGCCGCCCGCCGCCTCGGCGCCGTCTTCCGCCGCGGCCTCCGGGGTCGCGCGATCGAGGCGCAGGAAGGCGCGGCCGCCGCCGAACAGACGCTCGAACAGCCGGCCGAAATGCTCATTCACCTGCGCGAAGGCGGCCAGCATGCGCTCGCGCCCTTCGCGATTGAGCGCCGAGATGCCGTGACGCAGCCGCGCGATCGCCGCCGTCAGATCGTCGCGCTCATGCGCCAGGCCCCCATGGCGCGCCTCGATCTCGGCGGCTTCGCTTTCGGCGACCAGATTGACCGGCCCCATATTGTCGCGCTCGCGCGTCAGGCGGTCGAGCCGCGTTTCGGCGTCGGCCAGCTCGGGCAATTCTTCCCCAGGTTCGATATTCGCGGCGTCGAGGATCGCCGCCGGCTCGCACTCGAG
>DATCDN010000117.1:0-13193 GCA_036510675.1 Allostellaceae bacterium
CGCCTCGCCGAAGCCCTCGATAGCCACCCACGCTCCAACACCAACGCCGGCAAAAACCGCTTCCGCGATCGCCCCCAGCGCAACACCTTCATCAAAACCTTCGTCCATGACTACAATCGAACCCGACTGCGATGCCTCGGCAACAAAGCCCCCGCCGAACTCCTCGCTAACCTCCCGGGACACAACACGAACGCCGGGACCCATGGTACAACGGCACGATGGATACCGGCGTTCGCCGGTAAGGGAAAAAATGTTTCAATTTGGGTGTATCAGTCTCTATCCGACATAGCCCAGCGTTACGCCGCCATCGACGGTGAGGGACGCGCCGGTCATGTATTTCGATGCCGGCGAGGCGAGGAACAGCGCCAGTCCCTGAATATCGTCGGCGAAGCCCAGCCGCTTCAGTGGGCAGAATTTCGCCAGCGCCGCCTGGACCCCTTCATCCTTCAGCCGGCCGCCCGAGATATTGGTGACGAACGGCCCCGGCGCGATCGCGTTGACCAGGATATTGTATTCGGCGAGTTCGAGCGCGGCCTGACGCACCAGTTGCGCGGCGCTGGCCTTGGCCGCGACATAGGGCGCGCCGACCATGCTTTCGGTCTTGGTCGCGGAGATCGAGCTGGTGACGATGATGCGGCCGCCCTGCCCCGCCTTCATGTGCCGCGCCGCCGCCTGGATGGTCCAGAACAGCGCCGTGACATCCAGCTTGAAGACGCGCTCCCAGTATTCGGTGTCGAGCTTTTCGAACGCGCGCTCGGGATTGCGCTGGCCATCGAGGGTGAGGAAACCGGGGCCGCCGCCGATGCCGGCATTGGCGAACACGACATCGAGCCGGCCCGCTTCGCGCGCGGTCTCGTCGAACGCACGATTGAGCGCGTCGCGATCGGTGACATCGACCAATTTGCCCTGCGCGCCGAGCCGCTCGGTCTCCGCCGCGAGCCGCGTCGGATCGAGATCGAAGAGGGTGACCTTGGCGCCGTTATCGGCCATTGCCTCGGCATAGGCGAGGCCGAGGCCGCTCGCGCCGCCGGTCACCACCGTGACGAGACCGGTCACATCGAATAACTGGGCGGCCTTCATGCCTGACGCGCCGCCAAGGCCATCGCGATCAGGGCCACGCCGCCGAATACAAGATTGATGCCGAGCAGCAGGCCGATCGCCCAAGCCGCGCTGTGCGGCAAGCCGACCAGAATGATCACGGCGAGCACCAGATCGACGATGCCGCTGACCAGCATCCAACCCCAGCGCCCCGAGAGCTGACGCCGATGCTCCAGCGCGAACGGGATCGAGGTGGCGCCCTCGATGGCGAAGAAAAAGATCAGCACCAAGGTCAGCGACACGGCCGCGCCCGCCGGCCAGCCGATCAGCGCCGCGCCCGCAAGGATGCCCAGGATCGCCGACACCAGGGACCACCAGAAGCCTGGGGCATTGCGCATCAGCAGGGTGCTGATTAATCCGACCGCGCCGCTGATCAGCAGCAGCCAGCCCAGGAAGATCGACACCGCCAGCGTGGCGACGGGCGGCACCACGATCGCCGCCGCGCCAAGAACGAGCAGCACCACCCCTTCAATCAGGAACGTGACCCAATGCCGGCGCAGGACCGCTTGAAAGCCGGCCTGCACCGCCGGAGTGCGGGAGCCGTCGGTCAACTAAAATACCTCGAACAGGCCCGCCGCGCCCATGCCGCCACCAACGCACATGGTAACGACGACGCGCTTGGCGCCGCGCCGCTTGCCTTCGATCAGCGCGTGGCCGGTCATGCGCGCCCCCGACATGCCATAGGGGTGGCCGATCGAGATGGCGCCGCCATCGACATTCAGCCGGTCATTGGGAATGCCCAGCTTGTCGCGGCAATAAATCACCTGGCAGGCGAACGCCTCGTTCAATTCCCACAGGTCGATGTCGTCGATCTTGAGGCCGTGCTTTTCCAGCAGCTTCGGCACGGCGAACACCGGGCCGATGCCCATCTCGTCGGGCGAGCAGCCGGCGGCGATCATGCCGACATAGCGGCCGAGCGGCTGAAGGCCGCGCTTCTCGGCCTCCTTTTCTTCCATCAGCACCGCGGCGGACGCACCGTCCGAGAGCTGAGAGGCGTTGCCAGCGGTGATGAACTTGCCTTCCTTCACGCGCTGACCGTTCTGCAACACCGGCTTCAGCCCGGAGAGGCCCTGCAGCGTGGTGTCGGCGCGATTGCCCTCATCCTTGGCGAGATTGACCTCGCGCCGGTTGACGGCGCCGCTGTCCTTGTCCTGAAACACCATGGTCGAGGGCAGCGCCACGATTTCGTCATTGAAGCGTCCAGCAGCCTGTGCCTCGGCGGTGCGGCGCTGCGATTGCAGCGCGTATTCGTCCTGTGCCTCGCGCGACACGCCATAGCGCTCGGAGACGATTTCCGCCGTCTCGATCATCGCCATGTACAGCGCCGGCAGCTTGTCGTCGAGCCACGGATCATGGGCCAGGTTCATCGCCTTGGTTTGGACCAAGGAGATCGATTCGAGGCCGCCGCCGATCGTCACTTGCATGCCGTCATCGATGATTTCCTTGGCGGCGGTGGCGATCGCCATCAGCCCCGAGGCGCATTGCCGATCGACGCTCATACCGGCGACCGTCACCGGCAGGCCGGCGCGCATCGCGGCCTGGCGCGCGATATTGCCGCCCTGAAACCCCTGTTGCAGGGCGGCGCCCATGATCACATCCTCGACCTGGGCCGGGTCGATGCCGGCGCGCTTCACCGCTTGGGCGATGGCGTGGCCGCCCAACGTCTGGGACGGGGTGTCGTTGAAGGCACCGCGATAGGCGCGGCCGATCGGGGTCCGCGCGGTGGAGACGATAACGGCGCTGCGCATGGGTTCCTCCTAAGATTTCCGCGTGCCGCTTTTGAGGCCCGCCTTGGCTAGTTCGACGCCGCCCTGCCCGCCGGCATTTTGCGGCAATACATCATTGTCGCGGTTCGACAATTCATCGAAGCGGGCGACCACCTGGTCCGCGGTGTCGGGGCCGAGTGGCACATAAATGCCCTGGGTCATCGCGACATAAGTGCGCTCGAACCCGCCCGCGCCGGCATTGATGATCGCCCGGTTGGGCGCGTCCTCATGCACCATCGCCAGCACCGCCGGGGACACCGCCTCGGGCTTCATCGCTTCCAGCACGTCGGGCGGAAAGAGGGTGTCGGTCATGCGCGTCGCGGCGGTCGGCGCCAGGCAATTGACATGGACGTTGTACTTGGCGCCCTCGAGGCCCAGCGCGTTCATCAGCCCGACCAGCCCCATTTTGGCGGCAGCATAGTTCGACTGGCCGAAATTGCCGAAGAGACCCGACGAGGACGAGGTCAGCACGATGCGCCCGTAATTCTGTTGGCGCATGATCTCCCACACCGCCTTGCAGCAATGAACCGCGCCCATCAGGTGGACCTCGATCACCGCGCGGAAATCGGCGATCTCCATCTTGGCGAAGGTCTTGTCGCGCAGGATGCCGGCATTGTTGACGAGGATGTCGATCCGGCCCCACCGCGCCTGAACCTCGGCGACCATCGCCTCGACGGCGGCGAAATCAGTCACCGACGCGGCATTGGCGATCGCCTCGCCGCCCGCCGCCTCGATCTCCGCCACCACTTTCTGCGCCGGGGTCGCGGCGCCGCCAGTGCCGTCGAGCGCGCCGCCGAAATCATTGACCACCACCTTGGCGCCGCGCGCCGCCAGCGCCAATGCATGCGCGCGCCCCAGCCCGCCGCCGGCGCCGGTCACGATCGCGACCCGATTATCGAAGCGTAGAGTCATCCGTTGCTCATCCCCTCAATCTTTCTCACACGAAAATTTCGTCGAAGAAATCCTGCATTTCATTCCACGAACGCCGGTCGGACTGGGCATTGTATTTCGCGGCCGGATTGTTCATGCCATCGACCGCCGGATTGGTGAAGCTGTGGAGCGTGTTGCCATAAGCGATGAATTGCCAGTTGCAGCCGCTGTCCTTCATTTCCTTCAGGAATGCCTCGACCTCGGGCGGAGCGACGATCGGATCGTCAGCACCGTGGCACACCAGCACCTTGCCCTTGATGTTCTTGGCGTCGGCCGGGGTCGGCGAACTCAGGGCGCCGTGGAAGCTGACGACGCCATTCACGTCGGCGCCGCTACGCGCCAGCTCCAGCACCACCGCGCCGCCGAAGCAATAGCCGATGGCCGCCGTCTTGCCGCCATCGACCTGCGGCAGCGAAGCGAGCTTGTCGCGCGCGGCATTGACGCGGGCGCGCAGCTCGGCACGATTGGTCATCAGCGCCATCAGCCAGTCCATGCCCTCGGGAAAACCGGCGGGGGTCTTGCCGTCGCCATACATGTCAATGGCCAGCGCGACGTAGCCAAGCCCGGCAAGCATCTGGGCGCGGCGCTTCGGGTCGTCGCCGAGACCGAGAATATCGTGCGCGACCAGCACCCCGGGACGCTTGCCTTTCTGGGTCTCGTCATAGGCGAGAAAGCCGCGCATTGTCGTGGCGCCGGAACGGTATTCGATGGTTTCCGTTTTCATCTTCTGTTCCCCTACTTTAGCCGTGGCTTGCCTGGCGGGAACCATTCGTCGCCGCCCACCGATCTCCGATTATATACAAGCCGGAACCCGCGCGCAGCAGCCTAGACAGGCTTCAGCCCGCCGCCGCGCGATCGCGCAGCGAGCGCATGCCGACCAGCCGATCGAGCGCCGGCACATCGTCCAACAGCGCGCCGCTAAGGCCGAGATGCGCGACGCGGCCGCGCTCCAGCACCATCACCTGCTCGGTCAGGCTGAGGGCGAAGCGGGTATGCTGTTCCACCAGGATGATGGTCAGGCCCTGCTCCGCCTTGAGTTTGCGGATGCGTTGCGCCACCTCCTGCACGATCACCGGCGCGAGGCCCTCCAGCGGCTCGTCCAGCAGCAACAGATCGGGATTGGTCATCAGCGCGCGCCCGATCGCCAGCATCTGCTGTTCGCCGCCAGATAGCTCGCGCCCGAGATTGCGCTTGCGCTCGGCGAGCTTGGGGAATTGCGCATAGACGGCGTCGCGGTTCCATGGACCCGGCCGGGCGGCAATTACCAGATGCTCGTCCACGGTCAGGGTCGGAAACACCTCGCGGCCCTGGGGAACCCAGCCCAGCCCCATCCGCACCCGCCGATCCGGCGAGACATGGCTGATGTCCTCGCCGCGCCAGCGGATCGTGCCCCGGCGCGGTTTGAGATGCCCCATCAGCGCCAACATCAGCGTCGACTTGCCCATGCCATTGCGGCCCAGCACCGATAGCGAATGCCCGGCGGGCACCGACACGGAAATATCCTCCAGCACCAGGCTGTCGCCATAGCCGGCGCTGAGTCCGCTGACTTCGAGCAGCGCGTCAGACATCGTCGCCATTGCCGAGATAGACCTCGCGCACCTGGGGATGATCCGCGATCTCCTCGGGCGTGCCCTCGCACAAAATCTGTCCCGCCACCAGCACCGTGATGCGCTGGGCGAAGCGGAACACGACATCCATATCGTGCTCGATGAACAGGACGGCGATGTCCTCGGGCAGCGCGGCGAGCGCGTGGAAAATCTCGGCGCTTTCGTGCTGCGGCACGCCGGCCGCGGGCTCGTCGAGCAGCAGCACGCTGGGCTGGGCCGCCAGCGCCAGCACGATTTCGAGGAGCCGCTGGCGCCCGTAAGGCAGCTCACGCGTCGGCCGCCCGACATCGGCGCCGAAATCGAACTGGCCGAGCAGCATGTAAGCCTCGTCGATCTCCGCCGTGCAGCCCGACAGGCGCTTGAACGGATTGGTGACCAGCCCGTGCCGCCGCGCGATCGCCAGCACCGTCGCCTCGAGCGGTGAGAGCCTGGGAAAGAGCGTGTTGATCTGAAACGTGCGGGAGAGGCCGCGGCGCACGCGTTCCTCGACGGGGGCGCGCGTGACATCCCGGCCATGGAGGCGGATCCGGCCGCTGGACGGCGCCAGCACCCCCGTCAGCAGGTTGATGAAGGTGCTCTTGCCGGCGCCGTTCGGACCGATGAGGGCATAACGCGCGCCGCGCGGCAGTTGGAACGAGACATCCTGCGTCACGCGCAACGCGCCGAAGGAGCGGTTCAGCGCCTCCGTCTCCAGCACGATCTCGCCAGTCATCGCCTGACCCGCGTCACGACCCAGCCGACCGAGCGGCGCAGAATGCCGACCACGCCGCCGGTGCCGCTCATCACGATGATGCACAGGATCAGCCCGACCCAGAAATCCCAATAGGCCGGATTGATCAGCGAGAGCTGGTCGCGCGCGACGGTATAGACGATGGCGCCGATCATGCCGCCGATCAGGCTGCCGATGCCGCCCAGCACCAGCGCGATCTGCACCGAGATCGAGCGATCGAAGCCGAGCACTTCCAGCGCGATGAACTGGGTGGTCTCGGCCAGCAGCGCGCCGGCGACCCCCGCCATCGCCGCCGAAATCGTGAATGCCATCGCGAGCTGGACCCGGACGCCGATGCCGATCGCCGGCACCCGCCGAATGTTCTCGCGAATGCCCTCCAGCGCCAGGCCGAACGGCGAATTTACCAGCCGGCGCGCCAGCAGATAGAGGAGGAAGATGACGATGAAGGAATAGATGAAGCCGACCTTGCCATCGATATCGAAAGCGAAGATGCCGAGGACGGGCTGCACCTGCATGCCCTGCAGCCCATCATCGCCGCCGGTCAGGCTATTCCATTTGTTGGCGATTTCGTAACAGATCAGGCCGATGCCCAGCGTCACCATCAGCACGGCGATACCGTGCAGGCGGGCGACCAACTGGCTGCAGATCGCGCCGGCGACCCCCGCGATCAGCGCCGCCGCGACGAGGCCCGTCAGCGGATCGCCCCAGCCATCGCGCGCCAGGATGCCGGCGGTGTAGGCGCCGATGCCGAAAAAGGCGGCATGGCCGAACGACGGAATGCCGGCATAGCCGAACATCAAATCGAGCGAGACCACGAACAGGCCGGTGATCATCGCCTGGGTGATCAGCACGAGATGGTCGGAAAACAGGAAATAGCTGGCGGCGGCAAGCACCCAGAAGGCGATTTCCTCCCACCGCCAGGCGGCGCGCCGCACGAATAGCCGGCGCGCGCTGGCGAGGGCCGGAGGCGTGGCCGGCTGGGCCGGGATCGCGACCACCGCCCGCCTAGCGACCGCGGCCGAACAGGCCGTTGGGGCGCACCATCAGGATCGCCACCGTCACGCCATAGATGATGAAGGCGCCGAGATAGGGAATGTAGTATTTGCCCAGCACGTCGCAGATGCCCAGCGCCAGCGACGCGGCCAGCGTGCCGCGAATCGACCCCAGCCCGCCGACCACCACGACCACCAGCAGATAGACCAGGTATTTCACCGGAAAGGAGGGATCGAGCCCAACCAGATAGATCGCCAGCCCGCCGCCCAGCCCCGCCAGCGCGCTGCCGATCGCGAAGGCCAGCATGAACAGCCGATCGATATTGATGCCGCAGCTGACCGTCATGCGCCGATTATCGACCGCGGCGCGAATCTTGGCGCCGAAGCTGGTCTTGTCGATGCCGAGCACCAGGCCCAGGGTCAGCAGCCCGCCGAACACGATCAGGAACAGCCGATAGGAGCCGATATCGAAAAAGCCGAGGTGAACGCGGCCCTCGAGAAAGGCCGGGACATGAACCGCCGGCGGCACCGCGCCCCAAATGAAGGTCGCCGCCGCCACCGTCATGGTGACGACGCCAATGGTCAGCAGGACTTGGTCGAGCTCATTGCCCCAATAGAGCCGCCTGAAGACGGTACGCTCGACGATCAGGCCGGCGACCGCCGCGCCCAGCGCCGCCATGGCTAGCGCCGCGAAAAACGGCCAGCCATACCAGTTCATCAGCATGACGACGATATAGCCGCCCAGCATCGACAGCGAGCCATGCGCCAGATTGGCGAAGCCCATCAACCCCATCGTCACGGACAATCCGCCGGCCATCAGGAACAGCAGCACGCCGTAGGCGATGCCGGCGCCGAGGATATTGACGAAGTCGGCCATGATCCTACGAAGCGGCGGGCGTCACTTAACCTGCTCGCCAAGATCGTTGACCATCGGGATGGTGTCGAACTCGACGTTTTGCAGCTTGCCGTCCACTTTCTCGGCCCGGCGGATATAGATGTTCTGCACCATGTCGCGGTTTTGATCGATCATGACCGGCCCGCGCGGCGATTCGAACTTCATCCCCTTGAGCAGCGCCATCGTCTTGTCCGGATCGATCTTGCCGTGCTGGGCCGCGACCAGAAGATAGACCGCGTGCATCGCGTCATAGGCCGACACGGCGATGAAGTTGGGACGCATCCCCGACGGCGCGACCGCCTTGAACGCCTTGACGAAGGCACGGTTGAGTGGGGAATCGTGCGCCTCGGAATAATTGAACACGGTGATCATCCCGAGCGCGGGATCGCCGAGCTGGTCGAATTGATTCTCGTCGGTCAGATCGCCGGTGCCCAGGACCTGAACTTGCTTCTCGGTCAGGCCGGCGTCGCTATAGGCCTTGAGGAAGGCAACCGGATGGCCGGCCGCCGGCGCGAAAATGAAAATCGCCTGTGGGTGGGCATCCTTGGCGCGCTGGACATAGGGCGAATAGTCGGGCGTCACCATCGGTGGCTTCACCTCGCCGACGATCTCGCCGCCCGCCTCGGTGAAGGTCTTCTTGAACACCCGGCCGGCCTCCAGGCCGGGCCCGTAATCGGTATAGATCGCATAGACTTTCTTATAGCCGTGCTTGGCCGCCCAGACGCCAAACGGCGCGACCTCCTGACCCGTCGTGAAGCCGAAGCGCGCCATATAAGGCGCGTGATCGAGAACGCGTGTCGTCGCGGCGTTGACGATCAGCACCGGAACCTTCGTCGGTGTCGAGACCGTCGCCGCGGCGAACGCCTCCGGAGTCAATGCCAGTCCCAGCATCAACTCGACCTTGTCGCGCGATACCAATTCCGCCGCCACCCGCCGCACCACGTCGGCCTGGCCCTGTGTATCGCGCCGCAGCAGCACGATCTTGCGCCCCGCGACCGTGTCGCCATGCTGCTGCATGTAGGCGGCCAGGGCGGAGTCGGTTTCCTGACCCCACGCGGCGGCGACGCCAGACCGGGGGCCCAGCACGCCGATCTTGAGCGGCGTCGCGTCATCCGCCCGTGACGCCGCCATCCCGACCGCAAGCAGCAACGCCGCGAGCGGCAGCCCCGCAATCCGCGCGACCCGCACCTTCATCACCATCTCCTCAAATGTCAGGGTTACATCTTCACTTGATTGCCGTGATCGTCGACCATCGGAATGGTATCGATCTCGACATTTTGCAGCTTGCCATCGACCTTGCGCACCTGGCGGACATAAACGTTCTGCACGATGTCGCGATTCTGATCGATCATGATCGGCCCGCGCGGCGATTCGAACTTCATTCCCTTGAGCAGCGCCAGGGTCCTGTCCGGATCGAGCTTGCCGTGCTGAAGCTCGACGACTTTGTAGATCGCCTGGAACACGTCATAGAGGCACGCGCCGCCGAAATCGGGGCGGGTGTGGGGCGGCGCGAACTGATAAAAATCCTTCACGAACTTGCGGTTGAGGTCCGAATCATGCGATTCGGCATAATGGAAGACGGTGTACATGCCCAAGGTGCCGTCACCCAGCGCATCGAACTGATTCTCGTCGGTGAGATCGCCCGTCGCCAGAATCTTCACCCCCGCTTCCTTGAGACCCGAATCCGAATAGGCCTTGAGAAATGCCTGGGGGTGCTCGCCCGCTGGCGCGAAAATGAAGATCGCCTGCGGATTGGCGTCCTTCGCGCGCTGGACATAGGCCGAATAGTCGGGGCTTCGCAGCGGCGGCTTGACCTCGCCGACCACGGTTCCGCCGGCCTCGGTAAAGCTCTTCTTGAAGGAGGCACCCGCCTCGATGCCCGGACCGTAGTCGGTATAGATCAGGAACATCCGCTTAAACCCGTGCGCGACGGCCCACCGCGCATAGGGCACGGCAACCTGACTGGTGGTGAACCCCAGACGCACTTCGAAGGGGGCGCGCGCGAGAATCGAGGTGGTCGCGGCGTTGGCGATCAGCACCGGCACCTTCGCCTGCGCCGACGGCCCGGCCATCGCCAAGGCATTGGGTGTATAGTCGCCGGCGATCATCATATCGACATGTTCGCGGGTGATCAGTTCCTGCGCCAAGCGATGCACGACATCGGGCGCGGGGCCGGTGGTATCGCGCCGCAGGATCACGATCTTGCGGCCGGCGACGACATCGCCATGCTCCTTCATGAAGGCGGCGACCGCGGCATCGGCCTCCTGGCCGGTCAGCGCGAACGCGCCGGAATAGCCGGTGAACAGGCCGATCTTCAGCGGCACCGGATCGGCGGCGCGCACAGCTCCGGTAGCCCCCAACGCGATCCCCGCAGCGATTGCCAGGGACAATACGAATTTGCTCGCCAGCATAATTTCCTCCCGTCTTTTCTGGTCGCGGCTCGCCATTTTCGGCAAGTCCATTCGGCGTGAGGAAGCCACAATACACCTGCTCGAAGCAAGGTCTTTCGCTATGCGAAGCGGCGGCGTTATTCCGCCGCGGCCGCGAATTCCTGATGCTCCGGCGCCAGATCCTGCCACCGCTCGCCCGTCGGAATATCCTGGTCGCGCGCCAGAATTTTCGTCATGTCCGCGATCATCAGACCCGGCGGCGGCGAGCCCGCCTCGTCGAGCAGCAGCGCATCCATCAGCCGGCGGCGCAGCCGCACCACCGCCTGATCGGCGGCGACGAGATGCTCGCGCGAGCGGTCGAGGATCGGCCCCGCCGCCAGCGCCATCACGGCGTCCTCGCGCTGAATCCCCCAGAGGCCGGTCCAGCTCTGGTTCATGCTGGCGCGATCCTGGCCCAGCCGGGTCGCCCAGGTCGCCGTGAATTCGCAATCGGTACGCGAATAGAACCGCGTATCGTCGAGCCCGACCACCTTGGTGATCTCCTCGTCGTTCAGCGGGCGGTCGCTATGGGTCACGATATAAGTGGCGGTGGATTCATCATCCATCGGCGTCTCGAACACGTTGAAATAATAGAATGTCGCGGGAATGACCCGCAGCGTCGGCAGAATGAACGGCGTGACCCGAACATTGCGCAGGCCGCGCCCCGCCCCCTCGCCCATCGCGTCGCGGATCGCGGCGTAGTGATAGCCGAAGGGCGTATCCTCGATTTCGAGGCTCGGCGCGTTGTCCTCCATCACCGCCGCGTCGAGCACGCCGGTATCGGTGGTCTGGCGGCGCGACCGCCAGCTTGGCCGCACCTGGTTGGTATGGAGAATGCCGACATGCGAGCTATCGACGCCGCCCTCCGCCAGTTGCAGATAATTCGCCTGGACATTGATGCGATGAATGATTCGATGGCTCTCCGGCACCTCGTCATAAGCGAAGCGGCGGAACGGCGGCTCCTGTGCCGCCTCGCCGATATAGGCCCAGATCAAGCCCGATTGTTCCCGCACCGGATAAGCGCGCGCCTTCAGCACCTGGCACAGCCGCGGATCGGCATGGTTCGGCGTCTCCAGCAGCGTGCCGTCCACCGCGAATTTCCAGCCATGATAGAGACAGCGGATGCCGCCCTCCTCGACCCGGCCCAGTGCCAGCGAGATGCCGCGATGCATGCAATATTCGTCGAGCACGCCGACCTTGCCATCGCTGTCGCGGAACACGACGAACGGGTCGCCCAACAGCTTGGTGCGCAGCGGCGCGCAATCCGGCGCCGGCAATTGCGCCGACGTCGCGATCGGATGCCAATAGCGCCGCATCATGCGGCCCATCCGGGTGCCCGGCCCGACCCGGCACAGCGTCTCATTGTCTTCGCGGCTCAGCATGGTTCCTCCCCGAAAGTCGTCAGTTATCAGTTATCGGTCGTCAGTTACGAATCTTCTAACTGATAACTGAAGACTGATAACTGTGAACCGTCACAAAATTCATGCCTGCTCCCACCGCCGATACGGCATGCAGGCGCGCAGACACCAATATTCCCAGGCGCGCTCGACGCCGACATAGGGGCGCGGGCCGCCATTGACCTTATCGACCTCGCCGCGCGACAGAAAGGTGACCGGCCCCAGCGCCGCCGCCTTCATCTGCAATTCGGCATTGACGTTAAGATAGACCGCGACGCTGACCGCCTCGCGGATGCTCGGCGCGACAGCGACGCAGCCATGCCCGCGCATCAGCGCGGTCGGATTGGCGCCGAGGCCGCGCGCCAGGTCGCGCCCCATGGCCATGGTCGACACCAACATATCGGTGTCGCCAAATTTGGGCTGGGTGTCCCAGATCGGCACCTCGTGCCCGATACCGGCGCAGGTATGCATCACCGGCCGCAGCGGCACGCCGGTAATGCCGAAGGGAATGACGTTGTGACTGTGATTGTGGACCACGGACTGGACGTCCGGGCGCGCTTCATAGATGGCGCCATGGATGAAGCGTTCGAGATAAGGCTTGCGGCCCCGCGCATCCACCGCCTCCCCCTCGAGGGTGAATTCCATGATGTCGCCAGCCTCGATACATTCCGGCGCCCGCGCCCGCGACAGCAGAAACCGCGCCGGATTGTCGGGATGGCGGACGCTGACATGGCCATAGGCATCGACGACACCCTCCGCCGACAGAATGCGGTTGGCCGCCACCAGGTCCTCGATCGCCCATTCCAGTTCAGCCGTCATCGCGCGCATGCCTCCGCCGATCCGGTGTGAACGCTATCACACCGGCCGCGCGTGGCATAAATACATAAAAAATTTGTAAGACAATTTCCAAATACAGTTCTCATATGGAAATAGGTTGCCCCGTTCCGCCCGATTGATTAGGTTCCCCGCCCATGCCGCTCCTGACCCATCTTCAGCGCCTCGAGGCCGAATCCGTCCACATTATGCGCGAGGTGGCGGCCGAGTGTGCCAATCCGGTCATGCTTTATTCGATTGGCAAGGACAGCTCGGTGATGCTGCATTTGGCGATGAAGGCGTTCTATCCGGCCAAGCCGCCCTTCCCGCTGCTGCATGTCGATACCACCTGGAAATTCCGCGAGATGATCCGGTTTCGCGACGAGACCGCGAAGCGGCTGGACCTCGACCTGATGGTTCACATCAATCAGGAGGGTATCGCGCAGGGTGTTGGACCGTTCACCCATGGATCATCGGTGCATACCGAGATCATGAAGACGGTATCATTGAAGCAGGCGTTGGATAAGTACGGGTTC
>DATCDN010000118.1:0-65202 GCA_036510675.1 Allostellaceae bacterium
AAACTCAGGGGTGGTGGCAGATGACGCAACAATCGAATCAAGACTGCCTCCTTTGCGAATCGTTGTTGCGTAGCAGCCGCGAGAGACGAATCAATCTTGCGTCGCCGCCCCGCCAAAATCGTTTTTCCGCAGCCTGTTAGAGTCTGCGGATGAATCGATTGATTGATGGTTTGCTGCTGCTGATCGGCCGGGTGCTGATCGCGGCGCTGTTCCTGCCCAGCGGTATCCACAAGCTCGGCGCGTTCGACCGCACCGTCGCCGCCATTGCCGCGCACGGGCTGCCCCTGCCGGCCGTCGGCTATGTCGTTGCCCTGCTGGCCGAAATACCGCTGGCGCTAGCGCTACTGGTGGGGCTATGGACCCGCCCGGTCGCGGCCGCGCTGGCGCTCTATACGCTCGCGGCCGCGATTTTCTTTCACAATCACCTCGCCGATCCGGCGCAAGCGGTGAATTTCTTCAAGAATCTGGCGGTCGCCGGCGGTCTGTTTTTCATCGTTGCCCATGGGGCCGGTGCCTGGAGCGTCGACCGGCTGATTAAGCGTCGCGCCTAGTTGACAAGCATCGGGCCGGCGCAAGGCCGGCCCGACTCGAATTCGAATAAAGGCCGCGGGCTTAGTTCCAGCCGGCTTCCTTCTCGCACGCTTCCCGCTCGGTCTTATGGGTTTTCTCCCATTTCGTGATCGATTGGGTTTCGTTGTCGCTCATCTTATTGTTCATGCAGGTGCAGTATTTCGTGACCACCTCGACGCCGACCTTGGCATCGGAATTGTCCTTCAGACAACGCGCGACCCATTTCGCATCGTCGGAATTGGCGAACGCAGTGCTGCTTACCGCGAACACGCTGGCCGCCATCAGCAAGCCGAACATAACGGTCTTCATGGTTGTCCCCTTTGTTAAAGCACCCGCGACCGGCGCCGTGGCCGATCATGGCGAAGATGCCATGGATCGCGCAGGAGGGGGTCGAATTTTGCGGTTAAACGCGCGTTATTGCGCCGCGTTCAGGGCGAGAAGATCGGGCCAGCCATAGGCGATGGCGTCAACCAGTTCGCCGCCGACCCGGATGCGGCGGGTCAGGACGAATTTGCCGCCCATGCGCTGGTAGAAGAACCGCGACGGGTTGGCCTTGATCACCCAGACCAGGGCCGAGGTGCGGCCGGCGGCGACTAGCCGCGCGAACAGCGCGGCCATCAACTGTTTGCCGACGCCGCGATTCTGCGCGTCCGGGGTGACATAGAGGGTAAAGATCTCGCCGGCATAGGGCAGGGCCCCGTCGCGCTGGGTGCCGCAATTGCCGAAGCCGACGATACCGGCGGCGCCTTGCTCGATCACGATCACGTCGCCGGGGCGATAGCGCATCATGCCGATCCAGGAGGCGCGCTGGCGCTTTTCCGACATGCCGATCAGCACGCGGTCGGGCAGCATGCCGGCATAGGTCGCGCGCCAGGTTTCGACCTCGATGCGGGCGATCGCCTCGGCATCTTCGATCTCGGCCTGCCGCGCCCGGAAAAGCGTTTCGGGTTCCATCCCCGCCACCCGGCGTCAGCGGCCCGGCGCGCGGATGAAGTCGAGGAGCCGATTGGCCATCCACTCGTCCGGGGTATTGATGGTGAACATCGCCGAGCCATGGACGTGACCCGGCACCCACAGCAGCTTCGGGCAATCCCGATAGCGATCGCACAGATCGCCGAACAGCATGCCGGCCTCCACCTGCATCAGCGTCGGATCGAACTCGTTATAGATGATCAGCACCGGCAGCTTCGGACCGGTGATATGCCGCATCGTGGCATGCATCGCGTAATGGCTGGTATCCTTGCCGTAATAGGCTTCGTTGGGTGCGCCGGGGCCGACCATGCCGAAGCTCGGCGCCGCCTTGGTCTCGAACGCCGGATCATAGAGGCCGGAAAACAGGATGGCGCCGGCGAGGCCGGAACCGGCCAGCGGCTGAAAGCGCTTTTCCAGGGCATAGGCGGCGACATGCGCCGCGCCCGCCGATTCGCCCATCAAGAAAATGCGTTTGGCGTTGCCACCGTAATCGGCGATATGGGCATGGGTCCAGGCCACGATCCCGGCCATGTCCTTGGCCCCGGTCGGCCATTTATCCTTGGGGGCCAGCCGGTAATTGGCCAGCACCACGACAATGCCATGGCGGCCGAACCAATAGCCCAGATTGCCATAGAACGGATTTCCCGGCCGCCCGGTCTTGTCGCCGCGCGTGAAGCCGCCGCCATGAATATAGATCAGCACCGGCATCGGCTGGGCCGGATGCACGCTGGGCTCATAGACGTCCAGCTTTTGCAGGGGATCGCGGCCATAGGACAGGTTATCGGTGTGCTTGACGCCGTCCTTCGGCGCTTTCGCCTGCGCGGGCAGGAAAATCTTCGCGGCCTCGGGCACCTTCACCACCGGGCCGATATCGCGCAGCTTCGCCGCCGTGTCGGGGTCGAGCTGATATTTTTGCTGAGCCAGCGCGGGCGTGGCGCTGGCGAGCGCCAAGGCGCCCATCGCCAGAACAAGAATTCGAGCCCTCAGATGCATCGCAAGCTCCCCTGGCGCATGGCGCCATCCGCCGCCAACCTTGCCGCGCGTCCCGGTATCGCGCAAGTCCCACATCGTCGCCCCTGATTCCGCCGCGGTAAATTTTTCCGGGGGGTTGCGGCGGCGCGCGATTGCGCTATTTTTCCGCCATGCCAAAACCCTTCCTTATTTACGCCGCGCTCACGGTGCTTGCGCTGTGCCCGGCGATGGGCGCGCGCGCCGCCTCCAAGGCGGATGTCTCGGCGGTGAAGCATCTCGGCGGCACGGGCGCCTGGGAGGCCTATATTGATGACGCGCCCGGCGGTAAAATCTGCTACCTGATCGGCAAGGCTAAAAAGGTCGAGGGCGGCCGCGGCAAGGCGGAGGATGTGCGCATGAGCGTAACCCACCGCCCCGCCGACAAAGTATCGAATGTCGTCAATTTCACCCTTGGCTTCCGCGCCAAGAAAGACAGCGACGCCACCCTCGACATCGACGGCAAGAAATTTCCCCTGTTCACCGACAAGGATGGCGCCTGGGCGCGCGATGCCGCGACCGACCGCGCCGTCGTCAACGCCATGACCCGGGGCAAGGATGCGATCCTGAAGGCGGAGCCGGAACACGGCGGTCCGACCACCGAAGTCTACGATCTGACCGGCTTTACCGCCGGCGTCGAGCTGATCGACAAGGCTTGCGGCACCAAGCGATGAGCATGATCGCCGAGGTTGCCGTCGACCCGCGCCAGGATTTAATCGGCTTGACGCGGGAAGAATTGGCGGCGGAGTTGGCGATTCTGGGCGCCGCGCCGTTCCGCGCGCGCCAGTTGTGGCACTGGCTTTATCATCGGGGCGCCACCGATTTCGCCGCGATGACCACGCTGGCGAAGGATTTTCGCGCCGAACTCGATCGGCATTACCGGGTCGGGCGGCCGGCCGTCGCGGTCGGCCAGACCTCGAGCGATGGCACGCGCAAATGGCTGTTGCGGTTCGGCGACGGGCAGGAAGCCGAATGCGTCCATATCCCCGAGGAGGATCGTGGCACGCTGTGCGTCTCCTCGCAGGTCGGTTGCACGCTCAATTGCCGCTTTTGCCACACCGGCACGCAATTGCTGGTGCGCAATCTCGGCGCCGGCGAGATTGTCGGCCAGATCATGCTGGCGCGCGACCAGTTGGGCGAATGGCCATCGCCCCAAGAGGATCGTCAGTTGACCAATATTGTGCTGATGGGCATGGGCGAGCCGCTCTACAATTACGAGAATGTCGCCAAGGCGATCAAGATCGCGATGGATGGCGAAGGGTTGTCCGTGTCGAAGCGCAAGATCACGCTGTCGACCGCCGGCGTCGTGCCGATGATCGGGCAATGCGGCGCGGAGCTGGGCATCAATCTCGCGATCTCGCTGCATGCCACCAACGATGAGCTGCGCGACCAGCTGGTGCCGCTCAACAAGAAATATCCATTGGCCGAATTGCTGCGGGCGTGCCGCGACTATCCGGGCGCGCATAATGCGCGGCGCATTACCTTCGAGTATGTGATGCTGAAGGGCATCAACGATTCGCCCGCCGAGGCGCGCGAACTGGTGCGGCTGCTCGCCGGCATTCCCGCGAAGGTCAATCTGATCCCGTTCAATGCCTGGCCCGGCGCGCCCTATGAATGCTCGAGCGATGCCGCCATCCGCGAATTTTCCGACATTGTGTTCGCCGCCGGCTATTCCGCCCCGGTGCGCACCCCGCGCGGCCGCGACATCCTGGCGGCATGCGGCCAACTTAAATCGGACAGTATCCGCAAGCGCCGCGGCGAGCGCCCGGTTGAGACCGCCCTCGCGCCCTGATCACGTTTCCTCCCGGCCGCCGGGAGAACGCAGCGTATAGCCGGTGCCCCGAATGGTATGAAGCAGCGGGTTGGCGAAGCCGCGATCGATCTTCTGGCGCAACCGGCTGACATGGACGTCGATGACATTGGTCTGCGGATCGAAATGATGATCCCATACGCGCTCCAGCAGCATGCCGCGCGTCACGATCTGGCCGGCGTGGCGCATCAGATATTCGAGGAGGCGGAATTCGCGCGGCAGCAGGTCGATCTCGGTGCCGGCGCGGATCACGCGCCGGGTCAGCAGATCCATTTCGAGATCGCCGACCTTGAGCCGGGTCTCGGCGCTGCCGCGTCGCGTCACCGCGTCGAGACGCGCCAGCAATTCGGAGAGCGCGAACGGCTTGGGCAGGTAGTCGTCACAGCCGGCGCGCAAGCCGACGACGCGGTCCTCGACATCGCTCAACGCGCTCAGCACCACGATCGGCGTCAGGTTTTTCGCCGCGCGCAAGGCGGCGACGATGGAGAGGCCATCGAGCCCCGGCAGCATGCGGTCGATGACCAGGGCATCGAAGGTTTCGCTGACGGCGCGATCCAGCCCTTCGCGCCCCGCCTCGGCGAGGGCCACGGTATGACCGCTTTCGGTCAGCCCCTTCATCAGATAGGCGCCGACCTCGCGATCATCTTCGACCACCAGAATACGCATACGCAAATCCACCCGGCATCACCATTCCCCCTTGCCGCGCCGGACGCCGATGCCGAGTCGCGGGCGTCCGGGCGGAGTGTTCCTTCGGGGGCGCGTCAGCCGTTATCGTCGGCGTTCTTGTCCATCGACACCGCGACATAGGCATTGCTGCCGTTGCGATTGATCAGCAGCAGCACGCTCTTGCGCTTGCCGTCGCGCACCGCTTCGAGACGCTTCGCCGCCTCGCGCGGCGAGGCCACCGCCTCCTGGTCGATGGTCTGGATGATGTCGCCGGGCTGCAGCCCCTCGCGCGCGAACGGGCTGTCATTGGCGACACTGGTGACGACCACGCCCTTCACGCCCTTGGCGATATGGAGCCGGGTGTGCCAATCCTGATCGAGTGGCGCCAGCTTCAGCCCCAGGGCGGAGACGTGCTGCGGCTCTTTCGGGGGCTCGGGCGTCGTCGCCGCGGCGGCGAGCTTGGGGTTGTTCGGCATCGCCGCGATGGTCGGGTTAAGCATGATCTGGCCGTCCTTGCGCCAGACCTTGACGGTGGCCTTCTCGTTGACCGGCGTCTCGGCGACGATGATCGGCAGATCGCGGACATGGTGGATGGGGTGGCCGTCGAACGCGGTGATGACATCTCCCTGCTTGAAGCCGGCCTTCGACGCCGGGCCGTCAACGGTGACATCGGCGACCAGCGCCCCCTCCGGCGTCGGCAGGCCGAGGTTCTTGGCGATTTCCGGCGTGACCTCCTGAATCTGGACGCCGAGCCAGCCACGATCGACCTTGCCGTGGCCCTTCAATTGCTCGATCACGGGCTTTGCAAGGCTGGACGGAATCGCGAAGCCGATGCCGACCGAGCCGCCATTGGGCGAATAGATCGCCGTGTTGATGCCGATCACCTGGCCCGCGAGGTTGAAGGTCGGGCCACCCGAATTGCCGCGATTGATGGCGGCGTCGAGCTGCAGGAAATCGTCATAGGGGCCGGAATGAATGTCGCGGCCGCGCGCCGAGATGATGCCCGAGCTGACCGTGCCGCCGAGGCCGAAGGGATTGCCGACGGCCAGCACCCAATCGCCCACCTGGGCGGCGTTGCTGTCGCCCCATGTGACGAAGGGCAGCGGCTTGTCGGTCTTGATCTTCAGCAGCGCCAGATCGGTCTTGGTGTCGCGGCCGATCACCTTGGCGGGGTGGCGGGTGTCATCCTGGAAGATGACGGTCACCTTGTCGGCGCCCTGGACCACATGGTTGTTGGTGACGACATAGCCCTGGGGGTCGATGATGAAGCCCGAGCCGAGCGCCACCCGTTCCTGATTGTGCGGCTGGTTGCCGAGGCCGGGCATCTGCTGTTCGAAGAATTTGCGCAGCAATTCGTCGAACGGCGAGTGGCCCTGCTGACCCTGGTCGGGCGTACTCTCGCCGGGATTGTCGGAATTATCGGAATCGTCGCCGGCGGCGGCGGTCTTGTCGCCCTTTTCCTCGGCGGAGACATTGACGACCGCCGACATCACCCGCTTCACCAGCGGGGCCAAGCTGGGCAGCGCCGCCAGGTCATGCGGGGCAACCGCCGTCTCGGCCGCCAGCGCGCTGTCGAAAGGGACGACCAGCGGCGCGAGGGCAAGGCTGGCTGCCAGCAAGCCGCCCAGCGCATAGCGGCCCCAATGCCGCGAAAATCCCACCGGAGCATTCAGTCTGGGCAGCATGGATTTACCTCTTGGGTCGGGTTGGAACGGCGGACGGCCGAAGAATTGCGCGCGATTGTGGCAAGGTCGGGGCTAAACACCGAAGGCGGCGACGATAGGCGGCCTTATCTTACGCCACCCCTAACCGCCGATTAAATCGCGTTCATGTGAACGCCCGCCAAATCAGACGCGACCGTGGCAATGCTTGTATTTCTTGCCCGAGCCGCAGGGGCAGGGCGCGTTGCGCGCGGTGCGGGCGAAGGGCGCGCCCATCGCGGCCACCGCCGCCTCGGCCTCGTCGAGATCGCCGCCGAACGCCGGCTCGCGCCGGCCTTCGCGCAGGGCGCCGCGGCGCGGTTCCGGCATCGGCAGCAACGCTTCCTCGGCCTCGGGCTGCTCGAAGCGCACCTCCAAATGGCACAACATCTCGGTCAGGCGTTCGCGCAGATGCGCCAGCATCTCGCCGAACAGCACGAACGCTTCGCGCTTGTATTCGTTGAGCGGGTCCTTCTGCGCATAGGCCCGCAGATTGATGCCCTGGCGCAAATGATCGAGCTGCAGCAGATGATCTTTCCAGCTCTGGTCGAGGAATTGCAGCAGCAGGCTCTTTTCGGCCATGCGCATGAAATCCTCGCCATAGAGCGCGGTCTTGCCGCCGATCTTTTCCTCGGCGGCCTTCGTCAGCCGTTCGGTGATCTCGGTATTGGCGATGCCTTCTTCCGCGGCCCATTCGGCGGTCGGCAAATCGAGCCCGAGGATGCGCAGGCTTTCTTCGTGGAGCAGGTTGGTGTCCCACTGATCGGCCAGCGCGTTCACCGGAATGGCGCGCGCCACCATCGCCTCGATGACCTCTTCCCGCATGTCGCTGACGGTGGCGGCGACATCGGGTGCCGCCATCACTTCCTTGCGCTGCTCGTAGACGACCTTGCGCTGATCGTTCATGACATCGTCGTATTTCAGCAACTGCTTGCGGATTTCGTAGTTGCGCGCCTCGACCTTCTGCTGCGCCTTTTCCAGCGCCTTGTTGATCCAGGCGTGAACGATCGCCTCGCCCTCCTGCAAGCCAAGGCGCTTCAGCATGCCGTCCATGCGCTCGGAACCGAAGATGCGCATCAGATCGTCTTCGAGCGAGACATAGAATTTGGAGGCGCCGGGGTCGCCCTGGCGGCCGGAGCGGCCGCGGAGCTGATTGTCGATGCGCCGGCTTTCATGCCGCTCGCTGCCGATGACATAGAGCCCGCCGGCCTTAACCGCCGCCTCGTGCATCATCGCGACCTCGGCCTTGATCTCGGCGCGGCGCTGCTCGCGCGCCTCGGGATCGGCAATGTTCGGCAGTTCCGCCTTGAGCCGCATGTCGAGATTGCCGCCCAATTGAATATCGGTGCCGCGCCCTGCCATATTGGTGGCGATGGTGATCGCATCGGGCCGGCCCGCCTGCGAAATGATGATCGCTTCCTGCTCATGGTAGCGCGCATTCAGCACCTGATGCGGGATCTTGGCTTTCTTGAACAGCGCCGCCAGTTCCTCGGACTTCTCGATGCTGACGGTACCGACCAGCACCGGCTGATGGCGCGCCAGGCATTCCTGGACCAGCTTGGTCACTGAATCGAATTTTTCCCGCCCGGTACGATAGACCTCGTCATCGGCGTCGATGCGGACGGTCGGCAGGTTGGTCGGAACCTCGATGACATCGAGCCGGTAGATTTCCGACAATTCCTGCGCCTCGGTCATGGCGGTGCCGGTCATGCCGGAGAGCTTGGGGAACAGGCGGAAATAATTCTGGAAGGTGATCGAGGCGAGCGTCTGGTTTTCGTTTTGGATGGTGACGTGCTCTTTCGCCTCCAGCGCCTGATGCAGCCCTTCGGAATAGCGCCGACCCTCCATCATGCGGCCGGTGAACTCGTCGATAATGACGATTTTGTCGTCCTTGACGATGTAATCGACATCGAGGGTGAACAGCTTGTGCGCGCGCAGCGCCTGGTTGACGTGATGGACCAGCGCGACATTGTGAATGTCGTAGAGCGAGCCCGATTCCATCATGCCGGTCTCGTTCAGCAATTGCTCGATACGCTCGACGCCGCTTTCGGTCAGCGTGACGGTGCGCTGCTTTTCGTCCTTCTCGAAATCTTCTGGCAGCAGGCTGGGGATCAGCGTGTCGGCCTGGCGATACATGTCCGAGGAATCCTCGGTCGGGCCGGAGATGATCAGCGGCGTGCGCGCCTCGTCGATCAGGATCGAATCGACTTCGTCGACGATGGCATAGTTGAACGGCCGCTGGACCATGTCCTCCAGCCGGAACTTCATGTTGTCGCGCAGATAGTCGAAGCCGAATTCATTGTTGGTGCCGTAGGTGACATCGGCGGCGTAAGCGGCGCGCCGCTCTTCATCGTCCTTGTCATGCACGATCGAACCGACGGTCAGGCCGAGGAACTGATAGATCTGGCCCATCCATTCGGAATCGCGCTCGGCGAGATAATCGTTGACGGTCACGACGTGGACGCCCTTGCCTTCGAGCGCGTTGAGATAGACCGGCAGGGTGGCGACCAGCGTCTTGCCTTCGCCGGTCTTCATCTCGGCGATCTGGCCCTTATGCAGCACCAGGCCGCCCAGCATCTGGACGTCGAAATGGCGCTGGCCCAGCACGCGCTTCGCCGCCTCGCGCACCGTGGCGAAGGCATCGGGCAGAAGGTCATCGAGGGTCTCGCCCTGGGCAAGACGATCGCGAAAGGCGACGGTGCGCGCGGCGAGTTCGTCGTCGGAGAGCTTCTGAACCTCAGGCTCCAGCGCGTTGATCTCCTCAACCGTCGCACCCAAGCTCCTGATATACCGGTCGTTCGCGGAGCCGAACAACCGCCGGGCGAGACCGCCGATCATCGTGACCTCAAAACTGTTTGGAGAATCGTAGCACCTATCTTATCAACAATTTCCGCCCGGCAGGAAGCATCACGTTGACAGATAAGATGCGTGCTCCCCCCTGTCAATTCAGCCTCCGGTAAACGCGCGGGCCAGGAGCGGCGTCCTGGAATCGCCGCCCCCGCCAGGGCGATGACTCGTGAGGCGCTTGTCCTGGGACCGCCGATATGCAAGATGGCGCCCGGCAGCGCCCGCCCCCGGCAACCGCCGGGCGGGCGCGGTCGTTTTCGGAAAGGAAGTTCAATGCTTGCCCGCGCAATTCTCGGTCGCTCCTGGCTGGCGGCCCTCTTCATCATGGTTCTCGTCGCGCCGCTGATCGCGGTGGCGCAGCCGGCCGAAACGCCCCAGAGCCCGGCCCCGGACCCGGTGATGGCGCGGGTCGATGGCTATGACATTCACGGTTCCCAGGTGATGGCGCAAATCCGCCGGTTGCCGGCCCAGACCCAGCAGATGCCGCTCGAAAAGCTGGTGCCGATGATGGTCGAGGCCATGGTCAACACCCACCTGATCCAGCTTGCCGCCGAACGCGAGCATCTGCAGGACGATCCCGAGGTCAAGACGCGGATGGCCGCCGCCCTCTCCGATGTCGAGCGCGCGGTCTATATCGAGCGGCTGGTGTCGAAGGATGTGACCGATTCCAAGCTTCATGCCGAGTACGAGACGTATATCAAAGCACAACCGCAGCGTGAGGAGATCAACGCTCGCCACATCCTGGTCAAGACCGAGGCCGAGGCGAAGCAGGTCATCGCCCAGCTTGAGCGCGGCGCCGATTTCGCCAAGCTGGCCAAGGACAAGTCGATCGATCCCGCCGGCAAGGATTCGGGCGGCGATCTTGGCTGGTTTACCAAGGATCAGATGGTACAGGAATTCGCCACCGCCGCCTTCGCGCTGAAGAAGGGCCAGTTCACCAAGACCCCGGTGAAGACCCGGTTCGGCTGGCACGTCATCAAGCTGGTCGATCGCCGCTCGGCGCCGCCGGCCACCTTCGACGAGGTGAAGCAGCAGCTTGCGGCGAAGCTCCAGGGCGACGCGATCTCGGGCAAGGTGAAGGAACTGCGTGCCACCGCAAAGATCGAGACGATGGGCGCGGACGGCAAGCCCGTAACGGCCCCCCCGGCGGCATCCATGGCACCGGTGGCACCGGTCGGATCGTCGGACATCCCGAAGAAAAGCAACAAGAAATAACGGGGCCGATCGTCGCGATGCCGTCACCCTCGCCGCTCGCGCCGGAACACATACCGGTGCTGCCGCCGATCGCCGGAATCGTTCTGGCCAGCGCCAATTGCGGCATCCGCTATAAGGGGCGGCGCGACCTGATGGTCGCGCTGCTCGATCCCGGCACCACCATTGCCGGCGTATTCACCAAGTCGAAGACGCGCGGCGCGCCGGTCGATTGGTGCCGCGCCGGGCTCAAGCGTGGCAAGGCGCGCGCCATCGTGGTCAATTCGGGTAATTCGAACACGTTTACCGGCCGCGCCGGCGTCGAGGTGGTGAAGCGCACCGCGGCGGCGATGGCCAAGCTGGCGAAATGCGCGCCGGGAGAGGTGTTCATTTCCTCGACCGGGGTGATCGGCGAGCCGCCGCCCGCCGACAAAATCGTCGATGCGCTGCCGGCCACGGCCAAATCGGCGCGCGCCGATGCCGCCGCGTGGCGCAATGCGGCCGAGGCGATCCTCACCACCGACACGTTTCCGAAGCTCGCGACCCGTACCGCTTCCATCGACGGTGTCACCGTCACCCTCAACGGTTTCTGCAAGGGCTCCGGCATGATCGCGCCCGACATGGCGACCATGCTGGCCTATCTCTTCACCGACGCCACCATTCCCGCAAAAGTGCTGCAGGACATGTTGTCGGCAAGCAACGAGCGCTCCTTCAACAGCATCACCGTCGACGGCGACACCTCGACCAGCGACACGGTGCTGCTGTGCGCGACGGGCAAGGCGAAGCACAAGCGCGTCGCGCGCGCCAACGACCCGCGCCTTAAGGATTTTCGCCGCGCGCTCGACGGCATGATGATCGACCTGGCGCAGCAGATCATCCGCGACGGCGAGGGCGCCCAGAAATTCGTCACGATCCGCGTGATTGGCGCGGTGTCCGCCAAAGCCGCGCGCAACGTCGGCCTTGCCATCGGCAATTCGCCGCTGGTCAAGACCGCGCTCGCGGCGGGCGACGCCAATTGGGGCCGCATCGTGATGGCGGTCGGCAAATCGGGCGAGCGGGTCGAGCGCGACACGCTGGCGATTGCCGTCGGCGGCGTCCGCATCGCCGACCAAGGCGGGCCGGTGCCGGGCTATGACGAGGCCCCGGTGGCCGAGCACATGACGGGCCGCGAGATCGAGATCGACGTCGATCTCGGCCTGGGCCGCGGCAAGGCCACGGTCTGGACTTGCGACTTAACCCACGGCTATATCGACATTAACGGCGGCTATCGCAGCTGACGGCGCGTCCACGGCAAGGAGGAAATGCCGATGTCGACCGAATCCCGTTATGTGCTTCCCGTCGGGGAGATGGCATGGTCGGTGCAGGCGCCGCTGCGCACCGAATTCACCTGGGAATATGACAAGGCGCGCTCCGACCTTCTGGCCCTCTATGAGAAGGGCAAGCGCCAGCAATGGAACGCCACCGACCGCATCGACTGGTCGATCGACCTCGACCCCGAAAATCCGATGATGCTGCCGGACGAGACGATCTCACTCTACGGCACCGATCTATGGAATCGCTTGTCGCCGCAACGGATCGCGGAACTGCGGCGTTATCTCCAGGCCCTTAATATCTCGCAATTCATGCATGGCGAGCAGGGCGCGCTGATCTGCGCCGCCAAGATCGTGCAACAGGTTCAGGGCATCGACGCCAAATTCTATGCCGCGACGCAGGTGGTGGACGAGGCGCGCCATGTCGAGGCCTATGCGCGCCTGCTGCACGAGAAATTCGACATCGTGTTTCCGATCAACAAATCGCTGCAGGCGCTGATCGGCGACGTCATCGAGCGCCAGGAGTGGGACTTCACCTATCTCGGCATGCAGGTGGTGATCGAGGGGTTGGCGCTGGCCGCGTTCCAGGGCATTCGCGACAACGCGCAAAACCGGCTGGCGGCGCAGGTCAATGCCTATGTCATGCAGGACGAGGCCCGGCATGTCGCGTTCGGCCGCCTCGCCTTGCGCGAATATTATCCAGGGCTGACGGAGAAGGAGCGTGACCGGCGCGAGGAGTTCCTGGTCGAGGCCTGCTATCTCATGCGCGACCGGCTGGAGCCGGCCTATGCCTGGGAAGCCGCCGGCCTCGATGTCGCGGAGTGCCGCGCGCTCCACGAAAATTCGCTGGCCACCACCAAGTTCCGCGCGCGCCTTTTTAGCCGCATCGTGCCGACGGTGCGCGATATCGGCCTGTGGGGGCCGCGCGTGCGCACCGCGTTCGAGGATCTGGGCGTGATGCAATTCGCCGACCGCGACAGCGCCCAGATGCTGGCCGACGACAACCGCGTCGCGGAAGAGCACGACGCCCAGAACATGATCGAAAAAGCGGTGGCCGAGCTAACGCCGCAGCCAAATTGAGGCGAGGCTCGGCGCCAGGGTAAAGGACCAGCGCCCCAGCAGCGCCGCCAACACGCGGTGCAGCGCGCGCTGGCCCCGTTTCGGCGCGGCGCGATAACGCTGCGCCTGGTTCGAGCCATAGGGCATGTAGTGCGGATAGAAGCGGTCGTAATCCGCCTGTGTCGCGAAGGTCTGAAAGCGGGTGGCCGGCCGGAACTTTGCCGCCAGCGGCGCCAGATCCCACGGCACCAGGAAATGGTTGCCGCGATCGAGATGGGCCCGTCCCTTGGCGGCGGCATAGCGGCGGCACAAGCCAGCCGGCAGCCAGTGCGCCAGCGGCAATTCCGTGTCATGCGCGACGATGGGAAAGAGGAAATTCGGCGTCGTCAGGATCACCGCGCGTTTCGCGAGGCGGGTCATGTTGCGCACGCTGGCGGCGACATTCTCGGCCCCGACATGCTCCAGCGTCTCGATGCTGGCGAAGATATCGACGGCGTCGTCCGGCAGGTCGATATCCTGAATCCGCCCGGTGCGAAAGGTGCAGCGCTTCTCGACGCCAAGCTGCCGGGCGATGGCGCGCGCCGCCTCGAGCCGCGGCTCGTCCATATCGACCAGTGTGGCGTGCCGGCCGCCGGCCAGGAGATAGGCGAAGGCGAGCCAGCCGAAGCCCGAAGCGCAATCGAGGAGGCTCGCCGTGCTGATGTCGATATGGGCCGCGAGCGGCGCGATGAAGCGCCGGTGCATATAGTCCAGGGTCAGCTCGATATCGAGATCGCGGTAGATACCGCAATCGTAATCGCGCAGATAGGCGATCTCGCTACCGAGGATCGCCCCGGGATGCCCCGCCGCGGCCTCTTTGCCTAATCCCGCCACGCGTGGCACGTCCATGGGGGTCTGCACTCTTGCGACCGACGTCGCTCTATTCAAGCTCAGCATGGGACGTATTCTTTCCTACCCCGCACTTACGTTGGCCACCTTGTCGGGGTGGCGGGGCAACAACAACAACGATTCACACAAATTAACGATTGACCTTAGAGTGCTCGGGATTTGTCGGTAAAGATCACCGTCCTATAGTGCTTTTTCGTCCAAAAAGACTGTGTTTATGGGCTGTTCTCGTTTACCGCGTGGGTCACGCACCTTAACTTTGGCGACGCGCCGGGACTTGGGTTAGGCTGCCCGCGTCACGATTGGGTGAGAGGCGCGGGCGATGTTGACGGCGCGGGAGAACGAGATGCTGGCGCGGGTCGGCGCCGGCAGCCCGATGGGCGATTATCTGCGGGACCATTGGACGCCGGCGGTGCGCGCGGCGGCGCTTGAGGCGGACGGCCGCCCGGCGCGGGTGCGGCTGTTCGGCAAGAATTTCGTCGCCTTTCGCGCAACCGACGGCCGGGTCGGCTTCCTCGACGAGGAATGCCCGCATCGCTGCGTCTCGCTGGCGCTGGCCCGCAACGAGGGCAACGGGCTGCGCTGTCTGTTCCATGGCTGGAAGATCGATGTCGCCGGCGCGCTGGTCGATGTTCCCTCGGAACCGCCGGAGCGGCAGGAAGCGTTCGCGGCCAATATCACGGTCAATCATTATCCGACGCGCGAGGCGGGCGGCCTGATCTGGGTCTATCTCGGCGCGCGCGCGACGCCGCCCGCCTTCGTCGATTTCGAGTTTACCGGGCTACCGGAAAGCCACATCGATATCCGCCGGGCGATCCTGCGCTGTAACTGGCTGCAAGGTTTCGAGGGCACGCTCGACACGGTGCATGCCGGCATTCTGCATGTCGGCTGGATGGGCGATCCCGCCCAGCGCTGGCAGGGCGCGGAAGGTGCCGCGCTCCATGTGCTGAGCCGCAAAGTGCCGTCGGCGGCGATCGAGTTCGAGCCGCGCGCCTATGGCTTTCGCGAGGGCGCGCTGCGGCCGATGCCGGACGGCAGCCTCTATGTCCGGATTCGCGATGTCGCGCTGCCGTATTATTCCTTCATTCCGACGCCCGGCGGCGCCGCCTGCTTCGTCACCATCGTGGTGCCGATCGACGACGAGACGCACGCGCAATGGTACGTCCTCTACGATCCGGCGAAGCCGATCGGCGCCGACATCCGCGACCGCATGATGGCGAACAGTTCTGGCGATCGCGACGATTTCGCCGCCGACCTCGGCGGCTTTCACAATATGTGGGGCCAGGACCGCGCCCTGATGAAGCAAGGACACTGGAGCGGCATCGGCCTCGGCCGGCCGCTGCCATTCGAGGATTTCGCCGTGCAGGAAGCGATGGGGCCGATCATGGATCGCACCCGCGAACAGCTTGGCTCCAGCGATGTCACCATCGTGCGCACTCGGCGCCTATTGCTGGACGCGGCACGCCGCCACGCGCAAGGCGCGCCTTCCGCCGCCGCCAGCCATGCCGCGATCCGCTCCATCGCCATTCGCCTGCCTGCCGGCGCCGACTGGCGCCATGTCGATACGATGAAGCCGCCGGCGAGCCTGCCCGACGCGGCGGCGGCGGAATGAGGCGATCGGCCGGTCAGGCGCGCCCGATCGCCTTGTTGGCCAGCGCGATGTTGGTCTCGTGCGATTCCAGCATGTTCTTGAAATCGGCGTGCATGCCGTCGTCGCGCACCCGGGGCAGCATGACGCGCAGCTTCTTCGCAACCCAGCCTTGGCCGCGATTGAGAAAGGCGATGCGCTCCGCCATGTCGGCGACCGCCATCGCCTTGCCGTAGAACGCGCCCATATTGGGCGTCGGCTCGGCGCCCAATTCCTTGACGTGCCGCAATAGCATCGCGCACCAGCGCGCCTCGTCGCGCTGTACCGCCGACATCAGATCGGCGATGGCGCCGGTGCCGGCCTCGCGCGCGCTGTCGAGCGTGACGCGTGAGCCGGCGCGCTCCGCTTCCAGCAATTCGTTGAGAAAGGCGACCAGTTCGTCCCGCCCGGCATAGCCCATATAAACATCGTCGGCCTCGTTCATGGAACAGGCTGGCGAGCTGAAACCGGGTTTGTCGTCGGACATGGATTCGTTCCCCGCGGCGCGATGGTGGGCGCGACAGGGATTGAACCTGTGACCCCTGCCATGTCAAGGCAGTGCTCTCCCGCTGAGCTACGCGCCCATCCGCCGCGGACGCGCGGATATAACGTCATTCCCGCATGGGTGCAAGACAATGGCGGCGGCGAGGGGCGGTCAACCGCCGGCGGGGCGCGGCTTCGACGCCTGCCAGTCATCGAGCGTGGCGCGCGCCTCGGCGCTCGCGGCCATCGGCTGTGGTGTTTGCCCCGGTTTATAGGCCGTCAATTCCACGACATAGCCGTTGGGATCGCGGACATAAAGCGACGCCATGGGACCGTGATCCGACGGTCCGCGCAGCTCCATATTCTCGGCGCGGGCGCGCTCGGCAAGCCCTTGCTGGGTGGCATGATCCATCTCGATGGCGAGATGAAGATCGAAATCATGCTGGTCCTTGAACGCGAAGGGCTGGGCCGGCACCTCGAAAAACTCAAGGAACGAGTCGGCGCCCAGCCGATAAGTCGTGTGCAGCAGATCGATCGCGCGTCCGGTCGCGGTTTTTTTCGACCGGAACGTGCGGACCAGCGGCAGGCCGAGGAAATCCTCGTAAAAATGCCGGTTCGCCTCGGAATCGCGACAGCGATAGACGTGATGATGCAGGCCCCGGATCATCAATGAATCTTCTTGGTCTTGGGCAGCGGCGAGATGCGATCGATCGCCGCCAATTCCTCGGCGGTCAGCACCCATTCCGCCGCCTTGGCGTTGGCCGCCAGTTGCTCCGGCTTGGTGGCGCCGGCGATCACGCTCGACACGGTCGGGTTGGCCAGCAGCCACGAGAAGGCGAGGTCAAGGAGCGTCTTGCCGCGGGTCTCGCAGAAATCGCCAAGCCGCGCGGCGATTTCCCAATTCTCATCGGTGAGGAAATTGTCCTGGAAAATCTTGGCGGCGGTGATGCGCGCGCCCTGCGGCATCGGGGCATTGCGGTGATATTTTCCGGTGAGGAAGCCGCTCGCCAGCGGAAAATAGGGCAGAAAGCCCATGCCGCTCGCTTTGGCGGCGGGCAGAATCTCACGCTCCACCTCGCGCACCAGGAGGCTGTATTCGTCTTGGTCCGCCACGAAGGCGTGGGTGCCGAGCTCGCGCGACAGCGCGCTCGCCGTCGCGATCTGCCAGCCGGCATAGTTGGAGCAGCCGATATAGCGCACCTTGCCCTGGCGCACGACATCGTCGAGCGCGCGCAGCGTTTCCTCGATCGGCGTGTTGGGGTCGGGGAAATGCATCTGGTAGAGATCGATCCAATCGGTCTTAAGGCGGCGCAGGCTGCCCTCGATGGCGGTCATGATCCAGCGGCGCGAGCCACCGCGCATCATGTCGCCGGGGCCCATCACATTGGCGAATTTGGTGGCGATGACGATGTCCTTGCGCCGCGCCCCCAGCGCCTCGCCCAGCAATTCCTCGGACACGCCCGGTTTGCCCACCGGGTACGAGTCGGCGGTATCGAACAAAGTTATTCCTAGATCGATCGCCGCCGGGATCAATTTGTTGGTGCCGTCGCGATCGACCCGGCCGCCCAGATTGTTGCAGCCGAGCCCGACCGCCGAGACTTTGAGGCCCGAAGCCCCGAGATTACGCAGATTCACGCCGATTTCTCCGCTGTCACCCGTTCACGGGCCATGATGCACCGGCCGGCTGGCCCGGCCAAGCGCGATCCGGGTCACCGGCATGCGCGAAAAGAATGACAGGGCGGCCACGTTCCTCCTAAAGTCATCCCATGGAAGGAGATTTCGCGTTACGCAGCGCGACGGTTCCGCCGGTCGATATTCTGACCCCGGCCGAGCAGACCCTTCCGCTTGTCTTGGCCTCGCCGCATAGCGGCTCCCATTATCCGCGCGATCTGGTGGCGGCCTCGCGGCTCGACGCGGTGACCCTGCGGCGCTCCGAAGACGCCTATGTCGATGAAATTTTCGGTGCGGCCCCAAGCCTCGGCGCGCCGCTGCTGCGCGCGCGCTACGCCCGCGCCTATCTCGATCCCAATCGCGAGCCCTATGAATTCGACCCGGCGATGTTCGAGGATGCGCTGCCGGCGTATGTCAACCGGTTGTCGCCCCGGGTGAAGATGGGGCTCGGCACCATCGCGCGGGTGGTGGCGTCCGGCGAAGAAATCTATGCCCGCAAGCTGCGCGCCGACGAGGCGCTGCAGCGGGTCGAGCGGTTGTATCGCCCCTATCATCGCGCGCTGATGCAATTGCTGGCCGAGACCCGCGACAAGTTCGGTTTTTATCTCCTCGTCGACTGCCATTCGATGCCGTCGGCCTGCCTCGGCGATCGCGGGCGGGCCGGCCGCGCCGACATTGTGTTGGGCGATTGCCACGGCACCTCCTGTCATCCGATGGTGATGGAGACCATGCATCACGCCTTGTCCGCGAAAGGCTATCGCGTGGCGCGCAATGCCCCCTATGCGGGGGGATTCACCACCGCCCATTATGGCCAGCCGGGGGTCCACGGCCATTGCATCCAGATCGAGCTCAGCCGCGCGCTCTATATGGATGAGGCGAATTTCGAGCAGAAGCCGTTTATCGCCCGCCTCGCCGACGATATGGGCGATATCATGCTGGCGCTGGCCGCGATGGCCCCGACGCTCGCGCCAAAGGCATGAGCGCGGCGATAATTGGCGCGGCCCTTCGGCTACGCGAGGCGACAGATGCCGATTTTGCGCGCATCGCCGACATCTACGCGCATCATGTCCGAACCGGCTTCGGCACCTTCGATGAGGTGCCGCCCTCGCGCGAGGACATGGTGGAGCGATTCCACGCCATCGCCCAGCTCGGGCTGCCCTATCTGGTCATGGCCGAAGGCGAGGCGGTGCTGGCCTATGCCTATGCCGCGCCGTATCGGCCGCGCTCGGCCTATCGCTTCACGGTCGAGGATTCGATTTATGTCGCGCCCGACAGCCACCGGCGCGGACTCGGCACTAACCTATTGAATCGGCTGGCCGAACGCTGCGCCGCCGCCGGCATGCGCCAGATGGTAGCGGTAATCGGCGACAGCGCCAACCTGGCGTCGATCAATCTCCACGCCAAATGTGGCTTTCGGCCGATCGGCGTGCTGAACGATGTCGGCTACAAGGGCGAACGGTGGCTCGACGCGGTGATCATGCAACGGACGCTGTGATCAGTGCTTGGTCTTGTTGAGCGCCGGGTCCTCGCCATGGCTACGCTTCTTGCCCGCTTCCTCGGCTTGGCGTAGCGCCGCGCCTTCCTTACCGTCGATGGCCCGTTCGGCTTCCTTGGCCTCTTCTTCGACGTGGCCGCCGGCGACCGTCCGCGCGACGCCGTCGCGATAGCGGCGATCGGCCGATTTATTGCCTTCGCCTTCGTTTTCGCCCGCATTTTCATTGGCATGCGGCAGGTTTGGATGCTGATCGCTCGGGCCGTTCTTGATGTCGCCGGCATCCTCGGGAAAGCGTTCGCCGCCGGACTTATCGTTCGCCGTCATATCGGTCTCCAGGAGAGTTGAGGTGTCTCCTATAGAAGCCGGGCGGGCGGCGCTTCGTTCCCGCGCCGGGGGCGGGCAAAAAAATGGGCTGTGGCAAAAGCCACAGCCCAAGTTTAGGGAGGAAACGCCTAAGAAGACGTACGGCAGACCGTCGGGCGACGGCCAATGCCGCGAGGCAGAATATGGCCGTGTCCCTGTCCTAATGCAACAATAAAATCGCAACTGCGAAGACGGAAACTGCGGCAAAATGACATGGTTAGCCCACTTGTTTCCGGTTTGTTGTGCAATGCACAAAAACGACAAATTCGTTAAAATCGAAGCCGCTTGCGTGCGCTGAACGGGTCGGCGAGAATCCGGCATGCGTCTGCGAATTCTGGCTGGCACGATTTTTCTGATCCTGGGGTTGGCGATTTACGCCGCCATCGCGGTAGCAATCGCGCACTTTTTCCTGCCCGAACAGACCCTGATCGACATATCATTTTATGCTCTCGCCGGTATCATCTGGATCTGGCCCGCCGCTTGGCTGACGCGCTGGATGAGCCGCGCGGCGCCTTATCATCCACCTTCGGGAGCCCCGACATGATGCGCGTTGCCCTGCTCGACGATTATCAGCGTGTCGCCCTCGGGCTGGCGGATTGGCAAAGCCTGGCCTCGGTCGCGACGGTGGAGAGCTTCCCCGACCATCTGTTCGATCTCGAGGCGCTGGTCCAGCGGCTGCTGCCGTTCGCGTGCGTCGTCCTGATGCGCGAGCGCACGCCCTTTCCGCGCGAGCTGTTCGAGCGGCTGCCGAACCTCCGGCTGCTGATCACCTCGGGCCGGCGCAACGCCGCGATCGACGAGGCCGCCGCGACCGAGCGCGCCGTCCAGGTCTGCGGCACCGACCTCAGGGGCATGGGCACCGCCGAGCTGACCTGGGGCCTGATCCTGGCGGTGATGCGCGGTATCGTGGCGGAGGACCGGGCGCTGCAACAGGGGCGCTGGCAGACGACGCTGGGGTTCGAGCTGGCGGGCAAGACGCTCGGCCTCTTGGGGCTGGGGCGGCTCGGCAGCGAGGTGGCGCGGGTTGGCGCCGCCTTCCGCATGAACCTGGTCGCGTGGAGCCCCAACCTGACGCAGGAGCGCGCGACCGCCGCCGGCGCGACGCTGGTCAGCAAGGGCGAATTGCTGGCGCAGGCCGACGTGCTGACCATCCATCTGGTGCTCAGCGATCGCACCCGCGGCCTGATCGGCGCCGACGACCTCGCTCAAATGAAGAAAAGCGCGTTCTTGATCAATACCTCGCGCGGGCCGATTGTCGATGAGAATGCGCTGGCCGAGACGCTGCGCGCGCATCGCATTGCCGGGGCGGGCCTCGATGTGTTCTCGGTCGAGCCGCTGCCGCGATCGAGCGCGTTCTTTGCCCTCGACAACACCGTCATCACGCCGCATCTCGGCTATGTCTCGACCGAGAATTACGCCAACCACTTTCCCCAGGTGGTGGAGATCATCCGCGCCTTCGTCGCCGGCACGGTGCTGAAGGGCATCAACAAACTGACGCCAACAAACTGACGCCGCAATAACGCCTCTCCTCGATTTTGCCGTGATTGCGCGGTATCGTTCGGGCATGGCCAATCCGATCCGCGGTCAAAGCAGCGAACCCGTCGAATTGCGGCCGGGCGCCGGCCCGCGCGAGGCGGCGCGCCTCGCCGAGTTGGAGCGTTGGGCGTGGCGGCGGGTGCGCGCGCTGCGCCTCTTTTACAGCCACCTGTCGGTCTATGTGGTGGTGAATTTCATCCTGTTCATGATCAATTCGGCCGTGCTGCGTGGGCCAATCTGGTATTACGGGCCCTTGGTTGGCTGGGGCTTGTTGCTGGTGCTGCACGGCTTGCATGCCTACGAGCTGCTGCCCTGGACCACGCCGGATTGGGAGCAGCGCAAGGTCCGCGAATTGATCGACAGCCGCCTGCGCCGCTGAATATTTACGCGGTCGGCTTGGCGGCGCGCAACGCTTCAAGCGTCCGCCATATCGCATCGGAATCGGCTTCGAAACGATGCAGCGCATATTCCGCGATGCCGAGCGCGGTCTCGCGCTCGCTCATCACCACCAGCCCGATTTCCTTGCCGTCGAGCCATTCGGCTTCTTCGTCGCTGTGGGTGCGCACCACGATCTCGATGCGGGGATTGGCGTGGCGCGCCAGCTCGATGACGCGGCGCGCGAGGAAGCGGTCGGGAATCGCGACGACCAGCAGCTTGGCGCGGCCGGGATGGCCGGCCGCGATGACTTCGGGCCGGGTGGCATCGCCATAGATTACCGGGAGGCCCTGGGCGCGCGACCGCTCGGCGATGCGGCGATCCTGCTCGATGATGACCAGCGGTACGTTATGCCGTTGCAGCGCCGCGACCACTATCCCGCCGACCCGGCCCTGGCCGATCACCAAGGCATGATCCGCGAGCCGCGCGGGAACCGAGCCCATCGCGAGGCGCCGGCCGCCTTTCGTCCACCGGCGTAGCAGCTTGTTCCGCTCGAGTGCGGCACCCAGCCGCTCATTGCCGCGGAAGATGAAGGGATTGGCAAGAATCGCCAGCAGCGCGCCGGCCAGCACGATGCTGCGCCCCTCGGCGGGCATGGCGCCACGCTGGACCGCGGTGCCGGTCAGGATGAAGGAAAATTCGCCGATCTGCGCCAAGGCGCCGGCCACCGTCGCGGCAGCGATGGGCGGCACGCGCAACACCAGCAGCACGATCAGGGTCACGAGGCCGATCCCGATCAGGATCGCCAGCACCACCGCCCCAACCTGAAGCGGCAGGCGCAGCACCACGGTCGGGTCGATCAGCAGGCCGACCGAGACGAAGAACAGAACCGTGAATAATTGCTGCACCGGCAGCGATTCGGCCGCCGCCTGATGCGAGAGATCGGATTCCGCCAGCACGACGCCGGCGAAGAACGCGCCCAAGGCGAGCGAGACCCCGAAGAGCCGCGCCGAGCCGTAGGCGACCCCCAAGGCCACCAGGATCACCGCGAGGGTGAACAGCTCGCGCGAGCCGGCCCGCGCCGTCAGCGCCAGCACCCAGGGAATGACCCGGCGGCCGGCCAGGACCACCACCAGCACGAAACCCGCCACCTCGAGCGCGGCGCGGCCCAGCATCGGCAGGAGGTTGGCGCTGCCATCGGTGGCGGCGCTCGCCACCGGCAACAGGACCAGCACCAGGATTACCACGAGATCCTGTACCACCAGCCAGCCGAGGGCGACGCGGCCGGACTCGCCCGTCAGTTGGCCGCGATCCTCCAATGTCCGCGTCGCGACGGCGGTGCTGGCGATGGCGAGGGCGACACCCAGCAGTATCGATGCGCCGGTCGGCCAGCCGAGCAGCCAGTGCCCGACCGCGAACCCGACCAGGGTCGAGCCGGCGACCTGCAGCAGCGCGCCCGGAACCGCGACGCGCCACACCGACAACAGATCGGCCAGCGAAAAATGCAGCCCGACCCCGAACAGCAGCAGGGCGACGCCGATATCGGCGAGTTCGGCCACGATATGGGCGTCGGCGACATAGCCGGGCGTGAACGGCCCGATCACCACCCCGGCCAGCAGATAGCCCACCAGCGGCGGCAGGCGCAGCGCGCGCGCCGCCATGCCGAGGAGATAGGCCGCGCCGAGGCAGATGACGATGGTGGCAAGCAGGCTGGGGACGTTATTGCTCATCGTGGCTGGTTGACAGATACCTCTTCGAATCCAATCCTACGGCGTGCCGATGCAAATGCGCGACCAATTCTTGGAGAGCAGGTAATGAGCCGTCTCGCTGTCACGCCCGTGCGGAACGATTTCGGCGCCGAACTGTCCGGCGCCGACTTGTCCTTGCCCGCTGACGCCGCGCTGGTTCGGGAGATCGTCGCGGCGATGGATCGCTATGCCGTGTGCTTCTATCGCCCCGGCACGCCGATGTCGGACGAGGCGCAACTGACGCTGGGCCGGGCGCTGGGGCCGATGGATTTTACCCCGGTCTTCAAAATCGCCGGCCGCACCAAGTCGCGCATCACCGCCGGGCTGCAGGACGTCGCCAATATCGACGCCGATGACCAGGTCCTGAAGGAAGGCAGCCGCGTCATCCTGTTCCGGCGCGGCGACCGGCTGTGGCATTCCGACATGTCGTTCCATCCCAATCGCGGGGTCTATTCGCTGCTGTCGGCGCACGAGATTCCGCCGGTGGGCGGCGATACCGAATTCGCCGATTTGCGCGCCGCCTATGACGCGCTGCCCGCCGCGACCAAGGCGACGATCAAGGATCTGGTCGCGGTGCATTCGATCTGGCATTCGCGCGCGGCGGCGGGCTTTCCCGAACCGACGGAGGAAGAGCTGGCATCGCGGCCGCCGACGCGCCACCCGCTGGTGCAGGTGCATCCCGGCTCCGGGCGCAAGACGATTTATCTCGCCTCCCATGCCGCGCATATCGAGGGCTGGCCGATAGAGAAGGGCGCCGCGCTGCTGAAGGAATTAAAGGAGTTCGCCACCGAGGCGCGCTTCGTCTATCGCCATTCCTGGCGGCTCGGCGACCTGGTGATCTGGGACAATCGCTGCACCATGCATCGCGGCACGCCCTATGAGGATACCCGCTATCGCCGCGATATGCGCCGTGCTACCACACGCGAAATGGCCGCTTCGGCGTGAGTTCCGAAGCGCAAATGCAGACGGAATGAGTGCCCGCGATGTCGATGAGCGACGATGAAGAAGACGATGCGATTGATAAGCTGCCGCATATCGTGCTGATCAATCATGAGGAGCAATATTCGCTGTGGCGCGCCGACATGGATATTCCCGAGGGCTGGCGCCAAGTGTGGGGCCCGGACACACAGGAAGCCTGCATGGCCTGGGTCGATGAAGTGTGGACCGATATGCGCCCCCTCAGCCTGCGCAAGGCGATGGAAGAAGAAGAGCGAGAACGCGCCGAAGAGAAGTCCTAGAGCGGTATCCAGTCCCTTGGAATCGCCCCTTTCCGTCACCCCCGGACTTGATCCGGGGGTCTATCGATGGATCGCCGGGTCAAGCCCGGCGATGACGGGCAAAGGGTGATTGCATTGATGTGAAAGTTGCTCTAGCGCCGCTTAAGCAAGCTGAACCGACCCATAATTTCCCTCTCCTCCCATCGGGAGGAGAGGGAGGGGCCCACGCCGCAGGCGTGGGAGGGTGAGGTGGGCTTGCTTGGCGATTCCCCATCTCAGCCCAACATCCGCGCCACATCGAACATAACGCACGACACCGTCAGCGGCCGGTGGCGCGCCGCGACCGCGCCGACATGGCGCGCGCCGAAATCGAGATCGTAAATCGTCCAGGCATCGCGCGGCGCGGTCTCGCCTTCCAGCGCGAGCAATTCCGGCGCAGCCCTCGGCAAACAGGCGACGCGATAGCGGTGCAGATCGAGACTCATGCCCCGGCCCAGTGCCTTCACCACCGCCTCCTTGCGCGACCAGCAGCGAAAAAATGCGGTCTCGGCGCGGTCCTCCGGCACGGTCGCGAAATCGGCGGCCTCGCCGGGGTGGAAATAGCGCCGCACGATCTGGGACCGCTCCGGCACCGGGCGCAACGCCTCGACATCGACGCCGATCGCGATGTTGCTGGCGACGCCGATCAGCACGATGCCGCCGCTATGCGACATGTTGAAGGCGATGCCCCGCGGCTCCGCGAGCCGGGGCTTGCCATATTGGTTGACCGTGAGGACAAAGGATTGCGGCGGATCGCCCAGCATCGCGCCCAGCAACAGCCGCAGGCAGCCATGGGCGGCGGTGAAACTATGCCGATCCGGCGCGCGCACGAAGCGGTCGGCGCGGGCCTGTTCCTCGGGATTCATGAGGGCGAACAGCGTCTCGCGCGCCGGCTCGCCGATGGTGGCAATGTCGATCCGCCAGCAGAGGATGGTGCCGGGCGGCGGCGGCCCCGCCTCGGGCGTGCGGCATGGCCAGCCGGTCTGGCTCAGCTCGCGTCGCCCGTGCCCTTTTCCTGCGCCGCCGTGAAATGCTGTTCATATTGGTGGCGCTGGGTGCGGATGTTGAAATCGAGGAGGGTGCCGCCCGATTCGAAATGCTGGATGAAGACCTTGCCCAGCGCATAGGTCGCCGCGGCCGCGATCGCCGGTTCGGCGATCATGCCGGCCAGCGAGCCGATGATCGGAATGAACTTCACCACGCTGGCGACCGGCGCCGCCAGGACATAGGTGCCGCCGCCGCCGATCAGGGCGCCGACGATCGATTTCGCGGCGCTGCGCGTGAACGGCACGCCATAGAGATTGGCGAGGCTGTGCACCATCTTCAGCTCGACCAGCGAGATCGCGGCGAGATCGATCAGCGGAATGGGGATCAGCCCGGCGCCGGTGGACCAGCCCATATATTCACGCACGAGATGCATCGCCTCGGCTTCCTTGCCGGGCCGGAACAGATCGGACGGGTTCTGCGTGATCACTTGCTCGGACATCGCTTCCTCCTGATGGGCGGGACGCGCGGCCAGCCCCGATTCGGCGCGCGATCATGGCCGCCAACGATACCGTGGCAAGGGGCCGATTGCAACCAAGCGCCCGGTTTTCAGTCAGGTTTTCAGCCGGCTTCCCGCACGGTTCGCGCCAGCGTCAATACATCGACGCGGATGGCGCCGGCGCGCTTCAGGATTCGCGCGCATTCCGACACGGTGGCGCCGGTGGTGAAGACATCGTCGATCAGCAGCAGGCGCTTGCCGGCGAAGCCGTGGCCGGGCCGCACCGCGAAGGCGGCGGCGACATTGCGATGCCGCGCCTCGCGGTTGCCGCGGCCCTGGGGCGGGGTGGCGCGGGCGCGTTGCAGCGTGTCGGGCGCCACCGGCGGGCCGCCGGCGGCCCGCAAGGCGTTGGCCAGCACCGCCGCCTGATTGTAGCGGCGGGCGAACAGCCGGGTCCAATGCAGCGGCACCGGCACCGCGAGATCGGCGTCGCGGATCAGCTCGGCGCCGGCGCGCTTCAGCCAGTGACCGAAGGCGGGCGCCGGATGCAGCCGGTCGCCATGCTTGAAGCCGAGGATCAGCTTGCGGCTGGCATCGTCGTAGCGCAGCGCGGCGCGGGCATGATCGAATGACGGCGCCCGCCGCGCGCAGTCGCCGCACAGCACGCTGTGCCCCAGATCGAATTCGAACGGCAGGCCGCAGATCGCGCAACAAGGCGGGCCGAGAAAGGTCAGCCCGCGCCAGCATTCGACGCACAGCACCCCCGCTTTGCCGACCGCCGTGCCACAGGCGAGGCAGCGCGGCGGCAGCAGCACGTCGATCATCGACGCCGCCAGCCGGTTTAGCGCCGGCGCGAGGGCTGGGCTGAGCATGGTTAATTCTGGCACCGACCCGGCGGCGAGGCAATTTGAAGCGCCGACTCAACCGGGCCCGGATTCGTATTATCTTGGTGACATGGAAAACCAGAATCCGCTGAACCTCTTCGACCGCCGGGCGGTGCGGCGGTTTCGCGAGCGCGCGGCGCGCGATTGGGGCACGGCGGATTTCCTGGTGAGGGAAGTCGCCGAGCGGCTGGCCGACCGGCTCGACGATGTGCGGCGAAAATTTCCGCTGGCGCTGGATCTCGGCTGTCGCGACGGCGTGCTGGCGCGCTCGCTCAATGGGCGCGGCGGCATCGAGACCTTGGTTCAGATGGATGCCGCATTCGGCTTCGCGGCGCGCGCGGCGAGTTTGGCGCTGGTGGCCGAGGCGGAGGCGCTGCCATTCAAGGCCGGAAGCTTCGATCTGGTGCTGAGCGTGCTCGACCTGCATCACGCCAACGATCTGCCGGGGGCGCTGCTGCAAGTGCGCCAAGCCATGAAGCCCGATGGTTTGTTCCTGGCGACGTTATTCGCCGGCGATACGCTGAGCGAATTGCGCCGCGCCTGGATGGAAGCGGAACTGGCCGAGCAGGGCGGCGCCGGCAGCCGCGTCTCGCCCTTCGCCGATCCGCGCGATCTTGGCGCGCTGCTGCAACGTGCCGGCTTCGCGCTGCCGGTGATCGATAGCGACACCATCGAGGTGACCTACGACAATCCGCTGAAACTGATGCGCGATCTGCGCGCGATGGGCGAGGCCAACCCCACCGCCGAGCGCGGCCGCGATTTCACCCGCCGCGCGACGCTCGCCCGCGCGCTGGAATTTTACGGCGCCGCCGAGCCGCGCGCCGACGGCCGCGTCGCGGCGCAATTCGAGATCGCGACGCTGACCGCCTGGGCGCCGCATGAGAGCCAGCAGAAGCCGCTGCGCCCCGGCAGCGCGGCGGCGCGGCTCACCGACGCACTGAACAAGAAAGACTAAAAACCCGCCATCGCCCGTACTTGCTCGGGCGTCGTGCCCGCGTCGCGCATCTCGGCCAAGGTCAGGGCGCGGTCGCGCTTGGCGAAGCGCTTGCCGCTGGCGTCGGTCAGCAGCGCGTGGTGATGCCAGCGCGGCACCGGCAGATCGAGCAGCGCCTGCAACAGGCGATGAATATGCGTCGCGGGAAACAGGTCGCGGGCGCGCGTCACCAGCGTCACGCCCTGGATCGCGTCATCGACCGTGACGGCGAGATGATAGCTCGCGGGTGTGTCCCGGCGCGCCAGTACCACGTCACCGAGCGATAGCGGATCGGCGGCGATGATGCCGGCTTCGTCGTCGATCCAGTGCAGCGGCCCGGTTAGCGCGAGGGCGCGCGCGACATCGAGCCGTAAGGCAAAGGCCGCCCCCGCTTCGATGCGGCGGTGGCGCTCATCATGCGACAGCGCCCGGCAGGTGCCGGGATAGACCGCGCCCTCCGGCCCATGCGGCGCCGAGGCGGCGCGCGCGATGTCGGCGCGGGTGCAGAAGCACGGATAGACCACGCCCAGCGCATCCAGCCGGTCCAGCGCCGCGCGATAATCGGCGAAATGGTCGGACTGGCGGCGCACCGCGCCGTCCCAATCGAGGCCGAGCCAGCGCAGATCTTCGACGATGCCTCCGACATACTCGGCGCGGCAGCGCGCGCGGTCGATATCCTCGATGCGCAGCAGAAATTGCCCACCGCCCTCGCGCGCCAATCGCCACGCGAACAGCGCCGCATAGGCATGCCCGAGGTGCAGCCGCCCGGTCGGGCTCGGCGCGAAGCGGGTGACGAGGGGCGCTTGCATCGCGTAAGTTTAGCCGTGAGCCCAATCGCCATGCTAGTGATGGCGCCACGCGATTGGGGAAGGTGGCGCGTCGCCAAAGGGGAGAGAAACATGAAGCGGATTCTGTTGGGAACAATCGCGGCGCTGGCCGTCGGCGCGGCGCTGGCGGGGAGCGCGGTCGCGCAAACGCCGGCCTATCCCGATGTCGCCGATGTCTCGCACGCGACGCCGGCGGCGGCGGCCTATTTCAAGGCGTATTTCACCGCCAAGAGCCGGCACGATCCGAAGACGATGGTGCCGCTGTTCAACAAGGATCAGGTCACCTATATCGACGCGACGCTGGGCTGGCCGTTCTACAATTACAAGGCGCTCGACGATCTCTTTACCACCTACATGCCGAAATGGCCGGCCTCGGGTAAATCCTATCCGACCTGGATCATGGGCGACACCCATTCGGCGCTGGTCGGCTTTACCGATACGCCGGAACTGTTCGGCGGCGAAATCCGCATCCTCGCGGCGCTCGATTTCAAGGATGGCAAGATCACGCGCTGGGTCGATTATTGGGACGGCCGCTCGTTCGGTGCGCCTCTCGCCGCGAAGATGCGCGCCCCGGCCGACAAATTCCCGACCGAGTTCAGCGTCAAGGTCACGGGCGAGAACGCCTCGGCCAAGATGCAAGAGACCGCGCACAAACTGGCGGCCGCCTTCGCCGGGGCCAACGCCACGGCCGCCGCGGCGATGTTCAGCAACGATGCGATCTATGAGGACATGGCGCTGCGCGTGCGCGTCGCCGGACAGGCGGCAATCGGGCGCTATCTCGGCCGCACGCTGGCGAAGCTGCCCTATGGCGTCGGCTCATCGGTGCGTCACGTCGTCGGCAGCGATCAGGGCGGCGGTTACGAATGGACCGCCCCCGGCACGGTTCAGCGCGGCATCACCGCCATCGAACTCGATCCCGACGGCAAGATCGTCAAGCTGATGGCGACCTGGGACAATGCGATGATGAGCGACGCCGACCTGAAGAACCTGGTCCTGCTGTCGATCGAACAATAGGCCGTCAGTTCTCGCCCGACAGCAGGACCAGCGCATGGTACTGCGCGTCGGGCAGGAGTGAGCTGTCATAGACCGTTGTGAGGCGCGTGATCCTGCCGTCGCTGTCGAGGGCGAGGGCGGTGTTGCCGCGCTTTAGCGGGAAGGAATCATCGGGGCGCCATTCATAGCCGCCGCCCTGATCGCTGCCGACGGTATGCGCCAGCGTCGCGCCTTTGCCATAGGGCAGCGCCACCAGCGCCCGGGCCAGATAGCGCTCGATCGCGCGCCGGCCCAGGATTTGCGCGTGCAGCGCCATATCGTCGAACACGGCGTCGTTGCTGAACATGGCAGCCGCCATCTTGGCGTCGCCCGCCGAAAACGCCGCGTCGAGCCGCACCGCGACATCGTGAATCCGGCCGGTGGCGTTGCCGACATCGTCGTGGAAATCGGTGGGATAGGTCGGCTTGATGCTGTTCTTGACCTGCGCGCTGCGGCCGTCCCAATAATCCATCCAGCGAATGATCTTGCCCTGATCGTCGAAGCTGACGGCGCCGAGAATGCGCAGCTCATGGCCGAACAATTCCGGCGTGTCGGTGAAGGCGACCAGCGCCGAATGCGCATCGCCATAAATGCGCGTCGGATAGGACAGGCCGCTCGCGGGCCATTTCGGCATATAGGTCGTGAAAATCTTGTTCAGCGCGGCCCAGTCGGGCCAGATTCCGCCGGACGTCGCATCGATATAGAGCACCTTGTCCTTGGCGAAATGGCTCATCAGCGCATCGGGCCGGTGTTCGCTTTTCACCGTGAAAAAATCGCGAAACGCCGCCGCGACCGCGTTCGAGGCATGGGAGGTGTCGGCGATATCGGGATAGGGCAGGGGGTCGGCCTGCGCCGCCGCCACGAAAGTGACCGCCATCCCGATTGCCGCAAGTCCCACCGTCCAACGCAACATGGTTTTCTCCCCGGTCAAAAATCGTCTTGGCCCGCGAAGGCGCGCCATCCACGAATTTTTCCTCTCACCATAGGGTATGCAGGCACCTGCGTACAAACCTAGTCGTGGATGCCCCTGGGATGCCCCGGCCAAGCCGGGGCAAGACGAATGAGAAAACTCGAGAGGGGATGCAAGGCTGGCGACGCTAGGCAAAGCGGCGCTTTGGTCGTAAACAAGGCGCATGGCTCTCACGGATATTCGCGGCAAGACCGCCTTCATCACCGGCGCCGCCTCGGGCATGGGGCGCGGCATGGCGCGGGTGTTCGCGGAGGCGGGATTGAACATCGCGCTTGCCGATATCGACCTCGCGACGCTGTCCGAGGCGCGCGATGAAATCGCGGCGCTGGGCGTCGATGCGCGCGGCTATCTCCTCGACGTTTCGGACCGCGCGCAAATGTATGAAATCGCCGACGCGGTGGAGCGCGATTTCGGCAAAGTGCATATCGTCTGCAACAATGCCGGCGTCGGCTCCGGCGCGCCATCGCTCGACGAGACGCCGGACGAGATTTTCGACTGGATGTTCGGGGTCAACACGATGGGCCCGATCCACGGCTTCAAGGCGTTCGCGCCAAAACTCAAGAAACATGGCGAGGGCGGGCATATCGTCAACACCGCCTCCATCGCCGGCATGCGCATGGCGCCGGGCATGAATAACGGCATCTATGCCGGGACGAAATTCGCGGTGGTGGCGCTGTCCTTCGCCATGCAGGACGCGATGGCGCCGCATAATATCGGCGTCTCGGTGCTGTGTCCGGCCGGCGTCGATACCAACATCTATCAGGCCGGCCGGGTGCGGCCCGAGCGGTTCGGCGGACCGTTCGAGCGCGACATATCGCCGGCGATGGTTGCCTTGCTGAAACAAGGTCTCTCCCCCGACCAGATCGGGCGCTATGTGCTGCGCGCGGTCAGGGACAATGATTTTTTCATCTTCACCCACCCCGAGGCGCGTGCCTGGGTCATGGAATGGCATGCCCGCGTGATGCAAGGCTTCGACCGCGCCGATGAATTGCGCGGTCTCCTCGGCATCAACAACGCGCCGCAGCCCGATCTGGCGAAAATGCGAAAGCCTTGAATGGCCGAGACCGCGCGCAAGCTCGCCGCCATCTTGGCCGCCGATGTGGTGGGGTACAGCCGGCTCGCGGGCGCGGACGAGGACATGACCCTGGCGCGGCTTCGCGCGTTGCGCAGCGACCTGATCGATCCCGTCGTCGCGGTCCATCATGGCCGCTTGGTGAAACGTACCGGCGACGGCTCGCTCGTCGAATTCCGCAGCGTCGTCGACGCCACGCGCTGTGCCATCGAAATCCAGGACGGCATGGTCGTGCGCAATGCCGGTTTGCCGCCCGGGCGGTGCATTGCGTTTCGCATCGGAATTCACCTTGGCGATGTCGTCGAGGAGAGCGACGGCGACCTGATGGGCGACGGCGTCAACATCGCCGCGCGGCTCGAAGGCATCGCCGAGCCAGGCGGGATTTGTCTTTCGGAGGACGCTTACCGTCAGGTGCGCGACAAGATGCCGGAGACTTTCGCCGATCTCGGCGAAAAGGAATTGAAGAATATCGCCCGCCCGATGCGGGTGTATTCCATCTCTCTCCAAAATAATTTCACCGCCCCGGCGAAAGCCGGGGCCCATCGTCCCGACACCTCAACTGGATCGAGCATGGACCCCGACTTTCGTCGGGGAGGGGATAAGATGGCGGGGATGGAGAAAGCCGCGCTCGCCTTGCCCGACAAGCCGTCGATCGCCGTGCTGCCGTTCCAGAACATGAGCGGCGATCCAGAGCAGGATTATTTTGCCGACGGCATGGTCGAGGACATCATCACCGGCCTATCTCGGATCAACTGGCTGTTCGTGATCGCGCGCAATTCCAGCTTCGCCTACAAGGGCAGGTCGCCCGACATCCGCCAGGTCGGGCGCGAACTCGGCGTGCGCTACGTGCTCGAAGGCAGCGTGCGCAAGGGAGGGAACCGCTTGCGCATCACGGGTCAGCTGATCGAGGCCGAGTCCGGCTCGCATCTTTGGGCCGACAAGTATGACGGCGCGCTGGAAGATGTGTTCGAGCTGCAGGACCGCATCACCGAAAGCGTCGTCGGCGTCATCGAGCCGAGCGTCCAACGGGCCGAGATCGAGCGCGCGCGCCGCAAGCCCCCGGACAGTCTCGGCGCCTACGATCTCTATCTTCAAGCCTTGCCTTTCTTCGGCTCGGTCATGCCGGGAGATGCCGCGACCGGCATGGCGCTCATGGAAGAGGCTTTGAGGCTCGACCCCCATTATGCCGCGGCTCATGCTTATCTTGCCTGGGGCCTTGAAAGCCGGTTCGCGCGCGGCGGAATGAACCCGGCCGATGCCGAGGCGAGCGTCCGGCATGCGCGGCTCGCGGTCGCGCACGGCGGCGACGATCCGACCGCGCTCGCCATTGCCAGCCTTGCCCTTCTCCATATGGGGCACGATTTCGCGGCGGCGTCCGGGGCGGTCGAACGCGCCCTATCCCTCAACCCTTCCTGTGCCGCCGCGCTTTATTTCGGGGCTCATATTCATGCGTTCAGTGGCGATCCGGCTAAGGTCGAAGCCTACGCGCCCCGGGCGCTGCGCTTGAGTCCGTTCGACCCCTTGAGCTTCGAGGCGCACATCGCTATCGCGCTGGTCAGGATGCGCGAGGGACGCTATGCCGAAGCAGCCGCTGCCGCGGCCGAATCCATCAAGGCCAATCCGCGTTTCAGCACGCTCTACGCTTTCCAGGCCGCGTCCCTGACAATGGCCGGGCGCGGCGAGGAGGCGAAAGCCGCCGCGCGCCGGCTCCTCGAACTGGAGCCGAATTTCCGGGCCGGCAGTGCCTTCATTGTCTTCTTCGCGCAATTCGCCGTGCCGGCCGTGATCGAGGTGATCGGTGAAGGCTTGCGACGCGTTGGCCTGCCGGAATGACCCCATCGTGAGGTAAGATGCCGAAACAACCGAATTACTACGCCGCAGGCGGCTATGACCGCGCGGCGAAGTTGCGCAAGGATGCCGACTGGCTGGCGGCGCGGCTCGATCATCCGCAACGCCTGATCGTGCCGGTGTGGCGCACCCAGAATCTGGTGACAACGGCACAGGACGGCGTGCCGCAACGGGCGGCGTTCCTGACGCGCGACCAAGTCTCCGGCGACTCGGCCGACGACGTGTTTCTTGGCCAGATCGAGGATCGCAGCTATTTCGCGCGCGATCTCTCGGCGATCGAGGCGCCGCTCGATCTCATCCGCTCGGACGTGCCGCTGGAATTCGCCGATCTGCGCCGGGTCGGGCCGCTGGTCGGCAATCAGGCCGGCTCGCTGATGGCGTTCGCGCGGGGGATTTTTTATTGGCACAGCCGCCACGGTTTTTGCGGCGTGTGCGGCGCGCCGACCCGGTCGGAAGAGGCCGGCCATGTCCGGCGCTGCACCAACGCCGCCTGCAACGCCCAGCATTTTCCGCGCACCGATCCCGCCGTCATCATGCTGGTGCATGATGGCGATCGCTGTCTCCTCGGGCGGCAGAAAATCTGGCCGAAGGGCATGCATTCGACCCTGGCGGGCTTCGTCGAGCCGGGCGAAAGTCTCGAGGATGCGGTGGCGCGCGAAGTCTTCGAGGAAGCCGGCGTGCGCGTCGCCGACGTGACCTATCACTCGTCGCAGCCCTGGCCGTTTCCGGCGTCGCTGATGCTCGGCTTCCACGCCCGCGCGACCACGACAGAGATCACCATCGACCCAGACGAAATCGATTCGGCCGGCTGGTTCACGCGCGATTTCCTGAAACAGAATATGCGCGGCAGCAAGGAATTCTTCGTGCCGCCGGGTATCGCGGTGGCGCGCCGCCTGATCGACGACTGGCTCGCCGGCAACCCCTAGAAAAGGAACTTCATGGCATCGCGATTTCGTCGGGGCGGCACCGTCTACGACAAGCACGGCCGGGCTTATGTCGTGGAGGATGTCGAAGGCGGCATCGTCTATTGTTCCACGGAGAGCGGCGTCGAGACGGAGTTTCCCGAAGCATCCCTGGTTACCGAAGCCGAGTGGAATGCGCGCCATACCCGCACCGCGAATGACCAGCGGGGCCCGCTCGGCGATCGGCTCTATGAGCGGGTGAAAGCATCGCGGGTCTATATGATGCCGACCGCGAAGCTCGATCCGGCCGCGTCGCGCGAAGTGCTGGCCAAAGTGGAGCGGCTGCTGCCCGGCATCCTCAATTTCACCGCCCTCGTCACCGCCGAGCGCGCCCTCGACGCCGAGGGCGATGGTGGCCTGTCGGATTTGTCCCTCGTGAAATGCCGCGAGGTGTTCGACGCCGCCAAGCCCGAAATCCGCGCCAGCCTGGTGGCCGGCCTGTTCGGCAGCCCCCCCGAGGTGTTTGTCGGCCTTGGCCGCCTCGGCGACAATCTGATGCGGGCGATGCTGGAGAAATTCCTCGACGCCTACGGCACCGAGTTCAATCAGTTCCGCGCTGGCCGGCGGTAGAGACAGTTATCAGTTTACAGTTGTCAGTAACTGACGACTGACGACTGTAAACTGACGGCTACGCCGCGCTTGCCGTCGCCGGCGCGCGACCGACTAGCGCGTCGAAATCCGCCATCATCAGCTTGGTCACTTTGCCCGGCGTGAATTTGTATTTGCCGATCTCGGAGACGGGTGTCACCTCGGCGGCGGTGCCGGTGATGAAGACCTCGTCGGCGTTTTCGAATTCCTCCGGCCAGATCGCGCGCTCGACCACCTTGATGCCGCGCTTGCGCGCCAGCTCCATCACCACCTGGCGGGTGATGCCGTCGAGGAAGCAGTCGGGCGTCGGCGTGTGCAGCTCGCCCTTGATCGCCAGGAACACGTTGCAGCCGGTGCCCTCGGCGATCTGGCCGCGATAGTCGAGCATGAAGGCGTCGTCATAGCCGGCGGCCTCGGCGGCGTGCTTGGCGATGGTGCAGATCATGTAGAGGCCCGACGCCTTGGCATGAACCGGGGCGGTGTTGGGCGCCGGCCGCGCCCACGGCGACATCATCATGCGCAGGCCCTTGAGCCGCGCCTCGGGCGAGAAATAGGACGGCCATTCCCACACCGCGACCGCCATGTGGATCTTGGTCTCTTGCGCCGACACGCCCATCTGCTCCGGCCCGCGCCACGCCACCGGACGGACATAGCCGTCGCTGATCTTCAGCGCCTCGACCACATCGTAGCAGGCGCGGTCGATCTGATCGGCGCTCCACGGAATCTCAAAGCCCAGGATGCGGCCCGACGCGATCAGCCGGTCGGTATGCTCCCGCAGCTTGAAGATCTTGCCGCCATAGACCCGTTCCCCCTCGAACACGCAGCTTGCATAATGCAGCGCATGGGTCAGGACGTGGATGTTGGCGTCGCGCCACGGCACCAGCTTGCCGTCGAGCCAAATGACGCCATCGCGATCGTCGAAGGGTGTGCTAGAGCTAGCCATGTCCTCGGTTCCCCATGTCCTCGGTTCCTCGTGTGCCTCGCGCGGTAACTCGGGTATTTATGTTTTCGTCCCAAGCCCTTTCTCTATAACAAACCGCATCAAGATAAGTCAACATGTCTGACATAAAATCCGCATCGATTCCGGCCTATCTTCGCGAGGCGGAACTGCGCCAGGGCATCGAATTGCTGTTTTTCGCCTATCGCGATTTCACCGCCGGCCCCGACCATATGCTGGAGCGGTACGGCTTCGGGCGGGCGCATCATCGCGTGATCTATTTCGTCGGCCGGCATCCGCAGATGAATGTAACGGAGCTGCTGGGCATTCTGCGCATCACCAAACAGAGCTTGAACCGGGTGCTGAGCCAGCTCGTCCGCCAGGGCTTCATCCGCCAGACCCCCGGCGACCGCGACCGCCGCCAGCGCCTGCTGGAGCTGACCGAAAAGGGCGTGGCGCTGGAGCGCGATCTGTCCGAAAACCAGCGCCAGCTGGTCGCCCGCGCCTATCGCGAGGCCGGGCCCGAGGCGGTCGAGGGCTTTCGCAAGGTGATGATCGACATCGTCACCGATCCGGCCGATCGCGCGCGGTTCGAGCGCGGCCGCGCCAAGTAGCCGCGATGGAGGGCGAGCCGCATCTGCTGGTGGTCGATGACGATGCCCGGTTGCGCGCTTTGCTGACGCGCTATCTGGTCGAACAAGGATTCCGCGTCACCACCGCCGCCGATGCCGCCGATGCGCGGGCGCGCCTTCAGGGCATGGCGTTCGATCTGCTGATTCTCGATGTCATGATGCCGGGCGAGGATGGGCTGACCCTGACCAAGAATCTCCGGGGCGAAAGCCAGGTGCCGATCCTGCTGCTGACCGCGATGGCGGAGCCGGAGCATCGGATTCGCGGGCTGGAGCATGGCGCTGACGATTATCTGGCCAAGCCGTTCGAACCGCGCGAGCTGGTGCTGCGCATCCGCAACATCCTCCAGCGCGTGCGCCAGCCCGAGGTGGCGTCGGTGCTGCGCTTCGGCACCTGCCGGCTCGACCTGACGCGCGGCGAACTGTTCGACGGCGTGGCACAGGTCCGGCTGACCGAGGCGGAGACCGCGCTGCTGCTCGCCCTGGGCCGCCATCTGGGCGAACCGGTGACGCGCGAGACCCTGTCGCAGGAGGCGAATTTCAGCGGCAATCTGCGCACCGTCGATGTCCAGATCACGCGGCTGCGCCGCAAGATCGAGCGCGACCCGAAATTCCCGCGCTATCTCCAAACCGTGCGGGGCACGGGCTATGTCCTCAAGCCGGATTGAAGCAAATTCATCTGGCCCTCTCCCCCCCAAGGGGGCGGAGCGGGGGATGGAGATTCCGCGCGTGATCGCCGGCGACAGCCATCGGCGCTGGTGGAAGCGGATCTTGCCGCGCTCGCTCTATGGCCGCTCGCTGATCATCATCATTTTGCCGCTGGTGCTGGCCGAGCTGATCGGCACCGGGGTGTTCTATGACCGGGTCTGGGACACGGTGATCCGGCGGCTGGCGGGCGGCGTCGCCTCCGATATCGGGTTCACCATCAACGCCATGGCCTATGCCGACGACCCGGCCGAGATGGCCGGCCTGTTGCAGCATGCGCGGCGCATGACCGACCTCACCTTCGGCTTGCTTCCCGGCGAGCGGCTGCCCAAGAACATGCGGCAATTGGGTCACGGCCAGATCGAGAGCGAGTTGGCGGCGGCGCTGACCGCCGATGTCGGCCGGCCGTTCCAGATCGACGCGGAATTCGATCCGCGCGATATCCTGATCTCGATTCAGCTCGACAACGGCGTGCTGCAGGTCGCGGCGCCGCGCAAGCGGCTCTATACGCCCACCGGCTATATTTTCGTGCTGTGGATGGTGGGGGCGGGCGTGGTGCTGGTGGCGATCGCCTCGCTGTTCATGCGCAACCAGGTGCGGGCGCTGCGGCGTCTCGCGGCGGCCGCCGACAGTTTCGGCAAAGGCCGCGACGTGCCGAATTTCCGCCCCGAGGGCGCGACCGAGGTGCGTCAGGCGGCGACCGCCTTCCTCAAGATGCGTGAGCGCCTGCGCCAGCAACTGACTCAGCGCACCGAGATGCTGGCCGGCGTGTCGCACGATCTGCGCACGCCGCTGACCCGGATGCGCCTGGCCTTGGAATTTCTCGGGGGCAATGCCGCGGCCACCGAGTTGCAGCACGATGTCGCGGTGATGCAGCGCATGGTCGAAGGCTATCTCGATTTCGCCAAGGGCGAGGGCGGCGGCGAGCCGGAGCCGACCGACCTCGCGGCGCTGGTCGAGGATGCGGCGACCGGCGCCCGGCGCCACGGCGCCACGGTTACGCTATCGGCACCGGAACAATGCGTGCTGCCGCTGCGGCCCGACGCGATTCATCGCTGCCTCGCCAATCTCCTCGGGAACGCGCAGCGCTATGGCCGGGGCGCGATCTGGCTGACGGTGCTGCCGCTGACCGACAGCGTCAACGTGCTGGTCGACGATGACGGGCCGGGCATTCCCATTGCCGAGCGCGAGAACGTGTTTCGGCCGTTCTTTCGCCTCGACCCGGCGCGCACGCCGAGCCGCGAGGGCGTCGGCCTCGGCCTGACCATCGCGCGCGATGTCGCGCGCGGCCATGGCGGCGACCTGCGGCTCGAGGAGTCGCCGCAGGGCGGCCTGCGGGTGCGGCTGATCTTGCCGCGCTAAATCCGCCTGGCGGGTCGGGCCAATTCGCCGATTGACGCGCGCGCGACACCCCGACAGGCTGGCGATCCATGGCTTCCCTCCCCGGTCTCGCCACCAAACCGCACCCCGGGCGGCAAGCGATCTATCCCTTTGCCCTGCTGATCCTGGCCAATCTGCTGTGGTCGACCAATTGGGTGATCGGCCGCGGCATCCACGAGATTTTTCCGCCGGTGGCGTTGAGTTTCTGGCGCTGGACGGTGGCGCTGCTGTTCCTCGCGCCGCTGGCGCTGCCGCGCCTCAAGGGCCAGTGGCCGATCGTGCGCGCGCATTGGCGCCTCTTACTGATCCTCGGCGCCACCGGCATCGCGGTGCCGCAATGCATCACCTATATCGGCTTGAATTATACCACCGTGGTGAACGGCTCGCTGCTGACGGCGGGCAATCCCTTCGTGATGGTGCTGGTGGCGTGGCTGCTCGATCGCCAGACGGTGACGCCGCGCCAGGTGCTGGGGCTGGTGCTGTCGTTTCTCGGCGTGCTGACCATCGTGGCGCATGGTTCGCTCGCGGTGCTGATGCAGCTTCACTTCAATCCCGGCGATCTCCTGATCATCCTGTCGATCCCGATCTGGTGCATCTATTCGGTGCTGTTGCGCCGGCGCCCGCGCGAGATCGACGGTATGTCGTTCCTGTTCCTGCTAACGCCAATCGGCCTCGTCACGCTGTTGCCGGCCTTCGCCTATGAGGAGATTTTCGTCCGCACCCCGGTGTGGAGCTGGTGGCTGGTGATCGCCGTGATCTATGTCGGCCTGTCGGCGTCGGTCGGGTCCTACATGCTGTGGAATCGCGGCGTCGAACTGGTGGGGCCGAACCGCGCCGCCTTCACCAACGCGTTTCAGCCGATGTTCGCGACCGCGCTGGCGATCATGCTGCTCGGCGAGGAGTTCCACCTCTATCACGCCATCGGCTTTGTCGCCGTGCTGATCGGCTGGTATCTGACCAGCGGGCTGCGCGTCCGGGCGATGGTCTGAGGGCGCCCGGACGGCTCCCGGCGGCGCTAGTTCTTTGCCGTGACCAGGACCGGCGTCGCCTGATAGCGGTCGGCGAACATGGTTTTGAGATTCTCGACCTTCGGCAAATCGTTATAGACGATGTAGGGATAGTCCGGATGCAGGGTCAGGAAATCCTGATGATAGGCTTCCGCTGGAAAGAAATTCTTGTTGGGCTCGATGCTGGTGACGAGCGGCGCATCGAACACCTTGGCCTTGTCGATCTGCGCGATATAGGCGGCGGCGATCTTGGCCTGCTCCGCGTCCACGGGGAAAATCGCGGAGCGATATTGCGTGCCGTGGTCCGGCCCCTGGTAATTCAGCTCGGTCGGGTCGTGCGCCACCGAGAAATAAATCCGCAGCAGCCGGCCATAGGAGATTTGATGGGGATCGAAGGTGATCTTCACCGATTCCGCGTGGCCCGTCGTGCCGCTGCTCACCACCTCGTAGCTCGCATGCGCCTGGTCGCCGCCGGCATAGCCGGAGACCGCGCTGGTCACGCCTTTGACGTGTTGGAACACGCCCTGCACGCCCCAGAAGCAGCCGCCCGCCAGCACCGCCGTCTCCGATGTCTCGCCCGGCCGCGGCTGCTCGTCGAGCGCGGGCGCCGGCACCTCATGAGCGACTTCCGCCGCGCTCGAATGGTTGAGCCAAGCGCCGCCGCCCAGCGCACCGCCAAGGATCACCGCAACCGCCAGAATGGATTTTTTCATCGTTCGTCTCCCGCCTGCCACTCCCCTTAATATGGCGAGCTTCGCGCTCCCGACGCGTCACAATTCCGTGCGCCCATTGCAAATTATCGGTTCGAATTATAGTCTAGTCGATATGACTATATTTGGATGAAAGCGCATGGCGGAGACTCGATCGCGACGCCGGGCCGGATATCCGGCCCGGTGGCTTCTGCATGATGCCAAGGCGCGGTTCAGCGAATTGGTGCGCCTGGTCAAAAGCGAGGGGCCTCAGCATGTGACGATCCACGGCCGCGACGCGGTGGTGGTGATTTCCGCCGAGGAATTCCGCCGGTTGAAGGGGCAGGGCAGCGGCCGCGCCTTGATCGACGCGCTACAAGCCTCGCCCTATCGCGAGATCGACATTGAATCGCCGCGTGGCCCCTTGCCGGTACGCGATGTCAGCCTGTGACCGACTGGCTGCTCGATACCAACATTCTTTCCGAGCTGCGTCGGCCGAAACCGGAGCGCAAGATCGTCGCCTTCGTCGCCGGTCAGCCGCTCGAATCGCTGTTCGTCAGCGCCGTCACCTTCGCCGAAATCCGCTTCGGCATCGAGCGGCTCGACGATCCGGCGCGCCGCGCGGAATTGAACGATTGGCTGGCGCATCGGGTCCGGCCGATGTTCGAAAGCCGCGATCTGGCGATCAGCGAGGATGTGATGCTGAAATGGCGCATCCTCTTGGACGAGGGACGGAAGCGGGGCCATACATTTTCTCAGCCCGACCTGATCATCGCCGCGACGGCGCTGCATCATGGCCTGACCATCGTCTCGCGCGACACCGCCGAATATGTCCAGGCCGGCGTGCCGGTGCTTAACCCCTGGACCGATACGGCGGCCAAAAAACGCTGATTACTCGGCGGGTTTGCGAACGAACTCCGGCCATTGCCGCGCCACCACTTCGCGCTCGTCGGAAAAGGCGTAACAGGTGTTGAGGAGGGGCGGTGCTTTCGGCTTGCCTTCGCTCTTGTCGGCCTGGCTGCGCTTATAGAGGTCGCGTTGGATCATCGGCGCCACGGTCTGGAAGGCGGTGGTGCCGACCGGGCCGAGCAACTCGACCAGGTGGGTACAGCCCTCGGTGCCGCCGAGCCGCTCGCGGATTGACTTGCGGAAACCTGGGCCGATGCGTAGGCCGATCAGGCGCTGAAAATTCGGCGTCACTTCGGGGCAGATGCGATAGGGGCTGGCATCGGTGACCGCCTCGACCGCCTTGATCGTCAGCCCGTCATCGATAGTCAGGCGAAGCCACATATCGTGAATCGGCGCGCCCGCCGGCACTTCGCCGCGCTCGCGATTGCCGAAGCCATAGGTTTTGACATCGGTGATATGGCCCTCGATATCCCACAGCCCGTCGGCCCGGCGAAAGCCCTGGCATTCGACATGGCGCGTGTGGATATGCTCGCGGGCGACGGGAGACGAAAGCGGCATGAGAAATCTTTCTGGTGCTAGCGTGAGGCGGAGGCGGGTTCGGACGCCGTGGCGGCGGCAAGAAAATCCAACAGGGTCTCGGGGGCGACATCGCCGGTGACGAATACGTCGCCGATGGCGCGCGGTAGGATCAGCGTAACGTGGCCGTCCTTTACCTTTTTGTCGCGGCGCATATGAGCAAGCAGCGTCGCTGGGTCGCGGACCGTCGCCGGCAGATGCGCCGGGTCGGTGCGCAGGCCGGCGCTGGCCAGTACGCGCTTGACCCGCGTGGCATCCTCGGCGCGCCAATGGCCGAGCCGCGCCGCGAGATCGCCGGCGAGGCACATGCCCAGCGCCACCGCCTCGCCGTGCAGCAATGCATCGCCGAAGCCGGTTTCCGCCTCCAGCGCATGGCCGAAACTGTGGCCGTAATTGAGGATGGCGCGCTCGCCGGTTTCGCGCTCGTCCGCGATCACCACCGCCGCCTTGATCTCGAGGCTGCGGCGCACCGCGACATCGCGGGCCGCCACGTCGCCCGCCAGCAGCGCCGCGCCATTGCCCTCCAGCCAGGCGAAGAACGCGGCGTCGCGGATCACGCCGTATTTTACCACCTCGGCATAGCCGGCCCGCAATTCGCGCGGCGGCAAGGTCGCCAGCGTCGCGGTATCGGCCAGCACCAGGGCCGGCTGGTGAAAGGCGCCGACCAGGTTCTTGCCTTGCGGCATGTCGATCGCGGTCTTGCCGCCGACGGAACTGTCGACCTGGGCCAGCAGCGTCGTCGGAACCTGGATGTAATCGAGGCCGCGCAGCAGCGTCGCGGCCGCGAAGCCGGTGAGGTCACCCACGACGCCGCCGCCCAGCGCGATCAGCGGCGTGCCGCGCTCGATGCCGAGGCTGAGTATGTCTTCGCACAGGCGGGCGAAATGCGCGAAATCCTTGGTCTGCTCGCCGGGTGGAAGAATGATCGCGTGGTGCTCGATGCCGGCGGTGTCGAGCGCCGCCGTCAACGCCGCGAGATGCAAGCCCGCGACATTGGCATCGGTGACGATCACCGCGCGCTTCTGGCGAATGACCGGCGCGATCAGGGCGCCGGCGCGGGCCAGAAGGCCGGCGCCGATATGAATGTCATAGGCATGGCGGTCCAGCGCCACGCGCAGCGTGGTCGTGCCGACGGTCATAGGATCGGCACCGGGGCGCCGGCCTCGGGATGCTGGGCGAGATAGTCGCGCAGATGCGCCATGATGCTGGTCACCGTTTCTTCGGGGGGACCGTCGCTGCTGTCGATGGTAACGGTCGCTTCGGCATAGAGGGGATGGCGCTCGGCCATCAGCTTTTCCAGAATCGCGCGTTTATCGCCATGTTTCAACAACGGCCGATGGTTGCGGCGCGCCACCCGCGCCAGCAGGATATCGATATCGGCCTTGATCCAAATGGCGATGGCGCGCTCCTTTAGAAGGGCCCGCGTCGTCGCATCCATGAAGGCGCCGCCGCCGGTCGCCAGCACATGGGGCTTGCCATCCAGCAGCCGCGCGATGACGCGCCGCTCGCCGTCGCGAAAAAATGCTTCGCCATGATGCTCGAAGATTTCCTCGACGGTCTGTCCCGCCGCCTGTTCGATCTCGGTATCCGCATCGACGAAGGGCAGCCGCAATTCCTGGGCGAGCCGGCGGCCGACGCTGGTCTTGCCGGCGCCCATCAGGCCGACCAGCGCGACGGTGCGATAAAGCTGCAGCGCGCCGGTCATCGCCCGGTTCTTGGCCGTGATAGGCGGCGACGCGTTGAAACACTCATGCCGGACCGATAGACTGCCGCTGTTTGGCCATGAATTCAAATTAGCATAAGCCACGGATAATTGGTCAACCCGCCCACCCGCCGACACCGCGATAGAAATCCAAGCCAGCGCGCGATTCCATGGGTAAACTCCTTCTCACCGTCCTTGGCCTGCTGCTGATCGTGATCGTGGCGGGCGTGGCCTATTTCGCGATCAGCGACGTGCCGCCGCCATCCGGCAAGATCGAACATGCGATTCCCGATTCGCGGTTGCCGAAATAGCGCGACGCGGTCGGCCGTTTCATTGCTGGTATTGGCGTTGGCCGTACCGCTCGCCTGGGCCGCGCCTCCCGAAGATAGCCCGACCGGGGCGCCGCTGCGGCTGGTGCCGGAGCGGGCCGCGCCGGCGCAGCCCGCCGCCCCGGCGCCCGACACCAGCGCCAGCATCCGAGCGACGCCGCTCGGTCCCCTCGATCAGAGCTGGGCCGGCGCCCTGCCCAAGGACGAGCCGGCGCTGCCCGCCGAGATGTGGCAAGGCACGCCGCGCGCCACGGTGCGGGCGCTGCTGCCGTTGTTGGGACCAGTCGAGTCGCCGGGGATTCGCGCGCTGGCCCGGCGATTGCTGCTCAGTGGCGCCACCGCGCCGGCCGGCGACGATCCCGCCGATGGGCCGAGCCTAGTGCTGTTGCGCGCGCAGGCGCTGGCGCGGCTTGGCACGATCGCGGGTGCCCGCCAAGTGCTTGATGCCGCGCCGGAGGCGGGGCGAACCGAGACGGCGTTGCGGCTGCGCATCGAGTTGGCCTTCGCCGGCAGCGATGTCACCGATGGCTGCGCGCGGGTCGCCGTCGGCCTCGCCGACCATCGCAATGTCTGGTGGGACCAGGCGAATATCGCGTGCCAGCTTCTGGCGGGCGCCACCGACAAGGCGTCTCTGGCACTCGATCTGTTGCACGATAGCGGCGCGCCGGCCGATCCGACCTTCGATGCGCTGGTCGCGGCGGCGAGCGGCCAGGCGACGGCGTTGCCGCGCGATGCGACATTGTCGCCGCTGCGCGCCACGCTGTGGGCGGCGGGCAAGCGGCCGCTGCCCGATGCGCTCATCGCCACCGCCGACGCCCCGACGCTGGCGGCATTCGCTGGCAGCGATGGCGCGCCGGTTGCCAATCGCCTCGCCGTGGCGGAGCGCGCGGCGGCGCTGGGCGCCTGGGCGCCCGAGCGGCTGGCCGAACTTTATGGGAAAGCGGGCGGCTCGGACGCCGATCGCGCGGCGGCACTCGCCAACGCCAAGGCCGGCGACACGGCCACCGGCCGCGCCATGCTGTTTGCCCTTGCCCAGAAAGACGGCGATGCCGGCCCGCGGATTCAGGCATTGAGCCGCTTCCTCGACGCGGCGCGGCGGCACGGCTTCTATTTCGTCGCGGCGCGCCTGGCGTCACCGCTGATCCTCGCGCTCGGCCCTGGCGACGCGGCGAAGAGTGCGGCCGGAACCTTTATTCGCGCGCTGATCGCGGCGGGCCGGCCTCGGGACATCGCGCCGTTTCTGCCGCTTGGCGAGCAGGGCGATATCGGTCCGCTCGCCGCCATCGTTCATCTTCTTGCGGGTGGCCATGCACGCCAAGACGGCCGGACGATGGGCGAGGCGCTGGCGGCGCTGACCCTGCGGCCCAGCGCGGCGACGCCGCGCCACATCGGCTGGTTCCTGACCCTCGCCACGGCGTTTGGCGGGCCGCTGCCGGCCCCCGACCTGGCGGCCCAGATCGCGCCCGGCCACGCCGCAAGCATGCCCAGCGCGGCGCTGTGGCTCGACCAGCAGCAGGCACAGGCCGGGCATCGGGTCGGCGAGACGGTGCTGACCAGCCTGGTGCTGGCGGCGCAAGACGGTCGCGTGACCGATGAGCCGCTGCTGTTGCGCCGCGCGATCGCCGGCCTGCGCGCGGTCGGGCTCGATCCCGAGGCGCGCGGGCTGGCGTTGGAAGCCGCGATCGCCGGCGGCCTCTGATGCGTGCCCGGAAGCCCCCCGGCCCAACGCCGCGCCAGCTCGAGCAATTCCTCGAAATGCTGGCGGCGGAGCGCGGCGCCGCGCGCCTCACCATCGCCGCCTATCGCGCCGATCTGCTCGAGGCCGCGCGGCTGCTGGCGCCGCTCGCGCTGGACGCGGCGGGGAGCGACGATCTGCGCGCCTATCTGGCCCGGCTTGCGCATGCCGGCCTGGCGCCACGCAGCGCCGCGCGCAAGCTGTCCGCGCTGCGGCAATTCTATCGCTTCCTGGTGCTGGAGCGCGCCCGCGCCGACGATCCGACCGCCGTGCTGGACGCGCCGCGCCTCGGCCGGCCGCTGCCGAAGATCTTAAGTCAGGACGATGCCGCCGCGCTGCTGGCGGCGGCGCGGGTGCGGACGGGTGCCGAGGGGGCGCGGCTGGTATGCCTGTTGGAATTGCTCTATGGCTCCGGTCTGCGCGTATCGGAGCTGGTGGCATTGCCGCTCGCCGCCGTGCGTGGCGATCAACGGTTCCTGATCGTGCGCGGCAAGGGCGACAAGGAGCGGCTGGTGCCGCTGAGCCAGCCGGCGCGGGCGTCGCTCGATGCCTATCTGGCACTACGCGCCGCGTTTCTGAAGCCCAAGGCGGAATCGCGCTTCCTCTTTCCGTCGCGCGGTGGCACCGGCCATCTGACGCGCGAGCGTTGCGCGCAATTGCTGAAGCAACTCGCCCTTGAAGCGGGCCTCGACCCCAAGCGCCTATCGCCGCATGTGCTGCGTCACGCCTTCGCCAGCCATCTGCTAGAGGGCGGCGCCGATCTGCGCAGCGTCCAGGAAATGCTGGGCCACGCCGATATCGCGACGACGCAAATCTACACGCACGTCATGGGCGACCGCCTGCAACGCCTGGTGGCGACGCATCATCCGTTGGCGCGGAAGAAGTAGGGAAATTATGTCCCGATGTCGCGATCTTGCTGATTGACGAAAATGGCGACCGCCAACACGGTCAGGTAGAAGCGGAACGCGGCTTCCTGCCCGTTCCAGATTTTCGATTGCCACATCGCGAACCATTCGCCGCCGACCACCATGAAGCCGAGGAACCACAGCAAGAAGGCGAGACCGGCGCCGATGACGACGAACCGCTTGGCGCGCTGGAACAGCGGCGCCGGCGCCCGCAATCGGCGCAGCAATTGGACCGCGCCGATCGCGAAGGCGATGCCGGTCAATCCCTCGGCCAAAATGATCAGCGCATAGGCGGCATGCCACACGGCCGGCGAGAGGATGGCGCGATAGCGCAGCGCGTTATCCGGGAACACGGTGTCCATCGACAGAACATGGCGCACGAAGGCGAAGTTGGCGCCATAGTCGGCGAGATTGTCGAACGCCACCAGCAGCGCGAACACGGCAAGGCAGGCGCTCATCATTGCTTTTACCACGCGCTGCTCGATCATCGATCCCTCCCAAACCGGGGCGATGCCGTCAAGCGGTTGTCCCCAATCGGCCCCAGGGCTAAGTATATAGAGGAGGCGCCATCATGAGCTTTAGAGAAATCACCGAGGCCACGCCGCGCCTCAATCGCAGCGAATTGGCGGTGCCGGCCAGCGAGCCGCGCTTTTTCGAGAAGGCGGCGCGCGGTGCCGCCGACATCGTGTTTCTCGACCTCGAAGATGCGGTGGCGCCCGACCACAAGGATGCGGCGCGCAAGAACGCCATTCAGGCGCTGCACGATATCGATTGGAGCGGCAAGACCATCTCGGTGCGCATCAACGGCCTCGATACCAAGTTCATGTATCGCGATGTCGTCGATGTGGTGGAACAGGCGGGCCATAAGCTCGATCTGATCATGATCCCCAAGGTCGGCACCGCCGCCGATGTCTACGCGCTCGACATGCTGGTGACGCAGATCGAGCGGGCGAAGAACATCACCCGGCGCATCGGCTTCGAGCTGATCATCGAAACCGCGCTGGGCATGCAGAACATCGGCGCCATCGCGGCGGCGTCGCGGCGCACCGAATCGCTGCATTTCGGCGTCGCCGACTATTCCGCCTCGATCCGCGCGCGAACCACCAATATCGGCGGCGCCAATCCGGATTATGCGGTACTGACCGAGGGCGGTGAGACCCATTGGGGCGACCCCTGGCACTACGCGCTGTCGCGTCTGGCGGTGGCGGCGCGCGCCAATGGCTTGCGGCCGATCGACGGGCCGTTCGGCGATTTCTCCGATGCCGCGGGCTATCGCGCGGCGGCACGGCGGGCGGGCGCGCTGGGCCTTGAAGGCAAATGGGCGATCCACCCGTCGCAGGTCGCGCTGGCCAATGAGCAATTCACGCCGTCGGAGAAGGAACTCGACCGCGCGCGGCGCATCGTCACGGCGATGGACGAGGCGAAGGCGGCGGGGCAGGGCGCCGTGTCGCTCGATGGCAGGCTGATCGATCTCGCCTCGATCCGGCAGGCCGAGGCGCTGCTAAAGAAAGCCGCCGCCGTCGCGGCCCACTGACGCGGCATTCGATGCGCCATTATCTCGATTTCGAAAAGCCGATCGCGGAACTCGAAGACAAGATCGAGGAGCTGCGCCATCTCTCCAACTCGGCCGAGCTCAACATCGCCGACGAGGTGGCGCGTCTCGAAACCAAGCTCGACCGCCAGCTCCACCAAATCTATGCGCGTCTCACACCGTGGCAAAAGGTACAGATCGCGCGGCACCCCGACCGGCCGCACGGTCTCGATTTCATCAACGGGCTGATCACCGATTTCACGCCGCTGGCGGGCGATCGCGCTTTCGCCGAGGATCGCGCCATTGTCGGCGGCATCGGCCGTTTTCGCGATCAGAGCGTGATGGTGATCGCGCATGAAAAGGGCGCCGATACCGAGGCGCGCATGCGCCACAATTTCGGCATGGCACGGCCCGAGGGCTATCGCAAGGCGCGGCGCCTGATGGAGCTGGCGGATCATTTCCGCCTGCCGGTTCTCACCTTCGTCGATACCGCCGGCGCCTATCCCGGCATCGACGCCGAGGAGCGCGGCCAGGCGGAGGCAATCGCGCGCGCCATCGAGACCTGCTTGCGGATCGAGGTGCCGCTGATCGCCACCATCATCGGCGAGGGCGGGTCGGGCGGCGCCATCGCGCTCGCCGCCGGCAATCGCGTGCTGATGCTGGAGCACGCGGTCTATTCGGTGATCTCGCCCGAGGGCTGCGCCAGCATCCTGTGGCGGCTCGGCGACAAGGCGCAGGACGCGGCCGAGGCGCTGAAACTGACGGCGCAGGATCTGACCAAGCTGGGCGTCGTCGACACGGTGGTGGCGGAACCGGCGGGCGGCGGCCATCGCGCGCCCCAGCAAACGATCGCGGCAATGGGCGACGCGATCCACGAGGCGCTGCGGCCGCTGACCTTGCTCGATGGTCCGACGTTGCGGGCACAGCGCCGCGAGAGATTCCTCGCCATCGGCGGCAAGGGTTTGTAGCCCGGATAAAAAAAGGCCCGCCAATTTGGCGGGCCCCATACGAACATGGAAGATCGGAGAGAAGGCTCAGCTTCCGGCGGCGCCGGAGATCACGGCGCCGAAGCGCACCCAGGTCTTGCCGTCGAATTTGGAGAGCTGCATCTGCTTGATCGGATGAAAATCCGTCGGGCTGGTGGTGACCTTGATGCCCGGCAGCAGCATCGGCGGCGTGTAGTTGAGATTGGCCGCCTGTTTCATGATGTTCTCGCGGCTCAAATTCTTGCCGCATTGCTTCAGCACCTGAACCATGACATGGGCGAGACCATAGCCATAGACGGCGTTGACGTCGATCGGATCGGCCGACGGGTCCCATTTCTTCACCCAAACCCGCCATTCCTTCATGTCGGCGTCGTTCTTGAAGGACGGATCGGTCGGGTCCTTGCCATAGCTGCCGGTGATGATGCCGATGCCGTTCTCCACGCCCGCCGGCTTCATCACCGAGGAGACGGAGATTGAGACGTTGGTCAAGAAGAACAGCGGCTTCCAGGCGAGCTGTGCGACCTTGCGGATCGATTGCGCCGCGAATTTCGGAATCGCCGCGACCACCAGTGTGTCGGCGCCCGAACCCTTGAGGGACACGATCTGCGAATCCACGGTCGGCTCGGTGGTTTCGTAGGTCTGCGTCGCGACCAGCATCGACGCCTTGCTGCCGAGACCCTCCTTGAGACCGGTCAGATAGTCCTTACCGAAATCGTCGTTCTGATAGAGCAGCGCGATCTTGGCGTTCGGCTTGTTCTGAAGAATGTACTTGGCGTAGATGCGGGCCTCGACCTGATAAGAGGGCTGATAGCCGATGGTCCAGGGATAATGCTTGGGATCGGCCCATTTGTCGGCGCCGGTCGCGACGAACAATTGCGGAATCTTGGCGTTGTTCAGATATTTCCGAATCGCGGTGTTCTGCGGCGTGCCCAGCGTGTTGAAAAAGAACAGCACATGATGGCTTTCGGCGAGGTTACGGACCTGCTCCACCGTCCTCACCGGGACATAGCCGTCATCCAGAGAAATCAGATTGATCTTGCGGCCGTTGACGCCGCCCTGATCGTTGATCATCTGGAAATAGGCGGCCTCGGTCTTGCCGATCGTCGCATAGGCGGAGGCCGGGCCGCTATAGGGCATGGTCTGGCCGATTTTGATGTCTTCGGCCGACGCTGGAAGCGCGGCCGCCACCGCGAGGCCCGCCATCGCCAGCCCCGCAAGTACCTGGTGTCTCACCATTCATTATCTCCCTATACGGTCCGGTGAAATCCGGACCTGTGCCATCGTTTCGCCACGCGAAGATCGCGTCAAATCACGGACGCGTCAACCTTTGGGTGTATTCAGCCGCCCGAGACGATGCCGCCGAAGCGCTGCCACGTGGTGCCGTTGAAGCGGCCGAGCTGCATATCCTTGATGACCCGGTAATCGCTGGGGCTGGTCTCGATCTTCACGCCGGGCAGCAGCATCGGCAATTGCACATGAAGATTGGTCGCCTGCTTCATCACGTTGGCGCGGCTGAGATCGTCGCCGCATTGCTTCAGCACCGCGATCATCGTCTGCGCCACCGCGTAGCCATAGACACTGAGCCCGTCCTCGGGCTTGCCGGCGGGGTCGTATTTCTTCATGAAGGCCAGATAGTCGGTGAGGCCGGCATCGTTCTTCCACGCCGGGTCGGTCGGGTCCTTCTGATAGATCGCGGCTATCAGGCCCTTCGCCTTCTCGAATCCGGCGGGCCGCAGCACTTGGTCGATCGAGGTCGAGACCGAGTTGACGATGTGCAGGGGATGCCAGCCGAGGTCCCACGCCTTGCGGATCGCCATCGCGGTGAATTTCGGCTGTGAAATATCGACCAGAATGTCGGCGCCCGACGCTTGCAGGAACACCATCTGGGAATCGATGGTCGGATCGGTCGGGGCATAAGTCTGTAGCCCGACGAACATCTTGTCGGCCTTGGCGCCCAAAATGTCGCGGATGCCATTGAGATAATCGTGCCCGTAATCATCGTCCTGATAGAGCGCGCCGATCTTGCCGTTCGGCTTGGCCTCCTGGATGTAGTGGCCATAGACCCGCCCCTCGGTGCGATAGGCCGGCTGCCAGCCGATGGTCCAGGGGAAATGTTTCGGATCGGCCCAGCGCGTCGCGCCCGAGCCGACGAAGATCTGGGGAATGCCCTTCTGATTGAGATATTTCTGCACCGCCAGCGAGGTCGGCGTGCCGACGCTGTCGAATATCGCCAGCACGTTTTCCTGCTCGACCAGCTTGCGCGTCTGCTCGACCGTCTTGGCGGGATTGAAGCCGTCATCCCAGCTCAGGAAATCGATCTTGCGGCCATTGATGCCGCCGTGATCGTTGATCATGGTGAAATAGGCGGCGCTGGCCTTGCCGATGGTCGAATAGGCCGAACCGAAACCGCTATAGGGCTGGGTCTGGCCAATCTTGATGCTGGTGTCGGTGACGCCGGGTCCGTATTTCTTTTCAGCGAGCGCGGGCTGGGCGGCGAGGAGGGCGGCAAGCAACAGCGCGCATGACCAAAGTGCGCCCCTCGACAGGCGCTTCGCGCCAGTTCGGGGTGAGGATTTTATTTTGGATGGCAAAAAGAAATGTGCCTCATCCCGAGCGCTCGCGTCGCGAGCCGTCGAGGGACGCACCGTGAATTTCCCATCGAACATTATTTCCTCCCCGAATCGTCGGCCGATCATTTCTCCCCAATAATTTCTCTTTGTCGCGCCAGCGTCAAACGCGCAGTGTGCGGCGATGCTCAGCGCCGCGCGGAAAGCCGAATTCGCCGAGCGCGGTTTTATCGTGCTGCGCGGCGCCGTGCCCGCCGCGCTGGTCGCGGCGGCGCGCGACAAGATCGACCGCTCGCTCGCCGCCGACGCCAGCATCGGCCGCAATCGCTGGTTCGCCGATAACAGTTTCTGCCCCGATCTGGTGCGCGATCCGACGATCGTTGCGCTGCTGCGCGGCACCAGTTTGCTCAGCGCGGTCGAGGAATTATTCGGCGCTCCGGACAGCGCCCGCGTTAACGACAGCGCGCAGATCGCGCTGCGCTTTCCCGATATGCGCGCCGAACCGGGGCATGGGGGGCCGCATATCGACGGATTTCCCGCCGGCACCAACCAGGTGGCACCGGGCGAGGTGTGGCGCCAGACCGCGCTGGTCGGGGTTTATCTCTCGGCGGCGGCGGCGGAGATGGGCAATTTCGTCGTGTGGCCCGGCTCGCCGCGCCGCATCGCCGCCTTCATGCGGGATCGCGACGCGCCGGTCTTTCTGCGCGCGCAGGGCGCCGAGGCGCTGCTGGCCGCCGCGATGAGCATCGATCTCGGCGCGCCCGAGCCGCTGATCGTCGCGCCCGGCGATGCCGTAATCGCGCATCACCTCCTCGCGCACAGCGTCGCGTGGAATCTGTCGCTGCGGCTGCGCTACGCGGTTTATTTCCGCGTTCTCCACCGCGACGACCAGCCGCGCGACCCGGCGCCGCTGATGGACGAGCGGCGCTTTTTCGCCGGCGCCTTCGGCTGACTCGCACGCAATCGCGTGTGATTGCCAAGCGGCGCGAATCGCCGCTACGGTCGCGCCAGCCGAGGGATTCATGAGCTGGCAAAATCATGCGCTGAAGACGTTCCTGCGCCACCGCGTGCGGCCCCTGTCGAAGGCGGGCGGCGAGGTGGAGATCATCCGCGCGACGGCGCGCCGGCTGGCGCTGAAGCCGCGCACGCCGAAGGGCTGGCGGGTGCGCGAATTGCTGCTGCCGCCGATGCACGGCGAATGGATCGAGCCGGACACCGACCGCGCCGCCGATCCGACCGACGGGCGCACGATTCTTTTCCTCCATGGCGGCGGCTATTTTTTCGGCTCGCCGCAAACCCACCGGCCGATCACCTTCGCGCTGGCGCGCGGCGCGTCCGCGCGCGTGTTCGCGCTCGACTATCGGCTGGCGCCGGAGCACCCGTTCCCGGCGGCGCTCGACGATGCCGTCGCGTGCTATCGGCGGCTGATGATCGACGGCGTGCCGGCGCGCAAGATCATCGTCGCCGGCGATTCCGCGGGCGGCGGCCTGGCGCTCGCGCTGCTGATCAGTCTGCGCGATCATGGCGATCCGCTGCCGGCGGGCGCCGTGCTGTTTTCGCCGTGGACCGATCTCGCCGCCACCGGGGCCAGCCTCGAGCGCAATAATTCGTCCGACCCGATGTTCATCGGCCCCGATATCGGCAAGTCGGCCCAGCACTATCTCGGCACCATGCCGGGGACCCACCCGCTGGCCTCGCCGCTTTATGCGCGGCTGAGCGAGTTGCCGCCGCTGTTCATCCAGGCCAGCGCCAGCGAGGTGCTGCTCGACGATTCACAACGCCTGGTGGAGAAGGCGCGCGGCGAGGGCGGCGATATCCTCTTCAAGGCGTGGCCAGATCTGCCGCATGTCTGGCACCTCTACAATCCGCTGCTGCCCGAGGCCCGCGCCGCCCTGCGCGAGGCGAACGCCTTCATCCTGTCGCGGCTGGCATAAGGCGTTGGACCGCTTGCGGCGCGGTCCGCGCGGTCGCTTAGTAATGGTTGTCGCGGTCTCGAGCCCTAACATCGCCTTCAGGCGCCCGAGCGACGCTGTGATCGCCGGACTGTGGGCGCAGCATGGTCGGATTGCCGGTGCGCGCTCCCATTTCGGCCGGACGGGTCGCCGGCGCAGCGCGGTTGAATGCCGCCGGATGGTTGGGATCGCGACGATGGTCGCCGTTCCCGGCATGATCGCGGTTGAACGCCGCCGGATGGTTTGGATCGTAACGGCGGTCGCCGTTCGCGGCATGATCGCGGTGCCAATCGCGGTTCTGATTGTAGTAGCCGCCATTGTCATACCCGTAGACGGCGGGGCCGCCCTCATACCCGTAGCCGTAATAGTCGGCATCATAGCCGTAACCCGGACCATAGCCGTAACTATAGCTATCCGTTCCATCACTGCCGTAATAGTTCGGCGTGGCGGCGCTGTAATCGTTGCCATAGGGTCCCGGCGCGGGTTGGTAGGCACAACCGGCCAACAGCGCGGCGCCAATAAGCGTGGCACCGAGCGTTGCGGTTTTGGTAAAGCGGATCATAATTGCCTCTTCTCGGAAATGTTCGGTAACGACTCGACACTTCCGCGGGGGGCGCGTTCCCGCCTGGGGCTAATGTCGAATTTTAACCCGCCTCTTGCCGTGCGCTTGCCGTAATCGGGGCAGTTTCTATACTGCGCGGCTTCGAATATCAGGGCTGCTCTATGAATGAGAAAGTAAAGAAGATCGTGCTCGCCTATTCGGGGGGGCTCGACACATCGGTGATTCTGCGCTGGCTGCAAGAGACCTATCAGGCGGAGGTGGTGACCTTCACCGCCGATATCGGCCAGGGCGAAGAACTTGGCCCGGCCCGCGACAAGGCCAAGCTGATGGGGGTGAAGGAGATCTTCGTCGAGGATCTGCGCGAAACCTTCGTGCGCGACTATGTTTTTCCGATGTTCCGCGCCAACACCCTCTACGAGGGGCAGTATCTGCTCGGGACCTCGATCGCGCGGCCGCTGATCGCCAAACGCCAGATCGAGATCGCGGAGCAGGTCGGCGCCGACGCGGTCGCGCATGGCGCGACCGGCAAGGGCAACGACCAGGTGCGGTTCGAACTGGCCTATTACGCGCTGAAGCCCGACATAAAAGTCATCGCGCCGTGGCGGGAATGGGACCTGACCTCGCGCACCAAATTGATGGAATATGCCGAGGCGCATCAGATTCAGATTCCGCGCGACAAGCGCGGCGAAGCACCGTTCTCCACCGACGCCAATCTCTTGCACATTTCCGCCGAAGGCAAAGTGCTGGAGGACCCGTGGTCCGAGCCGGAGGAATTTGTCTATAGCCGCACCGTCGCGCCCGAGGCGGCACCTGACCAGCCCGAATATGTCGAGATCGAATTCGCGGGCGGCGACGCCATCGCCGTCGATGGCACGGCGCTGTCGCCGGCAATGCTATTGACGCGGCTCAACGAGTTGGGCGGCAAGCACGGTATCGGCCGGCTCGATCTGGTGGAGAACCGCTTCGTCGGCATGAAGTCGCGCGGTGTCTATGAGACGCCGGGCGGCACGATTCTCCATGCCGCGCATCGTGGCATCGAAAGCATCACGCTGGATCGCGGCGCGGCGCATCTCAAGGACGAGCTGATGCCGCGCTATGCCGAGCTGATCTATAACGGCTTCTGGTTCTCGCCGGAGCGCGAGATGCTGCAAGCCGCGATCGACCGCAGCCAGGACCATGTCGAGGGCACGGTCCGGGTGAAGCTTTATAAGGGATCGGCGCGCGTGGTCGGGCGCAAATCGCCGAAGAGCCTCTACAGCCTCGCCCATGTCACGTTCGAGGAAGACCAGGTCTACGACCAGCGCGACGCGGCCGGCTTCATCAAGCTCAACGCGCTGCGCCTGCGCCTCGCCAAGGCGCTGCGGCAATAGATGATTCCGGCCGGTAAGCCGTTCGTCGAATTGCCGTTTCCGCCACGCACCTACGATATCGACTTCGCCGGGGTGGTGAACAATATCGTCTATATCCGCTGGCTCGAGGATTTGCGGCTGGCGCTGATGGCGGCGGTCTATCCGATCGATCGCGCGCTGCGCGAGGATGTGGCGCCGATCCTGCTGTCGACCGCTATCGCCTACGAAAAGCCGGCGACGATTCAGGACGCGTCGCTGGTCGGGCGGATGTGGGTGCCGGCGATGGAACGCATCAAATGGCATGTCGCCGCCGAGTTCGCCGTCGGCGACATCGTCCATGCCCGCGCCGAGCAGGTGGGGCTGTTCATCAGGCTCTCGACACGCCGGCCGGTCGCGCCGCCGGCGGGCCTGCGCGCCCACTACGCGCCGGAGACGATGTGACCTCGTTCATGGCGCTGGCACTGGACGAGGCGGAACGGGCCGCCGCGCGCGGCGAGGTGCCGGTGGGCGCGGTGCTGATCGAAGCTGCGAGCGGCGTTGTGTTGGCGGCGGCGGGCAACGGCACCATCGAACTCGGCGATCCGACGGCGCATGCCGAAATGCTGGTGCTGCGCGCGCCGGGAAAGGCGCGGCTCGACGGATGCGATCTCTATGTCAGCCTGGAGCCCTGTGCGATGTGTGCCGCCGCGATCTCGCTGGCCCGCATCCGCCGGCTCTATTTCGGCGCCTACGATCCGAAGGGCGGGGCGGTCGATCATGGTCCGCGCTGGTTTCAGCAGCCGACCTGCCTTCATCGGCCGGAAATCTATGGCGGGATCGAGGAAATCCGCGCTGGCGACCTGCTGCGCGCGTTCTTCCGCCCGCGCCGCTAGAGCAATTCATCGCCCGTTAACCGGGATTGGCGAAGATACCCGCAAAACTTGGGTATCTAACCATGACAGCCATGCCATCCTCATTGCCCAAAGCCGATACCGCGCATGCGGGCGCGCCGCCAGCGATCGACCATCGCGGGCCGGTCACCATCCCCGACGAGACGCTGCGCGCGATCGCCGCCATCCCCTATCTGCGCGAATATGATGACGGCATCTATCGCGATCTCGACATCGAGCTGACACTCGATTATATGCACCGCCGGTTCGTGGTGCCGCTGTCGCGCCATCTCGATATCGGATCGGCGACGCTCTTGGATTGCGCGTCGGGGTTTGGCTGGCTCGCCTTCGCCTATCTGCTCGCCGGCGGCAAACATGCCGCGCTGGTGGAAATGAGCGCGCCGCGCCTCGATGCCGCGCATGCCATCGCCCAGCGCCTCGGTGTCGCCGATCGCTGCAGCTTCCGCGACGAGCGCCTTCAAGATATTGCCCTCGCCGACGATGGCGTCGATATCTTCGCCAGCATCGAGACGCTTGAGCATGTCGGCCGCCCCAACATTCGCGACAGCGTGCGCAACATGGCGCGCATCGCGAAACACGCGGTCATCCTGACGACGCCGAACGCGCTTTTTCCCATTGTCGCGCACGATACCGAATTGCCGCTCGCGCATTGGCTGCCGGGCGGCTTGCGCCGCCGCTATGCCGATGCCGCCGGCCGTGCCAGTCTCGATCGCGGCAATCAATTCCTGGCGCCCTGGGATCTCGCGCCGCTGATGAAAAAATTCCGCCCGGCCAGCCGATACCAGACCTTCGCGACGCGCGAGGAATACGATCGCTTCTACCCGCATTACATGCCCTATGGCCCGCATCAGGCCGAGCGCTATCGCACCAAGCAGCGCGCCGGGCAGCGCCAGCTGCAGATCGCGCTGGCCGGAATCCTGGGCCGCTACTCGTTCGCGCTGGCGCCAAACCTCGCATCATTGTGGCTGCGGCGAGGGTAGCATGAGCATAGACGCGGATATTCAAGCCGGCATGCGGACGGTATGATGAGGGTATCACCGCGACTGCAAGGCGCCCGATCCCGTCTCGAGGGATTGGAGACGGCGTTGCTGCGGATGGGGCCGAAAACCGCGACGGCGGTGCTGGTCCTCGCCGGCATCGTCTTCGGCGAGCTGGTGCATCTCGCGATCATGCTGGTGGCCCACCCGCTGTTCACGCGCCCGATGCTGTTGTGCACCCTCGTGGTGACGGTGGTGGTCACCACCCCGGTGATCTTTTATTCCCAACTTTTGATCCGCCGCCTGATCCAGTCGCGCCGCGCGCTGCGCGCGCTGTCCAAGCGGCTGGCGGGGGCGCTCGACGAGGCGCGGGCCGCGAACGAGGCGAAGTCGCAATTCTTCGCCAACGCCAGCCATGAGCTGCGCACGCCGCTCAACGCGATCATCGGCTTTTCGGAAATGCTGTCGAGCGAGCAGCTTGGTCCTTTGGGTCAGCGCCGCTATGTCGAATATGCCGGCGACATCCATGGCAGCGCGCTGCATCTTCTGTCGTTGGTGAACGACCTCCTCGATCTCGCCAGCGCCGAGATGCGCCGCCACCCGGTGCCGAGCGACGCCGAATGCGATCTGCGCCAGATCGTCCAGGAGGCAATGCATATGGTGTGGCCGGCGGCGGAGCGCGATCAGGTGACGCTGGAAAGCCGCATCGCGCCGGAGCTTGCCGGACTCAAGGCCAATGAGCGCATGCTGAAACAGATTCTGCTGAACCTTCTGTCGAACGCGGTCAAGTTCGCGCCCGGCGGCGCGGTGCTGCTGACGGCGGCCCTGGACGGGCGCGGCGATCTCATCGTGACCGCCGCCGACACCGGCATCGGCATGAGCGTGGCCGAAATCGCGGTCGCCCTGAAGCCGTTCGGCCAAGTTAATAATCTGATCACCCGCACCCAAGCCGGAACCGGACTGGGCCTGCCGCTGGTGAAGGCGATGATGGAACTGCATGGCGGCACCATGCGGGTCGCCAGCGAACCCGGGCGCGGCACCACCGTCACCCTGCGCTTCCCGGCGGCACGAATCATGGTTCGCCCGCGCGCCGCCTTGCGCGCCGCGCCGGGCTGATCCCGGCGCCGGCCGCCGATCAGGCGAGCTGGATCGACGCCGCCTCGCGGCCCCGGCTGGCTTGCGATACATTCATGCGCACCGCCTGGCCCGGCTCCAGCGCCTCGATGCCGGAGCGGCGCAGCGCCGTGACATGGACGAAAATATCCTTGCCGCCGTCATTGGGCAGGACGAAGCCGAAGCCGCGCGCCGGGTCGTACCATTTGACCACGCCATCGAGCGATTCCGTCGGGCCGGTCGGCTCGTCCATGCGGTCGCCGCCGCGGTCGCGCCGGAAGCCGCCACCACCACCCCCGCCGCCGCGATCGCCCCCCCGATCGCCGCGGTCGGGCCGATCGTTGCGCGGCGGACGCGGCGCGGCGGTCGAGGCGTCAAGCTCGACCAGCGAGGCGACGGCGCGCCCCTTGGCGCCGTTGACGCAGTCGAACACCACGCTGGCGCCGTCAGGCGCTTCGTTGAAGCCCGCCCGCTCCAGCACCGCCGCCGGCAGGAAAACATCGCCGCTGCCGTCGCTCGGAATGATGAACCCGAACCCCTTGCTGCGATTGAACCATTTGACTTTGCCCGAAAGACGCTGACTGTCGCCCATCCCCTGCTGGTAACTCATCGCCACACCTTGGAACGATTCGCGCCCCCCCTTTTTTTGGCCCTATGCCGCCGTCAGGGGCGTGTGATCTGACGGGTGCCTGCTAAATTCATAGGCGTGAAACGACCCTGCGGCAAGTTCTATCCACAGGGCAGCCATGTCATTATGACGAGCCGCGCGTCGCGACCATCAGGTAGTTGACGGCGATGTCGGCGCCGCGTTTCCAGCGGTCGCGCAGCGGGTCATAGACCAGCCCCTCCAGCGCCGCGATTGTCAGTCCGGCGCGGCGCAGCGCCGGGGCGATTTCCGACGGCCGGCGGAAGCGGCGCCAATCGTGGGTGCCGCGCGGGACCCACCGCAGCACATACTCGGCGCCGACGATGCCCAGCGCGAAGGAGCGGGCGGTCCGATTGAGCGTCGACAGGATAAGCATGCCGCCCGGCGCCACCAGGGTCGCGGCGGCGGCGAGGAAGGCGTCTGGGTCGGGCACATGCTCCACCACCTCCAGCGCCAGCACGGCATTGTAGCGTCCCCCAGCGGCGGCCATCGCCTCGGCCGTGGCCTCGCGGTAATCGATGGCGAGGCCCGCGCCGGCGGCGTGGTCGCGCGCCGCCGCCAGCATCGCGGCGCCGGCGTCGATGCCGGTGACGGCGAAGCCCAGCCGGGTCATCGGCTCGGCCACCAGCCCGGCGCCACAGCCGATATCGAGCAGCGTCAGTCCGCCGAACGGCGTCAGCGCGCGCCCGTCCCGGCCGAACTGGCCGGCGAGGTGATCGCGCATGGCGGCGAGCCGAATTGGGTTGAGCCGGTGCAGCGGCTTCGCCTCGCCGTTTGGGTCCCACCAGCGCGCCGCCATGTCGGCGAAGCGCGCGATCTCGCCGGCATCGACCTCCGCCGGATTTTCGCTCACCCGCAAACGATTCCCAAGTGGTTCATATCTCGATACAATTCTTGTTTCGGCGGTGCCTTGCCTCGACGTCCGGCACAATAGTATGTATAGCCGCCCCTCAACTGGCAACCAACCCCCGCGATCGGTAGGCTCGAGGCGACATGGCGCGCATAGTCATGAAATTCGGTGGCACGTCCGTCGCCACGATTGAGCGGATTCGCGCCGTGGCGGAGCGGGTGAAACGCGAGGCCGATGCCGGGCACGAGGTCGCGGTGGTGGTCTCCGCCATGGCCGGCGTCACCGACCAATTGGTCGCATGGACCCACGCGGCGGCGATGCTGCCCGATCCCATCGAATACGACAATGTCGTCGCCACCGGCGAGCAGGTCACCAGCGGCCTCACCGCCTTGGCGCTGCAATCGCTGGGCCTGCGGGCACGCTCCTGGCTCGGCTGGCAGGTGCCGATCGAGACCGATGACGCCCATGGCCGCGCGCGCATCAAATCGATTCCGCTGACCGCGCTGCGGGCCGGCATGGCGGCGGGGGAGATCGCGGTGGTCGCGGGCTTTCAGGGCGTCGCGCCGGACGGCCGGATCACGACGCTGGGGCGCGGCGGTTCCGATACCTCGGCGGTCGCGCTGGCGGCGGCGCTGGGGGCGGAGCGGTGCGATATCTTCACCGATGTCGACGGCGTTTATACCACCGATCCGCGCATCGTTGCGAAGGCAAGGAAGCTCGATAAGATCACCTATGAAGAGATGCTCGAGCTCGCCAGCCAAGGCGCCAAGGTCTTGCAGACGCGCTCGGTCGAAGTGGCGATGAATCATCGCGTCCGCGTGCAGGTGCTGTCGAGCTTCAGCGACCTGCCCGGGACCCTGGTGGTGGATGAGGACGAGATCGTGGAACAGCAGGTGGTAAGCGGCATCGCCTATAGCCGCGACGAGGCCAAGGTGACGCTGCTCAAGGTGGCGGACCGGCCGGGCGTGGCGGCGGGCATTTTCGGCCCGCTTGCGGACAAGGCGATCAATGTCGATATGATCGTCCAGAATATATCGGAGGATGGGCGCTTCACCGATCTGACCTTCACCGTGTCGCGGGGCGATCTCGATCGCGCGGTGGCGGTGCTGGAGTCCAATCGCGCGGCGACCGGCTATGGCGCGCTCAAGCCCGACAAGGACGTCGTCAAGGTCTCGGTCATTGGCGTCGGCATGCGCAGCCATGCCGGCGTGGCGCAGCTGATGTTCAAGACGCTGGCCGAGAACGGCATCAATATCCTGGTGATCTCGACGTCCGAAATCAAAGTCAGCGTGCTGATCGCGGAAAAATACGCCGAGCTGGCGCTGCGCGCGCTGCACACCGCCTATGGGCTCGACGCGCCATGACCGGCGCCGGCGCGGAGGGGACGGTCGAAATCCGCGCGCGCGCCTTCGCGCGCGGCGACCCGGCGCGCGGCCAGCTCAACGCGCTGTGGCGGCGCGGCACCGATTTCCTCGGCTGCGAATTCGCGATCATGGGCGGCGCCATGACCTGGGTGTCGGAGCGTAACCTGGTCGCGGCCATTTCCAATGGCGGCGGCTTCGGCGTGATCGCGTGCGGCTCAATGAACGCGGCGCAGCTCGATGCCGAAATCGCGGCGACGATGGCGCTGACCCGCCATCCCTTCGGCGTCAATCTCATCACCCTCCATCCCGATCTCGCCGCCCTGAGCGAGGTGTGCATCCGGCGCGGCGTTTCGCACATCGTGCTGGCGGGCGCCATCCCCTCGACCGAGGCGGTGCGCCGGATCAAGGCGGCGAGGGTGAAGCTGCTGTGTTTCGCGCCGGCGCTGCCGATCGCGCGCAAGCTGGTGCGCATGGGCGCCGACGCCATCATCATCGAAGGCTCGGAGGCGGGTGGCCATATCGGCCCGGTCTCGACCAGCGTGCTGGCGCAGGAGATTCTGCCCAACCTGCCGCAAGTGCCGGTGTTCGTCGCCGGCGGCATCGGGCGCGGCGAGGCGATCGTCTCCTATCTCGAAATGGGGGCGGCCGGCGCCCAGCTCGGCACGCGGTTCGTGTGCGCCTCGGAATCGATCGCCCATCCGAATTTCAAGAATGCCTTCATCCGCGCCGGCGCGCGCGACGCGGTCGCGTCGGTCCAGCTCGATCCGCGCTTTCGCGTCATTCCGGTGCGCGCCATCCGCAACCAGGGCACCGCGCGCTTCCTTGAATTGCAGCGCGCCGTGATCGAGCGGTTTTTGCGCGGCGAGACCGATCAGAAGGCGGCGCAGCTCGGGATCGAGCATTTCTGGGCGGGCGCGCTGAAGCGCGCGGTGATCGACGGCGATGTCGAGACCGGGTCGGTCATGGCCGGACAGAGCGTCGGCATGGTCACGAAGCTGCAATCGACCCGCGATATCCTGGCCGAGCTGGTAACCCAGGCACTGAGCATGCTCGCGGCGCGCGACACGAGTCCGACGGCGCGGGCGGCGCCGATGGCGCCGATTCGGGCGGAGGGATGATGGAGTCGGGCGGCGCGGCGGCTACTCCCTCCCGCCGCCTGCTTCGCCGGCTGCGGGACGCGATGGCCGCGCCGGGCGGCGCCCAGGCCAAGCTCGACGCCATCGTGCGCATGATCGCGGCCGACATGGTCGCCGAAGTCTGCTCCTGCTATGTCATGCGCCCCGGCGAGGTGCTGGAGCTGTTCGCGACCGAGGGCCTCAACCGCGCGGCCGTGCACAATACCCGGCTGCGGGTCGGCGAGGGGCTGGTCGGCATCATCGCCGCCACCGCGCTGCCGCTGGCGCTGTCGGACGCGCAAGCCCATCCCGATTTCGCCTACCGGCCGGAAACCGGGGAGGAGATTTATCACTCGCTGCTCGGCGTGCCATTACGGCGCGGCGGCCGCGTGCTGGGCGTGCTGGTGGTGCAGAACCGCACGCGGCGCAATTACAGCGAGGAAGACACCGAGACGCTGCAAACCGTGGCGATGGTGGTGGCGGAGCTGGCCGCCAGCGCCGACCTCATCGCGCCGAACGAGCTCAGCCCGCCGAACTGGCCCGGCCTCAGCGCGCTGCGTCTCGACGGCGTGACGCTGAATGGCGGCCTCGCCAAGGGGCTGGCGGTGCTCCACGCGCCGCGCATTATCATCAAGCAAATCATCGCCGAGGACCCCGTCGCCGAACTGCGCCGCGTGCGTGTCGCCTTTGCCGCGATGCGCCAAGCCATCGACGAGCTGCTGTCGGCGAGCGACGTCGCCAGCGGCGGCGAGCATCGCGACGTGCTCGAGACCTATCGCATGATCGCGGCCGATGGCGGCTGGCTGCGCCGCATCACCGAGGCGGTCCAAGGCGGTCTCACCGCCGAGGCCGCGGTGCAGAAGGTGCAGGACGATAATCGCGCGCGCATGACGCAGGCGACCGATCCCTATCTGCGCGACCGGCTCGCCGATCTCGAGGATCTCGGCAACCGGCTGCAACAGCATCTCGCCGGCAAGCCCCTGACCGCCGCCGGCGCCGACCTGCCCGACGAGTTCATCCTGTTCGCGCGCGAGATGGGACCGGCGGAATTGCTGGATTACGATCGCAAGCGCCTCAAGGGCCTGGTGCTGGAGGAAGGCTCGCCGACCTCGCATGTCGCCATCGTCGCGCGCGCCCTCGACATTCCGGTGGTCGGGCGGGTCGAGAACGCGCTGGCCAAGGTCGAGGCCGGCGATCTCGTGGTGGTCGACGCCGAGGAGGCGCAGATCGTGCTGCGCCCCGGCGAAGACATCGTCCATTCCGTCGCCGGGCGGCTCGAGGCGCGCGCCGGCGAATTGCGCCGCTATGCCGAGGTGCGCGATCTGCCCGCCGAGACCCGCGACGGGGTGCGCGTCTCGCTCAACCTCAACGCCGGGCTGCTGCTCGACCTACCGCATCTCGACGATGCCGGCGCCGACGGCATCGGCCTGTTCCGCACCGAGCTATTATTCATGCTGCGCGAGAAGCTGCCCAACGCGACGCAGCAGGCGGCGACCTATCGGCGGGTGCTGGAGCAGGCCGGAACGCGGCCGGTGACGTTTCGCACCCTCGATATCGGCGGCGACAAGATATTGCCCTACATGACCGGCGCGCCCGAGGAAAATCCGGCGATGGGCTGGCGCGCGATCCGCATCTCGCTCGACCGGCCGGCACTGCTGCGCCAGCAATTGCGCGCCATGATCCGCGCCGCCGCCGGCTATCCCCTGCGTGTGATGTTTCCGATGATCGCCGATTGCGCCGAATTCGAGCAGGCGCGCGCGATCTTCGAGCTGGAATTGGCGCGCGCCAGCCACCATGGCTACGAGCCGCCGGCCAAGATCGCGGTCGGCGTCATGCTGGAAGTGCCGGCGCTGTTCTTCGAATTGCCGCAGCTTTTGCCCAAGGTCGATTTCGTCTCGGTCGGCACCAACGATCTGGTGCAGTTCCTCTATGCCGCCGACCGCAACAATCCCCGGCTCAGCGATCGCTATGACGCGCTGTCGTCGCCGGTGTTGCGGCTGCTGCGGGGGCTGGTGACGGCCTGCGCCGCGCATGGCGTGCCGCTGGCCGTGTGCGGCGAGATGGCGGGCGAGCCGCTGGCGGCACTGGCGCTGATCGGCATCGGGCTGCGCGCGCTCAGCATGGCGCCGTCCAATATCGGCCCGGTGAAGGCGATGATCCGCGGCGTCGATCTCGGCGCGCTCGATCCGCTGCTGGCCGATCTCGACGCGCTGCCGTCGCGATCCCTACGCGGCAAGCTGCGCGATTTCGCGCGCGACCACGGCGTCGCCGCGTAACGGCCAGTGCGATGATCGGGCTGTCGAGCGGCCAACCGACCGGCCGCGGCCGGCCGGCGCCGGCGCCGGTGATCGATCCGGCGATCGACGGCATGCTCGATGCCCTGCCGAGCCGCGATGCACGGCGGCAGGGGCTGGCGCTCGGCACGCTGGCGGCGGCGCTACTGCTGCATCTCTTGTTCCTCGGGCTGCTGTCGGCGCAGTGGCGCGATGTCGCCGCGCCCGCGGCCCGGCCGCTGCAAGTCACGCTGGTGCGCGAGCCGCCGAAGCCGCCACCCCTGCCACCCGCGCCGAAACCGGAGCCGCCGAA